>WUAI01000036.1 GCA_009827225.1 Flavobacteriaceae bacterium | reverse complement strand
CCCGAAATCCATCAACTTTATTAATGAATTAGGAGGAGGCATCGGGTTAGTTAGTTTCTTATAAATGAACCAACTCTAAAAAACACCGGGATAACTATACTTCTCTATTATGAAATTTGAGAATTTCCAGGTTAATACGAAGCAATTACAAATGTTATTTCCGGTAATTCACTTATCGAACGCACTAACCTTATCGGTAAAGGTGAATATATGCAGGTGTTATTTTCAGCTTAATTTTTGATCAACGGATAACTTTGCTGCTTTCCATCGATTTGTACACTCATATAATAACTGCCTGTTTCCAGACCAGACAGATCGACGGACCCATTCAATCGATCGATTTTAGCGTGCACAACCTGCTGTCCCAGGATATTATATATACGTATTACGGAAATTTCTGAAGATGCACTAACGTTCAACCGATCGCTTACCGGGTTCGGATAAAAATTGAAGTTGCTGAAAGCTTCGTCTGCGCTCCCCAGATTTTCATCCCACACACTGGTCCATCCAAACTGAAGCAATCCGCCGGGTGAGGTAGATCCAATCGCTCCCATGTTAGTAGTGTTCCCAGTGGTGGTGTTTACCATGCGCAATTCACTTTGGAAACTCGTAGCGTTGAAAGCTGCCAAATATAAATTACCCGTAGCTCGATTTAGGGCCATTCCTTGTCCGCCGGTAGCATCAAATCCTATAGAACCCAGCAGGGAAGCTACCCCATTTTCTTTATTTATGGTGTACATATTGTCGTCGTCGATGTCATAGGCATAGGCCAATCCAAAATTATCAAAGCCCAGGGCAATTCCCAGGGTAAGCCCGGTGTTGCCTTTCTTGGTCATTTCATAGGTGCTGGTGTTTACTGTACTTAAGGCCGTATTACCACCACCATCTGTAGACAACGCATACAACTGCATATCGGTGGGGTCAAATTCCAACCCAACGATCGACTCTCCTGGTGGCATCATGGATAAATTACCCAAAAACGTATAAACGCCGGTCCCGGGATGTACATCGTACACATTTCCATCATTGTCGGTTACAAAGAAGGTTCCACTTACAGGGTTATAGGCACCGGCACCATCAAAGGCCAGGGTGTTTGAAGTCCCAATTTTGTTGAAAATCTCAGGCATTCCGGCTTCAAAATGACCAAAGGTGTCATTCTGGACTTCCGGAGAGAACATTTCTTTACCACCTCCCAGTCTTGTATTGGCGACTTCCTGTCCCTTGTTGACTTCAGAAAAATGTGCCTGGAGAACAGTGATTTCTTCCTGGGTGAATACATCAGAAATACTTCCCATGATATTTTGATTCAATCGGCTGAGAAGTTCGTCAAGGTTTAATTCGGATTGAGCGTTGAGTTGTGTGCTGAATGTGAAGATCGCTGCAGCACAACATAGAATAAAAGTTTTCATTGTAATAGTTTTTAGAGTTCATTCAAAACTATTCATTTACAACGCTTTACCATAATAAATGGGACGAGTGACACGTAATTGTTGACGAATTACAAGCTTAGCTGGAGTCGATTTCTGAAAGTTCTCGAAAACGGTATCTCAATATCAGGATCGAGAAATATCGTGGACCGGCTGTGAGACTTGATAAAATTGCGATTGATAACATAGGAACGATGCACCTGTATAAAATTGGGTGGTAATTCTTCCAATACCGAACTCAATACGTGTCTATCCACATAGCGTTTCTCGGAAGTATAGAACTCCACATAATTGCGGTCGGCTTTTATGTATTTCAAGTCTTCCAGGTGGATTCGCTGTTTGTTATGAAGCTCGATAAATTGTTTGTGAACACTTTCTTCCAGATGTTGCTTTTCTTCCCGGATCTCGGCTGCTTCCACTGCTTTCTTTTTGTATTTCTGAAATATCAAAATCGCAATGATCGCCAGGGCCACCAGGATTCCAACCGAAAGCAACAGGTTATTTTTAAAGAAAGAATTCGCTTTGGCCAGGTTGGAATTTTCGGATTCCAATTCCTGCACCTCATTCTTGTATTTCATAATGGCGGAGAACGCCTCTTTTTGTCGTGCTGAAATAAGCCGGTTCACGGTAGCCGAATACGAAATGTACCTCAACTCCTTGTTCAGGTCTTTGCCCTTGTAATAGTCTGCAAGAGTGGCATACGACACGTCGAGGAAGTCCAGATATTTGGTGGTATCCACTTCAGACAGGTTTTGTTCTAACTTTTCAGCATAAAAACTAGCAGAATCTGCAGCACCCGATTGCAAGGAATAATCCAGCAAATAATTATGGGCGTTGAGTGCAACAAAGGTTCGCTTGGTTTTGTACGCTCTTGTCTTAAACTCCAGGGTATATTTCCTATAATTCTTCAGGTCGTTTCTCAATTTGGCAATCTCACAGAGATGTTCGTACTTGGAAAAGGTCACTGGAAGGGATTCCTCATCGGAAATGCTGAACAAGATCTCCTCGGCCTTGATCAATTCGTTTTGTTTGATATAGAATTTGGATAAATAGAGTTTTCCGAAGTGCACCACCGAAGGTAGCTCATTATCTTCGGAAAATCGGATCACTTCCGTGCCTTTGGTAACCAGTTCTTCCAGATCCGAGGGCTCCATAGGAGATGGCAAGGAATTATAGGCGATGTCCATTTCTGTGATGAGCGCCCTACCGTATAATAAATTCATTTTACTGCGCCGCGCTGCTTCGATCTCTTTTTGGTTGTATTCGAAGGCTTTTCCCAATTCACTTTTGCTGCGATAGGCATTGGCAAGAAAACCGAGAGATCGGGTTTCGATCTCGTAATTTTTTGATCGAGAAGCTGTTTGATACAAATGCTGATAGCTTTGAATAGCACTGTCGACAGCTATTTGCGAAAAACGAAGTAGGTGCCGCGTGCGCTTGAGCTGAAAATCCAAATAGACCGGGTCATCTTCGGCAACTTCGTTCGATAGGACCCAATCCGATCCTTGAAGGTAGGTAAGCGTAACTTCCTCCATTTTATTGGCACGTTCCAGGCTGTCGATGGACAGGACAAAGTCATCTAGCGATCGGATTTCCTGCCCAGACAACGATGTGCTCGAAAGAAAAAACAGGCAAACATATCGCCATACGAAGGAGGTGATCCAAACAAATTTATGGGTTGGTTTTCGCATTATCCCGGGGAAATTCTCATTATAAATGTAAGATTTATGACCCGAAATTCAATTTAAAACCGTCTAATTTCATGATTCCTTCGACCAAAAACAATTGTAATGTAGTTCGTTTTGGAATTTTAATTAACTTTAGAGGAATGTGCAGTCCAACCAAACAAGTATAAATATGAAAGAATCTTCAGCATCTGCTCCCCAGTTCTACTTCGAATTATCTGCCAATGGTGAACAAACACCATTTCAGGAGGTAGTGGATCTTCCTACAGCGATCACTACTCGTGTCCAATTAAAGGAAGGCGAAAATCCGTTTAAGTATGGTATCCCATCCCTGCCTAAGGGAGGAATCACATTGAAACACGGCAAAGCATCTAAATCTTCCAAGTTGATGGAATGGTGTGCTGCTTGTGCTAATCCGGAAGGAGATCAACGAGCCCAACGAGCGAAAGTAAACCTGGCACTTAAAGATTCTAAAGGAAAAGAACTGGTAAACTGGACCCTGTTTAATGCACGTCCGGTATCGAATAAAACCACCTCCCTGGGAGCAAAGGACCGCCTGGCCGATATTGAACTTGAACTCGATTATTCGTTTTATACCCTGGCAAAGAACCGGGATTGATTTGGAATTGAAGAATTTCAGTTGAGCTTGTCTCGTTGGTAAGCCATTTAGTTCAATCTTTCAAAGCAGTGTAACGTTTCGTTGAAATATGCACCTATAGGTAAGTATATATTACTTCCTAGAAAACCATTCTAATGAAAAACAACATCGGATTTTGGATCGCCATAGGTGCAGGAGTAGGAACCGCCATGGGTGTCGCCCTCGATAATATCGGAATCGGGATTGCTATTGGTGCGGGTGTGGGAACTGCGCTTTGGGCCGGAATGCAAGCCGGAAACAAGAAAAAGGACGAATAGACACTGCATACTATAAACCCAATTAATCCCTAAATGGCTATATTTGTGATAGTTAGACAAGCTAATCACAAATATCATGAAGAAACTACTCTTACTATCGTTATGTGTAGTTTCAATTCTGGAAGGTTGGGCTCAAAACCCAAATTCTGATTCTCCTTCACTCTCCAACATTGAAACTACTATCCAAAAACAACCCATCATTGAAATCTTTAATGATAGGATACTGTTCGAAGATGCTTACAGTTTTATCTGTGGAGGAACCCTCGTTACAGAGGATTTTGGGGGAGGTCCGGGTGCCGGGGCTATGATGGTGTGCGGAAATGAAATAAGCAGTGCCGGAGATCCTTGCTTTCCACCTGGGGAAATAGTCGAAGGGATTGTAATTACTGTGGCAAACCCCAACAATTTCACGGTTTTTTACGGTTCAGGATCGATTGGGAATTCGGATCACCTTGTGGGTGACGCTGCATTTCCTGAGTATTCCATCATTCATTTTACCGATGGAAACGTATTTGCCGCAGGGCATACCGTTTTTAATACAGGTAATAATATCACCGGATATCGAATCTATAACCAGAGCGATGAACAAATTGGAGATTATTTGTTGAACGAACCGCCCGAAACCGAATATTTCTTTGGTTTTATTTCGGACGAGCCGATCAGTCGTGTGGAAATCGAAGGTGCCGATGTGACCGGAAATTTCTTCGGAATGCTCTCATTTGGGAATTGTCCGATTCTCTCTACGGAAATATCCGAGCTCGAAAGAATAGCCATTGTTCCCAACCCTGTGAGTGATACTTTCCGTGTGGACATTCCGGAATCGATCGAACTTTTCAGTATAGAGACTATGGATATGCAGGGACGTACTCTGGAGCATTCCACAGGAACTGAAAGCATGAACATTTCAGCATATCCCTCCGGAATATATTTTGTGAGGATATCGACTTCCGAAGGAATAAAAATTCTTAGATTCTTAAAACTATAAATTGAATTAAATTCCTGGTTGCAAAAGCTTTCTGTACTCATAATAGGTTGATTTTAGAGGTTTACACCCAACGAATCATAAATTTGTGTATCTTATAAATGATTCTAAAAGGACCCGCTATGAAAAACCTAATCATTCTTTGGATCACTTTCATTAATATTTCTATTTGCTCGGCACAATTTGGGCCTCCAAATTTGGTGGCTGACAACATTGATTTTATCACTAACGTATATCCCGCCGATATAGACGGGGATGGATTTATTGACATTGTTGCCACTTCCCGCCTCGATCATAGGATTACATGGCATCGAAATCTTGATGGCTTGGGCACATTTGATAACACGAATGTTATTAGCGATGTTGCAACACAAGTACGAATGGCCATAGCCGAAGACGTAGACAATGATGGAGATCTGGATATACTGGCAACTCTATCGGAAGCTAACCAAGTGGTTTGGTATGAAAACCTTGACGGACAAGGAACATTCGGAACACATAATGTGATCAATAACAATTCCATGGAACCACAATTTATACATGCCGTCGATTTCAATAATGACGGATACAATGATGTTTTATTTACGGCGCGTGATGACGACAAGGTTGCATGGCACGAAAATATAAATGGAACAGGTGTGTATGGTCCGGAGAATATAATCTCCTTGGTTACACCTATTCCAACGGGATTGGCAAGTGGTGACATCGATGGGGACGGAGATATGGATGCTGTGGTTTCGGCTCATGGTGATTATGAAGTTGTTTGGTATGAAAATTTGGATGGTGAAGGAACTTTCGGAGCTGCTAATTTGGTGCAAATCCAATACAACGCCGGATCCATTGATACAGCCGATCTCGATGGAGATGGTGACCTGGATATACTTTATACGCTTTCTCAGGTAATTGGTTGGCACGAAAATTTAGATGGAGAAGGAAATTTTGGCTCACGAAATGATATAGGTTATGGCACGGGAGGAATTGATGAAGTTACGACCGCCGATATAGACAACGATGGCGATATGGACGTCTTGGTTTACAGCTCGTATGAAGACGCGATCGCACTATTCGAAAACCTCAATGGGGCAGGAACTTTTAGCGCAGCTCAATTCATTGTCCTTAATCTGGATTGTCAAAGAGATATAGTTACTGCCGATCTCAATGGGGATAATAAACTGGACGTGGTTGGAACTAATGGCTGTGCCGATAAAGTTTTTTGGTATGAAAATGGAGTGCCCACAGATCCCAATCCAAACTTGTTCAACACTTGGTATATCATATCAATCGATACCGTTTGGGGTGATTTCGTCGTCGATGAAATAGTACCGAGTATTGATCCTTACCTAATCATTTCAGAGGATCTTTCATTCACAGGATACGCGGCATGCAACTCCTATGAGGGAACCTTTGATATTCCCTCCGGAGAAAGTTGGATTTCTACCAGTTTTTCTACCTCCCCTGAACATTGCGATATCCAGATTCTCAAGAATTTTGAATACGCCTATTTTGATTTTATTCAGGAAAGTGGGTATTACAGCATAAATTCGGTAAGCGATGGGTTGGAACTAACTCTGACCCGAGCTAACGGTGATGAGGCCATCTACCGGAACTTTATCTTAAGCACTCCTGATACGGAAACGGATCTTTTTAGTATCGTTCCGAACCCGGTTAGTGATACTTTCAGGGTGGACATTCCTGAAACTCTCAATCTAGTCAGCGTAGAGATCCTGGATATCCATGGGCGCACCGTGGAGTATTCTGCGGGCTCTGAAAGCATGAATATTTCAGCATATCCCTCCGGAATATATTTTGTGAGGATATCCACTTCCGAAGGAAAGCAGATACAAAAACTTATTAAAAACTAACAACGGGATTTTCCTGTTCAACATAGCTCCTTAATTCGTGCTAAGTGGGATTACAAGTTCATTACTTAATAGTTTCCATTATGACAACAGCCCCTTCAATTCAGAAATGTGTATATTAGAGAAGCTTACATCAATAATTGAGTGTAAGAAAATAAACTAACCAACCTTCTTTTATGTCTAAACACATGTATAGGTATGGCTTGTATTTACTAATGTTAGCCATGACGTCTGCCTATGGCCCCTCCGCAGCACCCATTCTTAAACAATATACCGGTAAATATGTAATGGTAAAAAGTTACAATTCTAATAAAGTGCTAACCGCTTTAGGCAATGGGCAGGTTGAACTCAGAAGGCAAGATCCCGGGCAAATAGAAAATCAGGCGTTGATGCTAAAGAATGTATATGATCCGAAAGGAAACCCTGTTTTTTATCTGTCCAAGGACGATTCCCTGGGGGTATATGCGACCGCAGATGGGTTCAATTTGCAGGTTTCTAAGGAGAAGGAGCAGGAAAATATGGGTTTTTTATTTACCGGGGATATGGTGAGTAAGGAAGATTCTACACGATTCCGGTTGTATCGCCCTGTCACTTTGAATGATTTTATTGAAAGAATCGCCGAAAAAAATAATGAGGAAATACCTTCTGTTTGGACTGCACAGGGAGATCGTGTATTCTTAGGAACATCCGAAAACAATAATAGCTCCATCCCACGTAATGCCGAATGGTCAGTTGTTTTGTTCGATGGTATTCCATACAATTTTTCCAAATCCCAAAAAGAACTGGCGGAAAAGCGACAAAGAGAACGTATACAAATGGATACGGATACCACTTACTTTCTTTCTAATCGTTGGACAGATGACGTTGTGACTTTCTCCGGCACTGCAAAAAACTGGCAAACTCAGCCTGATTTGCAACCTCAAAAGGGAGCAGAATTTTATAAGATCAAAGATCGAATCCTCACACAACAATTTCGATTTGAAGAGAAAGGAGATAAAACCTATAGCATCGTAAATGTTGCATCCGGCGCATACCTTACATTTAAGGGATTACAAACACCTGAGGGGATTCCATTGTACGAAAATGAATATGATGAGAACGCCAACCAAAAATTTGTGGTGGAGTGGAGTTCGATTTCCAGAGGATATAAAAAGATCAGGGCCGTCAATGCAAATTTGTACCTGGGCGTTGTTAGAGTGGATAATAAATATAAACTTATGATGGTTCCCGAAGAACGCAGTGAATTTCAGGAATTTGATATTTTCGAGGCCGGTTTGTTCTCAACGAATTTTGGTCCTGGAGGTTATGCATTTGACCTGGACCCGAAGTACATAACCTATGTATGCTCTGGCATAGGAGAAAAAGAAGTGAATGAAAATAGATTTGGAACTGCATTGATCGATATGAATGTGCGGTATGAACAATTCCGAAAAACCGACGAATATCAATATAGAAGAGTTTCGGGTGGCATGGATTCTTATGTTAAATCATTCTCATTGGAAAGTGTTAAGAAGTGTTTCCGAACCAATGGCCCGCATAAGCACAAAATAAACATTCAAATGGGATCCAAATTTTCTTCAATAAAATTTGATCGAATTGCATGGAGTCCAGCTAGAGTTGAAAAAGGATCATTCAAATTATTTGGAAGGCCAAAAACGCGAAATTACAAGCAGATCCGAGGAAAACCGGTGGGAGCCCCATTGGATTTAAGGTCTTGTGAAAAGATTTGCTGGAGAAAAATAGGAAAACCTGAACCTGAAGGAATGGTGGGATTTGGAATGCTCTACGGTAAAAACAATACCCTGTTGGACAGGCAGATAGCAGTACAAGGGAAAGCAGTCATGGATTTTGTTGCCAGCATTGCAATGGGGGTATTAGCGGGCATGTCTGGAGGTGGAGGATCCGCGACGTTTAGAATTGTAAAGAAAATGGCTACAGAATCCGAATACTATTTAAATATTGGTGCAAATGCGGTCATCGAAAAAAATACCGATGGAATGATAAGCGGTGGAATCAATTATTTAAATGAATACCTGGCTCGTGAAACCGAACTTCCTCAGGAAATGTTTGATCATCTTGCAACTTATGATCCCACGGGCTTTTATTCTATGGCACAGGCATTTATACTACCGTTTTGTGATGAGTGTGATTAAATTCATTGGAATATTTGGGCCATCACAACAAAATTTCTAAAGACTTGATTACATAGAATATTACATTTCGTTCAATTAAACCACGTTGATCCAAATGCCCGAAAAAGCCTATCTTTAATACCTTATTTTTAATTTTGAAAAAAACACCCTAGGCAATGAAAAAGTACCTCCCACTCTGGTTTCTGACCGTTTCGCTTTTATACGTTTCACTGAATATTTATGCACAATCAGCGGATAAAGCAATCCCAATCTTTAAGGATGGCGAAGCCCAGGTAGTACCCGAATTTGAAGATGCCACCGAGTGGATACGACACGATCTATGGGTTGAAACCACTTTCGATACCGATGGTGACGGCAAAATGGACCGTATGCACGTGGCAGTGACTCGGCCCTCTCAAACGGAGACAGAAGGCCTAAAACTTCCCATCATCTATGAATCAAGCCCATATTATGCTGGCATCGCATATCCTTTTCCCGATGGACTATTTTGGAATGTAAATCATGAAATCGGTGAACCAGCCGGACCCCGTGTACATCCGGAAGTGGTGCGCAAAGGGGAACGACCCATTATTTCGAATTCACAGATCAATACCTGGGTACCCAGGGGTTATATTGTAGTGCATTCATCTTCACCTGGTACAGGATTGTCCCAAGGAGCGCCAACCGTAGGAGGAGATAACGAGTCCCTCGCGCCAAAGGCGGTGATCGATTGGCTGAATGGACGAGTCAAAGGATATACAACTCCGTACGGAGACGAAACCGTAGAGGCTTATTGGTCAACCGGGAAAGTTGGAATGACGGGAACGTCCTACAACGGAACCATTCCCCTGGCAGCTGCTACGACAGGTGTAGAAGGATTGGAAGCAATTATTCCAATTGCTCCAAACACCTCATACTATCATTACTATCGTTCCAACGGACTCGTTCGATCGCCCGGTGGATACCTTGGAGAAGACATCGATGTACTTTATGACTTTATTCATAGCGGTGATGAATCGAAGCGAGCCTATAACAATGCTACGGTGCGCGATTCAGTAATGAAGAATGGTATGGACCGTATCACTGGAGATTATAACGATTTCTGGGCCGGACGCGACTACATGAATGATATGGAACCCATGAAAGCAGCCCTTTTAATGGCACATGGATTCAATGACTGGAATGTAATGCCCGAGCACAGCTACAGGATCTATGCGAAAGCCGAAGAAATGGGGCTGCCTACCCAGATCTATTATCACCAAAAAGGACATGGTGGTCCGCCACCGCTCAAACTAATGAATCGCTGGTTTACACGGTATTTACACGGTGTGAAAAATGGTGTGGAGGAAGATCCAAAGTCCTGGATAGTTCGAGAGGATGAAGTGACCAACAGTCCAACTCCGTACGACAACTATCCGCATCCGGATGCCGAGGAAGTATCACTCTTTCTGAGTCCGGGCGCACCAAATACTGGAAAACTTGGACTATCCGGCAAGGGAAACACTGCCATGGAAACCTTGACCGACAACTATACGTTCTCAGGTGATTCATTGGCGAAAAAAGCGAGTTCTATACACCGTCTGCTGTATGTAACACCGAAGCTTACTGAGGATGTTCATATTTCAGGAGTACCAAGAATAACCGTGACCTTGTCCTCTAGCAAACCTGCTGCTAATCTTTCCGTATGGCTGGTGTCCCTACCCTGGAACGATGGAAAAAAGGTGAAGATAACAGAAAACATAATTACTCGTGGCTGGGCCGATCCTCAGAACTATAGGTCCATAAGAGAAAGTGAACCACTTCAAAAAGGACAGTTCTACACGGTGTCCTTTGATCTAAATCCAGACGATCAGATCATCAAGAAAGGCCAGCAAATTGGATTGATGATCTTTTCAAGCGATAAAGATTACACCCTACACCCTAAACCCGGGACTGAACTAACCATCAAGCTGGAAGATACAACACTTACGCTTCCCGTGGTGGGAGGTGCTTCAGCGCTGGAAAGTGCGATGAAGTAAGTTTATACTCTCGTTGGATGATCTTCTGATATTTCTGGATTTCAGATAATTAAAGAAAAAAGCTTACATTTAAAGTAATATAACTCTCCCCATTTGGATCTTTTCATAGTTGAAAGGCTTCAATGGGGATTTTTATTCTAACCCTATGTTTTCCTCCAAAGATTCTAAGAACAAAGCGAAGATAAAAGCCGCCGCGAATTTTAGGAAAACTTCAGAGGGCAATTATCTTTCAGACAATAGGAGCCAGAAAGTAATTCAACGAGCACCGGTTACTAAAGAAGAGGCGCAGCAGTCCTATGATTCTCTGGGAAGTGATAAATGGATGGAATTAATTGATTCTAAAGACCATGCCAAAGCTCACGAAAAAGCCCACGGTCTCAAGCGACATACCCCTCATTGGACTGAGGTCGTGCAACCACCGGATCCGGATGTGAAACACCCAGGTGAATATTACGATTATCAATGGGGTGATGGACACAAAGTAAAAAAGATGGAATCTTTCAAGCATTTTATCCAGGCAGACGCCTTTGTAAAATCAAGGATAGGTAAAAAAATGTCGACTGAGGAGTACATGCATATTCAAAAATTAGCATATCAACCGGAGTCTGATCATCTTAAAGGGTTACGAGAAAAAGATGTAACATGGGGGCTCCCAAAAACTGCAACCCCTGAACAATTAGAACAAATTAGTGCTAAGGGCATGAGTATTAAGCCGGAACAGGGGCGTTATGCGGTAACGTCCCCACATCCCAAAGCTGGTATTGAGGCCACGTTGAGTCAACATTTCAGGACTTATCATGAAAATCAGGCAAGTGCCAAAAGCGATCTTGACAAATTCCACAATATCATAGAACTCTACCAACATCTGGAAGCGCTGCATGCGTTTAAGGACGGTACTTCGAGAACCAATCATCTTGTTTTGAACAAGTTGTTAAGTGAGCATGGATTAGGACCTACCATCCTTCACGAGCCAAATAGCCCGATGTATTCAAAAGAAGAATTTGGAAAACATGTATTGAAAGGAATTGCCTATCACAAAAGAGTGGCTGCCATTCAAGGTGGAAAATCCAAGGCCAAACTGGAGGCTATTCGTAAGGAACATATCCCTGAGGCCCATAGTGCCGAGTTCAAGAGAAGAGCTGCTAAAATGGGGTTGGAACTTCCGGAATTGCCGGAATTTAAACCTCCCGAACACGATCCTGATGTATTAAACCAAAGAATCGATTTGGATAAACTGTTATCCGCCCATGAAATTTCCTTAAGAGATGCACGTCCTCCTGTATTAAGATTGTATTCCGGTCCTGATGCCGACATAAAGCGGATGGATAAAGAAGGAAAATAATTTTTAAGTATCTTTAAACCTGAAACTCCCCTTCACTTTTCTAGAAGCGAACGCTCTAGAAGTGGTGGGGAGTTTTTATTTAAACCACGTAGATATGGCAAAAAAGAATAATGTACTTGATGTTGACAATCTGAAAGTCAATTTCAAAATTCAGAATATTGGGGTTCTTATAGGTTTCGGGATTGCGATAGGAGTCAATGTTGCGACTTTCAATAATATGAAAAGTCAGTTGGAGCACTTAACTCAGATCACCGAAGATCTCGACGACGAGATCATCAACCAGTTTAATTTACAGAATGCCGATTTTGGAAATAAGATGCTCGAGATTCAAAAGAGTCAGTCGAAAATGGAAGGGCAACTTGAAATGCTGATAAATGGCTGATCCCAGGATTAAAAGACGACTTTATATATTCTATACCTTCCTATTTCTGTATGCAATAGTGAGTTTTGGACAATATTTCTATTTCAAAAAAGAAATAAGGACCAAAGAGGAACATATCACCAATTTAAATCAGATCCTGGACAGCCCAAATACCAAATTGGAAGAAGCGACCAAAATTGATGCGAATTACAAGCGGATCACCGCCCGACTCGATTCCCTGTTGAATTCCGACACAGAATTGGAAGAACCCGTGGAAGAGATTGTTCGGAAAATAATCACTCCGGTAGAAACGATTGCGGAAGAACCCGCAGATACCACTAAACCAAAACCTATTGAAATAACGGAAGTTCAAGAAACAGAAAGTGAAGAAATAGTTAGTGAGGAAAAAAAGGAGATTAAAAAGACCGCTGAAGAGTTGCGAAGGGAAGCCGAAAAGCTAAAAAAATACTTCTTTAAAGAGATTACCGGCATCTATGCTAATCTGAAAAACCCTAGGCCGGTACGTCAATCTGATCGTTACATTTGGATTGAGATCATTTCAGATTATGGTAGTTATAAAAATCCGCTCTGGAAAATGATTCGAGGCATATCGATAAACGGTGTCTACGTGCCCATGAGCGACGTAAAAGAGCAACTGTTTCAAACCTCATCCGGTTATATCACTACCTACTATATCGAATTACAAATACCCAGAGAGGTGGTATTTTACCAGCGTAATCAGGTGATACTTGCGGCAGACAAAGATTATATCGAATGGTTTTTTGTGAAATAGAACCAGGCAGATAAATATAAATTATACTAGTGCTCCCCATCTTTACTTCAAAGCAGCGACTTTGTGAGTAGATGGGGAGTTTCATTGTAACCAACAAATCGATTCTTATGAAGAAAATCTATGTACTGTTATTACCGGTATTGATCCTTTTTGGATGCAAAAACACTTCTGAAAGTGACGTTATCACCGCTGAATCTGAAACACCTGATAAAGTTCATATGGCCTTTGCCGGTGGAGGCTGGAGGGCCCATACCGGTCATTCAGCCTGGACTATTGGGCTCCTGGAAGAAGGCACTAAAACGCTGGATTCTGTCTTCAAGAACGTGGAGGTGATGTCCTCCAATTCCGGGGGAAGTTGGTTCAGTACCATGCTCACCTTTTCCGATACGTTCGTGCAAGATATTCAGTCCCCCGACGCTCATCTCAACTGGGCCACCAGCAGCGGATGGACAGGCAAACAAAAAGCGGCTTTTGACGCAGTTACTATTTGTTATGCGACAATAAGAGACGAATACTTGGAATGTGTCTTCGATCATTATACAGACCGATACTACGATGGAGGAACTTATTGGAAGCTGATGGTAGAAACTCTGATTTATAAAGACTATCCGCTAACCGGAATGACCCTGAGTCATCCTCGCCAAAAATGGGCACATGACAAACCGTTATTGTTAGCCTCTACCCTTTTGAATAATCAAGTGGTACTTAATTATAAGAGCATCTGGGGAAACAATCACCGATACTATCAAGCCTGTGTTTCTCCTTCTCAGCCCTGGCTGAAAGGAGACAAAGGAAGCGAATGCACCGACGGTATACCCAAGGATGTCTCACCTGCTACCTTTTCAAGTATACCAAGTCATGTGAGTTACCAACCGTCACCCTTCTTTGCTCAATTAGGAACCGACTCCAATTCTTCGATACTAAATTTAGGCTATACTTCGGACTATGTAAAGCATACCCCCCCTAAGGATTCTACCACGGTTCAATTGCCTTTAAATGGTGAAAAAGTGCATATAATGACGGCAGCGGCTGCCTCCAGCGCGGCATTGGGATTTGGTGCCAGTGCACATATCACAGGAATCTTTGATGTTTCTTATATACTCGAAGACAATGCCGTTAGTTTCAGCCTGGAAGGCGGAAAGGTGGCTTACATGGATGTGGATGATATGAAAGTCCCCGATCTGGCTGCTAACTCTATCGTTAGGCTCGCCGATGGCGGCCCGGTGGATAATTCTGGGGTGGCCCAGCTAGTGCGGTCCTTACAATTGAATGGTAAAGACGACAACTTTCATATCGTGGCTTTTGATAATGTGGGAGATATTTCCAATCCCTTCTTTGGGATAGAAGCAGAAGTTAAAGGGCCTGCAAAAGATAGGGCTAGTGGAGCCGCTAGCGTAGGTATTGATATCGCCAGTTTGTTTGGTTTTAGCGATCCTTTTTCCTTTACGGTAAAAGTACTGGGTTATGACCTTACGACCTATAAGATCACCAATCCTACATTGCAGATATTTGAGTCAGATCCACTTTACAAAACCTCGGCTTCCTGGACGCATATCGAAGGTGGAAATCAATTAGTATACACAGCCTACCCAGTGAAAACCATTCAGAACGATACCCTGGGAATAAAAAAAGGATCCCAAGGAATCCTACATTCTTTTACCTGTGCCTATCCCAGCGCAGGCATTGCCCCTACCGATGGTGATGCCGACTTCAATACCTATGCCGATATGTTCTCGTTTATCGTCAACGGACTTAAAACGGAACAGAACGGCAAGACCGGGTTGGAGAATTTAAGGGAGGCGTTGGGATTGAAGAGTGAATAAGTAAATTGAGATATACCCAGTATTGGGTATTTATGAATAAATTAAAACTTAATATTATTACAAATAACAAAGTATTAACATACTGAAATTAAGGTTTTTATACCTTCGATTAGTATTGCAATACAAATTGTATCAACTCCCCTCTCGGCGAAAGCTGGGCGGGGATTTTTGTTAACTAAATACCAATAATTATGAAAAATAAAACACTATTACTTTTATTATTACTTATTTCTTCAACATGCTTTGCAAAAAAAATTAAAGCTCGAGTAACCTTTAATAATCTTACGGGCGAGAAAATTAAAGTGAGTTTAAATGTTGGTAAGAATGTAGTAGATCCGGCAGCGTATGAATACCGTGGTAAGGAAATGCTATCTACAGAATATTCCTGGACTTTTGAAACAGATAAAGACATTGAAAACTACTCCGTTATATTCGGAAGTGCAATTATTTTAAAAAATGGCATTCCAGCTGGCAAAATAACGGGCAAACCCATTGTTATATCAAAAGGTGGAATCCAGAATTATAGCTGGGACATTGAATTGAAACAATCAAATAAAAGATCACTAGATGATTTGTCCTCACAGATCCTGCAGTATAATCCGAATTTATTTCTGAATGAAGAAATCTCACCAAAACCTATATCAGGATTGTTCAATCAATATTTAGGTGCTTTACAAGCTTTTCGAGTTAAAAATGATGATACAATATTTGAATTTAGAATAGCACCAGTAGATATGAAACTAGCTTTGAAAATAGGTGAGGTGAAAGGAACACAAACATCGAATCAAAGTATTGAATTTGCAAATTTGATAGATCAAAAAGTAAAAGCTACAATACCTGCGATTACAGAATTGGGGTTAAACTTTTCTTATGACAGGATGCATTCGATAAAACTAGAATACAAAGACATTGGAGTGGTAGATTGGATAAAAACTTCGGGCATGAAAGAAAAACCCACTAGTGATATTTATAAGGAGGATATAGCATTATTAGATCAGATTGAACTCGGGAAATTGTATTTCAAGTATGGTGATTCTTTAAAACTAAGAAGAATTGACAAAGCATATATTTTTGATGGAATTTACTTGGAACATGTGGAGGGCACTTCTATTAATGGAGGCAATGAAATTGATATTTCAACATTCGTTACTAACTCCGGTACGTTCGAATTCAAAAACTCAATGAAAACTTCCAAAATTTTTGGAAGTAGTTATCTCGGATATTGGATAAGCAATACATCTCCCAATTTTGACGGCCTGTTAGAATATTTTAAGGCCGTTTATGTTGCCCGCATATCTGATGTGCTAGATACTGACGAGCAGTTAAAGGAAGAGTATGAAGAGCTAAGAAAGGTTAATCCGGAATTGCCAGAATTGAAAAATAAATATGAGATAAAGTCTTATTACAAAAGGTTACTTCAAAACTATTTGAAGGATAATCCCCAGGAAAGAGCTTACTTCAATAGTGAAAATCAAAATATTAAAAATGAAGAAAACTTCACGGATAATCTTTCAGATGGCGAAGTTCAATTGCTAATGGAGAATGCGAATGAAAAATTTGAATTTATACCAGATAATTTGAATTTAGAAGATTCAAAAAAGATGCTGAATAAACTAAATCAAATTGACCCAAACATTGGAAACAAATTGAAAATTTCAGATCAGCAGTTAATCAACAATAATTACTAATTTCTTCTTTCATATTCGTTTCTTAAGTATATCCATAAGTAAGAAATATATTGTTATATTTAGTACAGTAAACTCCCCTTCACTTTTATAAAAGCGAACGCTCTAGAAGTGGTGGGGAGTTTTATATGATATTGGTCATTATAAGTATGGCCAACTTGTATTTATTTAGTGGATAATTAATATGTCTTCATTTACTGAATTCATCAATGCGTATATATGAAACTAGAAAAAATTCTTGATAAGTTAGGTTCCATCGAAAAGAATTCATTCATCAAAATTATTGATAACATAATTTCCAACGATCCTAAGAACGCCAAACAAATAGAAGTGATTCTGAGTTCTGCGGATAAAGGATTAAAATCCGTGGATAGCCAAAACATTGCCAAAATTTTCACTCTAACGAAAGATGAATTTTTAAAACATCTCCAAAGTGAATTTCAAGATACTTCCTCTCAGTTGGATATTCTAATTGATATTATCTCACGCGATGGTAATTGTATTATGAAACAAGATTGGTTTTCAAGACTCTATGAGACCGAGGTAATACATTTGAATAAAAAAATAAAAAAGTTACAATTAGAGCTAAAAAATGAAAGATCTTCAATCGTTCCTTCCAGGCAAAGAGATTATAATATTTACAGTAGTTGTCTCAAAACAGCTTACGAAAATGATATGCTCAACAATCGGGAGGCGAAAATCACAGACGATGAACTCTCAATTATATTGACCCTATCAGAAAAACTAGATCTTTCGCAAGAAGAAATTAAGCTAATCAATTATACGATTCTTGGAGTACAGAAATTGGACGTTCAAGCTGTTATTTCAAGTTTAAAAAATATTGGTGTTGTGTTTTATTCAAAAAAGGAAAACACCATCTACGTAGCGGATGAAATGGTAAGACTTCTGCGCAAGCTTAGAAAAAAAGATGTAGCTGATAAATATGTTCGTAGAACATTAAAATTAATGCGGGAACCAGTTATCAATCAAATCGCAAGAAAGCACAACATAGACAGAAAGCTAAGTTATTCGCAAAAAATTGAGGAAATAATTAAAGAAGGACTCTCCTTCTCAAATCTTTTAGCAACGGGTATGCATAAAGAAGGAATAACTCTTACTCAGAGAAAAAAGGTTTTAAATGATTTGTTTGAAAAAGGACTTAATATCAAACATCTTAAAGGCGGAACAATAAATGAAAAAATTGAAAACTTAATAGTTCATTTTGAAAGTATTGAAAAAGACGAAAAGGTTGGAATTTCTCTGAACGGTTTTGAAAAGATGTTGCTAGAAATTAATGACTCTCTTCCAAAGTTTAACAACCAATTACGAGCCCAATTTCAGCTACAGGATGAGTTCGTTTTGAACGCATATTTCCTACTTGATTACAACATAAAACCTCGTGATATATTAGATTTATTGACTAAACCTGAAATCTCCACATTTATTCGTGATAATGGAATTAAGCAACGAGGCGACGATATTCTCAATATTCTAGAGCACTATAAAGATTCAGAAAATCTCTACTTGGAAAACTATGAGAACATAGCTTTCCGAAATTTAAATTTGCTCAAGGAAAATGGAATTTCTATCAAAGAAAGTGAGCTGGGTGTGAAATTCGAAGAACTTACAAAGAACATTTTTAATAAGATTGGTTTCCATGTCAATGATAAACTGAAAAAATCCATAAATACTAAAAAGGACATGATGGATATATTGCTTGACTTAGGGAATAATGAAATTATCATTGTCGAGTGCAAGACTGTTAAGGAAAGAGGATATAATAAATTCAGTTCAGTTTCAAGGCAGCTTAAGTCTTATCAAAATCTAGCTAAAATAAATGATTTGAGAATTGTTAAAATCCTTCTCGTGGCGCCAGAATTTAGTGATGATTTTATTACTGATTGTGAAATGGATACTGAAATGAACTTATCTTTAGTCAAAGCATCTTCTTTATTTAAAATTTATGATGCTTTCAAAGAGTCAAAATATGAAGTATTCCCTCATGTATTGTTCCGTGATGTTGTAATCAATGAACATAGGATACTTAAGGCAATCACAAAATAACCTATAAGGTAAAATGAGATGAAAAAAGCCCATCCTTCCGGATGGGCTTGCACTTTTATAGATTCTTCGTCTCGCACGCGAGACTCTGAATGACAGATTTATTTGACTTCCTCGAAGTCTACGTCTTCAACATCACTGTTTTCTTCGCCATTCTGAGAAGAAGTGTCTCCACCGGCATCGGCTCCGGGCTGACCCTGGGCTTCTGCTTGCGCTTTATACAATTCTTCCGAAGCTGTCTTCCACGCCTCGTTGATCTTCTCTAATGCTGGCTCAATGGTTTCCACTTCCTTAGTCTCGTAGGCTTTCTTCAAGTCTTCCAAAGCAGCTTCAATAGGCGCTTTCTTATCATCGCTTAGCTTGTCTCCAAACTCCTTCAATTGCTTTTCGGTTTGGAAGATCATCGCATCGGCTTCATTGATCTTATCGGCTTTCTCTTTGGCCGCCTTATCAGCTTCTGCATTGGCTTCGGCCTCTGCCTTCATTTTCTCGATCTCCTCATCGGTTAAACCGGAAGAAGCTTCGATACGGATGTCTTGTGACTTGCCGGTTGCTTTATCGGCCGCAGTTACTTTGATGATACCATTAGCATCGATGTCGAAAGTAACTTCGATCTGTGGTACGCCTCGTGGTGCAGGTGGAATTCCGTCTAAGTGGAATCTACCAATGGTCTTGTTATCACCTGCCATAGGACGTTCTCCTTGTAATACGTGGATCTCTACGCTAGGCTGATTGTCGGCCGCAGTTGAGAATACCTGACTCTTCTTGGTAGGAATGGTCGTATTGGCATCGATCAATTTCGTCATTACCGATCCCATCGTTTCGATTCCCAAAGAAAGAGGAGTTACGTCTAGTAGTAATACATCTTTTACATCTCCGGTCAATACCCCACCCTGGATCGCAGCTCCAATGGCTACTACCTCGTCCGGGTTTACTCCTTTGCTAGGAGACTTTCCGAAGAACTTTTCCACAGCTTCCTGTACGGCAGGGATTCGAGTTGAACCTCCTACCAGGATAATTTCGTCTATATCGCTCTTGCTCAATCCGGCAGCTTTCAGTGCCGTCTCACAAGGCTTGATAGTTCTTTTTACCAAATCGTCGATCAATTGCTCGAACTTCGCACGGCTTAACGTTTTAACCAGGTGTTTTGGTCCGCTAGAAGTAGCCGTGATATAAGGTAGGTTGATCTCGGTCTGCGTAGAAGCAGAAAGTTCGATCTTGGCTTTTTCAGCAGCTTCCTTCAAACGTTGCAACGCCATAGGATCCTTTCTAAGGTCCATAGACTCTTCGCTTTCGAACTCATCGGCCAGCCAGTTGATGATCTTCTGGTCCACATCGTCACCTCCCAGGTGCGTATCCCCGTCGGTAGACAATACTTCAAAAACCCCGTCACCCAATTCCAGGATGGAAACGTCATGCGTTCCTCCCCCGAAGTCGAATACTACGATCTTCTGGTCGCTGTCTTTTTTATCCAATCCGTAGGCCAATGCCGCAGCAGTAGGCTCATTGATAATTCTTTCCACGGTCAATCCCGCGATCTCCCCGGCTTCTTTAGTCGCTTGTCGCTGACTATCATTAAAATATGCTGGAACGGTGATCACAGCTCTTGTAACATCGGCTCCCAGGTAATCCTCGGCGGTCTTCTTCATTTTCTGAAGGATCATCGCACTCAATTCCTGCGGAGTATATAGACGCCCGTCGATATCTACTCGTGGGGTGTTGTTGTCTCCTTTCACTACTTTATAAGCAGCACGCTCGGCCTCTTTTTGAGATTCCGAATATTTGTTCCCCATAAAACGCTTGATGGAGGCGATGGTTTTGGTGGGGTTGGTTACTGCCTGTCGTTTGGCAGGATCCCCTACTTTGATTTCACCGTCTTCCACAAAAGCGATGACCGAAGGTGTGGTACGCTTCCCTTCCGCGTTAGGTATTACAGTGGGTTCGCTACCTTCCATTACCGAAACGCAAGAGTTGGTTGTCCCTAAATCGATTCCAATAATCTTACTCATAGTGTTATAATTATATTTTTAATATTCAGTTTGATACACTCCCCATATGTCAAAGATGATGCCACCAGACAGAATATGACACGCTGTCAGTATAATTAATGACAGTAAAACCCTTTTACACAGAATACAGCGCCAAAAGCTCCGGAAATCAGGAGCGGTGCGACGCGGAGTTTTGGCGTTGGTTTTCAGCATCGCTGAAAAATTCCTTGTAAAAGGTGTCTTTTCTTTTGCTTCGTTTTCTTTGGACAAGCAAAGAAAATGAAGAGAATTAACTTTCTTCTAAAGAATTATAGCAATCCTTACTTCGCTCATTCTAGCTTCGTAAGGCCGGGCTATCCGCACTACACGATAGTTTGCTCCTATCCCCGCCCGTACCGATCGGGTACGTTCGGGCGGGCCTATTGCGGAAATTTGTAATTTTAATACAAACAATCCTTATCATGACCCGCTGGGAAAAAAACCTGAAATTATACGACGAACTGGTTGCCAAAAATCCGAAGTTCGAACGGCTGGGTAAAACCATGCCCTATACTTCGGCCAATACCCATATGTTTTCTTTACTGAATAAGGACGGTGAATTCGGGATCCGACTTTCCAAGGAATCCCAAGAAAAATTCAAAGAGGAACATAATACCACCATTTTTAAGTCCTACGGAGCAACGATGAGGGATTATGTGCTGGTCCCAGATACCATGTTTGAGAATATGGACCTCCTCTCTCAATACCTGGAAGAAAGTTATCAATATGTAATGTCCCTAACCTCACAACCCCGAAAGAAAAAATAAGCATACATGAAAGCCTGGCAAATCAACTCCTATGGTGGCATCGATGTATTCGATCTCGTCACTCTACCCAATCCAACACCTAAAAAAGATTGGGTACTTATCAATATCAAAGCCTTTGGCATCAACCGAAGTGAACTCTATACCCGCCAGGGACACTCTGGTGATGCGGTTACCCTGCCTCGCGTATTGGGAATCGAATGCGTGGGTGAAGTTCTGGAGGGTGGCGGCACTGATTTGCAACCTGGCCAGAAAGTAGCTGCCTGTATGGGAAATATGGGTCGGTTGTACGATGGTGGCTATGCTGAAATGACGCTTATTCCCCGGTCCAATGTTTTTCCGGTGAATACAGAACTCGATTGGGATGTATTCGGGGCGATCCCCGAAACCTATCTCACGGCATGGGGAGCATTGAAAGAGGCCATTGATTTACAACCAGGATCAAGCTTGTTGGTTCGCGGTGGGACTTCGGCTGCCGGACTGGCCTCGATCAACATTGCCAAAGAAATGGGTTGTACCGTTTTTGCTACCACCCGAACAGAAAACAAAGTTCCGGTGCTACAAAAAGCTGGAGTAGATCATATTTTGATGGACTCGGGAAAAGTGGAGGATCAAGTGAAGGCCATCCTTCCCGAAGGCGTGAATGGTGTCATAGAGTTTGTAGGCCTCGAGCATACCATACTGGATTGCCTTCAAAGTACAGCCCCAAAAGGAACGGTTTGCATGGTAGGATTCCTTGGCGATACCTGGGACTATAAGTTCTTCCCCTGGATGCCCTCTACGGTTAATCTAACCATTTACAATAGCGAGACTTTGCATACAGATAGTGCCACACCTGCTTTGCAGCAGATTGTGGATCATGTGGCTTCGGGTGCTTACTCACCCAATATCCATGAGGTATTTGAATTTAAAAACCTGCCACAGGCCCATGATACCATGGAAAATAACCGTGCGGCAGGCAAGCTTGTAGTTCGGGTGGATTAATTTTATTATTCTGGCTTTGCAAACATCCCGGGGTCTACTTCTTCCCCAAATGTAATGTTGGTCCAGTTGGTGATCGTCCAGTCGTCGCTCAGGGTTTCTCCGTCCCAATTGGCCTTCGTATAACGTCTTTTACTTCCAACTTTGATCCCATCGATGGTTTCATACTCATAGGTCATTAACAGGGGTTCAGTGACACCCATGCCCATTACAGTAAACAAAAACTGATCAATCAATTTGGTTTCCTGGTTGATAAATAGGACATAAGTATCCTGGGCGTCTCCTACCTGCCCATCAAAGGTTACTTTGACTAAATCGTAAGTAGTCCCATCGATCTCCTTGGTTCCTGCATATTCATGGTTAACTCCGTCGTCCAGTAATTTGAAGTTCATCGCAAACCAGTAGTAATTGGTTTTTCTCATAAATCGGGCTACTCCATTGGGTTCCGGGGTGTTACTCAGTGCTCCGTCAATCGTGACCCAGGCTTCATTTCCATCATAACCTTCCACAACTTTTTCTCCGTTCGGTCCGGTCATGGAATGCTGTGAATAGGCTGCGTACGATTTCTCTCCGTCAAACAGGTAAGTCTCCTTTCCTACCAGCACGGTAGATCCATCGGGAGTACGATACTCATAATCATAAGTGGCGCTTCCCAAGTTGTAAAAGTTTTGTTTTCCGCCTGTGGCATCTATGGCTTCGGCCACCAATTGTCTGGCGTCTTGCGCGGTTATTATGGATGTTAGTAAGAATAGTATTACTGAAATTTTAGTTCTCATAGTTTTTTGATTTGTGTTTTAGATGGTAGTGGTCGGATTGGGTTTCAAAAGTTTACACTTCGGGATTATCATGGTTTTCAGAAAAAATGAAAAAAAGTGATGGAAAACTTCCATTAATTTGGAATATTTCCATAATTTTGGAATATATCCAAATGTATCTAAATACACATACATATTACAGCCTTCGCTACGGGACCATAAAACCCCGGGATTTACTACAGTGGCTCCAGGATCTGGGAGTGTCTGCCTTTGCTTTGACCGACATCAATACCACCTCGGCCTGCCTGGATATCGCCCGGCTGTCGCCCAAATACAATATACAGCCCTCGTTGGGGATCGATTTCAGGAATAGTGCAAAGCAACAGTTCATACTGCTGGCCGAAAACAACCAGGGTTTCCAAAATATCAACCGCTACCTCTCGGAATTTCTCCATGAGGACGACTACAAAATTCCCGATCGCGCCAAAGTACTGCCCCACACTTTTGTGATCTACCCCTTTGCGAAGTTTGAAGGAGAATCCCTACTCGACCATGAATTCCTGGGAGTGAAGATGGAAGACCTCAACCGACTCAAATTTTCCCCCTGGAAAGAGCAACTGCACAAACTGGTGGTATTGCACACGGTTTCCTTTCAGAATAAAAAAGGTTACAACACCCACCGCCTGCTACGCTCTATTGCCAACAATACCTTACTCAGCAAACTTTCCGAAGACGAACAAGGCAGTCCGAACGATCTGTTATATACCCCACAGAAACTGGAAGCAGCCTTCAGCGAATTCCCGGAACTTATCAAGAACACCCAACTATTACTGGAACGCTGTAAAGTGACTTTCGATTTTTCAAAAGAAACACCCAACAACCAAAAGTCTTATACCGGCAATGAAGGCCTGGACTATCGCCTGCTCAAAAAGCTTACCTACCGTGGGCTGCCTTATCGCTACAAGCGACCGGGCCGTCGTGTACTCTCCCGTATCGAAAAGGAGCTGGAGATCATCCGGCAAAAAGGCTTTGTCTCCTATTTTCTCATCAACTGGAAGATCCTCAAATACGCCCGAAGCAAAGGCTATTTCTATGTAGGTCGGGGTAGCGGCGCTAATAGTGTGATCGCCTACCTGTTACGCATCACCGATGTCGACCCCATCGAGCTCGACTTGTATTTTGAGCGGTTTATCAATCTGTATCGTAAGAATCCGCCCGACTTCGATATCGATTTTTCCTGGGCCGATCGGGACGATGTCACCGAGTTCATTTTCCGAAGATTCAAACACACTGCGCTGCTTACTGTGTATAATACCTTTAAATACAAGGCGGCTGTTCGTGAGTTGGGAAAAGTTTTCGGGCTGCCCAAAGCCGAGATCGACGTGCTTTCTTCCGGAGATTACAATTTTAAGGCCCTTGACAAGCTTTCACAGCTGGTGATCACCTACGGCAAGCTCATTAATGGTTTTCCCAACTACCTGGGGATACACGCCAGCGGTATTATTATTTCTGAAAAGCCGATCCATTACTACACCCCTACCTTCATGCCTCCCAAGGGCTTCCCCACTACCCAGTTCGACATGGTAGTGGCCGAAGACATTGGGTTGTACAAGTTTGACGTTTTGAGTCAGCGGGGGTTGGGAAAAATAAAAGATGCCGTGGAAGTCATCAGGTACAACCACCCCCACTTACCTCCTATCGACATACACGATATCAAGCGTTTTAAGAAAGATGAGCGTATCAAGTATTTGCTCCGCAATGCCAAGGCTATTGGTTGTTTTTATGTGGAGTCTCCTGCCATGCGTATGTTACTTCGGAAATTGCAGGTGGACAACTACCTGGGGCTGGTAGCAGCCAGTTCGGTGATACGCCCGGGCGTATCTCAATCGGGGATGATGCGGGAATACATCCTGCGATATCGCTTTCCGGAACGCCGGAAGGACGCCCACCCGGTAATGCTGGATATCATGCCCGAAACCTATGGGGTGATGGTCTACCAGGAGGATGTGATCAAAGTGGCGCATTATTTTGGCGGACTCACCCTGGGAGAAGCCGATATGCTCCGCAGAGGAATGTCGGGGAAGTTTAGATCGAGGGAAGAATTCATGAAAGTGAAGGACCAGTTCTTTGAGAACTGCCGAAAATCCGGGAAACCGGAAGACCTCACCAAAGAGATCTGGCGTCAAACCGAAAGTTTTGCCGGCTATGCCTTCGCGAAGGGTCACTCGGCTTCCTATGCGGTGGAAAGTTATCAGAGTTTGTTTTTGAAGGCGTACTACCCGTTGGAATACATGGTGGCTACCATCAACAATGGCGGTGGTTTTTACCGCACCGAGTTCTATGTACATGAAGCGCGCATGCATGGTGCTGCGATCATGCCCCCTTGCATCAACTTAAGCAATCCCGAAACCGTGATACGAGGAAAAGAGATCTACCTGGGGTTTGGGTTTCTGCATTCGCTGGAATCCAGAACCATCAAAGCATTCATCGAAGAAAGACGAGCGAACGGAACTTTCGAAAGCCTGGACGATTTCATAGACCGGGTACCTATTTCTATGGAACAGATCGCCATTTTGATCAAAGTGAATGCCTTCCGGTTTACCCAAAGAAACAAACGGGAACTCCTCTGGGAAGCCCATATGAAGATCAATAAGGTGACTTTTGAAGATCCCAGGCTACTATTGTTCAAAGCTGAAAAGGTAGATTACAAAACCCCCGATCTGCCCAACACAGAAATGGAAGACGCCTTTGATGAAATGGAACTACTGGGATATCCGCTGTGTAATCCGTTTCAGTTGTTGCTGGAAACTTCAGAAATAAAACTACGCGCCAGGGATTTGGGACGCCATGTCAATAAAGACATTACGATCGATGGGTATTTGGTGACCACCAAGCGCACCAGTACTGCAAACAAGAAAACCATGTACTTCGGGACTTTCCTGGATGTAGATGGAGATTTTATAGACACGGTGCATTTCCCACCGGTTGCTGCAAAATATAAGTTCCGCGGAAGAGGGGTATATCGAATCTTCGGGAAGGTCATGGAAGAATTCGATTGCCTCACCGTGGAAGTTTCCAAAATGGAGCGCCTGGCTATTATTGAAGACCCTCGCTATGCCGAAGGCGTTGTACAAACAAGAATGAAAGGAAAGCGATATAAAAATGAAATTAAAAACATAAAGCATGGAGCATAAAGCACGACGTTGTCATTCAGAGCTGAGTATAGCGAGGCGAAGAATCTCCTCCAGGCTTGAAGTAAAAAACGAAATAATTTAAACACACGGTTATGAAAAGCTATTATGTATATATTCTAAAATGTGAAGATGGAACCTATTTCACTGGGTTCACCTCCAACCTGGAACTACAATTGGAAGCCCACCGATTGGGCAAAAGGAAGGATCTTTATACCTACGGTCGTGGAACAGTAAGCCTTGTATTCCAAACCAAGTTCAATCTGGCTTCCATGGCATTGGAAGCTAAAAAACAGATCAAACGTTGGTCCAGTACCAAAAAAGAGGCTTTGATCAACGGGGAATTTGAAAAACTCTCAAGCTTGACTTAAAAATTGCCCTACGATTCGACTTCGGGCACCCACTGCTTGAAGTTGAGATCACAACGAAAATCTGTTTGATCTCCGCAAAGCGGAGAAGTTATTTTCGTTGCGAAACAAAAGCTTAGTGGGTGAACAAGAATCGTAAAGCTAGTCTTTTTTGGTTCTTTTTTTGGCAATGAAAAAAAGAACAAACCACAAAAAACACCCATGAATCACTCCCGACATATCGTCCACATGGATCTGGATACCTTTTTTGTATCCTGCGAACGATTATTGGACAGTCGGTTGGAAGGAAAACCCGTGCTCATTGGTGGAACTACAGATCGTGGAGTGGTGGCCTCCTGCAGCTATGAGGCGCGTACCTTCGGAATCCATTCAGCCATGCCGATGCGGTTAGCCAAACAACTCTGCCCGGAAGCCATTGTACTGCGTGGAAATTCCGGAATCTACAGCAAGTTCTCCGACACCGTAACCGACGTGATTAAAGAAAGTGTTCCGCTCTATGAAAAAACCTCGGTAGACGAATTCTATATCGATCTCACCGGTATGGACCAGTTCTTTGGTTGTCACAAACTTGCCACCGAACTGCGCTCCCGGATCATCAAAGAAACAGGGCTGCCTATTTCCTTCGGACTCTCCATCAACAAAACCGTCTCTAAGATCGCAACCGGGGAAGCCAAGCCCAACAACCAGATACAAGTACATAAGGGCACCGAGAAACCCTTCCTCTCCCCCCTTTCTGTAGGAAAAATTCCCATGGTAGGGAAAGTCACCTACCGTCAGCTTTGTGATCTGGGAATAAAGCGCATCAAAACCATACAGGAAATGCCCCTGGAGATGATGGCTAAAGTATTTGGGAAGAACGGGCAGGTGATCTGGAAAAAAGCCAATGGTATTGACAATACCCCGGTGGTTCAATATTCGGAACGCAAGTCTATTTCCACCGAACGCACCTTCGACCGGGACACCACCGATGTAAGAAAGCTGGAAAGCATCATCATCGCTATGGCCGAAAACCTGATCTATCAGCTACGCCGTGGAAACAAGCTTACTGCCTGCGTTACTTTTAAGATCCGCTACTCCGATTTTCAAACCTATACCCAGCAAAGGCGAATCCCTTATAGTTCTGCTGACCATAAAATACTCCCGGTGGTTATGGAACTTTACAAAAACCTATATCAGCGCCGACTCCTGGTACGACTGGTAGGAGTCCGTTTCAGTCATTTGGTAGAAGGCGGGCAACAAATCGATCTTTTTGAAGACAATGAAAAGATCATCAATTTGTACCAGGCCATGGATAAAATGCGAGAACGATATGGCGACAGAGCCGTTATAAAAGCAGCAGGGATGGGAGCTAAAAGCATAAGCAGATGGAATCCGTTTAATGGAGGCCCACCTCCTCTACTCGCCAACAGACGACAATAATTAAAAAAACATACAGATATTCATCCATACGATTATATTTGTTCCAACAAAACTAACTAATGGAGAGTATCAGCGTATTTGATATGCTAAAGATTGGTGTGGGTCCTTCCAGTTCGCACACTTTGGGTCCGTGGAGAGCCGCTAACCGATGGCTGGAAACATTGAAATCGAAGGAGCAATTCGATAAAATTCAGCAAATAAAAGTACAACTGTATGGATCTCTTTCGCTCACTGGAAAAGGTCATGCCACCGATATCGCCGTAATGTTAGGACTATTGGGCGCAGATCCGGTGACCTTCGAAATTTCCAAAATTGAAAGTGAAATTGAAAAAATTAAAACTTCGAATTCCATATTACTGGATTCGAAACATAAGATTTCATTTTCTCCTTCCGAAGACATCGTATTCAACCGCAAATTTCTCCCTTTCCACCCTAACGGAATCACATTTCAGGCAGAACTTGAGGACGATCGTAAAATTTCAGAAACCTATTACTCCATTGGAGGCGGATTTGTAGTTCAAAAGGAAAGAAAACGAGCCCAAAAGAAAATTGAGAAATTCTCACATTTCCCATTCCCTATTGAAAAAGCAACGGAGTTGCTGGAATATTGTCACGCTCAGAATGCTTCCATAAGTGAAATTGTCTACAAAAATGAGCTATCATTAAGAACTTCCGAAGAAATAGATAGTCAATTGATTGAAATCTGGGACGTCATGCTCGATTCCATGTTCGTTGGTTGCCACACTCAAGGAATACTCCCTGGTGGGTTGAACGTTCAGCGAAGAGCCTTCGAAATTCATGTTAAACTCAAAGGGACGAGTCATTATAACAATGCCTATGAATGGATCTCCAGTATCCGGGATACGGAAGTAAAGTTCCGGCAAATCCTAAAATGGGTGTCTTGCTTTGCACTTGCAGTAAATGAAGTGAATGCTTCTTTGGGCCGGGTAGTTACTGCCCCTACCAATGGAAGTGCAGGCGTTATTCCTGCAGTGCTTATGTACTACCTGGTAATTGAAAACCACGATGGTAACAAAGAGGATATACGAAAGTTTTTGTTGGTGGCTGGAGAAATAGGAAGTCTCTTCAAAAAAGGAGCGACCATTTCCGCAGCCATGGGTGGTTGCCAGGCCGAAATTGGTGTGTCTTCCGCTATGGCGGCTGGTGCACTTACGGAACTCATGGGGGGAACACCGGAGCAGGTTCTAATAGCGGCAGAAATTGCCATGGAGCATCACCTTGGACTTACCTGTGATCCTATCGCGGGTTTGGTTCAAATTCCGTGTATCGAAAGGAATGCGATGGGAGCCATCAAAGCAATCAATGCATGTGAACTTGCCCTTGATCGGGATCCGTCTACTGCAAAAATTCCATTAGACAAGGTTATTGCCACTCTTTGGGAGACTGCCAAGGATATGACCTCAAAATACAAGGAAACCAGTGAAGGTGGGCTTGCAGTACAAGTAAATATTAGTGATTGCTAAAACCTTTTAAAGAATACTTTACTCTTCTTCGTACTTGGTTTTGCAGGTCTGGCGTCTGCGTGAATCGATCAAATGTACGATCTTCCAACCATCGGTCTGTCTGGTAAGTGTAAATGCATTAGCGCCACAATGACTAAAAGTATCGTTCAGCCAGAATTCATAGGGCGTCCAGACATGGGCGAGATTACCATCAATTTTCACCTGATAACCTCCAAGGCGTTCGTCCCATATTTGATCTTCGCTTCGATTGGCTATGGCATTGAGAAGTTTCTCCGCCGTTCCCTCGGTCACCCTGTGGTTACCCTTTTTATCTGTAAATGCAGTTTGCATGATCACTTTGTCGGCCATCACCGATTTCATCAATGTGGTATCTCCTTTGTGAAAGCCTTCAAAAAAGGTATCGATGATCGCCTGAGCATCTTGTTTAGTGAATGAACGTTGAGAGAAAGAATGGCTAAAAACCAATAGTGCTGTAAATAGTAGAAGTTGCTTCATAGTAAAGGGATAACTGATTGAATTCAAAATTAGTATTTTTACCCGGTAATTTATTTCGAAAACATGTCCATTGCAAAAAAAGAATATAAGCGTATTACCACTAAGACCTTAGTGGATATGAAACAAAACGGCGAAAGCATTTCAATGCTAACCGCCTACGACTACACTATGGCCAAAATTGTAGATGGGTCGGGAATAGATGTCATTCTGGTTGGTGATTCTGCTTCGAATGTGATGGCAGGCCATGAAACCACATTGCCTATTACTTTGGATCAAATGATCTATCATGCATCCTCGGTGATACGAGGCGTAGAAAGGTGTTTGGTTGTGGTGGATATTCCCTTCGGAAGTTACCAGAGTGATCCTAAAGAGGCACTCCGATCTGCTATTCGAATCATGAAGGAAAGCGGTGCTCATGCCGTAAAAGTGGAAGGTGGAAAAGAAATTAAAGAATCAATCAAGCGAATTCTAAACGCCGGAATACCAGTGATGGGTCACCTCGGACTGACACCGCAATCGATTTATAAGTTTGGAACTTATACTGTTCGCGCTAAAGAGGAAGATGAGGCCAACCAACTGCGGGAAGATGCTAAAATGCTTGAGAAAGCGGGATGTTTCGCCATTGTAATCGAAAAAGTACCTGCTAAGTTAGCCGCGGAAATCGCTCAAAGCGTTACCATCCCGATTATTGGGATCGGTGCTGGTGGTGGTGTGGACGGACAAGTATTGGTAACTCATGATATGCTGGGTATGACCCACGAATTTAATCCGCGATTCCTACGTCGATACTTAGATATGTACAAGGAAATGACCGATGCCTTCACCCAATATATCAAGGATGTTAAAGGTGGGGACTTCCCGAACGAAAAGGAACAATATTAATGCATTCCACTGTTGACAATCTTCAGGTTA
>WUAI01000035.1 GCA_009827225.1 Flavobacteriaceae bacterium | reverse complement strand
CTTTCATTACAATCTAAAACTTATTAACAAATTCTTAATTTAAGTATAAATTTTTGCGATATCTTTAATTATCAGTTAATTTTGCATGTCCTTTTTAAGGATTCTTAAATACAAATTGAATATGGTGACTGAAGTAGTTAATGCTAATGACCTTCAAAAAGTAGCTCCGGTCTTCGGCCAATTGTCCTTCGACAATCACGAACAAATCGTTTTCTGCAACGACAAAGATACTGGATTAAAAGCAATAATCGGAATTCATAACACAGTTTTGGGACCTGCTTTAGGCGGTACCAGAATGTGGCAATATAACAGTGAATGGGACGCTTTGAACGACGTTTTACGCCTCTCCCGCGGGATGACGTACAAGTCGGCGATTACCGGTTTAAATCTTGGCGGTGGAAAGGCAGTCATCATAGGAGATTCTAAAACACAGAAAACGCCGGAACTTATGTTGCGTTTTGGTGAGTTTGTACATTCTTTAGGAGGTAGATATATCACTGCTGAAGACGTAGGAATGGCAACCAGCGATATGGATCTGGTTCGTACTGTAACTCCATTTGTAACAGGAATTTCAGAAGAAAAAGGAGGCGCGGGTAATCCGTCACCCATTACGGCTTATGGTGTGTTTATGGGAATGAAGGCAGCTGCCAAGTACAAGTTTGGATCAGACGATCTTGAAAATAAGGTGATCTATGTTCAGGGTATTGGAAACGTTGGGGAGGCCCTCGTAGAAAACCTGACCAACGAAGGAGCCAATATTTACATTTCAGATATCAATCGTGAACGATTGGAAATGGTTCGGGACAAGTATAACGTGACTATCTACGAAGGAGATAATCTCTATGGTGAGGATATGGACATTTATGCGCCCTGTGCATTGGGAGCTACGGTGAACGACGACACCATTTATCAGTTAAAGGCTGAGGTTATCGCCGGTGCAGCTAACAATCAGCTGGCCAATGAGTTGAAACACGGTGCAATCTTACAGGAAAGAGGAATTGTGTATGCGCCGGATTTCCTGATCAATGCCGGAGGGATCATCAATGTTTATGCGGAACTGGAGAATTACGGCCGACAAGAAATCATCCGTAAAACGGAGAACATTTACAATACTACGCTCGAGATACTGAACAAAGCAACCGACAATAATCTCACGTCTCACCAGGCGGCTTTTGAGATCGCCCAGGCGCGCATCGATCAGCGTAAAAAAGAGCAATAGAAATACGATTTAATAATTATATTTGCAACGCACGAGAGCATTCTTGTGCGTTATTTTTTATAAAAAAGTTCTTTTCAATATGCTAACAAGGAGACATATAAGGGTAAAGGTGTTGCAAACATTATATGCGTTCTATCAATCGGACAACGAAGATCTTGTTAAGCAGGAAAAATTTCTTACTCATAGTATTCGCCAGATGCAGGATTTGCATGCCCTGATGCTACATTTAATGGTGGCACTTCGGGACCATGCTAATATTTATTTGCTAAAATCTCAGCAAAAACACCTGGCAACCGAATCTGAGCTAAATCCAAGTAAATCCTTTATAAATAACCAGGTGATCGAACAGATTGCGATTTCTGATTCACTGACGGAATACCTTCAGAATAAAAAACTGGACAACTGGAAGAAGGATGATGAATACGTTTCACTGCTTTTTAATGAGTTAAAAGAGCAAGATTGGTACAAAGAGTATCTCAATAACGAAGCGCCTTCCTTTTCAGAGGACCAGAAACTGGTAATACAACTGTACAAAGAGATCATTGCTCCCAATGACAAACTTTATGAGTATTTGGAGGACAATCGTCTTACCTGGCTGGATGACTATCCGCTGGTAAACACCGCAATTGTAAAAATGCTCAATAAAATGTCGGTTAATGGAAAGACCACCGTTTTCAATGAGGAAGTATTTAAGAATGAAGAGGATCGGGAGTACAGTCTTGAATTGCTTCGGAAAGTGATCCTTAATGATGATTCCCTCACCTTGGAGATCGATGGTAAAACCCCAAATTGGGATAAGGATCGTATTGCCGAGCTCGATTTTATTATTCTGAAAATGGGCATTGCGGAGTTTCTGCATTTTCCGTCCATTCCCGTAAAAGTGACCATCAATGAGTATCTGGAAATATCGAAGGAATATTCAACTCCTAAAAGCAGCCTTTTCGTAAACGGGATATTGGACAAACTCGTAAAGGAATATTCCGCCGAGAATAAATTAAACAAAATTGGTCGCGGACTTAGATAAGATTAAAAAAATACCTACATTAGCCACTCTTAAATTTAAAATATTTAACTATGAAAAAATCGGTTTTTATACTAGCACTTGCAGGTTTGTTTGCATTGACTTCTTGTAAGGATAATGCTGCTGATAAAGTAAACGAAGAAAATGTTGCGACAGCTGCAGAGCGTGACGCGGAATCAGGGAAATTTCCTGTAATGTCTTTCTCTGAATCAGAATTCGATTTCGGAACGATCGATCAGGGAACCAATGTTGAGCACGTTTTTAAATTTACAAACACCGGTGATGCTGATTTGGTAATTGTTGACGCTAAAAGTAGCTGTGGATGTACCGTACCAGAATATACCAAAGAACCAGTGGCACCAGGTGCTGAAGGTGAAATGTTGGTAAAATTCAACGGTAGTGGTAAAAACCAGGTAACAAAAACTGTTACTATTACTGCTAACACAGAATCTGGTAAAGAGCAGATCAAGATCAAAGCATTTGTTAATCCTAAGGAAGGAGCTACCTCAGGTTCTCCAATCCAGATTAATCAGTAAGACCTAGCACGTTTTATTTATGGATCAGTTTTTAGGCCCATTACTCCTATTTGCGGTTTTTATCATCTTCTTTATTGTACTGCCTCAGCAGAAGAAAAAGAAGCAGGAAACCAAGTTTTTCAATGAGTTGAAGAAAGGAGATAATGTGGTACTTACCAGCGGGCTTCATGGAAAGGTTCTCAACATCAATGATGATGGAACTATTATTCTTGAAACAGGTGCCGGGAAAATGAAATATGATAGAACGGCCATTTCGATTGATCGGAGCAATAGTATTAACGCTCCTTCGAAATAAGGCAAATCGAAAAATAAAAAAACCTCCAGTTTTCTGGAGGTTTTTTTATGTCCTTATTTTTTTGCTACCCTTTGGGCGATATTCACAATCACTTCAATCGCTTTTTGCATGCTTTCCACGGGCACATACTCATAACGCCCATGAAAATTATGTCCTCCTGCAAAAATATTAGGGCAGGGAAGTCCCATATAACTTAATTGAGATCCATCGGTACCGCCTCGAATGGGCTGGATGAGCGGAGTAATTCCGGCTTCCTTCATTGCTTCTTCAGCGATCTCAACAATATGCATCACGGGTTCGATCTTCTCTCGCATGTTGAAATATTGATCCTTGATCTCCACCTGCACTCGATCCTCACCAAGTTGTGAGTTGATCTCATCTGCTACCTGAAGCATCATTGCTTTGCGCGCTTCAAACTGATCTTTATCGTGATCCCGGATTATATATTCAAGTTCGGTATGGTCTACTCCACCTTTCATTCCGCAGAGATGGAAGAACCCTTCGCGGTCTTCGGTATGTTCGGGAGTTTCTTTTCTTGGTAGAGCGTTTATAAATTCGGTTGCAATGTACATGCTGTTCACCATTTTCCCCTTCGCATAACCGGGATGTACAATCTTTCCTCTTACAGTTATCACCGCACCCGCGGCATTGAAGTTTTCATATTCCAGTTCCCCTATGGTACTCCCGTCCATGGTATAGGCCCAGTCGGCACCAAACTTTTCCACATCAAATTTATGAGCACCGCGCCCTATTTCTTCGTCGGGCGTAAAACCAACTCTTATTTTACCGTGCTTAATTTCCGGATGTTGGATCAAATATTCCATAGCCGAAATGATCTCGGCAATCCCAGCCTTATCATCCGCTCCCAAGAGGGTTGTTCCATCGGTCGTAATGAGTGTTTGACCTTTATAATTGAGCAAAGTCTCAAATTCGGATGGGTCCAGGACAATGCCTTCGGCTCCTTTTAAGTCGATCACCCCACCGTCATAATTTTCAATGACCTGTGGTTTTACATTGGCTCCGCTGAAATCAGGGGTCGTATCAAAATGTGAGATAAAACCAATCACGGGAACGTCCCGGTCAATATTTGAAGGTAAGGTAGCCATGATATATGCATTATCATCTATGGTGACTTCCTCCATTCCAATGGCCTTTAGTTCCTCGACCAAAGCATTGGCCAGATCCCATTGTTTTGCGCTGCTTGGTGTGGTATCACTTTTGGGGTCACTTTCGGTATCAACGGTAATGTAGCTGATAAATCGATCGATGAGATGTTGCTGGTCAATCATAAGGTAAATGTTTGAATACAAATTAACGGAATAAGCCCTGAATTTTTTGAGCTTTTAGTACTAAATTTGCAATCAATTCTGAAACGGCATGTATAAGACCTTTATCCGACCTCTACTTTTTCTTTTTGATGCCGAAAAAGTTCATTATTTCACATTTTCTCTAATTCGCACTTTAACCCGTCTGGGCTTTGGTGGGTTATTCAGAAGTTGTTATGTATTGAAGGATTCCAAACTGGAAAGAAAGGTTTTTGGGCTGACCTTTCCCAATCCTGTAGGGCTAGCCGCCGGATTCGATAAAGACGCCAAACTATATAAAGAACTTTCCAACATGGGATTTGGCTTTATTGAAATTGGTACAGTGACACCCAAACCACAATCGGGGAATCCTAAGAAACGGCTCTTTCGGTTGAAAGAGGATAAAGGAATTATCAATCGGATGGGTTTTAATAATGGTGGCGTAGAGGAAGCGGTGGAGAGATTGCGTTCTAATACCAAGGTACTCATTGGTGGAAATATCGGAAAGAACAAAATAACTCCGAATGAGGAAGCCGCCAGGGATTATGAAATTTGTTTTGAATCGCTTTTTGATTACGTAGATTATTTTGTGGTGAATGTAAGTTCGCCCAATACCCCCAACCTACGCGCGCTGCAGGACAAGGAACCACTTACCGAATTGCTCAATACCCTTCAGAAGAAAAATTCAGCAAAAACAACAAGAAAACCCATCTTATTAAAAATTGCTCCTGATTTAACCGATGAGCAGTTATTAGATATCATCGATATTGTTTCAGAAACAAAAATCGACGGAGTTATTGCTACAAACACCACCATCTCCCGTGACGGACTTTCTTCAAAGAATAAAACGGAAACAGGTGGTTTAAGTGGCAAACCACTAACGGGACGTTCCACGGAGGTTATTCGGTTTTTAGCTGAAAAAAGTGGAAATGCTTTTCCGATTATTGGAGTAGGAGGTATTCACTCTGCACAGGATGCCCTTGACAAGCTGGATGCAGGAGCCAGTTTGGTTCAGCTTTATACCGGGTTTATTTATGAAGGTCCGGCACTCATCAAAAAGATCAACAAGGCGATCCTTAACGCTTAACAAAACGTCTTACCTTCTCGCCACCATCTGCAGTTTGTAATTCAGCAAAATAGAATCCGCTGGGTAAGTTTTGTACATCAACTTGAACTGAGGTTCTATTCAGATTTTCCATACTCAGAACAGCGCTACCAAGAGCGTTGTAGATTCGGATGGCCGAGAGTGGTTCATCCGCGGAAACATTGAGGGTGCTAACAGCCGGGTTTGGAAATATTTCAACCTGATTCAAAACAGAATCATTCAACCCCAAAACCACTCCATCAAGAGTGATATTAAACGTCCCGATAATCTCGTTGGAAAACGGAGTCACTCCCTGTAAACTGCTTATTGGTTCTTGTGGAAAGGTATCGTTATTGGGAGATGTATAGTCGATTCCGCTATCGGTCCCAGCATCGTAAGGGTATAAGTCGATCTCAAGCTCATCGATCCATTGGTTATCTCCGTCCAAGAGAGAAACATTATTGATAGCAACAATCCAGTCCGGACTCGGGGCAATCATGGACAGCAACGTGATCAACGGATATTCCTGTGTGACCGTAATGTCCTCTATTATGATTTGACCTAAGGAGGTGCCTAAATCATCACCGTCGATGGTGGCCATTGCAAATCCGTCGGCAATTGCAGTTTCAACATCGGCGAAGAAAATGGTATTATTGCCAGTTTCAGCAATGTTTTCTACCCCTTGGGAAGCGGTCCCACCCATTTCGAGAAACGTAATGTCCGAATTATGGACAGCACCTACCAACTTCGACCAATGAGCTCCGTTAGGAAGACTTCCGCTGGAATGTGGATGCGTTGCCTGGCTCCAGTTACTGGTAAAAGTTACGGTGTATGAGGCTTCCGACTGACTAAAGCCAATAGAAGCAAGAAAGAACAATGCGACAAATAGAAATGTAGTTTTTCTCATGATAACCAATTTTGGAAATAGGTCGGGAGAACTTCCTCGAACTTACTGAAAATAATATATTTTTAAGCAATGTTAGAAAATCTGATATCGATCTCGGTGGCCACCATGGTGTTGGCCTTCTCACCCGGCCCAGATAATATTTATGTCCTGTCTCAATCTTTGGTAAATGGCACTAAAAGTGGAATAGCCACCACAGCCGGGCTTATCAGTGGTTGTATTGTGCATACCACCTTATTGGCGTTCGGACTTTCAGCCGTGATCACGGCATCGGAAAATTTGTTCTATGGGATCAAAGTAGCCGGAGCAGCTTACCTGGTATTTTTAGCGTATAAGGTGTACCGAAGTTCGTCAAAGATTGATCTTTCAGAGAATGCCCCCCGGAAAAATTACTTGCAGTTGTTCAAGACCGGTGTGATCATGAATTTGCTTAACCCTAAGGTAATGATCTTCTTTTTGGCTTTCTTTCCTGGATTTTTATGGGACGAAGCCGGAAATACCGTGGCTCAGTTTTATATTCTGGGCATTACTTTTATGGTGGTATCATTTATGGTCTTTAGTGGGATCGCGATTTTGGCCGGAAAAATTTCAGGGTATCTTCTTACGCATAAGAACGTAGGTGTGTTTCTGAAGTGGCTTCAAATACTCGTTTTTATTGGAATCGCAGTATTTATTTTAATCCCTTAAAAAACTTATCTCCAGAAAAAAGCGAGCATCGGAATTACTATCTTTACAGGAATGCAAAAAGTGAAGTTAATAGAGTGCCCCAGAGATGCCATGCAGGGAATCCGGGATTGGATTCCTACGGAAAAAAAGATTCAATATATTCAGTCTTTACTGCGCTGTGGCTTCGATACTATTGATTTCGGAAGTTTCGTATCTCCGAAGGCCATTCCACAGATGAAAGACACTGCCGAGGTATTGGCCGGACTGGATCTCTCGGATACTGAAAGCAAGCTTCTGGCTATTGTGGCCAATGTGCGCGGAGCTAACGATGCCGTGGTGCATGACGAAATTAACTATTTAGGATATCCGTTCTCTATTTCAGAGAATTTCCAGATGAGGAATACGCATAAGACCATTGCAGAGTCCATGGTAGTGTTGCGTGAGATTTTGGAACTGGCCGACAAAAACAACAAAGAGGTGGTGACTTACTTGTCCATGGGATTTGGAAATCCGTATGGGGATCCTTGGAATGTGGAGATCGTGGGGGAATGGGCGGAGAAACTTTCGGGAATGGGGGTGAAGATTCTATCATTAAGCGATACTGTAGGTACCTCTACACCTGAAGTGATCACTTATTTGTATTCGAACCTGATACCGAAATATCCACATATTGAATTTGGCGCACATTTGCATACAACCCCAACTAAATGGCATGAAAAAATTCATGCCGCTTTTCAGAGCGGATGCAGGAGATTTGATGGAGCCATACAAGGCTTTGGTGGCTGCCCGATGGCGAAGGATGAACTTACGGGGAATATGCCTACGGAAAAGATGTTGAGTTACTTTACTACCCACAAGATTGATACTAATATAAATACCATGTCCTTTGAAAGCGCCCACAATGAGGCGACAAAGGTTTTTTCAAAATATCATTGACATGAAAAGATTAATTCTTCTGATTGCTGTCATCGTTTTGGCAGGTTGCCGGGGAACCAAGGAGGTAATCCCTGAAGTCAAAAATGATGGCATCATTAACTTTAAACTGATCCAGTTGAACGATGTGTACGAAATTGCGCCATTGAGTGGCGGAAAGTATGGCGGTATGGCCCGGGTAGCTCATGTAGCCGATTCCATTCGTAAGGTGGAACCCAATACCTATATGTTCATGGCAGGTGATTTCCTGAACCCATCGCTGTTAGGTACCATCAAGCATGAAGGGGAGCGGATAATGGGAAAACAAATGATCGATGTGATGAATGCGATGGATTTTGAGTTGGTTACCTTCGGAAATCATGAGTTCGATGTAGGAGAAGAAGCCCTTCAGAAACGATTGAATGAATCTAATTTCTACTGGACTTCCGCCAATGTCTTTCAGAATACAGAAGACGGACCACGTTCGTTTCATTTTGTGAGGGAAAGCGATACAATTTTCGTTCCGGAAACCTATACACTGAGTTTAATGGACAAAGACAGTACGGCCATAGATGTAGGGTTCTTTAGTGTTTGCCTGCCGTCCAACAAAGTAGATTTTGTGCACTATGGGGACATTTTTCTTGAAGCCAGAAGTGCCTATGTGAACCTGGATATGAAGCGTTCCGATGTGATCATTGGGCTCACTCATCTCACTATCGACCAAGATAAGGAGATTGCCAGAAGATTACCTAAAGTGTCTCTTATCATGGGAGGTCATGAACACAACAATATGTTAGTACCTACCAACAATGCCATAATTGCCAAAGCAGATGCCAACGCAAAAACGATTTACATTCATACCCTTACTTACGATACCAAGACGGAAAACCTTGTGATCGATTCACATTTGATGCCCATCGATGAAAAGATAGCGTCCAAACCGGAGGTGAAAGCGGTCGTGGACAAATGGAATGCGATCTTAGATAAGAACTTGAAAAAGGTAGTTGCCAATCCTTATGAGCAAATTTATTACGCTCGTGTTCCATTAGATGGGACAGACAGTGCGAGTCGGGGGATACAAACGAATTTAGGCGGTATCATTACCCAGGCAATGGCAGCCGCATTCGATAATACGGTGGACGGGGCACTGGTTAATGGGGGTTCTATCCGTATTGATGATATGCTGGCAGGTGAAGTGACCAGCATGGATATTTTCAGGGTGTTGCCCTTTGGAGGTGGATCCTTGAAAGTAGAACTTAAGGGAAGCCTTTTAAAGGAAGTCCTTGATTTTGGGAGGTCCAAGCGAGGCGCAGGGGCATATTTACAACGTTTCAATTTTGAACAGAACAGTGAAGGAGCCTGGACGAATAACGGAGAAGTGTTGGATCCCGATAAGGTTTATACGGTTGCTTTTTCAGATTATTTATTAAGAGGAAGGGATATTCCTTTCTTAAATCCTGATCACGAAGGGGTTATAAAAATTTATCGTCCCACCGAAGAGGAAAAGGCTTTCGATATCAGAAAATCTGTAATTTTGTACCTCAAATCTATTAAATCCTAGCCATGAAAAAATTCATTCGATATACACTGATTTTGGCACTTGCCGTGCTGGTAGTGCTGCAATTTTTTCGTCCGGATAAAAACAATGGCGGATACGATAGTGTGTCAGTTTTCGAGAATGAAACCAAACCTTCCGTTGAAGTGGCGGGGATTTTGAAAGCAAATTGTTACGACTGTCACAGTAATCAGACCCAGTATCCATGGTATGCTGAAATTGCGCCGATTTCCTATTATCTGGATGATCACGTAAGACATGGGAAAGGAGACTTTAATGTTTCCGAATGGGAGAGTTATTCAGTAAAGAAGAAAGACCACAAACTGGAAGAAGTAATCGAGGAAGTAAAAGAGGGTCATATGCCACTGGATAGCTATACCTGGATCCATGGAGAGTTGAATGAGAATGACAAAAATCTACTCTTGCAATGGGCCTCACTGGCTCGAATGCAATATGAAGAGGAGCTAAGAACTTCTTCTAATTAACGCAATATCAATACACTAAAAATTTAACATCTTGTTTATTTAAATTTAATCTAAATAAACTTGTACGATCAGGTTTCGCGACTTATTTTTGCGGCTGAAACAATCATCTATTTATAATCAGTCTAAATAAAATTAATGAAGATCGCCGCATTCTGTTTCGCACTTTTTGTTGTTGGAACTACCTTATCTCAAACCGTTCAGGACTCTATTCAATTTGATCCCCAAAAACAACTTAACGCCGCGCAGCGAATTCTTTCAGGTAACTATGGTAAGTCAGTTACCGTAGGGGCTTATGGTGAAATTACCTACAACCAACCCGAGGCCGACAATGGCGAATTGGATATCCAAAGACTGGTCTTGTTGTTTGGATACAAATTCAATGAAAAGACGCAGTTTGTTACAGAGATCGAAGTGGAACATGTTGAAGAAGTATTTGTCGAACAAGCGTTTGTCAACTATGCGGTTGGTGATAATATAAGCTTGCGTGGAGGACTGATGTTGGTTCCGATGGGAATTATTAATGAGTATCATGAACCCACGACATTTAATGGAACGGAGCGTCCTGCAGTAGACAACGTTATTGTTCCAACAACATGGCGTGAGATTGGTGTGGGGGTAACTGGCCGTTTTCCCGATGCTTCATTAACCTATCAGGCTTATGTTTTCAATGGATTTAGTTCTACTGAAGCCGATGGTGAAGGAGGCGTATCGGGACTATTAAAAGGAAGTAATGGTTTACGCAGTGGAAGACAAAAAGCAATTCGTTCTACCGTAGACAGTCCTACCTTCTCTACCAAAGTAGAATATTATGGCATCCCAGGACTCCGTTTAGGACTTTCCGGTTATTTCGGTAGCACCCAGGCCGAAGATGATGTGGAAGAATTTGACGGCGCTAATATCGGAATTGCAATGGGCGGCCTTGATGCGAGATATGCATTTCGAAAATTTACGGCCAGGGGGCAGTTTATATATGCGTCATTGAGTGATACAGAAGCCTACAACAACCTAACCGGAAGGGATTTAGGAAGCGCTTTGATGGGTTATTATGGAGAGGTAGGATATAATTTATTACCTATTACAAACAAGCAAAAATTATTTGCATTCGTACGCTACGAAAATTATGATACCCATGCAAGCACCGCAGGAACTTTGATGAGAAATGACGCTTACAATCGAACGGATATTACCACTGGTTTGACCTATCATATTGCACCCGGAGTTGTGGTAAAAGGGGATTATCAGTTCAGAGATAACAATGCAGAAAACGGCGATGTTGACAATAGATTGAACTTTGGATTGGGCGTATGGTTTTAATGTTGGTAATTGTTTAAATAAACATGAATTGTGTCGCGATTTCGCCTTTTTTTGAAAGGTGGAATACGACTTTTTAATACTTTTGTACCATGTTCAAGAAATTTATTTTATTAGGCTTTTGTTTCACAGTTTTATCTGCATTTTTAATTCCGGAAAAAATTGAAAAAAAAGCTGATAAAGTTATTCTGAAACACTTTAATATTTCAGAATATAATAAACAATTAATCAGCATTTCTGAAGCGACCAATTCGGAAACCGACGCTGAATTTAATACGAAGAATTTCTTCCGAATTTTCTCAAACGAGCAATTTCTCGGATATGGTTATATAGGAAATGCACCCAGCAAAACTGCGACTTTTGATTATTTGGTGCTGTTCGATCAGGACTTGATTATTATTAAAAGCAAAGTACTTATCTATCGTGAAGAATACGGTGGTGAAATTGGCAGCAAACGTTGGCTCAAACAATTTAATGGTGCTACCACTTCCACTGAAGAATTAAGATATAATCAAGAGATCATTCCAATAAGTGGTGCTACAATATCTGTGCAATCTATGACCAAAGCGATGAATGAACTTCTTAGAAGTTTGAAAGTACTCAGGGAGCAAAACGTACTTTAAATGCAACTCCACGGACGTATACATTATTTACCTTCATACGCAAAACATTTTATCGTTGCTTTTGTCATCGTTTTAAGTGTTGGGTATATCACAGGTCTGCAGTTCGTTCGTCAAACCGATTCAGATGACCCGGTAGGAATTGAACAAAATTATCTCGGTAATGAGCATATTGAGGAAGTTAAGGTAATGAAGTTCAAAAAAGGAGAGCGTGAAATGCTAACTATTCTTCATACGCATATCTTATCGATTTCCTTTATCTTTTTTCTTTTAGGTGGGTTGGTATCCATAACCTCCTTACCAAAAAAACTTAAGTCATTTCTCATGATTGAGCCCTTCTTTTCAATAATTTTCACTTTTGGAGGTATTTATTTACTATGGAAAGGGGTCCTCTGGATGAAATGGGTTGTCATGGTTTCTGGAGTAATAATGACACTCGTATTTATAACCGCCGCGATATTAGTTTTAATTCACGTGTACAAGAAACCAATAATCAACAATTAATCGTATATTTGCACGCAATTAAATAGTAACCTCTTCCGGTTCTTCGGAAATAAATTTAATTGCGATGACTGCACACAATCAAAAAATTCTTGGTGAAGCCCTAACTTATGACGACGTACTTTTAGTGCCCGCCTTTTCTGAAGTTTTACCCCGGGAGGTAAAGATTGCTACGAAGTTTACCCGAAAAATCACATTGAATGTTCCTATAGTTTCTGCTGCGATGGATACCGTAACCGAAAGTGCCATGGCCATTGCGATCGCAAGAGAAGGAGGGATCGGTGTGTTACATAAGAATATGACCATTGAGGATCAAGCCGCACAGGTAAGACGTGTAAAACGTGCAGAAAGTGGGATGATCCAGGATCCGGTTACATTGAAAAAAGAGGCGACGGTAGGCGACGCTCAAAACACCATGCGTGAATACAAAATAGGAGGTATTCCTATAACTAATGGTGATGGAAAACTTATCGGGATCGTGACCAACAGGGATCTTCGTTTTGAAAAGAACTACAGTCGTCCCCTTTCGGAAGTAATGACTTCTGAAAATCTCGTAACAGTAGGCAAGGGGACTTCTTTAAAAGATGCTGAGATCATTCTCCAGGAAAACAAAATTGAAAAGTTACCGGTTGTTGAATCTGATGGAACTTTACTCGGATTGATCACTTTCAGAGATATTACGAAACTCACTCTCAAACCCACGGCCAACAAGGACGAGTATGGTAGATTGCGAGTAGCTGCCGCTTTGGGAGTTACCGCAGATGCCATAGATAGAGCTGAAGCTCTTGTGAACGCCCAGGTAGATGCCGTGATTATAGATACAGCACACGGGCATACCAAAGGAGTGGTTACCGTCTTACAACAGGTGAAGGAAAAGTTTCCGGAGTTACAAGTGGTGGTTGGTAACATTGCCACAGCCGAAGCTGCCAAATACCTGGTAGAAGCAGGAGCCGATGCGGTTAAAGTAGGTATTGGTCCGGGGTCTATTTGTACCACACGGGTGGTAGCGGGTGTGGGATATCCACAATTTTCCGCAGTTCTTGAAGTGGCGGCAGCCATTAAAGGAAGCGGCGTACCGGTAATTGCCGACGGAGGAATTCGATATACGGGAGATATCCCGAAAGCGATTGCGGCTGGTGCAGATAGCGTCATGCTGGGATCCTTGCTGGCCGGTACGAAAGAATCGCCGGGAGAAACCATCATTTATGAAGGTAGAAAGTTTAAGTCATACCGGGGAATGGGCTCTGTAGAAGCTATGAAGCAAGGTTCTAAAGACCGTTATTTTCAGGATGTGGAAGACGATATAAAGAAACTGGTGCCAGAAGGAATTGTGGGGCGTGTACCTTACAAAGGCGAATTGGTGGAAAGTATGACCCAATTTATCGGCGGACTGCGTGCCGGAATGGGTTACTGCGGGGCAAAGGACATTGAGACTTTGAAGGAAACCGGACGTTTTGTGAAAATTACAGCCTCCGGAATCAATGAAAGTCACCCGCACGATGTGGCCATAACCAAAGAAGCGCCCAACTATTCGAGATAGAATAGTGGACGCTTCATTTTCTTTCAGGAGGAATTATTTATTCCTCTTGCTTCACTTCAATTCCCATGTCATTGAGGATAGCCATCGTAAGATCGAAGCGATTGTCTATATAAACAAGGGTGTTGTCACGACGTAGGACCTGCGTATAACCTTGGGCTTCTGCAATCTTTTCAAGAGAAACTCCAATTTTATTATAAAGCGGATTCAATAATTCATCTCTTTTAAGAGCAATGAGTTTGCTCCCATTCTCCTGATATTTGGTGATATCATTTTCCGAAGAAAGAATCGAGTCCTGACGCACCTTTTTTTGTGCGATGGTTAAGCTAACCTCATTATCCTGGTAGTCTTTAACCAGGGCGTTATAGGCTTCAAATTTCTTACCGAGCTCGGCATCAAGGCCTTTTCCGTATTCTTCAATAGCTTTCTGTACATCTGCTAGTTCCGGCATTTGAGAAAGAATATATTCCACATCTACAGTTCCCACTTTGGTTTCCTGGGCGAAGGAAGTAATGCAGATGAATAAAAATGCAATCTTCAATAACTTCATAAGTCTTAGGTGTTTAATTTGCCGCAATATTACTATAATTTCGGTTAAAATGAAACCTTTTATAATGTTGTTAACGTTGGGGAAAAGATTTTTTTCTGAAGAAGAATTCAGGCTTAAACAGAGATTTTCTGTCCGCGGTTAGGTTTCAATCGGTTTCGCAGATCGTTCACCAATTCCATATCAACCACCATAAATGCCAAAACATTGTTTTCGGTAACAACCTCCATATCTACGATAGGATTGTTCAATTGTTCGATTGTTGCGAATTCCCTTAGGTGGATGATGTGATGCTCAGCGGTCTTCCGTGCATTAGGTCCACGAAAGTCCCATATGAGTTTAGCTCGTGTCATATCATTAGGACTCGGCCACCGAAGTTCCTTTCTCGGCAAAGTTTTTGAAATCGTTCAGATAATTGTAGGACTGTTTCTTGAAAGCTCCCGGCATCAACCATCCCATGACCTTCATTCCCCAACTTGCAAATTGAAATTCGCTTTCGCTTACCCATTTGGTAGTGTTCATATCCACTTCATGAAAGAAATTTCGCTGGATATTATGTACCCCTTTGGCGTCGTAATTTGCATGGAATTCATACGGGAAATCATTTTTTACAATGGTTTCAACCATTTTCAGATGTCGCTTTCCCATCTGATATTCCAGTTCCATCCGGGTACCAACTTCGCCCGGATTTCCTTCGAGAATTTCATAATTCTTCAACCCTTTTTGCCAGTGTTTCATGTTTTCAGGGTTATCCAATTTTCTAATAACTTCTTCACGGGGCAAATCAATACTAATTTCACAGGTGTATTTCATCACGGAAAAGTTTAAATTTTAAACAATGTACGCATTTTTGATTAGTTAAAAGGCACCATTTTTGTGTTTATAACGTTCTGTTAAGAGCCTTGCTCATCGCGAGCTTTTTTATATTTTTGCGGGACTTTCAACAAAAAAATAAAGTTATCATGAAGAAATTTTTATTCTTATTAATCGCATCTACGATTACCCTTCACGGACTTGATGCACAGCAGAAGAAAGATGTGCTGCTCACTCTTGATGGCAAGCCTATTTATGCCGATGAGTTTTCAAGAGTGTATAAGAAGAATTTGGACCTGGTGCAGGAAGAAAATCAGAAATCGGTTTCAGGATATCTGGACCTATTTGTGGATTACAAGCTGAAAGTGGCCGAGGCCTATGTACAAAATCTAGATGAAAAGGACAGCTATCTCAAGGATTTTTCAAAATATGAAGAACAACTGTCCAGAAATTATATTTACGAGAACCAGATCAGTGATAAAATCATCAGGGAGGCTTACGACCGTAGCCTGGAAGAAATAGACGTGTCTCATATTCTTATCTTGGTGAACCATGATGCTGTGGCGCAAGATACTTTGATCGCCTATAACAAGATGAAGGCCATCCATGAGCGTGCTCTAAGCGGCGAAGATTTTACGGAGTTAGCCAGGACGACCTCCGAAGAACCCGGTGCCGATCAGAAAAAAGGAAGATTGGGATATTTCACTGCTTTTACCATGGTGTACCCCTTTGAAAATGTGGCTTACAATATGGAGGTAGGGGAAATTTCAGATATCGTTAGAACACAATTCGGGTATCACATAATAAAATTACATGACCGCAGAAAGAAGGATCCGCCGATTTCAGTATCCCATATTATGGTATCCTCGCAAAATGATAGTCTTAGCGAGATCGCAAAAGGCAGAATCGACGAGATCTATGCACTCATTCAGCAGGGAGAGAGCTATGAAGATTTGGCGAGACAATATTCGGATGATAAAGCAACAGGTCGAAATGGCGGAAAAATGAGGAAATTTAGTAAGGGAGACCTGAAAGCACCTCCTTTTGAAAACGCAGCCTATGCTTTGAAAAAATCTGGTGATATCTCTGAGCCCATTCAAACCCGATTTGGATGGCATATCATAAAACTGAATGAACTTCACGAAATGAAGAGTTATGAAGATAGTTATGTGGAACTGGAACGTCGGGTTCGAGGTGGAGATCGTGCAAAGGTGATCACCAGCACAGTGAACAAGCAACTCAAGGAAATACAAAACTTCCGTTTGGCCGAAGGAAATGAAGAATTTTTATTGGCGAATGTTAGTGAAGATATACTAGAACGCAAATGGGAATATACTCCTGCCGAAGGAGTTTCGGATAGGGTACTGTTTACCGTAGAAGAAAAAGGATATACCTTCGATGACTTTGCTAAGTATGCTGAAAAGAGACACAAAAGTATACGACCACACCAGCAAAAAATTTCGATATTAAAATTGTTGTTCGATGAGTTTGAAACCAAATCGCTCAAAGAATATTTTCGAGCTAATCTCGAAAAGCAAAACGAAGAATACGCAACTATTATCAATGAGTATCGTGACGGACTGCTGATCTTTGAGGTAATGTCCGACAACGTTTGGACGAAAGCCAAGAATGACACCCTTGGGATGGAATCGTTCTTCAATGCACGAAGAGGAGATTATCAATGGAAGGAACGCGCCAAGATTGAAAGCTTTGCGACTTCTGATGAAAGCATGTTGAAAGAAGTAACCCGCTTGTGGAAAGAAGGGAAGACTTCCGAAGAAATAAAAAAGGAATTGAATTCCGGAGGTAAGGTAAATGTAATTCTCACTGAAGGTACCTTTGAAGACGGAGACAAAGAACTTCCTGCCGGGTTTGAGTTTAAAACCGGAATCTCGAATACCTATTCCGTGAATAATTCCGCCATGATCGTAAGGGTGCTGGAAGTAATGCCGGCTGGTCCCAAAGAACTGGAGGATGTGAAAGGCCGTGTACTGAGCGACTATCAGAACCATTTGGAGAACGAATGGATGAAGACCTTACGAGATAAGTATGAAGTGAGTATTAACAAGAAAACCCTCAAAAGACTTAAAAAGAAGCTGGAGTCCTAAATGTTGAAATATTCCCCACTATTACTGGCATTGAGTATATTTTGTTCCTGTGAATATTTCAAACAGGAAGATCCCAGAACACCTATTGCCAGGGTTAATGAGTCCTATTTGTACGAAGAGGATATTGAGGAAATGGTTTCTGAAACTACCTCACCGCAAGACAGTGCTTTTGTCGTCAATAGTTATATCAACAGATGGGCTACCCAGCAGTTGTTAATCGATCAGGCAAAGATCAATCTATCATTAGGAGAGCAGGAGGAATATGACAAATTGGTCGACCAGTATAAGATCGATCTATATACGGAAGCCTATAAAAATGCAATTGTTGCGCAACAACTGGACAGTTCGATTACTGAAACCGCTCGGCAACTGTATTACGACAATAATAAGGAGAACTTTAAGCTCAATGATGAGCTTTTCAAGGTACGCTATGTTCATGTAGATGAAAATTATGCCGATCTGAAGGAAGTGGAAGAGCGTTTCAAGCGATTTGAACAGGAAGATCAGGAGATACTTTCAGAATTGAGTATTCAGTTTAAAGCCTTCAATTTGAACGATTCTTTATGGGTAAAAAAAGAGACCCTTTTAAAGAATGTTCCCATCCTTCAAACGGTCAATGGACAAGTGTTAAAAAAATCAAATTTTACACGTTTACAAGACTCATTAGGAGTATATTTGGTGAAAATTGAAGATTTGTTAAACCGAAATGATGTGGCTCCACTCGCATTTGTTTCACCAACGATCGAGCAGATCTTACTCAACCAACGCAAACTCGAACTGATAAAGAATTTAGAAAAGGATATTACGAAAGATGCAATTAAGAATAAAAAATTTGAGACCTATACCAAGCAGTAAACTGTTTGCTCTTCTTTTTCTTACCGGAATACTCTCACTTCATTCGCAAGTGGTGATCGATAGCACCAATGTTATTAAAGATGAGATCAAGGAGGAGGTAAAGGATACGGTGAAGCCTTTTAAGAGATTCAAAGCGGAAGGTGTTTCGGCGGTAATCGGCGAATATGTGGTGCTGGACAGTGATATCGACAAGAGTTACCTGGAATTGCAGCAACAAGGTATTTCCATAGAAGATGTTACCCGTTGTCAGTTGCTTGGGAAACTTATGGAGGACAAACTGTATGCCCACCATGCAAAGGTGGATAGTTTATTTGTTTCCGATGCCGAGATCACTTCACGAATCGAACAACAATTGCAATATATCATTGGAGAATTTGGTGGTGATGAAAAGAAAGTTGCCGAGTTCTACAAAAAAGAAAGTATTGAAGACCTTCGACAAGAGTTATTCACGACCAATAAAACCCTGATGCTCGCTTCGGAAATGCAACGCAAGGTAGTGGAAGATGTAGAGGTTACACCCGAAGAAGTACGAGAGTTTTTCTTCTCTATACCTGAAGACGACAGGCCTTATTTTAGTGCCGAAGTAGAAGTAGCGCAAATTGTGGTAGAACCTGAAATCACCGAAGATGCAAAGCGAGATGTTATCGATCGCCTACGGGAATTCCGTACCGATATCGTAGAAAACGGTTCCAGCTTTGCGACTAAAGCGGTGCTATATTCAAAAGATGCTACCGCAGCAAAAGGAGGATTAATTACCGGAATTCGTAAAGATTCTCCCTATGCAAAAGAGTTCAAGGACATGGCGTTCTCCTTATTGGAAGGGGAAGTAAGCGAACCTTTTGAGACCGAATTCGGATACCACATTCTTAAAGTGGACAAAGTAAGAGGACGTGAGATCGATGTACGTCATATCATTCTATTTCCGGAAGTTTCTCAGGCTACCATTGACAAAGCTCGTACAAAAATGGATAGTGTTCGTGCAGAGATCATCATGGGTAATATCACCTTTGCTGATGCTGCCCGCCGCTTTTCCGACGAAAAAGAAACCCGGAATAATGGAGGACAATTGGTGAACCCGGTAAGTTTAGATACTCGGTTCGATCTCACCAAAATGGATCCTACATTGAGTGCCCAGGTGTATAATTTGGAAGAAGGTGAAGTGACCAAAGTTTATACCGACCGTGATTATACCGGAAAAAGCAAGTTCAAGATCTTGACGGTGACCAATAAGTATGAGGAGCACCCTTCCGATTTCAGTAAGGACTACGAAAAGATCAAAGATCTTGCTCTGAAAGAAAAGCAAATTCGCGCCATTGAGAAGTGGCAAAACAAAAAGATCAAGGAAACCTACGTGAACGTAAACAACGACTATTACGATTGTGAGTTCTCCAGCGATTGGATCCAGTCTAACTAATTAAAACTGTCAAAAAAGTATGTCCGACGTTGCCGCTGTGGAACAGCTCGTTTCCAAATACCAAGCTTTACGCCAAGAGATAAAAAAAGTGATTGTAGGTCAGGATGAAGTGGTAGAGCAAGTACTTCTATCGATCTTCTCCGGTGGTCATGCCTTGTTAATAGGTGTACCGGGTCTTGCAAAAACCTTATTGGTGAATACGGTGGCCCAGGCGCTGGGATTGCAATTCAAACGTATCCAGTTTACTCCGGATTTGATGCCTAGTGATATCCTTGGATCGGAAATTCTGGACCAAAACCGCGAATTCAAATTTATAAAGGGTCCTATTTTCGCTAACATCATCCTGGCGGATGAGATCAATCGAACACCTCCAAAGACCCAGGCCGCTTTATTAGAAGCCATGCAGGAACGTGCGGTTACCGTGGCAGGGCATCATTATAAACTGGATCTACCTTATTTCGTTTTAGCGACACAAAACCCGATAGAACAGGAAGGAACTTATCCTTTACCTGAGGCACAGTTGGATCGATTTATGTTTGCCGTTAACCTGGATTATCCAAGTTTCTCGGAAGAAGTGGAAGTGGTTAAAACAACCACCAGTGGAGAACAACAAGTGGTGAATGCTCTTTTTACTTCGGAAGAGATTATTAATTACCAGAATTTGATCAAGCGTATCCCGGTAGCTGATAACGTTATTGAGTATGCGGTTACTCTGGTAGGAAAAACACGTCCTAAAAGTCAGGCAGCCACTGAAACGGTAAAGAACTATATCGATTGGGGAGCTGGGCCTCGTGCTTCGCAAAACCTGATTTTAGGTGCCAAAGCCTACGCAGCACTTAACGGTAAGTTTTCACCGGATATTGAGGACGTTCAGAAAGTTGCTATAGGGATATTACGCCACCGGCTTATCAAAAACTACAAAGCAGAAGCCGAAGGTCTTTCCATCGAGGAGATCGTGGCCAGTCTTTATTAAACAATAGCTTTTTAGTACCTTCGTTTCAACCGAAACGATTCTATTGCGCATCGATTATTCCAGCCGAATCTTTGGTCTCGATCTTATGAGAGCCATTGCCATACTATGTGTGGTGTGTTCTCACGTGTTGTGGGTATTTCCCGAAGTACAGGGACCTATGGTTACGTTTCTTCGTCTGTGCGGAGTCATGGGAGTAGAGATCTTCTTCGTACTAAGTGGTTTTCTCATAGGAAGAATACTGTATAGAATTTTTACTAATCCGGACTTTAAATCGGCCCATCTCAAATACTTCATAATTCGGCGGTGGTTCAGGACTCTCCCCAATTATTATCTCGTGCTGCTAATCAATATAGGCCTCGTGATATACCTGGGAAGGGAGCTTCCGGATACATTGCTCCATTATTTCTTTTTTCTGCAGAATTTTTCCTCGGGGATGGATATTTTTTTCACTGAATCCTGGAGTTTACCCATTGAAGAGTTTGCCTACATTATTGGTCCTTTGTTTTTTTACCTGGCATTGCTTCCAAATCTCAGAATAAAAAGAGAATGGGTATTTTTTTGGGTGACATTTCTGATCATTTCCTTTTTTATGGTGACTAAGGTTATTTATAACATGGAAACCGGCCCCAACACCCTGGATTATTGGAATGTGAATCTAAAAGCCGTGGTTATTTACAGGATCGATGCCATATATTTGGGAGTGATGGCGGCATTCATTAGTTTAAAGTATGCTGATTTCTGGAAACGGTCTACCTTCATATCATTGTTTTCAGGTTTGATTTTGTTCATCCTGATGCATTATGTGATAGCGAACTTTGTCCTTGACCCGGATTCGAGCCCATTCTTCCTGAATGTGTTATACTTACCCCTTTGCTCGTTGTTCATTGCAATGAGCCTTCCTTTCCTGTCCAGATTAAAACGTATACCACCCCTTGTCCTAAAACCGATTACAGTAATTAGCCTGATCTCCTATTCTATGTATCTCCTTCATTATTCTGTCATCCTGCAACTGATGAAATATTGGGTGGATACTTCTGATATCTCCGATCTTCAAAAGTGGGTTTATTCGCTGGGCTATCTGGCGATTACCTTCGTCTTATCCTATGTGTTATATCGCGCTTTTGAAAAACCCATGATGGACCTTAGGGATCGTCCATTCTTCAAAAGAAAATTTCAGCAAAAATAAATTGACAATTTGATAATTATTCGCATCAAAAATTAATAAATACGAAAAAATATGCATGAAAAATTGTCAAACATTGAAAAATAGTTATAAAATAACCTAATTTATTAGATAATTTTTAATTATTTCTGAAAATTTGTACTTTTGCTGCACTTCAAAACAAAAAAATAGACACTATGGCATTCGATTTAGATATGATTAAAAAGGTCTACGCTCACATGCCGGAGCGAGTGGATAAAGCACGCGAAATTGTGGGTAGACCCTTAACCTTATCCGAAAAAATATTATACAACCATTTGTGGGAAGGAACCCCAACCAAAGCCTTTACCAGAGGTAAGGACTATGTGGATTTCGCCCCGGATCGAATAGCCTGTCAGGATGCCACGGCGCAAATGGCATTGCTTCAGTTTATGCAGGCGGGTAAAAAGAAGGTGGCGGTGCCCACCACGGTGCACTGTGATCACCTGATCCAGGCCAAGCAAGGTGCTGAAGCCGATTTGAAACGCGCCAACGATGTAAGCAGCGAGGTGTTTGATTTCCTGGAATCGGTTTCGGATAAATATGGAATTGGGTTCTGGAAACCCGGAGCTGGAATTATCCACCAGGTAGTGATCGAAAATTATGCTTATCCGGGAGGAATGATGATTGGTACCGATTCCCATACGGTGAATGCCGGAGGATTGGGAATGGTGGCTGTTGGTGTAGGAGGTGCAGATGCTGTGGATGTAATGGCCGGTATGCCGTGGGAACTTAAATTTCCGAAGTTAATCGGGGTTAAATTAACAGGAGAGTTAAACGGATGGACAGCCTCTAAAGACGTTATTTTAAAAGTGGCCGGTATCCTCACTGTAAAAGGAGGAACAGGTGCCATTCTTGAATATTTTGGGCCGGGAGCCAAGAATCTTTCAGCTACCGGAAAAGGAACCATTTGTAATATGGGTGCTGAAATAGGAGCCACAACTTCCACCTTTGGTTATGACGATTCTATGGAACGGTTCCTGCGTGCAACAGAGCGCTCTGAAGTGGCCGATGAAGCTAATAAGATCAAGGAATATTTGACAGGTGACGATGAAGTATATGAAAACCCTGAACAATATTTCGATCAGGTAATAGAAATCAATTTAACCGAATTAAGACCACACTTAAATGGTCCGTTTACTCCGGATCTTGCAACCCCGGTAGGACAATTGGGGCCCAAAGCGAGAGAGCATGACTGGCCGATTAATGTGGACTGGGGACTTATCGGATCGTGTACAAATTCATCATATGAAGACTTAACACGTGCAGCATCAATCGCACAACAAGCTATTGACAAAGGGTTGAAACCAAAAAGTGATTTTGGAATCAATCCCGGGTCAGAGCAAATTCGATATACCGCAGAGAGAGATGGCCTTTTGCAGGTTTTTGAAAACCTGGGAGCAACCATCTTTACCAACGCCTGTGGTCCATGTATCGGTCAATGGGATCGAAGTGATCTGAAAGGAGACGAAAAGAATACTATCGTGCATTCGTTTAATCGAAACTTCTCAAAAAGAGCCGATGGTAACCCTAATACCCATGCTTTTGTAGGATCCCCTGAAATGGTGGCAGCAATTGCGATTTCAGGTAGATTGGATTTCGACCCGATGAATGATTCGTTAATCAATGAGGACGGAGATGAAGTGAAACTGGATGAACCAAAAGGAATCGAACTACCTCCTTTAGGATTTGACGTAAAAGATAATGGCTACCTGGAACCCGTGGAAGACGGAAGTGGGATAAATGTGGTAGTTAGTCCAACATCAGAAAGACTACAGTTGTTGACTCCTTTTGAGCCTATTAAGGACGAAGAGTTACAAGGAGTAAAGTTGTTGATCAAGGCATTTGGGAAATGTACTACCGATCATATTTCCATGGCAGGTCCTTGGTTACGCTATCGAGGGCATCTAGATAACATCGCAAACAATACCTTGATCGGTGCTGTGAATGCGTACAATAAAAAGACCAACTTTGTGAAGAGTCAGTTGGATGGTGAATACGGTGGTGTACCAGACACGCAAAGAGCTTACAAAGCGGCAGGAATAAAAACTATTGTGGTAGGGGACCATAATTATGGTGAAGGATCTTCACGTGAGCATGCTGCGATGCAACCGAGACATTTGGGAGTAGCGGCCGTGTTGGTAAAATCGTTCGCCCGAATCCATGAGACCAACCTCAAGAAGCAAGGAATGCTTGGCCTAACCTTCGCTAACGAAAGTGATTATGACCTGATCCAGGAGGACGATACGTTCAACTTTGTAGATATTGCTGAATTTGCTCCAGGAAAACCTCTTACTATTGAAGTGGTTCACGCTGATGGTAGTAAAGACACCATTCTTGCCAACCATACGTATAATGCATCTCAGATCGAGTGGTACAGGGAAGGTTCGGCATTGAATCTTATTAAGAAAGAGAACGCTTAATTAGTGAATACATACACAAAAAGACTCCTGTACTGCAGGAGTTTTTTTATTCCTTCTTCAGAAATGAATTCAGTTTGAGTATATCCGCCTTTGTGGTGAGATCCGGAACATGTTCAGATGCTGGAATGCAGAACACCGAGCCAGCCTTTGCGTGAATCATGTTCAAAATAGCCCGAGGGAGTTCTTTTTCATCCCGTTGCGGATGAACAGGACAATCCCGGAGAAACGTCAATGCCTTTCCGGATAATTTCCACAAATTCATACTTACCCTAAGCTTACCGTGTGAATCTGCATATTCCTGAATCCTATCATGTGATGGCTTTTCTTCGATTTCGATCAAGAATCCGTCGTTATCCATTCGGCACAATGCAAATTTGGAGATTCGGTCCAAAGAATGATCTAGCGCGTCCCGGTCGTATGCAATCATGGCTTGTTCATTGGGAGAATTTGCAAGAGCTTGAAATGCCGCTACCGAGTACAGGTTATCTGAATTACAAACCATATAGGTGCCTTTCTTTATTTCCGGGTATTGCTCCAGCGCCTGGTATACCGCATCCGCAGTACCCAATGGTTTACTCCGGGAAGGAGGCACTATTTGTTCGGCATAAGAGATGTTGATTTTGTTCCATTCATTGTTTGCGGGTGCATTTCCGTAGTAATTCTCAAAGTCTTCTCTATTGGACCCAACCACCAAAATCACCTGCCGAATTCCGGCCTTCGAGGCATTAAGAAGTATAAAATCTAAAAGTGGTCTGGAATCCTTTCCAACACCAATAAGCGTCTTTGTTTTATTCACTGCCTCCTGAACAGCCTCGGACTTTAAACCCTCAACAATTTCGGATTGCTTCATCCTGCTGGAACGGCCGGCCGCTAATATGATAAGTGTTTCAGTCATCTACAATCATTTCTGTTCCGGAGACCACTTCCACCTTATAGGCGTCTTTAGCTCCGGAGGCCATTAGATGTTTTATCAATGTTCTTTCCATTCCCGGTGAAGCCATAAAAACCATGGAACCTCCTCCTCCCGAGCCTACAATCTTAGCTCCCATGGCTCCTTTTTCCAAACCAGTCTCAATAAGTTGGTCGATCAACGGCACTGTGATACCCAGGTCGTTTCTCAAAATGGTATGATGAGCGTTCATTAATGATGCTAAAATTTCAGCTTCAGGTGGTTTCTGTTGAAATTCTCTTAGTGCGGCCCAGGTAATCTCATGATTTTTTATGGCTGCTGAAACATAAACCTTGAGATTTTCAGAAACATAAGGTAGCACCTCATCTAAGGTTTCCAGGGTCGCTTTGGAAAGATCGAACGCCGGCATGTGAACCTTAATTTCATTTAAACCGGTGAGTACTTTTGTTTTAAGGTTGGCAAGAACCTCCAATGTAAACTTGGGTACACCGGACTCTGCGATTACGAGGTTTCCCAGATTCTTTCCAAGGTTTTTGCAGTGAAATGGAGGTCTGGTTTGAATGTACTGTACGTCTCCAAGAGAAATACTGAATTGATCCATGTTTCCTCCCGGACCTTGATGTTCCAGAACTTCAGCTTCATATGCTATTTGGGCAATGAATTCCGGGGTGATATCCCGATCACACCCGAATGTTTTCAGGAGAAAATGTACCCAAACCACCACAAGTGCTGAAGAGCTAGACAATCCCGCATTAATAGGGATGGTGCCGTGAATTCGAATATCGAAACCATGATTGGGAAAACAGCCATAGCGTTCTACAACACGTAAGGCCGAAACCATATGATCGTCCGATTCTAGAGAATCATGATGACCATCGAGATGAAGGATTCTTTCAGTACCCAAATCTTCAAATTGAATATGGATATTCCGATTTTGATTAGGTCGTGCTTTTAGATAAATCCAGCGATCGATAGCACATGCAATAACGGGAAGTCCGAGGTAATCCTGGTGATCTCCAAACAAGCATACTCTTCCGGGTGCTCTAAACGTGAAAGATGTATTAATAGACATCACTCATCCAGTTATAAGGAGCGCGTTTTACCCAATTACCCCTCGTAAAATCTGGAAAGTCCTGGGGTTCCCCATTGTTGGCGATCGACACTTCAGAAAGCGGAGTAATCGCACTCCAGGCCGCTGCATCATATGCGTCCAATGGAGGAGCAATATTTTTCTTCGCCGATTCCACAAAAGCATGAAGTACAAAGAAATCCATCCCACCATGACCGGAACCGGCCGCAAAATCTCCGAATTTCTGCCAAAGTGGATGGTCGTATCGCTGAATCCATTCCGTGGCTTCATCCCAACGATGAGAATTTTTTGCTTTGCCTTCGATATAGATGCGATTGCCATCAACCTCCCAGATTCCTTCGCTGCCCTGCACCCTGAACCCAAGAGAATAGGGGCGAGGGGAGTTGCAATCATGAGTAACGATGATCGTTTCACCATGAGATGTTTCAATCATGGAGGTGATGACATCACCTTGTTTGAACTTTAATTTAGCATTTGGGTGGTCTTTTCCTCCGTGTTTCACGATGTAGTTATGAAGTCCAATGCCTTTACTGGCCATAGAGGTCATGCTTACAAATCGGTTTCCACGATTTATATCACACATCACAGCGATTGGGCCCACACCGTGTGTAGGATATACGTCGGCATTGCGCAAGAGGGAATGTTGGGTGCGCCAGGCGGATTCAGAAATACCTTTTTCACCGAATTCCACTCCGAGTCCGTAAGGAGTTTTGCCATCATTGAATTTTACAAAACGCAAGTCATGTTGGTATCCACATCTGAAATGTATGAGTTCCCCAAATACATTTTGCTTCACCATATTAAGCACGGCCATGATATCTCTTCTGAAACACACATTTTCCAATATCATAAGGTGCGACCCTGTTTCTTCATGGGTATTTACCAAATCCCAACACTCTTCCATGGTGTTAGCTGCCGACACTTCAAGCCCGGTATACTTGCCGGCCAGCATGGAATCTTTGGCCATCCGGGTATGCCATAACCAGGGCGTGGAAATGATAACGGCATCTACATTTTCTAATTCCAGCAGGTTCCGATAATCATACTCATGTTTATTAAAGACTTTAGGTTTGGGTTGTTTGGCTTCTTTGATCAACTCAAGTGCAATTTCGTTCCTTCTGTCATCAATATCACATATAGCAGTGATCTCGATATCCTCGCGAAGTAACAAGTTATTCAGGTGGTTTGTGCCACGCAATCCCACGCCGATAAGCCCTACCTTCAGTTTATCTGTTGAGGTATCTTCCATACCTAAAGTTATTTGAGGGGCAAGGCTAATTGCGGTGGCCGCCAAGGCAGTTTTCTTGACAAAATCTCTTCTGCTTTCCATGTGTGTGTTATTTGATATTCTAAATGTAAGATTTTTGAGAGGAAATCACTTAGTAGATTTTTCTTCTGGAATTATTGTAAGACATAACTTTCTTTTGCGACCCAATTCAAACCAACACCGATTCTTATGGATACTTTATGGTTTTTTGAAGATGTTAATCTCTTTAAAATGCTGTGCCCACACAAGTTTAAGGCCTATAAGGCCTCTCATTCTTTTATGAATTACCGAAAGCAGGATTACATCTATTTTGAAGAAGATAATTCCAATAAAGTATATCTTATTGAAGAGGGAAAGGTGAAAATTGGTTATTATACTGAAGATGGAGAAGAAGTGGTAAAGGCGATCCTCAGCAAAGGGGAATTGTTTGGAGAAAAGGCCATTTTAGGAGAAACTACCCGGGATGAATTTGCCATGTCCATTGACAATGACACTTCCATTTGTCCCGTTGGTGTTGATACCATGCACGATTTGATGCGAGACAATCGGAACTTCGGATTTCGAATTTATAAGCTGATAGGTTTCCGGATCAAAAAACTGGAACGCCGATTAGAACTTATGATGTTCAAAGACGCCGAAACACGGGTTAATGAATTCCTCAAAGAACTTGCTCAGGACTATGGGTATTGTTGTCCGAAGACCGGTGACACAGTAATAAATCATCCCTATACCCAAAAAGATATCGCTCGATTGATAGGAACTTCTCGCCCTACTTTCAATTCTATCATGAACAAATTCCGAAGTGAAAACCTAATTGATTTCAATCGAAATGAAATTCGGTTGAAATTTTCTGCCTAATGTAAGCTAGCTAACATTTTACCATTTCAGGCGTGTTTAATTTTGACGAGTAATTTAAAATTAAACAGTTATGAAAAAGATCTTTTTAGGTTTAATCAGCCTATCCTTAGTATTGATATCATGTAGTGAGGACGATGATAACAATACTCAAACCATCGTGCCCGATGCCGGCGAAATCACTGGTGGTCCTTTTAATTTCTTTGTTGACGGAACACCGGATTTCGTTAGCGGGATTGCTACAGATCCCGATGCCGTTGGAACAAATCGCTCGTTCGTGATCACAGACGATCAAGCCAATATTTTAGGATTACCCCCAACCCTTGCCGATCTGGAAGCCGTAGACTTTGACGGAGCCGGAGTAGGTACCTGTCTCATTTGGTACATCCGTTTCGAAGATGGACTGGTTGGCGCCGAGGTAGGTTTGAATGCCAACGACCTCCAGGGAAGTTTCGATCTGTCGAACTCTATTTCCGTGTTCCGAAACCCACAGCCTAATGCCGGGACACTTAGTGGTGGACCCTTCGAATTTTGTGTGGACGGAAGCCCGGATAACGTGAGTGGCATCTCTACCGATCCCGACGCCGTAGGCTCCAATAGCACATTTGTCATTACAGACGACACGGGTGTGATCCTTGGTTTACCACCCACATTGGCCGACTTGGAAGGTGTGGATTTCGATGGAGCAGGAGGTGGTGTTTGCCTAATCTGGTATCTAAGATTTGAAGATGGGATTGAAGGTGCTGAAGTGGGTATGAACGCCAACGACCTTTCAGGAACCTTCAGCTTATCAAATTCTATTACGGTAACGCGTAACGCCCCCAATGCCGGAACCATAAGTGGAGGACCGTTTACTTTCACAGTGGACGGCACTCCTGATTTCGTTTCCGGAATTACACTGGATGGAACTGCCACAGGGACCAACAGCACCTGGGTAATCACCGACGATCTGGGGAATATCTTAGGATTGCCCCCTACATTAGCCGACGTCGAAGCAGTGGATTTTGATGGAGCAGGCGTTGGAGTTTGCCTGATCTGGTATTTAAGGTTTGAAGACGATTTGGAAGGGGCCATGGTAGGTCTTAATGCCAACGATCTTCAAGGATGTTTCAGTCTATCGAATTCTATTACGGTGACGAGACAATAGTTTACTGTGTTTGAACTAGGAGACCCTCATTTGTTGAGGGTCTTTTTTATTTGTGTACTTTTTGATATTTTCATCCGGAATAACCGACTACTCAGCAATGCAAGTACGATCTTACATAAAAAAACACTGGAGTACAATACTCATTTTGACTTTGGTCGCACTTTTAATGATACCTCAAACAGGGATGCCCATTAAGGTATTTGTGAATAGATTGATTTCTTTTAGTCCTTCGGAAATTTCCGAAGAAAAACAAATCCAGCTCAAAAACTACCATTGGAAATTGCAGGACCTGGAGGGTGAACCGATCGACTTTGCTATTTCGGAAGGTTCTGTATCAATCGTTAATCTTTGGGCTACTTGGTGTGCGCCATGCGTTGCTGAAATGCCGTCATTCCAAGATCTATACAACGACTATGGCGAAAGGGTGGATTTCTATTTTGTGTCCATGGAATCTGAGGAGAAATTACAGTCTTTTTTAACCAAAAAAGGGCATGATCTTCCGGTCTTCATACCCAAGCAAGGACTGCCAGATGCTTTTTCCGCACATTCATTTCCCACGACTTATCTCATTGCAAAAGACGGAAAGATAGTAATTGATAAAGCGGGTGCCGCCGATTGGAACAGCAAAGAGGTTCGATCGTTACTCGATCGCCTGTTGCTGGAATAATTCTCAAAAAACCAGTTCGTCGTAAGTAACCGCTTGTGCAGTTTCCGGGACATTTCCCTGATATTCTTTTCCCCGAAGTTTAGACACGGTAAATGCGTCGAGTTCATCATCCGGATAGGACTGGATAAGCTCCTGAAGGGCTTTGATATCCAGTTCATCCTGTATGGGTTCCAACCAGCGTTCTTCAAGTTTGGTGGGAAGGATAAGTGGCATACGCGGACCTTTGAGCTTCGGATTATTGTGGATCTTGGATAAGAGCGAATTTCCTTCCGTAGTAACAATAGAAAAGGTATTGATAAGTTCCCCCGTTTCTTCGTCCAGCCATTCGCTGCTTAATCCTGCGAGGGCCATAGGAGTCTGGTCTTTCTTGTGCACAAAGAAAGGATAGGTTTTGCCCTTATAATGGTGATGTTCGTAAAAGCCGTCTACATACAAGATGCAACGATGACTCCTGGCGGCTTCCCGAAACGATGGTTTCTCGAAAATGGTTTCTCCCCTTGCGTTTAAAGTATTATTCCAATATTTTTTTAGCTGAACCCGGTCTTTCACCCAATGTGGCACCAAACCCCAGATGGCAACTAACGGTTCGTCCGGATGATCTTCCGGATATATGAGAAGTTTAGGATGCTGAAATCCGGAAGCGTGATAAATCGGCAAATCGGAAAGAGGAGCCAATTTTTCGATAATCTCTTTTACTGCTTCTTCGTCTCCTTTTCGCCGTGCTCTCATGAGTTGGGCTTCCAGGCTGGCTTTGATATCGTAACACATGTTCAGATTCGTTTATCGAATTACCCTACTAAATTTAAAGAATTATTGTGGTAATTCAATCAATGCTCTTCGCCAGTCGAAAAGTGGGTCGTTTAAAATCGGGTTCGACGAAGGCCCTGCTCGCGGTTCTGGAATGCCAGGGATCGGAATTGTAGCTGCCGCCTTTACCTACTTTATTGGTTCCGGTAGCAGGTCCTCTTGGATCGGTTACCTTCTCTTTCGTGAATTCTGCATGCCAATCACTTACCCATTCCCACATGTTACCATTTATATCATATACGCCTAATGTATTGGGCTGAAAACTTCCCACGGGGGCGGTGTATGCAAAACCATCATCATATCCTTCCCAATAACCGCGACTTTTATAAACCTTGGAATAACTTATGTCCGCTATGTTTTCTGTTGGTTGACCATCACCCCAGGAGAATGTTCCCGGCTTTCCGCCCTCTCTTATAACATATTCGAACTCGGCTTCTGTAGGTAACCTGTAGGTTTCCCCGGTCTCAGAATTTAACCATTCTATAAATGCCATGGCATCATTCCAACTGGTGTTTATTATTGGATGGTCCTCTTGCCATCCCCATTCCGGTTCTTTGGGCATTGATCGTTTTGTGGCCTTGCAAAACTTCTGATATTCTGAAACAGTAACTTCATATTTACCGATATAAAAATTGGATAACGTTACTTCATGCACGGGTTTTTCGTCGAATTCACCGTCCTTCTGACCCATTAAGAATGTTCCGCCAGTTACAAATATCATCTCTGTGGACGTTGCAGTATTTTCGAAAGGATCATTTCCTTTTCGAAAAGCGAGTAGGACCACTGCAATAAATACTGTTAAAATTAATACTGGGGTTAAATTCGTTTTTTTCATCCATTAAACAATTAAAATGCGGTTCTCACCCCACGAAAACCGATATGAGACGCCCGTCGGTTTGGTTTTGTTCGTAAGCCCTTGAATCTGTCGGCAGTGCGAGCGTGATTTTCGTGAAATTTCCAACATCCACCCCTGCCGCCAAAGGCATAATCATTATCGATAGGTTTCCAATCGAGGTTGGTTGCAAAGCCGTCATTCGATAAAATACCATCCCCATGGGATCCCTCAAATCTTCTGCCAGAAGGATGCCCGACCGTGACCACAGGTTCTTGCAGA
>WUAI01000034.1 GCA_009827225.1 Flavobacteriaceae bacterium | reverse complement strand
TATGGACGGTTTTGAAGTAAAACGTCTTGAAACCGTAGTTGGAAATGCGGATATCGTGATCACTACTACTGGGAACAAAGACATCGTCCAGGGACAGCATTTTGAAGCCATGAAGGATAAGACGATTGTGTGTAATATCGGGCACTTCGATAATGAGATCGACGTTGCATGGTTGAACGACAATCATTCGAAGATCGAGATCAAACCTCAGGTTGATAAGTATACCGTAAACGGGAAAGATATCATCTTGCTGGCCGAAGGACGATTGGTAAACCTTGGATGTGCCACAGGACACCCGAGTTTTGTGATGAGTAACTCTTTCACCAACCAAACGCTTGCACAGATTGAGCTTTGGAACAATACCGATAATTACGAGAACAAAGTATATATGCTTCCTAAGCACCTTGATGAGAAAGTAGCGAAATTGCACCTGGCAAAAATTGGCGCAGAGCTTACCGAACTTCGTAAAGAGCAAGCCGATTATATCGGGGTGAAAGTAGAAGGGCCTTATAAGCCTGAGTACTACAGATACTAAAAAAGTCACCTCGAGTGCCCGCCAGAACGAAGTCTTTCGGGCTGGTAGTCGAGAGGTAATTTACCCTAAAATTTAATATATCAACCCTCACCGAAAGGTGGGGGTTTTTTATAGATCCAGCCAACGTTTAAAGTTACTGCAGCGTTCCCGGGATACGATCACCTGTTCGCTTTCTATGGGTATCAGTTTGATGAGCAACCTGCTGTTGAAATAGGTATGAATTTCCTGAACGGCCTTCACGGAAACCATGAATTGCCTATTGATCCTGAAGAACTGAACGGGATCTAAAATATCCTCCAATTGATCGATGGAATATTCGACGGGATATTCCTGTCCGCTGTGAGACTTTAAAAAGATCAAGCCATCGTTTGCCTTGAAGTAGGCGATGTCTTCAACATCAAAAGTGTTGAAATGATTGCCCACCTTTACCATAAATCGCTTTTTATACTCCTTACTAAAGAGTTGTTTTAGCTGGGCGATCTTTTCGTTTTCCGCTTCCGGAACTTTGGAAGTATTCTTTCTGAATTTATGCAACGCATCCCGAAGATCGTTCTTATCGATTGGTTTTAAAAGGTAGTCAATTCCGTTATACTTAAACCCCCGAATTGCATACTCGTTATAGGCAGTCGTAAAGATCACCGGTGGGTGTTCCGCCAGTTGATCCAGGATATCGAAACCATAACCATCGTTCAACTGGATATCCAAAAATATTAGGTCCGGTAAGTCATTATTTTGAAACCATGCGTTACCACTTTCCACGGAAGTGACCTGCCCCACGATTTCCATCTCCGGAGCCAGTTCACCGATTAACTGTGCAAGTCTTCGGGAGGCTATCGATTCATCTTCTACGATTACTGCTTTCATTTATGAAACGGATAGCGTTTTAACTTCGTTAATATTTTTTGGCAATAATGGAACCTCAACGATGAACAAATCTTCTTTTTGTTCCACCAGAATTTCCTGGGCCGTATAAAAGGAATATCGCTTTTCTATGTTCTTTATTCCCAATCCCGTAGAGGGTTCTTCCAATTCACGCTTTCTGAAAGTATTTTCAACGATGAGGCGTTGCGTTCCACGGGTCGAAACATTTATTTCCATGGGTCGTTCTTTGGAAAAATAATTGTGTTTCAACGCGTTCTCAACCAACATTTGCAAGGTGAGGGTAGGAATCACATAATCCGAAGGTGGGACCCCAATGTCTGTGGTGATCTTCAATGCCCCTTCATGCCTCACATTCATCATAAAAATAAAAGAATCGAGAAAACCAAGTTCCTTATCCAGGGGTACCAAATCTTCCTCGCGATTGTCCAGGATGTAACGATAACAAGAAGCCAGGCGGGAAACGAAATCGGAAGCAAGATCCCGATCCTCATACATTAGAGAGGTAAGAGTGTTCAAACTGTTGAACAGAAAATGAGGACTGATCTGGTTTTTCAGTGACTTGTATTTTGTGGTAACCACCTCTTTCTTCATACTGGAGATTTTCACTTCTAGTTCATTTTTTTGGCGAATGGAATGATAAAACTGGTTAAAGAAAATAACCGCCAAACCAATGATGATCGACCTGAAGAAATCAACGCGCCACTGTAACCAAGGATTTTCAGCATCAATTTCACAAAGATGATTTAGCTGGAAAATTCCCAGGTAATAGATTATTGCACTCAAGGGGATTATAAGAGCCAGGGTTAACCCCATAATCTGAAAATGTTCCCTTCCTTGTATAAAACCGGAAATGGATTTACTCTGAAATCTGCGTATAAAGCCATCATTTACTTCCCAGGTACCCATCAATAAGATAAAGGCCGTGATATAGTAAAAAGTTCCTGTGGGGCTAAACCATTCCACACCTTCTTCACCGTGATCCATAGTAAGCTTTACAGTAAAGTAGACCACATTTACCAGAAAGAAACGGAAAGCCAGGTTCTTGATGCGCTTGATATTCATGAGGATAAAGATAACTTATCTAATGAGTAAAACTATAAAAGTATAAGCATCGCACAAACTTAGTCGCCATCGAAACGTTAAATAAATCCTTGAATTGTCGAATATCGATTTGAACCGTTTTTGCTGAAATTTTAGACCTCCTTCCTGTTTAAACCTGCAATAGAACAATCCAAAACTAAATTCTGCAATTGATCCTTTTTCATTTTTCATTTAAGACTTGATGGTCAAAATTTGATGAAAAATCCAGAAAAATGAAAAAACTATTCAGCATTATGATTTTACTCCTGACTGCCGGATTATGGGCGCAGAATGGAGTTATTAAAGGACTTGTTGTTGACAAGCAAAGTGAAACCCCCTTGAACGGAGCTACCGTCGAACTTCTTGGTTCGGAAGAAGGGATAGGTGGAATTACAGATTTTGACGGCTACTATCGTTTGGAAAACGTTCCCCTGGGAAGACAAACAATCCGGGTGAGCTATGTGGGCTTTGAACCTGTAACTATCCCAAACATCGTGGTGACATCCGGTAAAGACGCAGTGGTGAACATCGACCTGATCGAAGCCTTTGACCAACTCGAGGAGGTAGTAATTTCGACCACAAACAAAGAAAGATCCGTCAACAAGCTCGCTACCATTTCGTCCAGGCAATTTAGTTTGGAAGAAGTCAATCGTTTTTCAGGCGGACGAAGCGACGTTGGACGCCTGGCAGCCAACTTTGCCGGTGTTTCAGCTCCGGACGATAGTAGAAATGACATCGTGATACGTGGAAATTCCCCCACCGGATTACTATGGCGTTTGGAAGGAATTCCGATTCCTAGTCCTAACCACTTTTCAACTTTCGGAACCACAGGAGGGCCGGTTTCAGCATTAAATACCAATCTCTTAAAAAACTCCGACTTCATCACATCGGCTTTTCCGGCTGAATACGGCAACGCCATTGGAGGAGTTTTTGATTTGGGCTTTAGAAAAGGAAATAAAGACGATTACGAGTTCACTACACAGGTAGGTATATTTACCGGAGTGGAAGCCATGGCGGAAGGGCCATTAGGTAAGAAGAATGGATCTTTTTTGGTGGCAGGTAGATATTCCCTGATCAGTATCCTGGGAACAGGAGCAGGTGGTACTTCAGCCACACCCAATTATAGTGACCTTTCCTTCAATATTGACCTGGGTAAAAGCAAACTGGGTAATTTCTCACTTTTCGGAATCTGGGGTCAATCCGATATTGATTTCCTGGGTGACGATATTAACGAAGACGATCTTTTTGCTGCGGAAGACGAAAACACTTTTGTGGAATCGGGTTTTGGTGTAGTTGGTCTCAAGCATACGATTAATCTAAGTGAGAGTTCTTATTTAAGATCCGTAGTTTCAGGATCATTCACTCGCACCGATTTTAAATTGGATCGATTCATCGATAAAGATACTCCCGAGGAACGTATCATACGTTACACGGATGCCGATGACCTGGAAACAAGATTCAGTTTCTCAACGCTCTTCAATTCCAAACTAAGCAACCGCAGTACCTTAAGAGCTGGTGTGTTGGTGGAGAATTTCGGGTTGGAATCTTTACAGAGAGATCGCGAAAGTCAGCCAGATTTGGATGGAGACGGAGATCCCGACCTGTTCACCTATCTCGATGTTGATGATAATTTGTCCATCGTTCAGCCATATGTTCAAGGACAATTCCGCCTTACCAAAAATCTTACATTAAATACGGGGTTACACTCGCAGTATAGTACATTAAATGAACAGTTCGTTTTAGAGCCCAGGGCGGCCATCAATTACCGAATTGCCCCTAAGCATCGAATCAATATTGGATATGGATTGCACCATCAACCGGTTCCCCTCCCCTTACTTTTTCTGAACGAGGAAGTTAACGGAGAGATCCGGCAAACCAACACCGATCTTGAATTTGTGCGCAGTAATCATTTTGTAGTGGGTTATGATGTACGCCTGGCAAAAAGCTGGCGCGGAAAAGTGGAAGTCTATTACCAGGACATTACCAATGCCGCGGTGGAAGCATTTCCTTCCAGTTATTCATCCCTAACCGAAGGCGCCGATTTCGATTTTGACAACGACAAAGTATCCCTGGTCAATAATGGAACCGGCTTTAATCAAGGAGTCGAAATTACCTTAGAAAAATTCTTTAGTGACGGTTATTATGGTCTCTTCACCGCTTCGTTCTTCGAGAGCAAATACGAAGGTAGCGACGGAATAGAACGTAATACCCCTTTTAACAATGGTTATGTATTAAATACTTTGGCTGGAAGAGAATTCACGGTAGGCAAGGCGAAAAAAAATGCTTTGTTCTTTGATACGCGACTCACTTTCTCCGGTGGACGCTACTTTACCCCAGTGGATCTGGAGGCTTCACAGGCTGCCGGATTCGAAGTATTGCAGGACGACCTCGCCTATACCCAGCAGTATGACGGTTATTTCCGTTGGGACATCAAAGCCGGGTTTAAGATCAACAGCAAGTCGAAAAAGACCTCCCACCAGTTTTATTTCGACCTTCAAAATGTAACCAATAATGAAAACGTATTCGTACGTCGATACAACCGGGTGAGCAATCAAGTAGATCAGGTAGACCAAATAGGGTTCTTCCCGGATTTCGGATATCGTTTTCAGTTTTAAACCAAATAATATGAAAAAGGAACTTTCTCAAAATGATCGAAACAGGTTGTTAGTGGATTTCGGAGGTTGGGCCCTCGTAACAGGGGCCTCCTCCGGAATAGGCAAAGAACTATCAACCGAATTGGCTGCGTCGGGTTTCAACCTGTTATTAGTAGCCAGAAGAATTGAACTCCTGGAAGATCTTGCTTCCAGCCTGGAAGCGGAATACGGAGTAAGGGTTAAATACTTATCCGCAGATCTTTCAAAACCCGAATCCAATGCATTGGTCACTCAAGCTGCTTCCAATCATAACATTAATCTGGTATTTCTAAATGCCGGGTTTGGATCATCGGGTCCGTTTATCGAATCAGAACTAAGAAACGAAACCAATATGTTGGATCTTAATTGTAAATCGGTTTTGATTCTTAGTCATTATTTCAGTAAAAAATTTGCTGCTCAGAATAAAGGAGGAATTGTCCTTCTGAGTTCAATAGTAGCATTCCAGGGGGCACCTCACGCAGCTCATTACGCAGCCACAAAGGCATACGTACAGTCATTGGGTGAGGCGTTGTCCATCGAACTGAAAAACAAAAAGGTCTCTGTATTAGTTGCATCTCCGGGACCTGTTAACACCGGATTTATGCGCAGAGCCAATATGAAACCCGGCAATGGAATGAAATCTAAGGACATCGCAATAGAAATTTTGCAATCGGTTGGCAGGAAGAGTCAGCTGTTTCCGGGATTCCTCTCCAAACTACTCATATTCGGGCTTCGCTCGGTTCCAAGATGGGGGAAGATCCGAATTATGAACAAAGTAATGTCTGGCATGGCCGAACCCGGTCATGTCTCATAAAAATCGCTGATGAAAAAAAGAACTTTATTAGGTATTTCGATGGTACTTATGTTGTTGGTGGTTAGCACTAATTCCTGCGCTATTATGAAAGTGACCGATCCAAATTTTATGGATAATAATATTGCTGAAATTGAACAAAAAATCCCGTTAAGGGATGAACTAAATCCTTCAGTTTCAAAAGTGGATGTTGCCTGGCATCTGGATCATAGCCTGAAGACTATCAACAGAATTTGTGATTCACTCTTCGCTTCAAATCCGGATAGTTATAGATCAAGTATCAACATTTCCAGAATATTATCTTTATCTAATAATTACATCCCCAGGGGAAAGGCTCAATCTCCAAAGGTGGTCCTGCCCCCTGAGGAAATCCGTACCGAAGACCTTTACATTCAATTGGAAGACGCCAAAAAAAATCTGGTTAGAATTTTTGAAGCAAACGTCAATTCAAACTTTCGGCATCCGGTCTTTGGCCTGTTAAATCGCGGACAGGCATTGCGATTCATAGAAGTGCATACAGAGCATCATCTTAAGATAATGAGAGATATACTCGAGGAAGAATAAAATTCTTCTACTTATTCACAATAGTAACTCCTGCTTTTTCCCCTGCATCCAGGTTAGTAAGGGTTCGAACAAAATTTCGTGTATCCGTAATCTCAATTCGTACCGTATTTGGGGCTGAAGTTCCAACATTGATTGCTTCCACCTCGATGTTGGCTTGTCCCAATTTTAACGGGATCTCAATATCCTTAATTTCTTTGGTCACGGTATAATTCTCCAAAATCACTTCTCCGTCCACTATTAGGTTGATTCGGTCGCCATCTTCTTTTCCGGCATCATAGATCGATAATTTGACGGTAACGTCTTTGGTAAATATATTCAGGGTTTCGCCTTTGGCAATGATATTCATAGTAAGGGTATCGAGTGAACGCTCCAAATCCACCATCTCTTTTTTCTCCTTACTGATAAAGATACTTCGGTCGATACGACGGTCCATGCGCTGGGCACTTTTCAGAATTTTACCGAAACCTCCTAAAGATATTTCTCCGCTTATGCATTCCTCTCCGTTGTTGTATAATCCTTTGAATGCACCTTCGATAAGTTGGCGTTCGTTCAATTTTTTTAGTTTTCCCTTGAAGTTTACGAAACAGAAATCGTCCTGGATTATGGGTGATTTAGTATAGACGATTCCACTTTCATAGAACTCTAACGAGTTCTCTTTTTTGTCAAAATAGCCGGATATGTACGATTTTGTTTCGTGCGGACCACCCAAATCGGTTACAGAATGACCACTTACCAACCCGTCTTTTTCCACAAATGAAATTTTATATGAGATAATGGAAGTATCATTAATTTTTATAACTCCCATATAATCAAGCTCTTGCTGCGAAAAGCCCGTAAATACTGGTGTTAAAAGTAAAAATATTACAAGAAATCTGAGCGACATTTTCGAATTTTGAATTATCTTACAAGTATAACTTTAAAAAAACCAATTATGAAATTAAAACTATTTCTTTCGCTAGCGGTGATGTTAATGACCGTTAGTATGTCTTATGCATCTTTCCCTGTGGAAAGAGCAGCGACCAGTGCTACAAGCATTGAAATGTCGGTAGAAGAGGCTCCGGCCTTAGTAACTCCGGCTGCCACTTCAACTGTAGCTAAGCAAATGTCCACGGCATTATTGTTATGGTTCTTCCTTGGATTATTTGCCGCACACAGGTGGTACTTAGGAAGCCCGGTAGGATGGAACATTTTATTCATCCTTACCTTAGGTGGACTAGGAATCTGGTCGATCGTGGATCTGGTAGATATAATTACCGAAAAGTATCCTGGACTATAAGACAAACAGAAAAGTTTCCCCATAAAAAACCCTCCGTCGCGTTAGCTTCGGAGGGTTTATTTTTTTGGTCTGAAACAGACTATGCTTCCCCTGCTGGGATGATAGAAACAAAAGACTTTCCGCCTTTCTTCTTTTCAAACTTTACAGTACCGTCCACTTTGGCGTGTAGGGTAAAATCTTTACTCGCATACACATTATCACCAGGGTGGTGCTGAGTACCTCGTTGTCTTACGATGATATTTCCAGCCACAGCAGCCTGACCACCGAAAATCTTAACGCCCAAGCGTTTCGATTCCGATTCTCTACCGTTCTTAGAACTACCAACTCCTTTTTTGTGAGCCATCTTATTTCGGTTTTATATTGTTATTACTTACTAAGGGCTTCAATTAAATCGGCTTTCTTCATAGAAGAAATTCCTGTGATCCCTTGAGCTTTTGCCATTTCTTTTAATTGTGCCACAGTCATCTTTGAAAGATCCTGAGTGGCCTCTTTGGTCTCGGCTTTAGGTGCAGCTGCCTTGGTTTCTTTCTTAGGCTCTGCTTTTTTAGCCGGAGCTTCAGCTTTTGCTTTCGCCGCTTTAGCCGGCTTTGCTCCTGAAGCTACAATACTTTCAATCACGATTTCTGAAAGTGATTGTCTGTGACCATTTTTTACACGGTATCCTTTTCTGCGTTTCTTCTTGAAAACGATAACCTTATCACCTTTAAGGTGCTGAACGACTTTTGCTCCTACCTGAGCGCCGTTTATAGCCGGGGCGCCAACAGTTACTTTGTCACCATCACCTACAAGAAGAACATTGTCGAAAGATACTTTCTTTCCTTCTTCTACCGGTAAACGGTTCACAAAGACTTTCTGGTCTTTTGCAACTTTAAATTGCTGCCCTGCTATCTCTACAATTGCATACATAGCGTAAACGTTTAATTTATTTGTTTCAAATTTATACCACCTTGTTTCTTCGGGCCTTTGCCCGCCGAAGCGGACCGTGTCCGCGAAGGCGGGTGCAAATATAATTCTTAATATGTTAATGGCAAAAGGTTTTTTGAACTAAAACCTTTGGATAATCAGGCCTTTGGATTCCATGATTCCTTCAGCAGTTGCATGAATGCCAGCGTAAGAACAAACGATGTAGACAAGCCCATGATGATAAGCGATATAATTAGGATCAAAGAGCCTTTATTGAAATTTAAGTTCCAGGAATCCAGAATGGCGGTAGCAAACTGTTTATCGATCTGAAAGATATAGATGGCCATAAAGGCTGAAAAGATCATGGTGGCAAGAACACCTGCAAACAAACCTATCTGGAAACCATCCTGATATTTGAAACTACTCGAAGACTTTTTGTAATTCCGTATGGCGTAAAAGATTCCTCCCCCTATAAATACACCATTCAAGGCACTCAAAATTGGGTACTGATGCAGGCCAATAAGTTTGGTCAACATAAAATATGCAATCATTAGGGTGGCTATTCCGACTCCGTATTTGGTATAATATTTTCCCATGGCGCCAAGGATTTGTTATACCTAAATTTCGTAAAAAAATTTCAGAATTTATTGATATTCAGTAAATAATAAGATCAGGCAGTCCTTTTATTGGACAGAAACACCCCAAATAAAATGACGCCTGCCGCAAAGATTTGAAGCAATCCAAACTTTTCACCATCCACGATTCCCCAGACCACAGCCACTATCGGCATTGTATACGTAACAGAAGATGCAAAAACCGGACTCGCTATTTGTACCAGTTTATTGAAAATTACCTTTGCGATCGCGGTTCCAAAGAGCGATAAAATGGCAACATACATAAAGGACAACTGCATGGCCTGATCATTCCAAATACTTTCGAAGAAACCAGACATATAAAGGATCACAAATGCCGGGATCACAATAAATATGAAATTCCCCGTGGTTACAGCCAATGCGCTAATATCACTTAGGTGTTTCTTAATTATGTTGACATTCAAAGCATATCCAATAGTCGCTAAGATGATCAAGGTGCTGTACCAGTAATTTTGATCGGGATTGAAATCGGCACCGGCAATGATGAGCATCAGCGTTCCCAGGAGTCCCACGATCACCCCTAAAATCTGTCGGCGAGTACTCAGTATTTTAAATATTAGAACCCCTACAGCAACAGTGGCCAACGGAGTTAATGAATTGAGAATGGATGCGACCGCACTATCGATATGATTTTGCGCCATTGCAAAGAGAAAAGGTGGAAAAAATGAGCTTACAAATCCGGAAATGGCTACCCAGATCCAGTGTTTCTTTTGGATCTGACGAATACTTTTAAATCCTACTGAAAATAAAAAGATCGAAGTAAGAACGATCCGTAATGACCCCAGCTGATAATCGGTCAGGCCCACCAATCCTTTCTTTATCAAAATGAAGGAACTTCCCCAGATTACGGAAAGAATGAAGAGGTAAATCCATTTGAGATGCTGCGTGCTCACGGCAGCAAAATTCGGCAAAATTAATCTATTGCCTGGTTGCGTTTGATAGATTTTAAATATTCAGTAATAACAAAAAGAAACTACCCGTTAATTCTTCCATTCGATGGTTTCCATGATCCTCCGGATGTCGTCCCGAAGATACACTACTGCAGGATAGATTGAATCAAAATTAGGCTTACTCTCGAAGTACAACGATCCATTCACAAAGTGATTCAGGCTGTCCGTCACATAAAACTGCGACTGTGTGGCCGCATCTCCATTGATCATATAAAACATCCCAAACACCTTGTTTACCGTATCCACCCTGGGTTGTTCGAGAATTTCATTTGCCTTAATCGTGTGATCGTAGGTAAGTTTTTGTGAGTCTTTTAAAAGGTCGTTCAGGTTATTCTGCTCTACTTTTTGATAGGTGAGATACAAAGTCGCCTGCATTTTAGGATAATGAATATTCACATCGCAACCCGTTTTACGAACCAAACGGGCATTTTCGTTCTTCGCAAACTCAAAAGGGCAATCCTCGGCTGTGATTTCATATTCCGGAACCGCATATTCCAATCGCAGCTTAGCCGCTGGTTTTACCACCACTTCCTCTCCGCAGGATAAAAGAAAAGTAGCAACAAGGATGTACAACAAGATCCTCATAAATCAGGAAATCGAAAGTTTAATTTGTTTGATGCGCTTATTCTCAAAGGCCTCAATGGTAAACGCAAAATTGTGAAAGTTTATTACTTCTTTCTGTCGAGGGAATCCTTTTGAAATTTCCAAGAGGAAACCGGCAAGCGTTTCGGCTTCGCCTTTAGCCTCTTCAAAAATCTTATTGTCCTGAAGCTTAATCACTTTGTAAAAGTCCTTGATTGGTGTTTTGCCTTCAAATACATAGGTCTGTTCGTCCAGTTTGGAATATATCAGATCATCGTCATCGAACTCATCACTGATCTCACCCACTATTTCCTCCAAAATATCTTCAAGGGAAATAAGTCCGCTCGTTCCACCATATTCGTCCACAACGATGGCGAGATGCATTTTACGATCCTTGAATTCGTTTAGCAAATCATCCAATTTCTTGTTCTCTGGAACAAAATACGCTTCTCTTTTCAGCGAAACCCAGTCAAAATTCGTTCGATCGAAATAGGGTAAAAGGTCCTTCACATAGAGCACCCCGGTGATCGAATCAATATTATCCTTGAAAACCGGAATTCTCGAGTATCCGTTCGAAATGATATCGGGCATAATATCTTTAAAAGGAGTTTCTTCGTTCAGCGCAAAAATATCCATCCTGGGACGCATCACATTTTTTGTATCCGTATTCCCAAAGGTGACGATCCCCTGAAGAATTTTCTGTTCTTCCTGTGTGGTATCTTCTTCCGAAGTAAGCTCTAATGCTTGTGATAATTGATCCACACTGAGGTTCGTCTTCTGCTTCCCGAATTTATCTTCAATGAACAGCGTTGCCGCTCTCATCGGCACATTCAACGGACTGAACAATCGATTCAATACCGTGATTGGGTATGCCATGAAAGACGAGAACGAAACCTTATTTCTGCTCGCATAGATCTTAGGAAGAATCTCACCGAAAAGCAAAATAAGGAAGGTCACGACGATCACTTCCACCACGAACTTTAATTGTGGATTACCAATACCGTCAAAGAAGAGAGGTGTTAATGACGCAAACAGTAATACGATCGCGATGTTAATAAGATTATTAGCCACCAGGATAGTCGCCAGTAACTTTTTCGGTTTGGACAATAACTTTTCTACCAGGACCAGTCGCTTGGAGGGACTATTATCTTCGGACGGATGCAAATCGGTGGCAGACAAGGAAAAGAAAGCTACTTCAGCTCCTGAGATCAGGGCTGAACATATCAGCAAAACAAATAGCACTACGATACTTGTAATGTGGGTAATACTAAGAAGAGAGATGAACAGTAAACTAGGAGGCTCTATGTCCAATATCGTACGTTTAGTTAAACATTAAAACGGAAGATCGTCGTCTTCCTCCCCAATAGGTTCCTGCACAGGATTAGGGGTACTGCTTGCCGGTGCTGCCTGTGGCGTATTCATACTCGGAGTCGCAGACTGTGGCATTCCACTTTCAGTCTTAGGTGTGAGGAAGGTAAAGTCTGTACACTGTATTTCAGTGCTATAACGATCATTTCCCTGGTCGTCCTGCCATTTACGGGTTTTGATACGCCCTTCGATATACACCTTATCTCCTTTTTTCAGATACTTCTCGCAAATTTCGGCACCCTTATTTCGAACCACGATGTTGTGCCATTCGGTATTGCTCACTTTTTCACCAGTAGTTCGATTGGTGTATGTTTCATTGGTAGCAAGTGGAAAACGCCCAATACATCCTCCTCCTTCAAAATAGGTCATTTTTACTTCGTCCCCGGTGTGCCCGATCAGCATCACCTTATTCAATGTTCCGCTCATAATTTTTCCGCTTCTATTATTTTCGCAAAGGTATGTTTTGCATTCTAAATATAACTAATTTTTAGTTGTTGAAAGGAGGAAATTCTGAAATAAACTTTGCAATAAGTCTCGGTACCGGAAGGCGATGAATTCTATCATAACTAACGGCCTCGTCATGCAATGATTCAGACTCTGCGATCCAAAATTTGGTATACAGATGTTTATGAGACAGCTTGTGAACAATAATATCGTCATTGTAGAGGACAGGAGGGCGTAGTTTCAGTTTTTCTGAAATATTCTGAAATTCCGATTGGCGTTGTAACTCGGCACTTCCCACCTCTTCAGAAGTTTCCACCAGCGGGAACTGATATAAGTTTTGCCAGATACCTTTTTCTGTGCGCTGTTGCAACAGGCTTTTATTGTCTTCTGAAATGGGAACGATATAATTGAAGTGATGCTTTCTCAGCCGGGTCTTTTTGATCTTGACAGGAAGAACCGCCACTTTAGATTCCCGGTAGGCGACGCAATCGGATCTAAATATACATGCGTCACATTTCGGATTCTGCGGAACGCAATGACGGGCTCCAAACTCCATGATGGCCTGGTTGAAAGTTCCGGGTTGTTCAGGGTCGATCAATTGTTGAGCAAGTTCTTTAAACTCCCTTATCCCCGCGGAAGAATTAATAGCAGTCTCTACTCCAAATACCCGGGACAGCACACGATAAACATTTCCGTCCACTACGGCAGTGGGCAAATCGAAACAAATAGAAGCAATGGCACTGGCGGTATAATCACCTACTCCTTTTAACTCCAACAATCCTTGAAAGGAATCCGGAAACTTTCCCTGGAGTTCTTGTGTGATGTATTTCGCTGTGAAATGAAGATTCCTAGCCCGGGAATAATAACCCAGTCCCTGCCAAAGTTTAAGCACTTCTTCCTCCGTGGCTTCCGCCAGGTCCTGCACCGTGGGAAAGCGCGCTTCGAAACTTTCGTAATATGGCATTCCCTGCGCCACCCTTGTTTGTTGAAGAATGATTTCTGAAAGCCAAATTTTATACGGATCCCTCGTTTGGCGCCAAGGCAAATCACGTTTATTTTGTAAGTACCACGTTATGAGGTTTTTAGTGAAAAAAGTGTTAATTTTTAGCATTTCATAAAGGTAGCCGTTATCTAATTATATTTTAATAGATTACGATTTGAATTTTTGATATTAAAATCGTTATATTTGCCGTCTTGAAAAAAAACAAACCAAATTTGATTACACATTATTAATTTTAAAACCCACATTAAATGACAAAAGCAGATATCGTAGCAAAGATCTCAGAAAAATTAGGAATGGAAAAAGGTGATGTACAAGCTACCGTTGAATCCTTCATGAGCGAAGTAAAGAATTCACTAGAAAGTGGAGACAACGTTTATCTAAGAGGTTTTGGAAGCTTCATTATCAAGAAAAGAGCAGAAAAAACCGGTAGAAATATTTCAAAGAATACAACTATTAAAATACCTGCTCACAATATTCCAGCCTTCAAACCTGCAAAAATATTTGTTGAAGGAGTAAAATCTAACGTGGAGGTAAAGTAACTATAACCAATTCCGGTTTCGGAAAATAAACGAACTCTAGTATGCCCAGCGGTAAGAAAAGAAAAAGACATAAGGTTGCAACGCATAAGCGTAAAAAAAGAAGACGCGCTAACCGCCATAAGAAAAAGTAGTTTTCATAACTACTTTTTTCATTTAAGAAGTAAAAAAACAAATCGTTCTTTGAAAAATGAAATTTCGGGTTGATCCGAAATTTCTACAGGTTTAACCAAACCGCATAATTTGCGGTTAAATCCTGTGATAAAATATTGTTTAATCCATCCGCCTCGGGCGGATATAAATCATGTAACGTGAGCTACGAATTATTTGTTAGATCCAGTTCACAAGAAGTTGATTTTGCCCTTTTAAAAGATGGAAAACTAATCGAATTACACAAGGAAGAGGAAGACAGCAAGTTTTCGGTTGGCGACGTGTTTATCGCCAAAATTCGGAAAACTGTCCCCGGACTCAATGCTGCGTTTGTAAACGTGGGTTATGAAAAAGATGCATTTCTGCATTATCATGATTTGGGTCCTAAAGTACTCTCCCTTCTGAAATTTGTAAAACGTGTAAGCACAGGTAAATTAAGAGATTTCTCTTTAAAGAATTTCCCATTTGAAAAAGAGATTGATAAACATGGTGGCGTTAATGACGCCCTCAAAAACAATCAGTCTATTCTGGTACAAATTGTAAAAGAACCCATCTCAACCAAGGGACCTCGTATTAGTTCCGAGCTTTCCATAGCCGGACGATATATTGTTTTGGTTCCGTTTTCAGACAGAGTTTCCATTTCTCAGAAAATTGAAACACGAGAAGAAAAAGAAAGGTTGAAACGCCTTATTAGAAGCATTAAGCCGAAAGGTTTTGGGGTTATTATACGGACTGTAGCAGATGGTAAAAAAGTAGCAGAACTGGATAGAGATTTGCAAAATCTCAAAGATCGCTGGACGGCGATGTGTAAAAAGCTACGGGGAGCGCACCATCCCAGTAAGGTGCTCAGTGAGTTAAATCGAGGTGCTTCGATATTAAGAGATGTGTTCAATGACCAGTTTTCGGCCATACATATCGACGACGAAACCCTCTATTTACAAATAAAAGATTATGTGCAAGAAATTGCACCCAAACAAGAGAATATTGTAAAGTTTTATGATTCCAAGGTTCCGATTTTTGAAAAATTCGGGATTGAAAGACAGATTAAAACTTCATTTGGTAAAACCGTCTCTGCCGCCAAAGGTGCCTACCTGGTGATCGAACATACCGAAGCTCTTCACGTAATAGACGTGAATAGTGGAAACCGAAGTAACAAATCGAAAACCCAGGAAGAAACCGCCCTCGAAGTGAATCTAATAGCTGCCAGCGAAGTTGCGAGACAGCTAAGACTTCGGGATATGGGAGGTATCATAGTGATCGACTTTATCGATATGGGCCGAGCCGAAAATCGAAAGAAGTTGTATAACCACCTCAGGGAGGAAATGCGAGACGATAAAGCCAAACACAAAATTCTCCCACCTAGTAAATTTGGACTGATCCAGATCACACGGCAACGTGTGCGACCGGAAGTGAATATCAAAACCCGAGAGGAAAACCCGAACAACGGTGACTCGGAAGAAATTGAAGCTCCCATTGTATTGGTTCAGAAAATTACCGAAGAGCTGGAGAAGCTTTTCAAAAAAGACTATAAAAAGATCACTTTAAACACACATCCTTTTATAGCAGCCTTCTTAACCAAAGGCTTTCCATCTGTGCGAACCAAATGGTTCATGGAGCACAAAAAATGGGTCAAAATTCAACCTAGAGATGCTTACACATATCTTGAATATCACTTTTTAGATAAAGACGGTAACAAGATAAAATAGTCCTACGCTTTGGCAACGGACTGTCAAAATACAACCCTCCTTAGCATTACGTTAAGGAGGGTTTTTTTATGCCTTATTCTGAAATTTTCTGACTATTTTTCACTTCTGAAAAAACACAAGACATATACGGTCGATGAAGCCAAATCCCGCCTGGAACGCTATTGTGCCTACCAGGAACGTTGCCACAAAGAAGTAAACCGAAAGCTGAAGGAAATGCGCATGATTCCAGATGCGATAGATCTTATCATACACCATCTCATCCAACATAATTACCTTAACGAAACTCGTTTTGCCAAAGCCTTTGCCAGAGGTAAGTTTCGAACCAAACACTGGGGCAAGAATCGTATCGTTCGCGAACTAAAGCTGAGGGATATTTCCGCTTTTAATGTCAAATTAGCATTAAAAGAAATTTCGGAACAAGACTATTTCGAGTCTTTTCATAACTTAGCTGAAAAGCGTTGGGCGCAATTAGAAAATGAGTCGAACCTTCCGAAGAAAAAAAAGAAATTTGCGGATTATCTGCTATATCGTGGATGGGAATACAACCTCATCTTTGACAAATTAAACGAACTTATAAAGAATTGATATGAAAAAAATCTACTTGTATTTGTTGCTGCTATTACTTGCATCGGGTGCCTACACCCAAACGCTATTTACCGATACCTATGTGGGAGAAATTCCATTTCCTTTAAAGACTATAGACAATTATTTATACGTCGGGACATTCCTTACCGCTGAAGTTACCCGTATCGATTTGAACAGTGCTACTCCTACACCTGAGCTAGTGGCAACCGTACCGAACGAAATATTGAATATGGATTATCATCCCGCCAGCAATCGCATATTCCTGCGAGTGGCTGGAGTGCCTTTTATCTATGAAGTAAATTTAGATGATCCCTTCCCGATAATAGCAACTCAATATGTCCAGGTTCCTCTGGGCGCAACTATGTTAACAGTGGATGGGGACACGCTGTACATTTCTGAAAGTAACTCAACAGAAGGCGTTCTTCATAGCATTGATTTAAATATTGGCCCAAGCTCATTGGGAATTGTAAGAACAGTTCCCGTCGAAATGGATGAGATCGAAGTTCACAATAATGAGTTGTACTACGTAGGAAGACTTGATCCCTCAGATCCTGTAGCGGATAGACTTATTATTAAATTCGATTTGTCAAGCTCCTCCAGTCCGTTAGTGACAGTTGCTGAGCCCCTCGACAACTTTGCACTGGATTTACACGTAGTTGGAGAACAGCTCTATATTGGATTGGATGTTGTCGACAAGATTTATCGGGTAGATCTCAATTCTACTTTTCCGGCGACACCTCAACTTGTGGTGGAAGGATTTGGGGCTGGAACCTATTCGATTTCCGATTGGAATAATACCTTTTATGCTACTATTAATGATCAAACAATCATAACATTTGATGATACGACTTTAGGGACTGAAGACATAAACTCTTACCAAAGTATAATATACCCTAATCCTGCTTCCGATAAATTATTCATTGAAACTTCGATCGATACTCCCCTCGATTATGCCATTTTTAATATTCAGGGGCAAAAGGTGCTGAGTTTGATTTATTCCGAAGAAGGAATCGACATTTCAAATCTCACCACAGGAATGTATTTTCTCAAAATCCAGTCGGACAAGTCTGAACAAACTTTGAAATTTGTAAAGAAGTAAACCTTAAATTCTATGAAAAATCTTATCGCATTCCTTCTTAGTTTGGGCATCTTTGTTTCCATCAATGCCCAAACCGTTTTTACCGAAGCCCTCGCAACCGGAGGAACAGTAACCATTCAAATTATAAATGATGAACTATACGGAGGTTCCTGGAATGCTGGGTCACTTTCAAAAGTACCCCTGGATGATCCCAACAATGTTACCCTGGTTTCAGAAGATTTTGGTTCAGGCCAAGGCCCATGGAAGATGGTGTATGACCCTACTGGTAATGATATGTATGTAGGCACTTTGGGATTCGGGGTTTACAAATTGGATCTGGATGATCCATTACCAGTTACCAAGGAGTTCATTTCAAATTTTGGAGTCGTAGATGGGATGATAATTCATGAAGGAAAACTTTACGTTTCAGGAACTAATCTTGGAGTTAACGGGGTGCTTTACAGCATGGATCTGGATATTGGTGGCAGTTCCTTCCAACTCGAATATGAATCACCAGATGAAAGCATACGATCCCCCTTGTTTTATAATAACATACTTTATTACAGCAGTCGACCAATAAATAGTTCGGATCCTTCCGAGGTACTTAAAATAGATTTGAATGATTCAAATCCGACACCTGAATTAATCTGTACGATGTCATTTGGAACCGTTCAATCCTCACTTTTGGCTGGCAGTTACTCGTACTTCGGGGTTGAAGGAGACAATCGAATTTTTCGCCTTAACCTAAATGATACAAACTTTCCTTTATCAGAAGAAATCATACTCGAAAACCTGGACGGGGGAGTCATAGCATTTGCCAGGGATGGCAACCGACTATTCTTCAACAACAATTTTGATGTCATCATGGTGTATGAAGACCCGAATTTGAACCAGGGCGAAATTAACGAACTGGAGATGGCATTATTCCCTAATCCTTCAGGGGATATATTGTACCTTATTGGTAAAACCAAAGAGACACTTCAATACAATATTCTAACTATGAGAGGTCAATTATTGTCTTCCGGATACTATGCTTCCGAAGGAATCGATATTTCGAATTTGACACAGGGACTATATTTTCTGAATATCACTGCAGAAGTGTCTGAGAAAACAATGAAATTTATAAAGGAGTAAACTAGTCTATCCCTAGTTTTTCGTGCGTTTTGATGATCGCCTTTTCATTCTTCGCATCGATCCAGGCCTGGCCTTTCCATCGCCGCATCAGGTTATCAAAATGACGCATGACGAAGACATTGTAAACTGCTTTTCCTAAATTCTTAGGGTTTCTGGCGATGGCACGCAAACTCATGGAGAAGCCCGGAGTTAGGTAGTGCATATAATGCCAGTATCCTTCCGGCATGTAAAGTACATTTCCGTGCTCCAATTGCCCGATGTACCCTTTGGCCTGTTTTAAAGCCGGCCACTTCTCGTAGTCCGGATTATCAAAATCGATATCTTCTCTTACGATCAGGGAATGAGGGATCTTGTAGAGGTAATCGTTCTGAGACTGATCGAATAAAATGACTTCCTTTTTTCCATGAAAATGAAAATGAAAGATATTAGCAAGATCGATGTCGTAATGCATGAAGGTATAGCTGTCTTCTCCCCCAAAGAACAACATAGGCAATCCTTTCATCAGTTTTAAACCAAAATCGGGATAGGAAAAATCCTTTTGCAATTCTGGGATCTCCTTCAAAATATTCCATAAAAAGATACGGTATCGGGTGGGCTCCTTTTTCAGCAGGTCGATATAATCCCGCATTTTCATTTCGGCATGTGCCTGGTTGAATCCTTCATCATGGCGTACCGGACGATCATCGTACAAAGGAACAATGCGATCACCTCCAACTTCCGCCATATAATCCAGGTTCCATTTCTCTATCGCAGGCCAATCATCTACAAAATGCTCTATGATCACCGGCTTCTGAGGTTTAAAGTAATTCTTCAGAAATTCCTGCTTGGTGAGCGTTTCAACCTTATCTATCTTCTCTAATTGCATTCAAAAAATAATTGCTAAAATTACAAAACTTTGAATTATCATGATAAATAAAGAAAGCCGGACGAATCCGGCTCTCTAATTTATGTCATACAACTCTAAGCATCAGTAGTAACCACGAGCTGATCGCTGTACTCACTGTAACCGTCCGCTCCGCAGTTTGCCCTCACATAAATCTCATAGGTATTGGAAGGAGTAAGGTTCTGAATCTCATAGTTGCTTTCTGTAGTTGGAATGGTGGTACCCGTTCCCGGAACAAATCCCTGAGGACCATATTCGATCTCCCATTCCGTTTCATTATTCTCATCCCAGGTAAGCTCGGCCGTGGTGGCTGAAACCGATACCAATTCCAGATTGGTAGGCGTACTACACAATTCTATATTCTCCAGGGTGATAAACTGCGCTGAAATGTAATCGCTGAAACCATCACTTCCGCAATTCGATCGTAAAAAGATCTCATAGGAAGTGACCGGATCGAGCCCGTCTATCAGGAATTCGGTTTGAGAGGTTTGTACAATAGTGCCGGTTCCCAGGGAGAACCCTGTAGCACCGTATTCAAATTCGAAAGCGGACTCACCACCGGTTTCCCAGCGGAAAAATGCCGACATACTATTTACTTGCTCTATACTGATATTCTCAGGTTTGGAGCAATCGTTATTGTTTCCGTTATCGTCGTTGGAACAGCTAAATAAGAAAGTGCAAGCTGCCGCCAAAAAGAACAATCTTCTCATAATTGATAGGTTTTTAAGTTTAGATTAATCTTTTGGCTGGTCCTTAAAAACGCAACTATGAGATGAAAAATTGTCTGGCTAGTATACTCTAATGGTCGACCGAGGATTTAGATTTAGCCGTTTCATTCCTTTCAATGCTATGCCCCGGGCGTGTCCATTTTGGTTTTTCGCCCAGTGACTCGAATTGAGAATCTTCTGCCTCCACGGTTTGAGGCTGATCCTTTTTTAAGAAAGGTTTTTGAGGTATTAATCCCAATAAATCAAACATTTCCATGTCTTCATTCACATCGGGATTTGGAGTGGTAAGGAGTTTATCTCCTGCAAAAATCGAATTGGCTCCGGCGAAGAAACACATCGCTTGACCTTCCCTGCTCATTTGTGTTCGTCCTGCTGATAGTCGGACCTGGGTCATCGGCATCACAATTCGAGTGGTAGCCACCATTCGGATCATTTCCCAAATAGAAATGGGCTCAATATCTTCCATTGGTGTCCCTTCCACAGCCACAAGTGCATTGATGGGAACCGATTCCGGCTGAGGATTTAAAGAAGCCAAGGCAACCAACATCCCGGCTCGATCTTCCAGTTTTTCTCCCATTCCAATAATTCCACCACTACAAACGGTGACATTGGTTTTCCGAACATTGCCTATGGTATCCAATCTGTCCTGGTAAGCACGAGTCGAAATTACATCTTTGTAGTAGTCTTCGCTGGTATCCAAATTATGATTGTAGGCATACAGTCCTGCTTCCGCGAGTCGCTTCGCCTGATTTTCAGTGATCATCCCAAGCGTACAACAAACCTCCATATCCAGTTTGTTGATGGTCCTTACCATTTCTAAAACCTGGTCGAATTCTTCCCCATCTTTAACATTTCTCCATGCTGCACCCATGCATACCCGTGAGCTTCCAGAAGCTTTGGCCCGAAGTGCCTGAGCTTTTACGTGCTGAACCGTCATAAGGTCATTGCCTTCAATATCGGTATGATATCGTGCGGCCTGTGGACAATAACCACAATCCTCAGGACAACCCCCTGTTTTAATCGAAAGTAATGTGGATACCTGAACTACGTTCGGGTTGTGATATTCTCTATGAACGCTGGCTGCTTCGTAAAGCAGTTCCATCATAGGTTTGCGGTAAATAGCAATAATTTCGTCTTTGGTCCAATCGTATTTTATTTCGCTCATAGATTCAAAAATAGATAAAATTAGTGGTCGAAGGAAGGTTTTGAAATAATTATACTAACAGCGTTTCCACCAAATCCCACAGCGTTGATCATTACATTATTTATGGGTCTTGTTTGGTTGGTGTTTTCATAAAATTTATTGGAAATAAAATGCTGATTTTTCAACATTAATACCCCCATTTCCAGACTCATCATTCCTGAAGCCCCGAGTGTATGGCCCATCAACCATTTATTGGAAGTAAGTAATGGAGAGGATTCATTAAACACAAGATCGATAGCATTTTTTTCGGCCAGGTCACCTTTGATGGTCCCTGGAGCATGAAGCACAACAACATCTACCGAATCCAACTGAGCATCCTTTAAAGCAAGTTTCATAGATTGCTGAAAACAATCGGCATTTTCTGAAATGGAACTGTTATGCTGCAACTGTTCTGAAGCAAAACCAACACCACGAACGATTGCCTGAGACTGTGAATGTACCCCTCTCTCCATCAAAGCAATGGAAGCACCTTCTCCCAAAATCATTGTGTTTTTGTCCTTATCAAAACGCATCGATTCACATGGAAAAGAGCTATCTAGTTTCGAATAGAGTTTCAAGGCATCCATTTGAGCCATCGTGAACCCGGTAAGTGGTGCTTCACTTCCTCCGGCGAGGAAAGAATCGGCCATTCCCGATCTAAGCCATGCCACACCATTTACCATGGCATGCAATGCCGTCGAACAGGTAACCGAATGTTCCATCCGGAATCCATCTGCTTTGAGATCCTGTGCGATCCACGACGACAGATTTCCAAGTGTAGTGGTGGGAGAGGTAAATGCCGAAACCCTGTTTTCTTTACTGAATTGTTCATGAAATTCTTCAAACAAATGAGTTGCCCCTCTTGAAGATCCAATATTCACTCCCATTCGTTCTCTGGATACTTCCGATCCTTTTACCACATTTCTGGCAGCCAGGATTCCCAGTAATACCGACCGATCCAATTTGCGATAGGAAGAGTTGGAATCTATCAATTTCTTCAGTTGGGTTTCAACGTTCTCAGATATCGCAGCAACCTGAAAATCTTGATTGTTGAGAGATTTCTTCTCAAAACTCGGGGTGCCATTTAGATACGAATTCCAAACTTCTTCAGAGGTCATCCCCAAGGAAGATACCGATGCAATTGCGCTTATAGAAATAGGTTGTGACAAGAATGAATGGTTTGGGCGCAAATTTACACTAATGCCAGCGCTTCATCAATCGAATCATATATTTTTTGAAGTTGTTTATCCGTAATTACATAAGGGGGTAAAATATAAATGGTATTTCCAAGTGGTCTCAGGAAGACCCCGCGGGTCATGAAATGATCGTAAAGTGTATTTCTTAAGTTACCATAACGATCCATTTCAATGGCTAAATCGATGGCCAGGATAACTCCTTTGCAACGTATGTCTTCAATTTTGGGATTTTCCTTGATCCGATTTATATAATCCCGATGCTTACTATTTATTCTACTGATATTAGACTGAATTTCTTCGGAAAGCAGAAGATCGATTCCCGTCGAAGCCGCTGCACAAGCGATGGGATTCGCACTATAGGTGTGCGCATGGAAAAAAGCTTTTCCGATGTCATCAGCCAAAAAAGAATCAAAAATGTCTTGAGTACAACTAGTGATACTCATGGGAACGAGTCCTGCCGTTAAGGCTTTACTCAAACAAATGATATCGGGTTGAGTCTCGAGATATAAAGAGGCAAAATGCTTCCCGGTCTTACCAAAACCGGTCATCACTTCATCAGCAATGCTGATGATCTGTTCTTCATGGCATAATTTAACAATCTCATTCAATTTGTCTGCGTCGTGAAACTTCATCCCTGCAGCGCCCTGTACCAGGGGTTCGTATATGAAAGCAGCGCAATCATTTTCTTGAATGATAGTCTTTAATTTCAACAGTACGCCTTGCCAATTGTCATTCACGGGTGCAGGGATTCGCTCTACCTTCAGAAAAAAATCTTCAAAAGGACCATTATAAACAGATAGGCCGGATGCACTCATGGCTCCAAAAGTATCTCCATGGAATCCATGTTCAAAAGCGATCAAAGTATCTCGTTTATCACCACGGTTGTGATGATACTGAAGTGCCATTTTGATACCTGCCTCCACAGCAGTGGAACCGTTATCATTAAAAAATATTTTCGATTGATTCTTTGGAAGAATTCCCAGAAGTTTCTCAGCTAGCTTTACAGCGGGTTCATGTGTAAACCCGGTAAATACAACCTGATCGAGTTCTCTCATTTGCTGAGAAACAGCAGAAATGATCTCATCGTTACAATGACCATACATGGCCGTGTACCAGGAAGCGATTCCGTCGATATACTCCTTCCCCTGGTCATCCCAGAACAAGGCATCCTTAGCCTTCACAATGGGAAGGGGAGCATCTGCAGTTTGATGCTGCGTGAGAGGATGCCAAATATGTTTGCTATCCCTGTGCTGTAAGCTTTTCTCTGAATCTTTCTGCATACTCATTAACTACATTTGAATCGATAAAGGGTTCTTTTTCTAACCTTCCCAAAACCGGGACGCCACTATATTCTTCTATAAAACTTTCTGTGGTTGGTACCGATTCACCATTAAAAATAATGCCCGCTATGGTAAGATTTCTCGACTTTAAAGCCTCAATGCTTAGGAGTGTGTGATTAATACTCCCCAGTTCATTTTTAGAAACCAATATTACTTTGTCCTCAGGTTGAATTAAATCGATGATGAGGTCTTTTGAGTTTAACGGTACAAGAAGACCTCCTGCCCCTTCGATGACCAGATTTTTATCGGTTTTTGGTCGTTTCAAACCCTTGAGTTCAATCTGAATTTCATCGATGTCTGCCGCAGCGTGAGGACTCATTGGAGTATTTAAATTGTAGGCGCTGTTGTGAATCACCGTCTTAGAATTCGTAACCCATTTTGCCACTTTATGTCCATCCGTATTATTGAGATCTCCGGCCTGAACAGGTTTCCAATAGTCGGCCTCCAGGGCTTGTGTAAGGATGGCAGATACTACAGTCTTTCCAACATCAGTGGAGATCCCGGTGACGAAATAGGTTTCTTTCATCTGACAAAAGTAGCCAATTGTTGTACAACTTTTTCAATGCTTTCAGGGGTATTATAGCTGTGCAAACAAAATCGCAATCGCTCTTTTCCTTCAGGTACCGTGGGAGCTAGAATGGGCCTAACATCAAAACCTTCTTTCTTCAATTCTTCTGAAATGTTCCGCACCCGTGAATTGTCCGGCAAAACGCAGCATTGAATGGCCGAACTACTGGAAACAAAATAGGAATCCAGTTCCACCTCAGAAATTATGTTCTTAAATATTGCAATATTACGATTCAAATCACTTCTCTCAATTGGATCGCTCTCCAAATATTTATACCCGGCATGTATCCAGGCTACATCCAGCGGGCCCAAAGCGGTTGTATAAATAAGACTTTTGGAGAAGTTGATCAAATAATCCTTTAGTATTTGGCTCCCTACGATTGCTGCTCCGTGACCTCCGAGGGCCTTACCGTAAGTATATAATCTGGCAAAACAGCTTTTATGCAGCTCATGTTCCTGGGACAGGCCCAACCCTGTATTCCCCATTACCCCCAGGGCATGCGCCTCATCCAGGACAAGTCGTATTTCTTTTTCGCGACAGATACTCGCAAGACGAAACAGATCAGGGGTATCCCCGTCCATAGAAAAAACCGTTTCCGTTACCACATAGACTTCACCATCATTCTTAGGATTTCTTCTTCTGAAATGCTCTAATTTCTGTAAGAGATCTTCCAGGCTATTGTGTTCGAATTTTAGGGAACGGGCCCTACTCAATCGAATCCCCTCGCGTATGGAAGCATGACTGTACTCATCAAAAAGAATCAAATCATCCTTTTGAGGGACGCATTCAAAAAAACCCAAATTCGCATTATACCCACTGGTATAGATGAGAGCCGCCTCGGCTTTATGGCAGGAAGCAATCAAAGCCTCGGTAATGCCAAACAATTCATGATTTCCGGTAAGCAGCCTGGATCCGCCTGCTCCTTTTTGTTTAAGTTTCAATTCTGTTGTGAGCGCGGTCGCATGTTCCTGAATTTCACTATGATTACTGAAGCCTAAATAGTCATTGGAAGAAAAGTCGATCAGATTGGACGTATCAGACAGTGTTCTCAATGCATTGTCACTGCTACGTTTCTGGAGTTTTTGAGATAACCTGTACGGAAAGCTTTCCATCTTTCAAAAATACGACCTGAAGTCCAATTTTGACGCATTTCATTCCCCTATTTTAAGTCGATCAAAAAAATCCGATTATTGGAATTCAACAAACTACCATTTCCCATAATTTTTTAATAGTTTTAAAACATTGTTCCTAAACCAACTTCAATTCCATTGAACCATAGAACTCAACAGTTAGCTTCCATCGATTCAGACCGCTTATGGGATGTACTTATTATTGGCGGAGGTGCCAGTGGACTGGGCATTGCTGTGGATGCATCCAGTCGTGGATTTAATACGATTCTCCTCGAACAATACGATTTTGCCAAAGGAACTTCGAGTAAAAGTACCAAACTGGTGCATGGTGGTGTACGTTATCTTGCCCAAGGGAACATAAAGCTAGTTTCCGAAGCATTGGAAGAGCGCGGTTTGCTGGCAAAGAATGCCCGACATCTTTTTAAAAAACAAAAGTTTATCATCCCCAACTATAAATGGTGGGGTGGACCTTATTATGCCATTGGCCTAAAACTTTACGATTTCCTTTCCAAAAAACTAAGCCTGGGGCCATCTCGACTAATCAAAAAGAAAACTGTGATCGAGAGTTTGCCAACGCTTAAAACCGAAAACCTGTCCAGTGGAGTATCCTATTATGACGGGCAATTCGACGATGCCCGTCTGGCGATCAACCTGGCGCAAACGGCGGAGCATAAAGGCGCTACCACATTAAACTATATGAAGGTAGTTGGGCTGATCAAGGATGAAAATCATCACGTTTCCGGTGTGACCGCAGAAGATACAGAAACCGGAAAAACCTATGACATACGGGCCAAAGTAGTCATCAATGCTACCGGAATATTCACCGATAAGATTTTAAAGATGTACAATCCGAAGCACAAAAAAACCGTGGTTCCCAGCCAGGGAATTCATTTAATGCTGGATAAATCTTTTTTGAAGGGTGATACCGCATTAATGATTCCCAAAACTTCGGACGGGCGGGTGTTGTTCATTATCCCCTGGCACGATAAAGTGATCGCCGGGACTACCGATACTTTGATCAAAAAACCAAAGATAGAACCGATCCCGCTGGAAGAGGAGGTTCAGTTCATACTCGATACCATCAATATGTATCTCTCTAAAAAAGCCACTCGTGAGGATATACTTTCAGTTTTCAGTGGATTGAGACCACTAGCCAAACCTAAAAAAGACGATACGAATACCAAAGAAGTATCCCGTAGTCACAAAATAATCGTGGAGAACAATTTAGTATCCATTGTTGGGGGTAAGTGGACCACTTATCGCAGAATGGCCGAAGATGTGATGGACACAGTTATTGAAACCTTCCAATGGGAGAACATTCCATCACCGACGAAAAAAGTACCCCTCGCCGGAAATATTTCAGAAACAAGGGAAAAAACAGATAGTCACCTTTACATTTACGGTGGGCAACTGGACGATTATACCCAATTCGAAAGTACAAGCCCCGAGTACTCAGAGAAAATCCACCCTAACTATCCTTATACCAAAGGACAAGTGGTTTGGAGCGTAAGAAAAGAGTTCGCAAGGGCGGTTGAGGACTTCTTGTCCAGAAGAATCAGGCTCTTATTGCTGGACGCACGAACAGCGAAAGAAGTAGCTCCTGTTGTGGCCGATCTAATGGCTACAGAATTAGGAAAGAACGGAGAATGGAAAGAACAACAAATCACCGATTTTAATGAGTTGGCGGATAAATATATATTAAACTAATAGTAAACAAGATGGGTAAGAAATACATACTGTCGATCGATCAGGGAACCACTTCATCACGTGCCATCCTCTTCAACCATGCGGGAGAAAAGATGGGAAGCGGACAGCAAGACTTTGAACAGATATTTCCAAAACCCGGATGGGTGGAACACGATCCAAATGAAATATGGGAATCTCAGTGGGTTGCCATACAGGAGGCCTTGGTGAGTACAGATGTAACCGGTCATGATATCGCCGGGATTGGCATTACCAATCAGCGTGAAACAACGATAGTCTGGGAAAAAGCAACTGGAAAACCCATTCACAATGCCATAGTTTGGCAGGACCGCCGAACGGCAAAATTCTGTGATAGCCTGAAGGAAAAGGGCTTCACCGAAACCTTCAAAAAGAAAACAGGGCTCATTATCGACGCATACTTTTCAGGGACCAAAGTGAAATGGATTCTGGACAATGTCGAAGGAGCAAGAGAAAGAGCCGAGAACGGAGAACTCTGTTTTGGAACCGTAGACAGCTGGATAATCTGGAAACTCACAGACGGGGCCACTCATGTCACGGACGTGAGCAACGCCAGCCGAACTTTAATCTTCAATATTCATACGCTCGATTGGGACGATGAATTACTGAACATACTTGATATTCCAAGAAAGATGCTTCCCGAGGTGAAAGGGAGCAGTGAAAAGGTGGCCGAAACCTATGAAGGGTTGTTCGCACGTCAAATTCCTATTTCGGGAATTGCCGGGGATCAGCAGGCGGCCTTATTCGGACAACAATGTACGGAAGCTGGGATGGTTAAAAATACTTACGGCACCGGATGTTTCCTGTTGATGAATACCGGGGAACAACCTGTATATTCTGAAAATAACCTGCTTACCACCATCGCCTGGAAAATAGGCGACACCACACATTATGCATTGGAAGGGAGCATCTTCGTAGGAGGTGCTGCCGTGCAATGGATTCGTGACGGACTACAACTGATAAAGGATGCTGCGGAAATAGAAAAGCTAGCCACCAGTGTGGAAGACAATGGGGGCGTTTATTTTGTTCCGGCTCTCACGGGATTAGGTGCGCCTTATTGGGACAGCTATGCCAGAGGAGCCATTGTAGGCCTCACTCGCGGTAGTACCCATGCTCATATTGCAAGAGCTACATTGGAAGGTATTGCATACCAGGTGTATGATATCGTAAAAGCTATGGAGGCTGATGCTAAAACAGAGGGTAAAGAACTGCGTGTGGATGGTGGGGCAACGGCCAATAATTTCCTGTTACAGTTCCAAAGTGATATTTTCGAATTTCCTGTAATTCGCCCAAAACAACTGGAAAGTACTGCCCTGGGAGCAGCCTACCTGGCCGGTCTTGCTGTGGGCTACTGGGAGAATCTTGAAAGTCTTCAGGAGCAATGGGCGAAAGACAGAACTTTTGAACCTTCCATGGACAGCGATCAAGTTGCACATCATATCGGGCAATGGCATAAAGCCGTGGGGCGAAGCCAGAACTGGATCGAATAATCATTCTAATACACCAAACCATTATGACACCATTTGTTGCAGAAATTCTAGGTACTTTTTTATTAATGCTCTTAGGAAATGGCGTTGTTGCCAATGTGGTTCTGAACGGAACCAAAGGAAATAACTCCGGCTGGATAGTGATCACTACCGGATGGGCACTCGCTGTTTACGTCGCGGTCCTGGTTGCAGGACCTCACAGTGGGGCGCACATTAATCCGGCAGTAACTGTATCATTGGCGGTGGCCGGCCTATTTGAATGGGCCCTGGTGCCTACTTATATTGCCGGACAAATGATAGGAGCCATGTTGGGCGGATTAGTCGTCTATATCATGCACAAAAAGCACTACGAAACTACGGAGGATGCCGGAGGAATCGCAGCTACATTTTGTACTGCCCCGGCTATAAGAAATACTCCCTTGAATTTCTTATCGGAGCTCATTGGAACCTTTGTCTTATTGATAGCTGTCTTCTATATAGCAGGACCGGAACTAACTATGCCGAATGGAGACGAAGTTGCCTTTGGGTTAGGATCCTTAGGAGCATTACCTGTGGCATTAGTGGTATGGGCGATTGGTCTGTGCTTAGGTGGACCAACCGGGTATGCCATTAACCCGGCCAGAGACCTTGGGCCTAGAATAGTACATTCTTTGATACCGTTTAAAAACAAAGCCACCGACTGGAGATACTCCTGGATCCCGGTACTTGGACCCATTGCAGGAGGTACGATCGCAGCTTTGCTGTTTTTACAATTATCATAGTTGAAGTTCCAAGACCTCTTGGATTAGGCTATAAACGCAACTCATCATTGATTTTACTATCTTATGTAAAACCAATCGTATGAAAAAGGTTGTTGTTTTACTTTGTATCCTGGTTTTTATGGCCTGTAAAGGTGATGATGACAATAGTCCCGATTTCGAATCAATCGGATTAATAACGTCCCTGGACTACAGAGAATGTTTATGCTGTGGTGGGTACTTTATTGAAATCGATCATTCCACCTATCTTTTTAACCCTGGAGAACTCCCCAGTAATGACCTTGATCTTTCCGAGGATAATCTTCCACTTACGGTCAAACTTAATTGGGAAGTTCAGGGTCCAGACACATTTTGCGGGGAAGATGGTTGGATCGATATCTTTGATATTGATGATGTGTAAGTATTTGGTATCTTGAAACATGATCCAATATGCATTAGCTGCTTCAGATACTGAGCTTGAACAAATTCTAGAGTTGCAGCGGCACAACCTGCCTCAGAGCATTTCCGAAGAAGAGAAGATAAATGAAGGCTTTGTGACGGTTCATCATAACCTTCAACTATTGAAGGAAATGAATGATGCGTGCGCGCACACCATTGCCAAATCGGAAGACAAGGTAGTTGGATACGCTTTGTCCATGCATCCTAAGTTTGGGAATTCCATTGAAGTTTTGAAACCCATGTTTGATCAACTGAAAAAGTATACTTCCTCGATTGGGAATTTCCTGGTCATGGGACAAGTGTGCATTGATAAGAATTTCAGGAAGCAAGGTATTTTCCGCAACTTGTATCTCGCCATGAAAGACAACCATATCCCACCGTTCGACACCATTGTGACCGAGGTAGACGCTGCGAATCAAAGGTCCCTGCAAGCGCATTACGCGATTGGATTTGAACAACTGGGCACTTATTCGTCCGGCGGACAAGATTGGGAACTAATCGTCCTTCGATAATACGGAGGGCTCAATCCAAGTCGAACTTTCAGGATTGGTCAATTCGTCCAACAGTTTTACTTCCATGGCAATGGCAACTTGTTTCGCCTTAGATAATGTATCTTCCTTATTGGAAAATTTCACCACCATCATCTTTTTGTATTTTTTATTCCAAAGAGTGAATTGAAAATTTTTGAATCGGCCTTTCTCCACAGAGACATGATCGACGTTCTTCAATTCTTTCCAGGATCCAATCCTAAGGAGACCATAATTCCTGGTAACCTTGTATTGCTTTGCTTTGAAATCTATTTCATAGTCAAGAGACTTGGAAAACTCCTCTCCGAAACCAAAGCACCAAAACGCAAAGAAGCCCCAGACCACCATATTCCCGGGATCTTCGCCGTTCAGATATCCCGGAAACAACTTAATTGCGTTAACTAAACAAATTATAGAAAGCGTAAACAAAATAGCTCCCACAATAGGTTTCCATAACGGCCTCTTACTTATATGTTTTATGTTCGATGCCATATTCAAAGACGATAAGGACTATCCATTAATCTCAATTTTATCCACGAGTTTCACTTTTAAGGCCTTCTTTGCCAGGTTGGCAAAATGTAAGGCAGATTCATACGCTTCGAATTGTGCAATGATCTTCTTTTTGTTGGAATGAAAGCCAAATATAACCTCATAAATTGCATCATCGGCCTCATCAATAGTAATAGTTTTAAGGTGACTGAAACGTTTCCAGGACCCCACACTAAAAGGGCCGTATCTTCGAATTACCTTATATTTTTTCTCACGGAAGTCGAATATATATTCTGACACTTCACTTGCCATCCTTCCGAAGAAGAAACAAAAAATGAATAGGGTCGTCCACATCAAAAAATTATCCACCGGAACGAGATCGCCCCAAATCGGTAAAGACAAGACCGCCCGATATGCGAAATACAGCGAAAGTGTGAAGAAAAAGGACGCTAACAAGGCCCAGCCAATGGACAATTTCCTAACATGCTTTATAACCTTAGGGTCGCTCACAATACAAGTATACAAAAAAACGCCTCCCGAAATGGAAGGCGCCTTGACTATTAAAATGTTCTATCGATTAGTCGGCTAATACGATGACTCTGTTATTGCTCATTTGAACGGTTCCGCTATTGATCTCCAATACCCATTTTCCATCAACTTGCTCGAATTTGTTCTCAAAACCTTCGGCTATGGTAGGGTTACCGCGAAATTTCACTTTACCTTCTCCCAATAGGGAAACAATGGCAGCGTGATTGTTCAACATCTGAAATTCACCATCCACACCGGGTACTGTAACCGATTCTACTTCACCGCTTACTAAAGATGCTTCAGGAGTTACAATTTCTAAATACATAGTTTTCAGTATTAAGCTTCTGCCAACATTTTCTCACCTGCTTCGATCGCTTCTTCGATCGTTCCTTTAAGGTTGAAAGCAGCTTCCGGAAGGTGATCCAACTCACCATCCATGATCATGTTAAATCCTTTGATCGTTTCTTTGATATCTACCAATACTCCTGGGATTCCTGTAAACTGCTCCGCTACGTGGAAAGGCTGAGAAAGGAAACGCTGTACACGACGTGCACGACCTACGGCCTGTTTGTCTTCTTCACTCAATTCTTCCATCCCCAAAATGGCGATGATATCCTGTAATTCTTTATATCGTTGTAATAGCTCTTTTACTCTTTGTGCACAGTTGTAGTGCTCGTCTCCCAGGATTTCCGCTGTTAAGATTCGAGAAGTAGAATCTAACGGGTCTACCGCAGGATAAATACCCAGCTCAGCAATCTTACGAGACAATACAGTGGTTGCATCAAGGTGGGCAAACGTAGTCGCCGGTGCAGGGTCAGTCAAGTCATCCGCAGGTACATATACCGCCTGTACCGAAGTAATCGATCCTTTCTTGGTCGATGTAATTCTTTCCTGCATCGCACCCATCTCGGTTGCCAGTGTAGGTTGATAACCTACCGCTGAAGGCATACGTCCTAAAAGTGCAGATACCTCAGAACCAGCTTGTGTAAATCGGAAGATATTATCTACGAAGAACAGTACGTCTTTCCCTTGTCCGTCACCAGCTCCATCACGGAAGTACTCAGCAATGGTTAGTCCCGATAGTGCCACACGGGCACGTGCTCCGGGAGGCTCGTTCATCTGACCGAACACGAAAGTAGCTTTAGACTCCTTCATGGCTTTTTTGTCCACTTTAGTCAGGTCCCATCCTCCTTCTTCCATAGAGTGAAGGAATTCATCACCGTACTTGATAATTCCGGACTCCAACATCTCACGAAGTAAGTCGTTCCCTTCACGAGTACGTTCTCCTACTCCGGCAAATACAGAAAGACCTCCGTGTCCTTTCGCAATGTTGTTGATCAATTCCTGGATCAATACGGTCTTACCTACTCCGGCACCACCAAACAATCCAATTTTACCCCCTTTTGCATAAGGCTCGATCAGGTCGATTACCTTGATCCCGGTAAAAAGTACTTCTGTAGAAGTTGATAAGTCTTCAAATTTCGGTGCTTCACGGTGAATGGGTAAACCATTTTCTCCAGCTTTTGGAAGGTTTCCGATTCCATCAATAGCATCTCCAATTACGTTGAAAAGTCTTCCGTAGATTTCTCCTCCTATCGGCATCTGAATTGGCACTCCTGTGGCAATTGCATCTACACCTCTGCTTAAACCATCGGTAGAATCCATAGAGATGGTACGTACGGTGTTTTCTCCAATGTGAGATTGCACTTCCAATACCAAAGTGTTTCCGTTATTGTCTACTTCTAATGAATCGTAAATCTTTGGAAGTTCGGTTCCGTTCTCGAACTCAACGTCCACAACCGGGCCGATAATTTGTGCAACTTTTCCTGTAACTTGTGACATACTATAAGTATTTATTTTTTAGTACTGTTAGAAGGCCAAAAATGTCCCTCTGAAAATCGGTGCAAATATAGCTTTTTATATCCATATCAGACAATCGTTTTTACTAATTTTTTAGTGCTTTTTTTGCATTCGGGGAGGCTTGTTTTTTTGGCGGGCTTTTTTAGTGATTTCGACAGGCTCAATCTCCAAAAAACCGGGCTGTCCGTTATATCCCTAAAGCAGTATCCACTTTAGGGGATGCCACTCCCATCCCTGCCCGAATGCTCGTTCAGGCGGGCCTAGCCAATCGGCAACAGATTAGCCCATTTTTATAATTAAATCGTACGGGAAATTTATTCTACTGTAACCGACTTCGCCAGGTTGCGAGGCTGGTCCACATTCTTGTCCAACATCACAGCGATATGGTAAGAGAGCAATTGCAAAGGAATAGTCGTTACTAACGGACTCAACGTCTCGGGTGTTTTTGGCACTTCCATGATATAGTCTGCCAATTCTTTGACGGTCGTATCACCTTCGGTAACTACAGCAATGATCTTTCCTTTTCTGGCTTTGATCTCTTCGATGTTGCTCACCACTTTTTCATAGTGGTTACTATTCACGGCGATTACCACCACAGGCATTTGCTCATCGATAAGTGCGATGGGACCGTGCTTCATTTCCGCAGCAGGATACCCTT
>WUAI01000033.1 GCA_009827225.1 Flavobacteriaceae bacterium | reverse complement strand
TCAGATCACACGTAAAAGTGATAAAGAGGCGTTGATGAGTGTTGTAGAAGCTTCGGCTACGGTGACACCTATTCTTCGTAACCAGAAGAAAGCTGAGAAGATTAGAGCTTCGATTACCGGAACTACGCTCCAGGAAATTGCGAGCAATCAGAACGTTGCGGTGAAAACTGCTTCTGCATTGAATCGAGCTACTCCAACTATCGCTGATGCCGGTACAGAACCTGCGGTTGTAGGTGCTGCTTTCGGAAAAGCCGCTGGTGAGACCACAGGCTTAATAGATGGAGAGACGGGAGTGTTCATGGTACGAGTGACTGCAGTAAATAAAGCACCGGATCTTGAAAACTATGCTTCTTTTGCAAACCAGTTACCGGGAAGTGCTGCACAGATCAATAATAAGATCTACCAGGCATTGAAAAAGGCCGCTGAGATAGAAGATAACCGAGCGAGTTTTTACTAGGAGCTCATAAAATTTATAAGAAAGAGTCGGTTTTTACCGGCTCTTTTTTATTTCAGCATTTCCGAAAAAGGAATGATGGTGTGGTAATCTTTGCGTCGGAAATAGTCCAGATCCGATGCCGACCCTGTCACCAGGACAAAGTCTCCGCCCCATGCCCCAAGGCTTTTAATAGCACCCGGGTAATCGCGAAATTTTTCTTGAACCGGTTCCAGTTGAATAATTTCTGAAATAGCCTTCTCGTGCCTGTGGATCAGGGTTTCGAATTCCTCCAGGCTAGAGCAATTGATAAAATCATCTGTGAACCGAGTGAATACTTCCGAAGAAAAGGAACCCTCCTCGAAGACTTGCTGGAAATGCTTGATTCCAGACTTACTACTTTGCTTTCGGTTTAGAAATACAAAGTATAGCTTATCGGTAAAATCCCAATTTAAAGTTACCTCTTCCACAAGTGGATTTCCTTCCCGGCGCTTATAAATGATAGGGTTTTCCCTTTGAGCAGCTGCAATATCGTAACCACTGCCTCCAAATCCTGTTTCAAGCAATTGGAAGGCATCCACCCTTGCCCATTTTGCTACATTGCTAATGAGTGTAGAGGAGGTGCCCAGTCCCCATTCCCGGTTGAAATTGAGCGAAGTAGTTACCTTATAACCTGATGGGTCGTTCAAAAACATAGGATTGAGTTCCTTGGCGGCTTTCAAAACACGAACGAGTCGTGCTTTTACAGGGTCTTCTATGGCAGTTGTGGCACTAAGGTCCGCAGTTGTGATCCTGGCCTCAAACCAAACCTGATCTTTGTTATCGAGGCTCCTCCACTGTATACCGGGATCGGGATGGGATTCAACTTCCATGGACTGGCCATATTTCGTAGGGATTGCAAGAGCTTTCGCTCCCTTCAATACTACATATTCACCAGTCATAAGTAGTTTGCCATTGCTGTAGAATTTCTCTTTCACTTTATCGTCGATGTTCTTCCACAAACGAGACTACCGCGCTGTGTGAAACTGTATGGTTTTTGAAATGCTCTACGGCACGGGACTTTTCTTCGGCACTCACATCAAGCTGGTTGAGAATATTCATCAAATGCATTTTCATATGGCCTTTCTGAATACCGGTAGTAACCAGGGAACGCAGGGCAGCAAAATTTTGTGCCAGTCCGGCCACGGCTACAATTTTCATCAGAGACTCCGCATTAGGTCGTTGTAAAATCTGGAACGCAAGCTTTACCAGAGGATGCAAAGAGGTGAGACCACCAACGGTTCCCAGGGCCAATGGGATCTCGATCCAAAATTTAAATTGATCACCTTCTAATTTTGCGTGAGTTAAACTGCTATAGCGTCCATCTCTTGAAGCATAGGCATGCACTCCCGCTTCCACTGCTCTAAAGTCATTACCGGTGGCCACCACAACGGCATCCACACCATTCATGATGCCTTTATTGTGGGTTACGGCGCGCTTGGTTTCGTTTTCCGCAATTTGAACCGCCCGAATGAATTTGTCAGCGAATTCTTTTCCTTCAATATCGGGCTGATCGAGCATTTCCAGGGAGCAACTTACTTCAGCCTTTACCAGGCATCCCGGGACATAATTGGACAGTATGCTCATCACTATTTCCGGAAAGCTGTTGTGTTCGATAAAAACCGAATGATTCTGGGCTGCATTTTCGAAGGTTCTTGCTAAGGATTCCAGGCAGCTGTTGATAAAATTCGCGCCCATGGCATCCAGGGTTTCGAAGGTGCAATCCAATTCATAATATCCTTCGAGCGCCTCACTTTTATTGATCAATCGAATGTCCAACAGGCCACCACCACGACGCTTCATGTTCTTTTGGATGTCAGCTATTCCTTCAATCATTATCGGTTTTGCGATGGCAAAGAACTCTTTTATATCTTGTTCATTTCCGAAGTAATTCAAATGTACCTGGCCACTTTTTATGGTAGACACCACCTCGGCCTTGAATCCGCCTCTATCCAACCAGAATTTCGCAGCGTTACTGGCAGCAGCAACGACCGAACTTTCTTCGATCACCATGGGAATGGTAAAAATTTCACCATTGATTAAGAAGTTGGGTGCTATACCAAAGGGGAGATAATAGTTGGTGAGTGTATTTTCTATAAAATCGTCATGCAAGCGCTGGAGATTATCATCGTCGTTCCAGTACTGCTTCAATATTTGCTTTGAAGCAGGATCATTGTCAAGATAATGCTCAAGTAGCCAATCGATTTTCTCGGCTTTCGTTTTTTTAGAAAAGCCCGAAATGCGCTTTGATCCCATAGATGATAATTCTAGCGCAAAGATAAGCGAATCTCTCATTTTTCAAGCAGTCTTCTTAAGGCCGAAATTTCAAGTATTTAACAGAAAAACAGGGGAATTCTGCTGAAAATTTAGTAAACTTGGCGTAATAAAATCTTAACAATTTGAAAAGACTACTTTCAATAGCTGTGCTGGCATTTCTTATGATTGCCTCTCCTTCTCTTCAAGCACAGTTAAAAAGCATCACATTAGAAGAAATATGGGGTGGAGCATTTAGAACGCAAAGGCTGGATGTGCTCCGATCGTTGAAAAGTGGAAAGGAGTATTCGGTACTCAATTTTAATCGATCTCAAGGAACTTCATCCATTGATGTTTATGATTATAAAAGTGGGGAAAAGGTACAAACGTTGCTCAATAGTGCAGATTTGCCTGAGGTGAAGTTTTTCCTGTCCTATGAATTTAGTGAAGACGAATCCAAAATATTAATAGCCACGGAACTAAAGCAGGTGTTCCGTCGTTCGGCATTGGGAACTTATTACGTGTACGACGTGGCTTCCAAGGAATTAACCCGCCTCTCCGAAGAAAAAGTTCAGGAGCCTACATTCAACGCGGATGGCACGAAGATCGCGTACGGGTATCATAACAACCTTTACTACAAGGATCTCGCTACCGGGGAAGTGGTTCAGGTGACGACGGATGGAGTAAAGAACAAGATAATCAATGGTATTACCGACTGGGTGTACGAAGAGGAATTTGCCTTTGTTCGTGCTTTCGACTGGAATAAAGACGGAACCAAGCTCGCGTATATCCGTTTTGATGAAACCGCAGTGCCGGAATTTTCTATGGATATCTACGGAAAGGATCTTTATCAAACCCAACAGGTTTTCAAATATCCAAAGGCTGGTGAGAAGAATGCTATCGTGTCTTTGCATCTTTATGATTTGAAAACAGCGGGAATGCAGGAAGTAGATGTTTCAGCGTATAACAGCTATTACATTCCGCGAATTAAGTGGACCAACGATCCTAATGTATTGAGTGCCCAGCTTTCCAACAGGCATCAGAACATATTGGATTTAGTTTTTGTAAATGCCAATACCACTAAAACGACTTTGATCCATCAGGAAAAAGATGATGCTTACGTGGATGTGACCGACGATTTAACCTTCCTAAATGACAATAGTTTTATTTGGACAAGTGAAAAGGATGGTTGGAACCATATTTACCATTATGACAAAAACGGTAAGTTGATCAACCAGGTTACCAAGGGAGAATGGGAAGTTACCCGTTACTACGGTTTTGATCCAAAGACTGGTCGCGTATATTATCAAAGTACTGAAAATGGCAATATCAATCGCGATGTCTACTCCATCAGTAATACCGGTAGAAACAAAGTGAAACTGTCCAAAGGGGACGGCCAAAGCAGTGCTTCCTTTAGTTCGGATTATACGTATTTCATCAATACCTTCTCCAATACCGAAACTCCTTATGTGTTTTCTTTGAAAGAGGCATTAACAGGGAATGAGGTAAGGGAAATAAAGAACAATTCGGCATTGAAAGAGAAAGTGGCGGGATATAAAACTTCTAAGAAAGAATTTTCGACCATCTCAGTCAATGGAGAGGAGTTGAACATGTATATGATCAAACCTGCCGATTTCGATCCTAACAAAGAATATCCATTATTCATGTATCAATACTCAGGCCCTGGTTCACAACAGGTGGCCAATCGTTGGGGTGGATCCAATGATTACTGGCACCAAATGTTGGCTCAGGAAGGCTTTATTATTGCCTGTGTGGACGGTCGTGGAACAGGATTGAAAGGAAGAGATTTCAAAAAGATGACCCAGCTGGAACTTGGGAAATATGAGGTAGAAGACCAGATAGCGGCTGCGCAAGAGCTTGGTAAGTTGTCTTACATCGATGAAGACCGTATTGGTATCTGGGGTTGGAGCTATGGAGGCTTTATGTCTTCCAATTGTTTGTTCCAGGGTGCCGATACCTTCTCCATGGCGATTGCTGTCGCACCGGTGAGTAGCTGGCGTTTTTATGATACTATTTATACAGAGCGCTATATGCAAACCCCTCAGGAAAATCCTGACGGCTACGATAACAATTCTCCCATCACGCACGTGGATAAATTGAAAGGAGATTTCCTGCTGGTTCACGGAAGTGCAGACGATAACGTTCATGTACAAAACACAACCCGTCTGGTGGAAGCTTTGGTACAAGCCAATAAAGATTTCGAATGGATGATCTATCCCGATAAGAACCATGGAATTTATGGCGGTAACACACGTCTTCATCTCTTCAGCAAGATGACCAAATTTGTAAAGGAAAGCTTGGGGAAGCCCGAAAGCACTCTTTTGGAAATTAAAAACTAAATCACTAAACAAATATTAACTAACACTTATTAATATGTCAACTGCTTTAAAAAATCAGAAACAACTCTTTGGGCATCCCGTAGGTTTGTATGTCCTTTTCTTTACAGAAATGTGGGAACGTTTTTCTTACTACGGAATGCGAGCCATTTTGGTGCTATATCTTGTGGCTCAAACCGACATCGACAATGCCGGTTTAGGTTGGACCAATGGAGAAGCGTTGGCATTGTATGGATGGTACACCATGTTGGTATATGTCGCTTCTATTCCCGGTGGATGGATTGCCGATAAGATACTGGGGCAGAAAAAATCAGTTCTCTATGGTGGAATTCTTCTGGTTATGGGACACAGTATACTCGCAGTAGAGGAAATGTGGGCCTTCTATTCCGGACTCGGATTGATCATTTTAGGTGTAGGTATGTTGAAACCAAATATTTCTACCATGGTGGGTGGCTTATACGAGCAAGGTGATATTCGAAGAGATAAAGGGTTTACTATTTTCTATATCGGAATCAACATTGGAGCCTTCCTTTCCAGTTTGATCGTGGGTTATGTTGGAGAGGTTCATGGATGGCATTATGGATTCGGGTTAGCAGGAATTGGAATGGCATTGGGTCTAATTCAATACCTCGTAGGACAAAAACACCTGAAACATGTGGGTAACTTCCTGGGTGCTTCAGAAAATACAGAAGAAAAAGAAGCGATGAAACGTCCGCTTACTAAAGTGGAGAAAGACCGTATCATTGTTCTCTTTATTTCATTCTTACTTGTAATTGTATTTTGGGGAGCCTTTGAGCAGGCCGGGGGACTTATGAATATTTACGCGAAGGAAAACACCAACCGTATGTTGTTAGGTTGGGAAGTTCCGGCGTCCTGGTTCCAGTCTCTAAATGCTATGTTTATCATATTCCTGGGAACTTCAGTGGCCTTGTATTGGGCAAAGAGAAAGCTGAAAGGCAAATTGTCCACTTCCTTGTTTAAGATGATCATAGGGTTGATTATTATGGGTACCGGATTCTTCTTTATGTCGGCTGCATCAGCAGAGTTCAATAGTACAGGAGCTTCTGCCATGTACTGGTTAGTATTGGCGTATTTGTTCCATACAATTGGTGAACTCTGTATTTCACCTGTGGCCCTTTCTTATATTACCAAGTTGGCTCCGATAAAGTACGCTTCGATCATGATGGGGGTATATTTTGCCATGACCGGATTAGGAAATAAACTGGCCGGACTTCTGGGTGAATCTGCTTCCAATTTTGGGGAGTTCACTGTATTTACGGGAATTGCTGTATTCTGTGTAGCCTTTGGAGCGATCGTATTGCTGTTCAGAAAGAAACTTGAAAACCTTACGCATGGAGCCGAAGACAATGAAAGAGATATGAAATATGATGAAGCGGAAGGATTCGAATTAGCAGACAATCAATAATAAAATCCTCAAAGCCTTATAATTTTATAAGGCTTTGTTGTATACATACTCTAACCAAAACTCTCCTTTATGAATACTGATATTGAAAATTTATTTAAGGATAAGGTGATCGGACATCCGGCAGGATTGTTTGTATTATTCTTTACTGAAATGTGGGAACGTTTCTCTTTCTACGGAATGAGAATCCTATTGGTGATCTTCTTAACCGCACCCTTGGTGGACGATAATCCGGGCTGGGGTTGGGCCAGGGAAAATGCGCTAGCACTCATTGGGACCTATGCATCTTTGCTTTATTTGACTCCAATTATCGGAGGATGGATTGCCGACAAGATCACGGGATACCGAATCGCCGTGGTTATCGGTTGTTTGATAATGACCCTGGGCCATGCCTCCATGGCGTTGGAAACTACCGTTTCATTTTATGCCGGTCTGGCACTACTTGTAATCGGGACAGGATTCTTTAAGCCTAATATTACCTCGATCATTTCAGAAATGTATAAAGGCAAGGAATCCAAGAAAGATGGGGCGTATACGATTTTCTATATGGGTGTAAATGCAGGAGCCTTTTTCGGAATGATGCTTTGTGGTTACCTGGCGGAAAACTATGGATGGTCGTGGGGCTTCGGATTAGCAGGTATCTTTATGATGCTGGGAATGCTCCAGTTTTGGCTGGCTAAGAATCTCTTCGGAAATATCGGTGCCAAACCATCCAAGGTTCATGAGGTAGAATTACCGCAAAATATTAATGAAGAGAGCCCTGCCGAACATGATGCAGACGCAGTTGCGGAGAAATTGAATCCTTTTACCATGTTCGACAAGATATTGATGATACTAGCTGCGGTGGGCGGATTGTTATATTTATTCAATGATCCTTTGGAGAAAATTGGGAATATCAATCTATTGCCATTCGAACTGGGAGGACTGTCGGGCTCCAATACAGTTGTATTAATAGCACTGGTACTATTCCTTGCTCTTTTGGTGACTCGTGTAGCACGATATATTCCAATCGTTAGAGATCGAATTATTGCCGTCTCCATCTTCGGGTTGTTTACCGTATTCTTCTTTGCATTTTTTGAACAATCCCTCGGGTCAATGACCTTATTTGCGAGGGACTACACGAACAGGGATCTGGTAGGAAATTCGGCGATGATATTTAAGATTGTTGATGCCTTGCTTACGACTGTACCACTTATTGTGATTACCTGGGTGTTGTATCTTCTGGCCAAGAAAACATTTTCTAGAATCGGGATGTCAAACATTGTACTGGCAATAGCATTTGCCGGTTTATGGTTCCTTGTTATTTTCAGGCTTATCGATAAATTTTCACAGGAAGGAAACGAGGTAGATGCCACTTGGTTTGGAATTTTAAACTCCTTCTTTATCATTACCCTGGCTCCACTGTTCTCAAAATGGTGGGAAAGCAAATACAATCCCAGCGCTGCCATGAAATACGGACTGGGACTCATCCTGTTGGGCTTAGGTTTTGCAGTGTTATCTTACGGAACAGGTGATATTCCTCAAGGGGCAAAAACAGCATCGGTTAGTATGATATTTTTAATACTTGCCTATCTCCTACATACCATGGGAGAATTGTGTTTATCTCCAGTTGGACTTTCATACCTCAGTAAACTGGTGCCTGCAAGAATGATCGGGTTTATGTTTGGAGTGTGGTATCTCGCCATCGCGGTGGGTCAGAAAGCGGCAGGTACGATGGGTGGAATGATCGATAAAATTTCCGAAGCATACTCGCTAAGTACCTTCTTCCTGATCTTCACCATCATTCCGATTGCGGTCGGAGTCATATCTATACTATTGAACCCGGTGCTCAAAAAATTAATGCACGGAGTAAGGTAGGACATACTATAATCGACAAAAAAACGTTCCTTTTTGGAACGTTTTTTGTTAACTTACAATGCATTAGAACCCCATACATGAAAAATACATTACTTCTATTAGCACTAATAATTTCTACCGCTGTCACAGCTCAAAAAATTAATTGGATGAGTATGGATGAGGCACTGGCAGCTCAGAAAGACGAACCAAAGAAGATTTTTATGGATGTTTATACCAAATGGTGTGGTCCGTGTAAATTGCTAGATAAGAATACTTTTGGTGATAAGAATGTGATCGACTTTGTGAATGAGAATTACTATGCTGTGAAGTTCAATGCGGAAGGCACCGAAGAGATCACCTATAATGGGTTTACCTATACCAATCCCAATTATCAACCGGCAAGAAGGGGTAGAAACGCAACGCATTTTTTTGCCGACGCCCTCAAATTGAGAGGATATCCTAGTCTTGTCTTCTTTGGAGAAGATGGTACATTGATCCAGGCTCTTCCCGGTTACAAGACTCCACAGCAGTTGGAGATCTTTCTGAAGATGATAGCCAATGACGATTACAAAACATTAACCACCATGGAAGCCTGGGAAGACTATCAGGAGAACTTCAAAGGCACTTTCGAGTAAACAGCAATTGATCATTTAAAAACATATGCTCCCTTTTCACCGGTATAGTGGAAAGGGATTTTTCTTTGAATGCAGGTCATCTTCCATCGATGAATAAATGATAAATAATTGCTGCCATCGGCCACCACTATTTCAGGGCGAAGCGAATCGATGAGTCGGTCGAGATGAATCTTCGGGCTTTGGATTAGAATCACAACGTCAATATCCCGATTCGGATAAAACCCTAAACTATCTACCAAAAATATTCTGTCCTGCTGAAACTTAAATGTGGGAGGAAGGTTTAGCATTGTTTTGTCTTTGATCCTGTTTTCTACTGAATAGTTTTTTATTGGGTATCTGGCCATCAATGTGGAATCGGAATTACTATGAATCATCAGCTTACGATCCTTTTGATGAGCAAGAAGGGTGGATTTTGTTTTATGAAATAAGATCAGTTGCTCTTCCCTTTTTGAATTTATGGTTTGTTTTTCTGCTGAAATTAATAACACACATAACCCGAGACAGAAAAAAAGATGTTTTCGTTTCCGGCGCACTAACATGCGTCCCGCAAATATGATAATACCATAACCTATCGATAAGGAAACGAAGGAAATGGCAATGTCTCGAATTATAAACTGCTCTCGTCCGGCAACCCATTCGATAAATTGAATGAGAAGGTTACAAAAGAGGTTATAATATTCGGCCAAAAAAGTGGGGAGCAACTGTAACCCGGCTAGCGCTACCACCAGTATTCCAGAAATTAGTAAGAGAGCCATAAAGGGCATGATGACCACATTGGTTAGCAGGAACAAGCCGGGAAATTGATGAAAATAGTAGATGCTCAAAGGAGCTACTCCCAGCTGGGCTGCCAAACTAACGGAAGTTATTCCCCATAGTAGTCGGTCCAGGGCGAATCGTGGCTGGTATAATTTGTAGATGGCCGGCTGAAGCCAAATAATGAAAAATACCGCGAGATAACTCATCTGAAACCCGACTTGAAAGAGCCATCTGGGTTCGATCCAAAGTAAGAAGAAGAATGACAGAAAAAGGGTGTTGAAACTGTTTGTGGGTCGATTCAACGATTCTGCAATGGCAAAACACGTGAACATGGTAACCGCTCGAACCACGGATGGAGAGGCTCCCACAACTATGGCATATCCCCAAAGAAGCAATACGATTATAAGCGCCCTGATTTTTTTTCCCTGCGGAATATACGTCACTGGAAAAAATAACCTGCTCAGAAATAAAAACAATACTCCTACATGTAATCCGGAAACCGCAAGAATATGAATGGCGCCTGCATCGGCGAATTTTTGCTGACTTTCTTTCGAAATGTCCTCTCGATAGCCAAGCACCAAAGCCTGAAGAACACCCCGTTCCTTAACTCCCAGTGAACTATTTTCGAGATTCCTTAGTAAATACCTTCGAATTTTGAACGCAAGATTCATCATTGAGGGATCCCCGGGTCTGCAACTCAATATATGTTCCGGCTCGATCCGGATTGCCGCAAATACCTTTTTATGGGAAAGGTATTTTCGATAATCGAATTGATCTGGATTTAAATTGTCTTTAATGGATTCTAGATTTCCGTAAACAAGAATTTGGTCACCGGGTTCAAATAAAGTGTAGCTTCCGGTGCTTTTAATTTTCAGCAATATATTTCCATGCACTTTACTGTTATCCATAGATATTATCTCGCTATAATATCGATGTTCATACGGTGTAGGTTGAAGAACACGATTCACCTTTAATTCCACCAGGGCTTGATCATTATAGGATGCATGCCTTACATAATGATTACTTCGAACTGCCGGGTCATCTTTAACATAAATAGCCACACCGGATACAAAAAAGAATAACAACAATAAGAAGCCAAAAACTGTCGGAGAGCGGAGTTTTTTTCTATGCAATAGCATGACCGCTATCGAAATCGCAAATAGAATCCAGATGATTTTCAGCAAAGAAAAATCGAACTGAGGTAATTGTGCGGCGGTTGCAATGCCTAAAGCCAACGCAACCGAAAACTTGATAATAACTGTATTTAGGGAATTCATCTCCCGTATGTCTCATTAATGACTATACGGGGAGGCAGGATCGTTGAAAGTTAAATAATACGTCGAACTTCTACAAACGCATTCTTCCAGTACTTTTCGTCGAGTGAGGAAACGATCACCCCTTTGGAGGATGTGGCATGGATAAATCGAATACCACTTCTTTTGTTTTCAACTACCAGCCCGACGTGATTAATAACTCGTCTGTTTTTATTGGTTTGAAAGAATAAAAGATCTCCTTTCTCGGTTTCACTCAATTTGATACGAACTCCTTTGGTGGCCATTTCTCTGGATACCCGGGGTAATGCAATTTGTTCTTCTTTAAATGAAATGTAAACGAGTCCGGAGCAATCCATCCCCTTTTTGGAGGTGCCTCCAAATTTGTATCGCGTGCCTTCAAAGGAACGAGCATGATTTACAATTTTGGAAATTTTCTTTGTGGCTACCGTCGCTTTTGGAGAACCGATCACTATGGTTTCGGTAGTTTTTCTTGAGGAGCCGCAAGAGGTTAAAAGCAAGGTTAAGAAAGCAAGCAGCAGTACTTTTTTCATAAAAAAAGCAGATTTGGTTCTGATAAATTTATAAAAAAGTGATGAAATTCCTACTTCCGAATAGATTCTATGATAAGTTTGGCTGTTTTTTTACTGGCTCCTTTCCCGCCCAGATTGTTTTCCAGGTCATAATAATCAAGGAACAAAACAGCCCTGTAGTAGTCGTCTAAAATCTTTTTGAGCTCTTCTTTTAATCGCTTTGTATTGAATTCGGTTTGGATCAATTCAGTTACGGCGGGTTTGTCCAGAATCAGATTTACCAGGGAAATGTATTTCAGATTAATGACTCGTTTTGCAATTTCGTAAGAGATCCTGTTTCCCTTATAGCAAACCACCTGCGGAACCTTGTATAGCGCGGTTTCCAGGGTGGCCGTTCCGGAAGTCACCAATGCCGCCGAAGAAAGGCTAAGCAAATCATAGGTTTTATTCTGAATGAGTCGCACATTGCTATTGTCCGTGAATTGCTGATAGAATTCCAGATCGAGACTAGGAGCTCCTGCGATAACAAACTGATGATCCGAAAAATCTTGGGTAACGGAAAGCATCACATTCAGCATTTTGGAAACTTCCTGTTTTCTGCTTCCGGGCAATAAAGCAATGATGGGGCGATCATCCAGATGATGTTTATTTCTGAAATGCTCCGGATCCACTTGTTCTCTTTTGGAAATAGCGTCGATCAAGGGATGGCCTACGAAGTGCACGGGGAAATTGTGTTTCTTTTCGTAGAATTCTTTCTCGAAAGGCAGAATGACGTACACCGCATCCACATCTCTTTTAATGGCCTTGATCCTGCCTTCTTTCCACGCCCATATCTGTGGAGATATGTAGTAATGTGTGGAAAAACCCTGTTGTTTAGCCCATTTAGCGATTCGAAGATTAAATCCTGGGTAATCGATGAATATGATGACATCAGGTTTGAACTCCAGGATATCGTCCTTGCAAAGAGCTATGTTTTTAAGAATGGTTCGCAGGTTAAATAATACCTCGACGAAACCCATGAACGCCAGTTCTTTATAATGCTTTACTAAGGTACCGCCTTCAGCAGCCATCAGATCTCCTCCCCAAAAGCGGAATTCTGCCGAAGCATCTTCGCTTTTCAGGGCTGCCATCAAATTGGCTCCATGTAAGTCTCCGGAGGCCTCGCCACTGATCAGGTAATATTTCATTAGAAAAAGTAGATTAAATAAGCTGTGATCGCTGCACCAAAAGTTGCCAGTAAAACTCCTCGAGCCCGATAATCCCGGTTGATTCGTAAAAAGCCGAAGAAAGCCGCCAAATTAGGAAGTGCTCCCAGGGTTATCAGCATCCAGAAATTACTTGAATAATAATACCGGTTGAAGGTAGTCATAAAGTCGCTATCCTTAATCTGAGCAATGATAAAGGTACAAAGAATTACCCCCAGCACATTCGATATGACTCCAACGATAAAACCAATGAGAATTTCCTTCTTCATATATCCCAATTATTGATGTCCTTGATAGCGTGATGAGCGGTAAGATCAAATTGCACCGGTACCACCGAAACATAACCATTGTGCAATGCCCACTCATCGGTGTCTTCTCCACGATCTTCATTGATGAATTCACCCGTAAGCCAGTAATATTCTCGCCCCAATGGATTCACCCGTTTATCGAATTTTTCGATCCAGTGAGCATTCGCCTGTCGGCATACTTTGATCCCTTTGATTTCATGTTCTTGAAGTTTGGGGAAATTCACGTTCAGGACGGTGCCTTCCGGCAGTCCGTTTTTAAGGCATTCTTCCGCCAGGGTCTTTACATATTTCCGAACCGGATCGAAATTGGCCTCCAGGGAATAGTCCAACAAAGAAAAACCTATGGAAGGTATTCCCAGGGTTCCCGCTTCTACCGCGGCACTCATGGTTCCACTATAGATCACATTGATCGATGAGTTACTACCATGATTGATGCCGCTTACACAGAGATCGGGTTTTCGCTTAAGAATTTCATTAACGGCCAGCTTCACACAGTCTACCGGTGTGCCACTGCAACTGTACTCGTCTTGATCGTCGTCTTTATCGACTACTACCTTATCGCAATACAAGGTGTCGTTGATGGTAATTGCGTGTCCCATTCCACTTTGCGGCGAGTCTGGAGCCACGACACACACATCGCCGAGTTCTTTCATGACCTCGATCAGGGTACGGATTCCCGGGGCTGTGATCCCGTCGTCATTAGTGATTAGAATTAAGGGTTTTTCGTTTGACATAAGTGCTCTTCTAGATAGCGCAAAAATACGCATTTATCAACGTTTTAGGCATTATGTGGTTTAACAAAAAATTAGTATCATTACATCTAATTGGCACGGTTTTTTATATAATTTAGAAGTTCCTAAAAAATGACGATATGCGATTAATGAGAAAAAACTTTAAAGTACTGTTACTTTCAGTTTTTGTGGCGGCTGCCTCTTGCAGTTTTACAACCAAAGAATTTGACGACCCGGATAAAGATAAGCTCCTAATAGATCTCATCACTTATGTGTTGGATAAGGGTCATTATGATCCGAAGGAAATGGACAATGCTTTTTCCGCAGGAGTGTATAAAGATTTTATCGAAGCGGTAGATCCACTGAAGCGATATTTCCTCGCTTCCGATCTTGAAGATTTCAGTGTTTATGAAACTGAAATAGACGACCAGATTCGTAATAAGGACCTAACTTTCTTCAACCTGGTACATACCCGATATATGGAGCGCATGAATGAAGCCAAGAAGTATTATCAGGATATTCTCGAGAAACCATTCGACTTTAACAAGGATGAAAGCATAGAAGTAGATTATGAAAAAACACCCTATGCCAACACTAAGAAGGAGCTGAAGGAACGCTGGAGACTTCAACTAAAATTTACAACGATTTCCAATTATTATGATCTCGTTGAAGAAGATAAAACCAAAGTAGAGAATGAAGAAGGCTACGTAGCCGCGGCTAAAAGTGATCTTGAGAAAAAGGCACGTGAAAGTTCTATGACCAGTTTGGACGATTTTTACGAGTTTAGAGAAGACCTGGAGCGTAAAGACTACTTTGCCGTTTTCCTAAATGCAGTTGTGGAGGAGTTTGATCCTCATACCAATTACTTCGCTCCTCCCGATAGAGACCGGTTCGACTTAAGAATGAGCGGAAAGCTTGAAGGAATTGGTGCAAGACTGCAAAAGAAGAATGATTACATCAAGGTGGTGGAAGTGATCAGTGGCGGACCCGTGTGGAGAGGAGAGCACCTCGAAGTTGGGGACTTGATCATGAAGGTAAAGCAGGAAGACGAGCAGGAAGCTGTAAGTCTGGTGGGTATGCGAGTAGATGATGCGGTAAAATTGATCAAAGGCCCCAAAGGGACCAAGGTGACTCTTACCGTAAAGCGCGTTGATGGTACAACGGAAGAAGAAACTATTACCCGAGATGTTGTAGAATTGGAAGAGACCTATGCGAAATCTACGATCATCGAACAGGAAGAAAAGAAATACGGATTGGTGAACTTGCCAGCCTTTTATTTTGATATGAAAGATTATGGGGAACGCAATGCCGCCAGCGATGTAAAGAAAGAAATTGAAAACCTCAAAAAAGAGGGGATGGAAGGCCTCGTATTAGACCTTCGCGATAATGGTGGTGGTTCGTTAAGGACTGCCGTGGATATTGCCGGATTGTTCATCAAAGAAGGGCCTGTGGTTCAGGTAGCTTCCGGAGGATCAAGAAAGGAAGTATTGAAAGATGAAGACAAGAGTGTGGTGTGGGATGGCCCGTTGGTTATCCTTGTGAACGAACTCTCGGCTTCAGCTTCTGAGATATTGGCAGCAGCCATGCAGGATTACAAAAGAGCGATCATTATTGGAAGTGAGCAGTCCTACGGAAAGGGAACTGTTCAGAATATGATCGATCTGAACCAATGGTTGCGTAAAAACGACATGGGAGATATGGGAGCCTTGAAGCTCACCACTCAGAAGTTTTACCGGGTAAACGGAGGTTCCACGCAGTTGGAAGGAGTGAAGAGTGATGTCGTTATGCCGGACCGATACAGCTACATTGATATAGGTGAAAGAGATTATGACAATCCGTTACCATACGACAAAATCTCTCCGGCAAAATATGACGCCTGGGATGGTTACATCGACTACGAAGGCACCATCAAAAGAAGCAAAGAGCGAATGGCCAAAAGCGGGCAATTGCAGTTGATAGAAGAGAACGCTCGCTGGATCAAGCAGACTCGCGATGAGGATGAGGTGACTCTCAACTTTGACAAGTACACTGCTGATGTAGAAAGACGTAAAGAAGAATCCAAGAGATTTGATTCGATAGAGGATTATGACAACCAGATGAGCTATCGTTCTTTACCTTATGAAGTGGCCATGATGAAACAGGACACGACTTTAAGGGAAAAGAGAAAAAGATGGCATAAAAATCTTGCTGGTGACATTTATATAGAAGAGGCTGTTAACGTGCTGCAGGATCTTAAAATGAGCAATATTCGAAGAGGAAAAGTAGCCGAGATAAAAAATTAAATTAGCTACATTTACGATGTGAAAGCATCGTCCTCATTAAGTAAAATAGCGCTCCAAAAGTTCAAGAGGAACTTTTGGGGCGTTTTTAGTTTTACTTTTCTGATACTGTGCACTCTGGTAGCGATATTCGCCTACGCTCTGGCCCCGGATAATTCAAGAAATGCGAATCAGATGCATTTGTCTGTTCATTCCAAACCACCGGGGTTTACGGTCCAAATGCTAACAATCCCTTCAGAGGAGAAGCGTCAAAGTGGAGTTTCCGAGTTTTTCTTCGGAAGTAAAAACACTTCCACCGAAATTCCTATTTCAGCATATGAACCTACAGAGAACGGTGTTCTAATCATGGAATATACTCCTGATGGGAGCCAAGGGTTATCCAAAGAATACGAATTATCATTATTTCCAGGTGTGGCATCGGTATCGGAACTGGAATCAAGATTCATTTCAGAAAAAAAATTCATCCTTGGAACCGACAAATACGGACGTGACCTTCTAAGCAGAATGCTTATTGGGATACGAATTTCTCTTGCCATAGGTTTTGTGGCGGTCTTTATTTCATTGATCATTGGTATTACCCTGGGTGCGATTGCGGGCTTTTATGGAGGAAAGGTGGATGCGGCAATCATGTGGCTCATCAATGTCACCTGGTCCATTCCAACCCTATTACTCGTCATTGCGATTACTCTAGCACTGGGAAAAGGCTTCTGGCAGGTGTTCATTGCGGTGGGTTTAACGATGTGGGTTGAAGTGGCACGTGTGGTACGAGGGCAGGTTATGAGCGTTAAGGAAATGCAATATGTGACAGCAGCCAAGGCGTTGGGATATAATAATTGGCGGATCATCACCAAACATATATTACCAAATAGCCTTGCCCCGGTGATCATCATTTCGGCGGCTAATTTTGCCGGCGCCATATTGATCGAAAGCGGACTCAGTTTCCTGGGGATTGGAGCTCAACCACCCATGCCTAGCTGGGGTGGTATCATCAAAGATCACTATGCCTATATCATATTGGGCAAGCCATATTTGGCAGTGATTCCCGGAATTGCCATCATGAGTTTAGTCACGGCTTTTATGTTGATGGGCAATGCGTTACGGGATGTGCTGGATGTGAAAAATTGATCAATATCTAACTGAAGAAATAATTGAGAACCACCAGGAGCACCGGACTGAAAGTGTTTCCCCAAACATTCAGCCGCTTTAGGTACTCCGGTGAATTCTTCAATTTTCTAAACTGATTTTGTCAAACTAGAGTTCAACATACTTACAAATCTTACCCAAAATATTTTTGAATTCAATAGCAGACTAAGGAACGCAACAGTGCAATTAATATTCGTACACACCTAATGAAAAACCGCCCTGAAATTGGGCGGTTTATTCTTGATTTATGAGTCCTAATCTATTGTGGCCAGTTCTGGAAATTAATCCCTGAGTATTCATTATACTGACACATTGGATCAAAGGGAGTGCTCGCTTTTACAGGTCTTGCAATAAGAATGCTGAAATTGGTCGATACATTTACGTACGCTTGATTCACCGTTACGATATCAGTATTTGTACCATTAGGGTACAGAGCGTTGTAGATTGGGAAATAATGCCTTCGGATACCGTCATTATAATTATCAGTATTCATAGGATGCGCCACCGAGGTCATGGTCGTAAATCCATTCCATGGACCGAATCCGTTCGGAAAATAGAATTCCACGCAATTGTCTACCACTAAATAATCGATCATATCATCCACAATTTGTTGTGCTTCTTCCTCAGTAGGTGGCCCGAATGGTGGATCACCATTTGGTGGTGGTGGTTTTGCACCGTCGGTATCAGGGTCCGGAAGATCATTGGTTAGGATGTCGACCATTAAATCTTCAAAGGCAGCCTGGAAAGTAGTTTCGCCGCTTTCCGATAACAACTGATATAATTGAATGGTTCCATCAAGCTGGATTGCATTTGATATCTGGTTGTAATGTCCGGGATTCTCGGCAGCAAGTCTTAATGAAAGGTACCCGGCCCATTCTAAATAATTTTCAAATACCGCTGCGTCTGTTCCCTGACTTTTAGAGTTCGAAAGTTCAGTGTCATTTTGCACCGAGAGGTTTAGTTCCTCTGTGGGTGTGATGGGTTCTTCCACGGAGCATGAAAATGCCAACAGCGAAAGAACAGCTAATAGAATAATCTTGTAGTGTTTCATAGTCTTATTTTTTATTGATTATACTGATACAATAGTACTTTAACTAATTCAAATATCATTGTGTCATTATATATATGTAGGCTTGTGATTCAAATTCGTCGATATTTTTTTCAAATCCGTTTTAGTCGAAAATCTTTTTTAAGGCATAATCTTTTCGCCGTGATGAAACCGGAACTTTAAAATCGAGATGTACAATTAATACCCCCTGTTTATTATATTTCAAAACGTGTTTCTTATTGACGATATAAGATTGATGACAACGAATGAAAACATTATCAGTCAAAATCTCTTCGATCTGTTTCAAAGGTTTTGAAACGACAATTTTTTCAAGTTGCTGGGTATAGAAAGTGGTGTAATTGCCATCACTTCGACAATAAATGATATCGTCTTCATAAATGGCATAAACGGTGTCGGCAGTCTTTAAAATAACACGCTTCTTTTCCGCTCCTCTGAAGTATTCGGTGGATATCTCGATCAATTTTTCGAGATTGTGTTCTTTTTCAAAATTATCGACTGCTTTCTGAACTGCCTGTTTGAATTCTTCGTCATCCACCGGCTTGAGGATATAATCCAGAGCCCCTACCTTAATCGCCTTGATCGCATGTTGGTCAAATCCGGTAATAAAGACTACATCGAAGGTCTTTTCAGGAATTTGTTCCAACAAATCAAATCCGGTTCCGTCTTCCATGTGAATGTCCAGGAATATCAGATCGGGTTCAAATTTCCGGATCAAATCAAGCCCTGATGTAACTCCGTTGGCTTCTCCCACAATCACAACCTCTGCCGCAAAGTTATCCTCGATTTTTGCGCGAAGATCCTCACGTACAAAGGATTCATTATCTATCAATACTGCTTTAATCATTCTCGGTTTGTTTATAAGGAATGCTGAAAGCAACTAAAATACCACTCTCATTTGCATTTCTTTCTTTTTTATCTATAATCTGAACGGATCGTCCAGTGCTTTTCAGCAAGAAATCAGAAATAAGCCCCATAGATGTAGATTCTTTTTCTTCCGAACGGTTGCCTTGAAGGCCTTTACCGTTATCTTCAATAGTACATTGAATGAATTTTTCTTTGCTTTGTAACTGAATGTTAATCTTACCTGGATAATCAATTCCTGCAAACCCATGTTCAATGCTATTTTCCACGAAGGGCTGCAACAGCATGGGAGGAACAAAAATAAATTCGTCTTCTTCCATGTTCAAAAATTCAAAAGTATAATCGAATCCGTTGTTAAGCCTCACCTTCTGCAGGTCCATGTACTCACGGAGTGCTTCGAGTTCGTTTTCTAATAACACATAATTCCGTGTGGAATTCTCGAGGGTGAGGCGCAATAATCGTGAGAATTTCAGCAAGTAGTCACTGGCACCTTGTTCGTCTTTCTGAATTTCGCTTTGTATGGCATATAACGTATTAAAAGTAAAGTGTGGATTCATTTGCGAACGAAGCAATCGCTGCTGATTCTGCATACTTTGACGCTCAAATCTCAGTTTTCGACGTTGATAAAAAAGGAGGCCAATTACACCAAGCAACCCGGCGGAAATAAGACCGATTAACGACCTTGTTTCCAGTTTAAGGTTTTCAATTTCGGCTGCCTGTTTTTGCTGAAGAAGAATTTTCTCATTCTCATTGGCTTGTTGTAATGCCACCAATTCATTGTTGATCTTTTCCTGATACGTGAGTTCCTGGTACTTTGAAATTGTATCCAAATGATCGTACAAAAGATTTAGATTATTGTTAGTGGCAGAAGCCAGGCGTAGTTGATATTTTAAAACACTTCGTCTCAAATATCTGGGGATATTATGGATTCCAATGCTTGTGATGGTATCCAGGTATTTTTGCGCCTGTTCGTATTTTTTTAAATCGATTGATACCTCAACCAAATTGGCAACAGGGGTGGCTAAGAGGGAATTTTTGTCAGCCGAATCCTCTAATAATTTGGCAGCCTGCAGGCTTTTTTGATAGTTTTCATAGGCTTTTTCAAAATTATTGTCATAGTAATGATGGACCCCTAAAGTGGTGTAGAATTGTCTCTTGATATCGTTTGACATTCTATCATCATAATCCAAAAGGCTATCTAATAGTTTCAGCGTCGCTTTAGGATTCTCATCTCTATCATATAGTATTCTGGCTTTCGCAAAAAGTGCTGTATAAATACTATTCGTGTCTTTAGTAATATTTAAAACTCTAATCCACTGGTCGGTATAATACAAGGCTTTATCCAAATCTGGAATTTCCTTGTAACTATTGCTTAACATCAGGTACGCTAAGCTTTTCTCTGCAAAATCCGTCTCTTGCAGTCTACTTAGATAATTTTCTGCGATGGTTATACAATCTCCATATTTGCCTTGGGCAAAATAGGCATCATTTGCGCTAAAAAAATAATAGTAACCCTTGCTATAGTCCAACGGATCTTCAACAAGATCAACAGCTCTTTGATAATAAACTGAGGCACTATCTAAATACCCTTCAGCCCTAAAATAGTTGCCTAAGTAATAATTGTTCTTAAGCGAGAGGGAGTCAGGGAGTTCCTTCCGGGTATCGATTTCTTTTTGAATACTTTTTAATAGTATGTATAGTGAATCCTGCGGAACTGAATCCTTTTTAAGATGAATACCCTGGATTTGTTCCGCTGTAAATGATTCTTTTTCGACCTTTTCGCAAGCAGCAAATAACAGCAAAGAGCACAGGGAGATGATGGTTAGCCTCAGCATATTTCAAACTTAACGAAAAAAATGGGTGGATTGATGACCCCCGATCATAATTAATGATAGTATTTCCTACTTTTGATGAATGAAGAGAGCCTATAATTTGAATCGTAATATATTTCATAATTGTCCCTCGTATCTGACCTAAACTTCGTTCATGAACAGAAAATACACCTACGTTCTCATTGTCATTTTTGTTACCGCCATTCTTTTCTTTGCTGAAAAGTACGTGGACCAAGAAAATGAGCATTATCCGGAAGAAAATGCAACCTCCAAAACTGACACTTCCTCCGAATTCCATGGATCCTATCTTCCTGAATCCACCACAGGAGTGGTTGTAAATCACAATTATTTTACTCTTTCCTATTCCGAAACCCACGAACAGGCAGAATGGGTAGCCTACGAATTAAAGAAATCCCATCTTTCCAAAAACGACTTTGAACGCCCTTATTTTATTCAAGACCGTGAGGTAAGTTCGGGATCTGCGGACTGGCGCAACTATAAAAATTCGGGCTATGATCGCGGACATCTGGTGCCGGCAGGTGATCGCCGATTCGAATACAACGCCTATCATGAAACTTTCCTTACCAGTAATATTAGTCCGCAGGATCGTGAGTTCAATGGAGGAATCTGGAATCGCCTGGAACAAAAAGTGCGTTATTGGGCGGGAAGATATGATGGAGTATATGTGGTCACCGGAGGTATTTTGAAGCAGGGATTGGGCAGTATTGGAGACGAAGATGTTTCTGTACCGCTTGAGTTTTATAAGATCATACTTGATATTTCCAACGGAAAGAAGAAAGCCATTGCGTTTATCATTCCGAATGAAAAAAGTGAAAAATCCATTTATGAGTATATGGTGACCATCGACCAGGTAGAAACCAAAACAGGAATAGATTTCTTTCCGGATTTACCCGATTCCGAAGAAAAAAGAATAGAGGCTACCTTAAATATTGAAGCCTGGGGTGGCCGTTAGATTTAGTAATAATTGGACTCTTTCAATTACAAATAAAAAGTAGTGCTGTTAAACGGCTTCGCCACATTTTTTGTGTTCAAAAAACTACAAAAAATAGTGGCTCGCCACCCCATTTATTGGGCATTGAGGTTGTACTACGTATAATAGTAATTCGACCCATCGAGTCGTACAAATATGAATAACAAAATAGTAAAGCCCCATAAGCTGGACCCACCATAGCTAAAGAAGGGTAAAGGAATACCAATTGTTGGTAAAAGTCCGATCACCATTCCGATATTGACAAAGAAGTGTAAAAATAATATAGAGGCCACACTGTAGCCATATACTCGACTAAACTTAGATTTTTGGCGTTCCGCCAACACCAGAATTCTGACGATAAGAGCTAGGAACAATATCACGACAACGAGCGAACCGATAAATCCCCATTCTTCTCCTACAGTGCTAAAAATATAATCAGTGTGCTGTTCCGGGACGAAATTACCTTTGGTTTGTGTTCCCTGCGTCCATCCTTTTCCTGTCCAACCTCCGCTTCCTATGGCAATTTCACTCTGGTTGGTATTATACCCTATACCTTTAGCATCGATCTCTTTGCCAAGGACGATATTAAATCGGTCGCGATGCCTCTGTTCGAAGACATTATTAAAGATGTAATTCACCGAGAAAGAGAATGCGATACAAGAAAGAATAATTATAGCATATTTGAACCTATTCGGTTTCTTCTTACGGTTTCGCCAGTATATGAATGCCGCTACAGCCAATACAATTCCAACCACATATGGAACACCAAGTGCCAGGGTTCCGATAAAGAGGGCTGCTGCAAAAAATCCGAGTAGCAAGTACACAAAGTGCATTCCTTCCCGATACATAGTGAACACAAATGCCGAATATACCAATGCACTCCCCGGGTCTGGTTGTGGTATGATAAGCAGTGCCGGAATGGCGATGATCATGAAGGCCCCCAATTGATTCTTGAAAGTCTTCATATTCGTCTGTATATCACTGATGTATTTAGCCAGCGCCAGTGCCGTAGCTGCCTTGGCAAATTCACTGGGTTGTAGTCCTACTCCTCCAAGAGAATACCAGGAAGTAGCTCCGGAGATCTCTTTTCCGAAGACAAACAAACCTAAAAGCGATCCTAACGACACCAGGTAGATGATGCTCGAGAATCGTTCATAAAACTTGGAATCAATGGCCAGTACAAAAGCGATTATAACTACACTCAGGGCAATCCAAAGCAATTGTTTGAAATAGATCTGGTCGAAGTCGATAAAGGAAACCGCATTATCACTAAGTGAGGCAGAGTAAATATTGATCCAGCCAATAAATACCAATGCTACATAAAGCAGGATGGTCATCCAATCAAATTTTACGTAGCGTGTTTGGGAATTCATTTATTGGTTAATTATAAAGGGTTCTCCGGTGTATGGCTTGGCATATTCTTCTTCCAAACTTCCGTTCAACACAAAGTCTTCCATGTCCTTCCGGGAGATCTCTCCTTTAAGATATTTTTCGATCATGAGTCCGGCGATGCGTCCAGCCCAGCGTGAGCCCCAGTATCCGTTTTCCACAAATACTGCCAGGGCGATCTTAGGATTGTCCTTGGGAGCAAACGCTACAAAAACGGAATGATCGGTAAGCTGCATACGTTCACCGTTGATCTTTATATAGTTCTCAGCGGTACCTGTTTTTCCACATATATCGATGCCAGGCACTTGTATATAGGCGGCTGTTCCATAGTTGTACACATCGTGCATTCCCTGGATCACCGGTTCAAAATATTCCGGTGAGATGGAGGTGACAAACTTCTCACGGTATTGTGATGGGATGGTATCCACCCCAACGATATTTTTTATGATGTGCGGTTTATAGTAATAGCCCCTGTTGGCAATCGCAGCCGTAAAATTTACCATCTGCATGGGGGTCATCAGTACTTCCCCCTGGCCAATGGAATTCGATATAGTCGCAGGGGTATACCATTTATATTTTGGATATTGATAGTAGCGGTTGTAATAATCCGAATTAGGGATCAATCCTCTTTTACCAACTGGCAAATCGTACCCTAAATAATTTCCGAGTCCGAAGCTGTTAAGATGCTTTTTCCAATTATCGATTCCTTCCTGCGGAGTGGGATATTTATCGATGGTACGCCGATATACCGTAGCAAAGTAACTATTACAGGAATTAGCAATTCCACCAATCATGGACAGCGGACTCTTATGGTGGTGACATCCCAAAGGCTTGGACCCCCCGTAATTATAACCGCCGCGACAGGAAACCTTTTCCTCCAAATCGATTACTCCTTCCTGAAGGCCTATCAGGGCCGTTAATGCTTTGAAAGGGGATCCCGGCGGATATTCCCCTTGCAAAACCCGGTCAAAAAGTGGTTTGGCAATCGTGTCGTAGTATAACTTTGTGAAGTTTTTGGAACGCTGTCTTCCCACCAACAATGCGGGATCGTAATTGGGTGCTGCCACCAGGGCAAGGATTTCCCCGGTCGAAGGTTCCAGAGCCACAATGCCGCCTCGTTTGTTTACCATCAGGTCTTCTCCGTATTGCTGAAGTGCTCCGTCGATGGTCAAAATAATGTCTTTACCTCTAACAGGTAGTGTATCGAATTTACCCTCCTCATAAGGGCCAATAACGGAGTTGAATCGATCTTTTTGATAGCGTTTTACTCCTTTGGTGCCCCTTAATAAATCTTCGTATTGTTTTTCCACGCCCCCGGTACCAATCAATTCGCCCATTTGGTAATACGGGTTTCGTTCAATGATGGCCTCATTTACTTCGGAAATGTAACCGAGGACATTTGCAGAATGATCCACCTGGTAATCGCGAAGGGATCGCTTCTGAATGTAAAAGCCTTCAAATTTGTGCATTTTTTCAGAAAGGGATGCGTACTCCGTTTTGGTAAGTTGCGGAACAATAGGAGAGGGGAGTCGGGGAGAATAAACCGTCGCTTTTCTTAGCTTGTTTCTGAATTCTTCGGGTGTGATCTTCAGCAGGTCACAAAACTCCAGGGTGTCCATCGGTTTGACGTCCCTTGGTATTACCATTACATCATAGGAAGGCTGATTCGAGACCAGCAATTCCCCATTCCTGTCAAAAAGATACCCACGCTGCGGATAATCATATTCTACTTTTACAGCATTGTTTTCGGATAGGGCCTGGAAGGAATCATCATAAATCTGCAAATAGAATAACCTCCCGGCGAAGACCATGCCGGTGATTAAAACAATAAACAGAAGTAAAAATTTTCTCATGCACTTTTTCGGCTAAATAAGAGCACCGTACAAACCATTAAAACAGCAGACAATACTCCTGAAAATAACGTGGATTTCAGAATTAAAAGTATGCGATTTAAGTTAAAAATTTCAAGGGAAAAAAGCACCACATGATGGAAGAAAACCATCAAAAGAATATAACCTATCTGTTTAGACAATGGGGCCGTACTTATCTTTAATGTATTCAATTGATAACTCACTCCGAAAGACGACCTCAGCATGACAGGGCGTATCCATGCGATAAACACGCAGGCCGCTGCATGGACACCTCCGGAATCACCGAACATATCAATCGTCAATCCCAGTACAAAACTCAGTAATATCAGGAGGCTCTTGTTACCATTCAAGGGAAAAACCAAAATGAAAAGTGGGTATAGGAAGGGATTCACATACCCCATAATATTGATTTGATTCAGCAATAGAACCTGAACGAAAACCAGCACCAGAAAACGGACACTATTTACTAAGATCTCATTGTTCTGCATCCTCCACCTGGTTTTCCAATGTCAGTATTTCTTCCGCTCTTGTATTCTCCACTGCGTACACATGTTTCACGCTAGTCATGTCTGTAAACAGTTCTACATTGATGCTGTAATAATCTTCGTCCGGGTTGCGCTCGAAATCACGTACTTTTCCGATAGGAATGCCCTCCGGAAAAATCGTCGATTTACCGTCGGTCACTATGGTATCCCCCAAGGCAACAGGGGCTAATCTTGGAATTTCCGTGAGCTGAACCACATTCGGAATTTCAGTATTCCAAACAAGAGTTCCGAAGTGATCCGATTTTTTAAACTTCGCAACTACCTGGCTATTCGTGTTTAAAACCGACTGCACTGATGCATAATTGCCGGAAACACTATGTACAATTCCCACAATACCTTCCGAAGAAATAACACCCATGTCCACTTTTAAACTATCATTACTCCCTTTGTTGAGTGTAAGGTAATTTTTGGTCTTCGCATAGTTGTTGTTGATCACTTTGGCAGCATAAAACTTAAAAGATCTATCGGCGAACATACCGTCCGTGGTATCTATAGATTCCTCTTGTTCAAGATTCTGAATAAAGGCTCGCAGCTTTTTGTTTTCTTCGGTCAGAATTTCGTTTTGCTGACGCAGGTCAAAATAGTCGGTCACGGTACTTTTGAATGAGAAAATTCCACCTGACAAAAAATTCGCAGAGTTCACGAATTTCGTTTTGTGATAATAGTGTGAATTGAGGGTAAGTCCAATAGAGATTCCAAATAACAGAGCGAACAACAGGAAATTTTTATTCCGAATGAAAAAAAAGATAATCTGCTGCATGGCCTGTTATTTCTTATTTGATCAATACACTTTTGTACTTGTTGAGGTTCTTTAAACAAATTCCTGTACCACGAACCACTGCACGCAATGGGTCTTCAGCAATGTAAACAGGCAGATCGGTTTTTTGAGACAATCTTTTATCTAGTCCGCGTAACATCGATCCTCCACCCGCAAGATAAATTCCCGTATTGTAGATGTCGGCAGCTAATTCCGGAGGTGTTTGAGAGAGTGTTTCCATCACAGAATCTTCGATACGTAAAATCGACTTATCCAGTGCCTTGGCAATCTCACGATAGGAAGTTTGTATTTGCTTGGGTTTTCCGGTGAGCAAATCACGGCCCTGAACCGCCATTTCATCCGGTGGAAGTTCGAGGTCCTCTGTGGCTGCTCCTATCTGGATTTTAATCTTTTCCGCGGTACGCTCCCCGATGTACAAATTGTGTTGGGTGCGCATATAGTAGATGATATCGTTGGTAAATACATCACCCGCAATTTTAACCGACTTATCACAAACGATCCCTCCGAGAGCGATCACCGCAATCTCGGTGGTTCCTCCACCAATATCCACCACCATATTCCCTTTGGGTTGCATGATGTCCACTCCAATACCAATGGCCGCTGCCATAGGCTCATGGATCAGATATACTTCCTTGCCATTTACTCTTTCCGCACTTTCTTTTACCGCACGCATTTCCACTTCGGTGATTCCACTTGGGATACAAATTACCATGCGAAGGGAAGGAGTAAGTATTTTCTTTTTAAGTGCCGGTATGTCTTTGATGAACATATTGATCATCTTTTCACTAGCGTCGAAATCGGCAATAACCCCATCCTTCAAAGGCCGGATGGTCTTGATATTCTCATGGGTTTTTCCCTGCATCCTCGCAGCTTCCCTACCCACGGCAATTATTTTTCCGGTAGTACGGTCTCGTGCCACTATAGAAGGGGCATCCACCACTACTTTATCGCTGTGAATGATAAGGGTATTCGCCGTTCCTAGGTCGATGGCGATCTCTTCAGTCAGGAAGTCAAAAAATCCCATAAATGGTTTAAATATTGATAATTATAAGTTGTTTTGCTGTGATTCCTACAAATGTAACAAAATTTAGTGCTTAAAATGACGAACCCCTGTAAATACCATGGCTAAGTCGTTATTATTGCAGTACTCGATACTCAATTCGTCCTTAATGGAACCTCCGGGTTGGATCACGGCCGTAATTCCTGCCTTATCCGCAATTTCGACACAATCCGGAAACGGGAAGAAAGCATCACTTGCCATCACGGCACCTTGAAGGTCAAATTCAAAAGATCTGGCCTTCTCGATAGCTTGTCTTAAAGCGTCTACTCTGGAGGTTTGTCCCGTTCCACTGGCACATAGTTGTTTGCCTTTGGCCAGAACGATGGTATTCGACTTGGTGTGTTTGCACACTTTGGAAGCAAATAACAAATCTTCTAACTCGGAAGTCGTGGGTTTATTGTGGGTAGCCACGGTTAAATTTTCTTCGGAATCCGTAATGTTATCGCGCTCCTGAACCAAGGCCCCGTTCAAACAGCTTCTCGTTGTTGAATGAGGTAGGTCGTAAAGCTTTTGTATCAGCAAAATTCGGTTCTTTTTACCTTTCAGAATTTCCAGAGCCTCTTCCGTATATGAAGGAGCGATGACCACTTCACAGAATAGTTTGTGAATTTCTTCCGCGGTTGCGGAATCAATTTCAGTATTACTTATGAGAATACCACCAAAAGCTGAAACCGGATCACCGGCTAATGCGTCTACATACGCCTGATGAACGGTCGCTCTCTGAGCAATTCCGCAGGCATTGTTATGTTTTAAAATGGCAAAGGTGGGAGCTTCCCCCTGGAATTCGTTCATGAGATTTACTGCAGCATCCACATCCAGCAGGTTGTTATAGCTCAATTCCTTTCCATGGAGTTTATCGAACATGGCATCAAAATCCCCGAAGTAAAATCCTTTTTGATGCGGATTCTCGCCATAGCGTAAAATCTTCCCGTTTGTTTCGCTGAATTTCAGAGCAGCAATGCTGTGATCACTGTTGAAATAATTAAAGATGGCGGTATCGTAGTGGGAAGAGATATTGAAAGATTTAGCAGCAAATGTTCTTCGTTGCTCCAAGGTGGTGTTTCCTTCTCCTTCGGAAATGATCTGCAACACTTCATTGTAATCTTCCATGGAAGATACGCACAGAGTGTCTTTAAAATTCTTGGCCGCAGCACGGATCAGTGAAATCCCTCCAATGTCAATTTTTTCAATAATGTCCTGCTCACTCGCACCTGATGCTACAGTTTTTTCAAAAGGATAAAGGTCTACGATCACCAAATCCAGTTGCGGAATCTCATATTGCGTCATTTCGGCCACATCGCCATCATGATCCTGACGGTTCAGGATCCCACCAAACACCTTCGGATGGAGCGTCTTAACACGCCCTCCGAGAATCGAAGGATAATCGGTCACGCTTTCTACCGGAATCACATCGATATTAAGGTCTTTGATAAATTTTTCAGTACCCCCGGTGGAGTAGATAGTCACGCCTAATTCGTCTAGTTTTTGTACAATGGGTGCCAGCCCGTCTTTGTGAAATACAGAGATAAGGGCCGAGGAGATTTTCTTTGTTGACATGGATTGCTTGCTTGCAGAATAATTAAGTGCCAAAAATACACATTTACAAAGGATTTTTGTAACATAACTAAGTAGAAAAAGACATATCTTTATTAACTGCTAATTCACAATTTTTGTAGCATGGTTGTTTATCTTCGGGTACTACGTGAAAGTTTCAATTTTGCTTTAAACGCACTGCGCAATAACAAGTTGCGTACCTTCCTTTCCTTGCTGGGTGTAACCATTGGAATTTTTTCTATTATAGCCGTGCTGGCTTCGGTGGATTCTTTGAAGAAAGAAATTGAAGGAAGTATCAGCGGGTTGGACAATAGTACCATTTATCTGGGGAATTTTTCTTTCGGCCCTACGGACGTCCCCCAATGGAAATGGGAACAGTTCCCGGTGGCGACCTATGACGAGTATCAATTTCTGAAACGCAATATGCCCGATATGGAGGCTATCTCCTATACCCTGAATGTTGGAAATGAAACCATGAAGTATGAAGATAAATCGGTTGAGAACGTGAATATCGGTGCCATCACTCATGAATACTATGACATCGAAGACCTAAAACTGGAAGAAGGAAGGTTTTTCAATGAACTGGAATCCAACAACGGTAGCAATGTAGTCGTGCTTGGGCACGAAATTGCTAATTCTCTTTTTGGTTCTTCGGAAGTGGCAATAGGTAAAAAAGTAAGAATGTATGGGCAAAAATTTGCGGTGATCGGGGTTTTGCAACAAGAAGGATTTGCGCTGGGTGATTCCAAAGACCAGGCGGTTTTCCTCCCGGTGAATATCATTCGAAGAATGTTCGGAGGAAACAACAAATCTCTCTTCCCTTTTATCATCATCAAGCCTGAAAAAGGAGTGGATAATGACGAGTTTATCGCCATGCTTACCCAGAAAATGAGGGTGAGACGTGGGCTCAAGGCAGAGCAGATCGATGATTTCTTTATCAACCAGTTACAGGGCTTCACCGATGCCATTAATAACATTACCGGTACTTTAAACGGGGTCGGTTTTATGATCAGTGTCTTCTCGTTATTAGTAGGTGGATTCGGAATTGCGAATATCATGTTCGTGAGTGTAAAAGAACGAACCAACCTCATCGGAATTCAGAAATCATTGGGTGCCAAGAATAAATTCATCCTGCTTCAGTTTTTATTTGAAGCGATGATCCTGGCCGTGATCGGAGGATTGATCGGACTTATTTTCGTATTCTTCGCATCGTTGATTGCCTCCTCCTTCACGGGAGACTTCGATTTTGTATTATCGCCATTCAATATTTTCCTGGGGACACTGATATCTGCTATTATCGGTTTGATATCGGGTATTGTTCCCGCGGTTTCCGCATCGCGCCTGAACCCTGTGGATGCCATCCGGTCCGGAATGTAATCGGTAATTTTTTTGTGATTTTATAAAATTTCAGCCACTTTCTCATTCACCCATTCGAGAAAACGCTCGTCTTCTTCTGTAAAAGGATTTGCGGTGTGAGAATCGATATCGATCTGCCCAATATTCTTTCCATCCTTAAATAATGGAATCACAATTTCAGCTTTAACGTGAATGCTGCAAGCGATATAATTATCCTGTGCTTTGACATCGGGAACCACAAAGTTTGCATTGCTCTCTGCCACCTGGCCGCAAATACCTTTGCCAAAGGGAATCACCGTATGGTCTGTAGGTTCACCTGCAAATGCCCGCAGATGAAGGGTGCGTTCCGTTTCATGCGCAAAGTAAAACCCAACCCAATCATAAACATCCAGGTGGGTTTGCAATAGTTCACAAACCGCAGTGAGACGTTCATTGGTGCTGAGGTAATTAGAACTTAAGGTGTTTTCTATGCGTGGTTTTAAATCTTCAAATATCACGTTGTGGAAATTTTGAGTAAATGTATTTTAAAATGCAAGTAACTGCCAAAATCTATTTCTATATTTTTGTTAAAAATACACTGTATTGAAAGCGTTACTTCAAAAGTATAGATCGGTTATTCGCTTTGTCGTGCTATTTCTGGGAACCTATCTGGTGCTTACCATTATTTATTCGGTGTATTTAACCTTATCCCGGGACGGAATCTATCCTCCTGATTACATCACAAATCTTGTGGCAAAACAGAGCAGTGCCTTGTTGAACGGATTTGGAGTGGACGCTAATGTAGTACCTCATGAATCTCAGCCTACCATGAAGTTGTTTGTGGAAGGGAATTATCTGGCGCGCATTATAGAAGGTTGTAATGCGGTAAGTATTATTATTCTTTTCATTGCTTTCATCATCTCATTTGCGGAAAAATGGAAGAAAACCCTGCTGTTCATATTTGGAGGGGCCGTGCTCATTTATGCAGTGAATATTATCAGAATAAGTATTCTTGCTATTGCATTGCATAAATATCCACAACATGAGGGAGTTTTACACGGCGTGGTGTTTCCGGGGATCATTTACGGAATGGTATTCATTCTTTGGATGCTTTGGGTAAGAGGATTGGCACTAACCAAAAAATCCGATGATGCAAAAATGGATTAAAATAGGACTTGCGGCAGTTTTGTTCGTCTTGCTTGTTTTGATCAGGGCATACGAGACGGATTTGTTTTACGATCCGCTCATACAATTTTTTAAAGTAGATCATAGTATCGAAAAATTGCCGGATTTGATCTTTTCAAAATATCTGCTGCATATCTCTTTTCGTTTTTGGTTGAATACGGTAATTTCACTCCTGATTCTTTGGGTATTGTTTAGAAAGCGGGAAGTGATCAAAGTTTCCTTGTTGCTTTATATGGTGGTATTTGTATTGCTGATGCTCGCGATGAGCGTACTATTGCAATCTGAGGAAGAGGGGGGTCATTTGGCTTTGTTTTATGTGCGACGATTCCTGATTCAACCCCTGTTTTTATTGCTCCTAATTCCTGCCTTTTATTTTCAGAAGAAGTCATAGTATCGTATCTTAGCGGAAACAATTCTGCCTTATGAAACTCACCTATTTTCTATCCGCTGCTGCCCTTTTATTGGTTCTTGGGAGTTGTGGTAATGAAACCAAAAAAACAACCGAAGAGCCCGAAGTCGTTACGGTTGATGTCAACGAGACCAAGGAATATGCCGCTGCCGAAACCAAAGCGTCATTTAAGGATGATAAAATTGCCGGAGCGTTTGACAAATATATTGAAGTGAAGACGGCTCTTGTCAATACCGATGCTGGTACCACTTCTAAAGCTGCATCTCAATTAGTGACTGCTTTCTCCGAAATAGGTGTGGAAGAGGAAGTAATGGAGGCAGCTCGAATGATCGCAGAAACAGATGATGTAGAAGCACAGCGAATAGCTTTTGTCGATGTTACTGCCGCTATGGAAGCGATGCTGGATGGCGCACTGGAATCTGGGACCATCTACAAACAATTCTGCCCCATGGCGTTTGATTTTGAAGGTGCGTATTGGCTGAGCAACAGCAAGGAAATCTACAATCCCTATTTCGGAGATAAAATGCTGCGATGCGGCAAAGTGGACTCTGAAATAAAGTAAATTAGGAAAGCTTTAAGCATTCATTTCCGAAATCTTACTAATTTTGCAAAGATGAAGAAGATCATCTCATTGGTATTATCCTTTCTTTTACTGCTAAGCAGCAGTGGGATTTCCTATGCTCAGCACTTTTGCGGAGACCATGAGATGATGGCTGAATTTACCTTGGGGGAGAAGCATCTTTCCTGCGGAATGGTGATGCCGGCAACAGCTTGTGATTCTGAAGAAGAAAAGGAGCATGACTGTTGTGACAATGAGTACACCTCAGTGGAAACTGATGATGCTTTCGCTAAAGTAAGTTTCAATTATGATTTTCAGGTGGACTGGGACATCCTTACTGCCCAGCTTGTTGAATTCATCGAAGTAGGCCCTGTTTCATCCACTCAAGTCCTGTATTTTCAATACCGGCCACCTCCTCCAAAAGTGCCCTTGTGGCAATTAAATGAATCTTTCCTGATTTGATCTTTATAAAGTTTTGCTGAAATGCAAGTGTAAACCTATGCCTTGCACCTATCAACTTTGTAAAGAATTTAAATCATGATTACCAAAACATATAAAATTTCAGGAATGACCTGCTCAGGTTGTGTTCAGAGTGTGACACAGAAACTGCTGGGAATTAACGGGATTCAATTGGTGGACGTCGAATTAGAATCCGGCGAAGCCAGGATTGTGAGCGATATTACCATTCCTGTCACTACCTTGAGCCAATCACTGGCTCCCAAATACATCATTGCCGAAGCGAACGACGAAGCGAATGTATTTTCAGAAGCAGATATTTCCGAAGAAAAATCAAAACTTCAACAACTAAAGCCCCTATTTCTGATATTTGGCTACTTACTTGTAGCCTCGGTGATGCTCAATTACGAAAATTGGAATGCAGCATCTTTTATGCTGGATTTTATGGGCTTGTTTTATATAGTGTTCAGCTTTTTTAAGTTGCTGGACCTTCGGGGATTCCCGGAATCTTTCCGTATGTACGATCCGCTGGCCAAGTTAGTGCCATTCTACGCCTGGATCTATCCGTTTATCGAAGTGGCACTGGGACTTATGTTCCTGATGCGTTATGAAATCACAACGGCTCTTATTGTGACGATTATCATCCTTGGCATAACCACGGTGGGAGTTACGCGGTCTTTATTGAATAAAAGTAAGATCCAATGCGCTTGCTTAGGTACTGCATTAAAATTACCCATGACTGAGGCAACATTTATTGAAAACGCGATCATGCTGGCCATGGCCTTTTATATGATTGTCAAAACAGGTGTGCTATGAGAAAATGGATCTTTATAGGGTGTTTGTTCCCGTTTTGCTTAAATGCACAGGAAATGCTCATCGGGACCATTTTGGATGGTAATACTGATGGGGATGGTTTAGGAGGAGCTAATGTGATTTGGTTGGATACCGAGGTGGGTGCTGTGACCGATTTCGACGGAAATTTTAGTATCCCATATTCCGTCGATTATCGTCAATTGGTAATAAGCTATGTGGGATATCAAACCGATACGATTACAGTAACCAGCAATAGACCCATCTCACATACACTGAATCTTAAGAGTGATTTGAACGAGGTGACCGTTTCAGCAAGGAAAAAAGCATCGGCGCGATCTTTTCTTCAGTCGCAAAACACTATTCTTGTGAGCAGCGATGAATTACTGAAAGCCGCCTGCTGTAATCTCTCCGAAAGCTTTGAGACCAATCCGTCCATCGACGTGAATTTCGCGGATGCCATCAGCGGGACGCGACAGATAAAAATGCTCGGACTTAAAAGCCCGAACATCCTTATCACTACCGAGAATATTCCTTCCATTCGTGGGGCTGCTCAAACCTACGGACTTAGTTTTATCCCGGGGACCTGGGTGGAAAGTATCCAGATTACTAAAGGCGCTGGAAGCGTAGTGAATGGGTTTGAAAGTATCGCGGGACAGATCAATACTGAACTCCAAAAACCGAGTAAGGATGACTTGCTATTCGTAAACGCCTACGGCGCGATTAATGGTCGTTTCGAATTGAACACTCACGTAAATACCAGGGTAGGCGAGAAGTGGCATACGGGATTGTATGTACATGGCGATGCACGGAACCAAAAGTTCGACAGAAATGATGATTCTTTCCTGGATCTTCCTCTGGCGGAACAGATCAATATTCTCAATCGCTGGCAGTATACAAATCCTGAAAAAGGGATTGTGAGTTTTTTCAGTTTGCGCTTTATGAACGACGAAAAACAAACCGGGCAAGTTGATTTCGATCCGGATCGAGATCGCCTTGGTACCGAATTCTGGGGGAGTGAAATAGATACACGACGTTATGAGGCTGCCGGAAAGTTAGGTTGGGTAAATCCAGAGATTCCTTATCAAAGTTTAGGGGTTCAGGCGGCATTCAGTTTTCACGATCAGGAGTCCTATTTTGGCACGAAGATTTACAATATCGAACATACCAGTTTTTATTCAAACGCCATTTACAATTCGATTATCAGTGATTCACGTCACAAGATCAAAACTGGATTAAGTTTTACCTACGATGCTTATGATGAGCAGGTGAATGCTACATCTTTTGGTCGGGTAGAGAATTCTGTGGGAGCTTTTTTTGAGTACTCCTACGACGATCTGGAAGATTTGACATTAACTGCGGGAATACGTGCGGACAACCATAATTTGTTTGGATTCTTCGTCACCCCGAGATTTCATTTAAGGTACG
>WUAI01000032.1 GCA_009827225.1 Flavobacteriaceae bacterium | reverse complement strand
TTTCCGATCTTTTTCCTACACTGAAATAGTGTAGTTCATCGATAAAAAAATACCGTATATCTTTTCGAAATCGATTGTTATTCGTCATTTTAGCATTTTAACAAAATTTTAACAATTCGATGAACGGTTTATTTGGGCTGTTTAACGGTTCAATTTTGTCATTCATCGGAAAACTTATTGCGTTCATCAGGATAAACCCTTAAGCCGCTCGGGGGAAATTGACCCATATTGTTTTTCCTACAAGTTTTGTGTTGGTTTTTCCCTTAATTTTATACTATAGTTCGTTCGGAAACATAATGGTAGTTTAAAGTTATTTTAAACCACCTTATTACGAAGGAGTCTAATTTTGAAGAAGAGAAATTATTCTCACCCTAAATTACTTGTGTAGTTCATTCGTCTACCCATTTCGAGTGAACGTCCAAACAGACCCAACCGCATAAAAGGTGGCATTGCATTGCCCGTTTCTATCCCCTGTTACGAAGTAGTGTACTTCGATGTATTATTAATTATTGATTTAAAGCAATCTGCTTGAATGGCAGTATTAACTAATATATTCACCTTTAAACCTTTTAAATTATGAAAAAAGTAGTTTTAAGCGCATTAGCGTTATTTGTGGCGACCGTTGGTTTTGCTCAGTTTAACGATAGTGACGTTCTACAAGTTGGAGTTTTAAATACTTCTGACGTTGACCAAACAGGGTACATTAATGATTCTGATGTTTATCAGCAGGGATTAGCTAATGATTCTGATGTTGACCAGGTAGGTATTTGGAACCGATCAGATGTTGATCAAAGAGGAAGATTTAACGAATCTGATGTTCTTCAAGTTGGTGGCGGAAACTATTCCGAAGTTGACCAAAGAGGAAGAAGAAATGTATCTAACGTAGACCAGGGAGGTATCCTGAATTATTCAGATGTGTACCAACGTGGACGTCGTAACGATGCGAATGTTTATCAGCGCGGTATCCTTAATGGATCTGCAATTGCTCAGTACGGACGCCGTAATGATGCAGACCATGTTCAACTAGGGGGACTAAACTTAGCAGGGACTCTTCAAGAAGGAAGAAGAAATGATACGTATGCCCTTCAGGTAGGAATTGGAAACATCGCTGTAGCTTACCAACTTGGAAGAAGAAACACTAACACTACCTTACAGTTTGGATTGGGTAACTGGAGTGTAACTGACCAGCGCGGAAGAAATAACGATTCTGACAAATTACAAATTGGTGTTGGAAACGGTGACTGGACAGAGCAGTATGGAAGATGGAATGACTCTGACGTATTACAAGTAGGATTCTTTAACAGTTCTTACGTACATCAGCATGGTCTTGGACATATGAGTACTGTAACTCAGTTTGGAGCAGGAAACTCTTCTACAGTTAGCCAGCACAACCTGTAATTTACTAGCATTTTATAATTCTTAGAATTATAGATTAGTCAAAGTAGTGTATAAGATGCGTCGACGCTTTCTTATGCACTACTTTGTTAAAAAACATATTTATTGATACCTTTAAATGTATCTATACCAATAAAATAGAGTAAAATGACTTCTAACAAATCCTTTATTTTAGCATGTGCGTTGCTGTTTGCAGTTGGAAGCTCTATGGGTCAGACTTTTCGCGATGAAATACCTTCAGGTTCGAAATTATCGCAAAAGGACCTTCAAAAAAGTGTGTTTTCTGCACAAAATTTGAATCCGTTGAACTCTTCCAGCGTATCGGCCACAAATTCAATTTATATTCAGCAAATTGGTAATAACAACAGTTTAGTGGCTAATACCCGTACGGTAGCTGGTCGCATGAATGTGCTGCAGGCAGGTAACCGAAATGAAGTGGCTGTGGATGTCACATCGGCCCTTTTGGACGAAAATATTATTCAGTGGGGACGCAACAATTCGTTCATAGATATTAATGGTGGAGCCAGCTTGCTTCACAGGGCGAATGTCTTACAAAGGGGAACCAATCAAAACCTGATCTGGTTAGGAAGCAATTCCCTTTCGGAAAAGATCAGGGTTAATATGTCCGGTCAGAAACAGACCGTGATCATCAGGAACATTAAACGTCAATAGGTGATTCGGAAGTATGCATTACATATCGCTTTAATTTTCACCTTAAGCCTTCTCCCAAATAATGCTTATGCCCAAATCCATAATTCTGAAATAGAAGGAAAAATCAATGCTGTAACGAATTCAGAATTTATTCAACTTATAGGTTCAGCATTCAATAAAACTGAAATCAGCGCAAGCATTCGCTACACGCTATCAGTAATCAGAACCGATCCGCAAACCGGAAACCGAACCAGAAATCAGCAGGAAGGTCGCCTCGTATTGGAGGCAGGCCAAAAAAAGAATTTATCCCAAACCACCATAGATGCTTCGGAAACTGCCCGTATTATTGTGCTGCTTCTGTTATATGATATCGATAATGAAATCGTTGGTAAAGACCGAATTGTGATCAACGGTAACGAAGCTGATAAAGAGCTGGCCAAGAAAACGAACGAAAAAGTTTATGTGTCGCCGGATGCGTCCTTTTCAGCCGCCGATGGTGTGGAACTGAGAGGCTTAATCCTTGAAGAAACCAAAACTCGTCCGGGACGGGAATTTTACCGTATGTACACCGACATCTATCGTGCACTTAATATCAATGGTGAAAGAGTTGTATTAATAAAGGAAGAACTTTCACTGGCCAATAACACGAAAATAGATGTTTTCATCGGTAGTGTGAAGATCGTTGAATTCATCGTTCGACCACAAAATGAATATCTCACTCAAATGGTAGAAGTTGCCATTAGAAGAACGAATAAATATTTTAACGACCTGAGAAGCGGTAGATATGCCGTGAAACGATATTAACCAAATTGATATGAAAACCACTTTTTTATTACTATTTCTGGGAGTGAGCAGCTACTGTTTCGGACAGCAGCTGGTCTATACTCCGACCAATCCTGCCTTTGGCGGTGATCCGTTTAATTACACCTGGCTATTGAATTCTGCCAATGCCCAAAACCCTTTTGAAGATGATTCATTACAGGGATTGGATGCCCTGGGAGATTTCAATTCTTTCGATAATAGCCTGAACAACCAATTCTTTAACCAGGGATTAGGTGGCAATCAGGTACCTCAAATCGGTTCTTCAACCGATGGTAATCTCAATTATGAGGTATATGAATCGAATGAAGGGCTTGTAATTAATATCCTCGATATTACCACCGGGGAGCAAACCCAGATAATAGTTCCTAACTAGCTTATTTTATATGATAAACCGAATTAAAATACTGCTGTTATTGGCTGTATCTGTCTCTATGGCCGGTTGTGGGTCCTACTGGAACCAACCCATTGGCCCGCAGGATGCACGGATCGCCGAAATGACCAAGCAAACGAAGAAATTAGTCGATCTTCCTGTACCGGCTAAACCCATCGTGGTCGGAGTGTACAACTTCAAAGATCAAACGGGTCAATATAAAAATATCGAAACCGGGAGTACCTTTAGTACTGCCGTGACACAGGGAGCAACTACCATCCTGATCAAGGCGCTGGAAGATTCCAAGTGGTTCCGACCCATTGAAAGGGAAAACCTTCAGAACCTTTTGAATGAGCGTAACATCATTCGTACTACGCGTGACGAATACCGAAGGGCGGACGAATCTCCACAGCGATTGAATCCGTTATTATTTGCCGGAATATTGCTGGAAGGTGGGGTGATCTCTTACGATTCCAATTTGCTCACCGGCGGTGCAGGAGCGCGTTATTTTGGAGTAGGAGGGAGCACTCAATATCGCCAGGACCGTATCACGGTTTACCTGAGAGCCGTTTCTACCAATTCAGGGGAGGTATTGAAAACTGTAAATGTTTCCAAAACCATCTTATCTCAGTCGGTAGACGTGGGGATATTCCGTTATGTTAATTTCCAACGTCTGTTGGAAGTTGAAACAGGTTTCACTAAGAACGAGCCTACTCAACTAGCGGTTCAGGAGGCTATTGAAAAAGCCGTGGAGGTATTGATTCTGGAAGGGATCAAGGATGAATTATGGGGAACCAAGGAAGGTCCGGATAAAGATAAGGAGATCGTTGAAGCGTATATGATAGAAAAAGAGCTGGAAGAATCCACGGCCATGTATGAGCGCAAATATTTGAGAAATGACTTCAGAAATGTAGTGAATGCCAATTTTGGTTTGGCCCTTGTTGACGGTGACTACACCTCGGGAATCCTGGACTATAAAGCCGGTTTATTGTACAAATACCGATTGTTTCCTGGCTTGTCATTGGGAGCCGATTTCCAGATATTCCGATTGAACTCCACAGCGAGGACCAGTCATTGGTGGCTTAGTCAGTCGTTCTTGGTTGAATATAATATTCTACCTCATGATAAATTGTCACCCATACTGTATGCAGGTCCCGGTGTTTTGTTGTTCGCTGATGATTCTCCGGAATTATTGCTCGATCGATGGGACTCCTATGTTCAGCTGAAATTCGGCGCAGGGGTGGAGTACAGTATTTCCGACCGACTATCGGTTACCCTGAATGGAGACTGGAACGCGACATTTTCAGATAAAATCGACAATGTGATCAACGGTAGACGTGATGACTACTATTTTACTTTTGGAGCCGGGCTTAATTATAAATTCGGATCCAACAAAACCAAATTAAAAACCAACCAATAAAAAGATGAAAACAGGAAAAAATATAATTTACGCATGGTTCGGAGTTTTTCTTACCGTACTGTTGTTTTCATGCAATGAAGATAGAATTGGTGAAAACGACTACGGAACCATAAAAGGAAAAGTGGTGATCACTGGGAATAACACTCCCTTGCCCAACACCCGAATTTCTACTCAACCTATTACCAGTACCGTATTTACGGATAGCTCGGGGAATTTCAGAATTGAAAATGTACCCGTAGGAGATTATTCTGTAGAAGCGCGAATCGATGGATATATTACCGACTTTGAGCCTACCTCGGTAGTGGCCAATGCTGCAGTGAATGTGGTGTTTGAACTGGAAGTGTCCACAGCAAATAACAGACCACCGGCGGCACCACAACTTATCGCTCCGGCGGAAAACGAATTGCTGCAAACTATTGAGGCAGTTTTCCAATGGTCGGCTACAGATCCCGAAGACGATCCGCTCACTTTTACTCTGGAATTGAGAAACGACCAAAATGATGATGTGATGTTGTTCGAAGAATTAACCGACACGACACTTACCTATTCTCCTCTTATATTAGGAGCTCAATATTTCTGGCAGGTATCGGCAGACGATGGTATTAATGATCCTATCCTGAGCCCGGTGGGTACTTTTGATGTTATTAGTGCTCCAGTGGATAATCGATTCCTTTTCGTTAGAAATATCGATGGCAATAATGTGATTTTCTCAGCCGATGAGGACGGGGCGGAATTCCAGTTAACTTCACAAAACCTGAATAGTTTCCGTCCAAGACGCAATGTGGCTGCTAATAAGATAGCTTTCTTGCAAACCGATGGAGCGGATGTAGATATATATACGATGAATCGTGATGGTACGGATAAGACCAAAGTCACGTCTTCAGTGAAGCCGGCAGGATTCAATCTGAACGAGATCAACATTTCCTGGCCTCCGAATAGCGATCGAATTTACTTCCCACAACTGGATAAATTGTATCGAATTAATTCGAACGGACAGGGACTGGAATTGATTTATCAAACACCTGATGGTTCTCTGATTTCTGAGATCGATGTTAGCGAAACCGCGGATATTATTGCAGTAAAAACCAATAATCTCAGTGGATATGATGTGGATATCTTCACCATTGATTTCGATGGAAATGTGCTGAACAGTATTATTTCTGATATGTCTGGTGCTGCTAGCGGTATTAGTATTTCCGTAACCAATATGCAGGTGATCTATTCTTATGACGTATCAGAATTCCAAAGTCAGTCTTATCGCAGATTGGATTCCAGAATATTCCTGTATGATATGGTTGCTGATACCATTACGGATATTTCTGAAAACAAAGCATCAGGAACCAATGACCTTGAACCATTGTTCTCACCAAATGAAGCATTTGTGATATTTACCAATACTTCCAATGATGGAATTTCACAAAAAAATGTGTGGAGCCTTCAAATCGGAGGAGATGACGATCGTGGAGAATTGTATTCCAATGCGTTCATGCCGGATTGGGAATAAATCAATCAAATAATAAATCTAAAAAGCTCGCAGTTGCGAGCTTTTTAATTATATGTACTTTTGTAATCTAATTTCAGATCATGAGTGAAGACGTATCCAAACGGTATGCACAAAGAGGCGTTTCAGCCAGTAAAGAAGATGTTCACAATGCGATCAAGAATGTCGATAAAGGGCTGTTTCCGAAAGCATTCTGTAAGATTGTTCCCGATTATCTCACGGGCGATGAGGACTATTGCCTGGTGATGCATGCTGATGGAGCAGGTACCAAATCTTCACTGGCCTATATGTACTGGAAAGAAACAGGAGACCTTTCGGTATGGAAAGGTATTGCGCAGGATGCTTTAATTATGAATGTGGACGACTTGCTATGTGTGGGTGCTACTGAAAACATTATACTTTCCTCTACGATTGGAAGGAACAAAAACCTGATACCGGGAGAGGTTATTTCTTCCATTATCAACGGTACCGAAGAACTCATCTCTGAATTGAAGGATTTTGGGGTTTCTATTTTCTCAACAGGAGGCGAAACCGCGGATGTGGGTGACCTCGTAAGAACCATTATTGTGGACTCCACAGTAACCGCTCGAATGAGACGCGATAAGGTTATAGATAATGCTAATATTCAGGCGGGAGATGTGATCGTTGGCTTGTCTTCTTATGGCCAGGCTACCTACGAAACCGAATATAACGGGGGTATGGGAAGCAATGGTTTGACCAGTGCACGTCATGATGTGTTCAATAAAGAACTGGCTGTAAAATATGCAGAAAGTTTTGATCCAGCCGTGCCGGAAAATCTTGTGTATTCCGGTAGCAAATCTCTAACGGATTTTGTGGCGAACAGTCCACTGGATGCTGGAAAACTGGTGTTATCACCTACTCGTACTTACGCACCTGTAATCAGCAAAATTCTGGAAAAACTCGATACTTCAATGATTCATGGGATGGTTCATTGCAGTGGTGGTGCACAAACGAAAATACTTCATTTTGTAGATAACCTGCATATCGTAAAAGAAAATCTCTTCGAGCTGCCACCTTTATTTAAAATGATCAAGGAAGAAAGTGGTACTTCCTGGAAAGAAATGTACCAAGTATTTAATATGGGCCATCGTATGGAATTGTACGTGCCTGAAGAGATAGCAGCCGCCCTCATTGAAATTTCTCAATCGTTCAATGTAGATGCTCAAATCGTTGGAAAAGTGCTTCCCGGCGACTCTAAAAAACTCACCATAAAGAGTGAGTTTGGAGAATTTAACTATTAATTGTAAGAAATTTCTTATATATTGCAGCGCAAACCTTTACTGAACATCATTCCCCGCATTGCGCAGCTGTCATAAAATGATGGGTGCGAGCCCAAATGTTCAAAATATTTAAAAGAGATTATCGCATTTGTCTACTGTGTCTCACCTTTATTGTACTCGGAGTTAGTATCTACGTACACCAGGTTGAGAGCTACTTGATTTATCGAGGTATACGGGCTTTGGTGATTTTTAGTGCTTTGGTGTATTTGTTGATCCGAAAACCCAACGTGCTAAAACCCTGGATGGCCATATTTCTGGTGCTCTATGGTGCTTCCAGCACGCTTACCATTTGGTATGAACATGAATATTTCGCCACCCTCTCCATGCTGCTCAATCTATTGGCCTTTTGGGCTATAATTTTGATGCTGATACCCAAGGTGAATATCAAGAAAATGAATCGTGGATATACCGTCTTATTTGTAATCTTGATTTTGTTTAATGCTTACTTGTTATATGAATTTGTGCATATGATGAAAGACGAGGCTTTTAATAATTATCACTATTTATTAATGATGTTCGGCGCAATGAGTTTAGCCATAGCAGCATTCTTTGCACTGGTTTTTAATCACTTGCATACTTCTAAGCTTTCCATAGTTTTTACAATTTTTGTGTTCTTATTGATTTTTGCTGAAATATTCCGGGGCATTGCGTATTATGACTTCGCGTATGGTGATATCGCCGTGTACATTGCAAGATTCCTGAATATCTCGTCCATGGCACTGTTTCTTCACTTCGCCATTCTTAATTGGGTAAATCGTCGAACAAAGGCGATCAACATTTAAATTTAATCGACGTTCGAGCGCAAACGATCGAGATTATTTTCAATTTCATAGCTGTAAAAGTTTCATGTAAATTATCGTAAATTTGTGCGATTTGATACCAAAGGTATCTTTGTCTTCGAACTATGCTGGAAAAACTTCAAATAATCAAACAACGCTTCGATGAGGTGAGCGACCTCATCATTCAACCGGATATCATCTCCGATCAGAAACGATATATTCAATTAAATAAGGAATATAAAGATCTGCGTATCCTCATGGACAAGCGTAACGAATATGTGACACTTACCGATAATCTGAAAGAAGCTGAGGAAATCATTTCCGATGGTAGCGATCCCGAAATGGTTGAGATGGCAAAATTGCAATACGATGAGTCTAAATCTCGAATACCTGAACTCGAAGAAGAGATCAAATTTTTGTTGATACCGAAAGACCCAGAAGACTCCAAAAATGCGGTAATGGAAATTCGCGCCGGGACAGGAGGGGATGAAGCCAGTATATTTGCGGGTGATTTGCATAGAATGTACACCAAGTATTGCGAAGGCAAAGGATGGAAGGTTAGCGTGGTGGACTTTAGTGAAGGAACCAGCGGCGGATATAAAGAGATCCAGTTTGAAATTTCGGGCGAAGATGTGTACGGAACCTTAAAATTTGAAGCGGGTGTACATCGTGTGCAACGTGTTCCTCAAACAGAAACTCAGGGAAGGGTGCATACGAGTGCTGCTACTGTTATGGTATTCCCGGAGGCGGAGGAGTTCGATGTGGAAATCGATCCTAAAGACGTTCGTATCGACTATTTCTGTTCGTCAGGACCCGGAGGTCAGTCTGTGAATACGACCTATTCTGCAGTCCGTCTTACGCACGAACCCACAGGGTTGGTGGCGCAATGTCAGGATCAAAAGTCTCAGCATAAAAACAAAGAGAAAGCGTTCAAGGTGTTGCGTTCCAGATTGTACGATCTAGAATTGGCTAAAAAGCAAGCTGAAGATGCAGAAAAACGGGGATCTATGGTGACCAGCGGTGACCGAAGTGCAAAGATTCGTACTTATAACTACCCACAAGGAAGAGTAACCGATCATCGTATCAATCTCACCTTATACGACCTCGGAAATATCATTGATGGCGACATTCAAAAGATCATTGATGAACTGCAGCTTGTAAGCAACACGGAAAAACTGAAAGAAGCCGGAGAAACCTTCTAAGCATGACCACTGAAAATCTCATTTCAGAAATACAAAAAAAGAAATCATTCCTGTGCATTGGACTGGATGTGGATTTGGAGAAAATTCCCGAACATTTGCTCAAGGAAGAGGATCCGATCTTCAGTTTTAACAAAGCCATCATCGATGCCACCCACCATTTGGCAGTGGCTTATAAACCGAATACGGCGTTTTATGAGGCTTACGGATTGAAAGGTTGGCAGTCGCTACAAAAGACGATTGAGTACCTTAATAATAACCATCCCGATGTTTTTACCATCGCCGATGCTAAACGGGGTGATATTGGTAACACTTCAAGCAGATATGCCAAGGCATTTTTCGAAGACATGAACTTCGATTCGATCACCGTTGCTCCTTATATGGGTCAGGATTCGGTTGAGCCATTTCTTGAATTTACCGATAAACACACCATCTTGTTGGCGCTTACTTCCAATATAGGTGCCTTCGACTTCCAGACTGAAAAAGTAAATGATCAGGAATTATACAAAAAGGTCCTTCAGGTTTCTAAGGACTGGAACCATAGCGATAATCTGATGTATGTGGTAGGGGCCACTAAAGTAGAATATCTGGCAGAGATCAGGGACATTGTTCCAAATAGTTTTCTGTTGGTTCCGGGAGTAGGAGCCCAGGGAGGAGATCTCAAAGAGGTTTGCAAATACGGAATGAACTCTGATGTCGGACTGTTGATCAATTCTTCGAGAGGAATTATCTATGCCTCCAAAGGGAAAGACTTCGCAGAGGCTGCTGCGACCAAGGCGATGGAACTTCAGCAGCAAATGGAATCCATCCTCAATGCTAGTTAAGGACCAACTCAATAGAACCCTAGAATTTTCGACCATCCCCCAACGCATCATCTCATTAGTGCCGTCGCACACTGAATTATTGGTGGATCTTGATCTAAGAAACAAACTAGTTGGGATTACTAAATTTTGCGTCCACCCCGAGGAGTTAAGAACCGAGAAAACCGTGGTAGGGGGCACCAAAAATGTTCATTTGGAAAAGATCTACGCCTTGAGACCCGATGTGATCATTTGTAATAAAGAAGAGAATACGCTGGAAATGGTAGAGGAGCTGGATACTATTGCCCCGGTATGGGTGAGCGATATCAAGACTATTGAAGATAGCCTGGAGATGACTTACCTCATGGGGGAATTGTTTGGTAAATCGGACGAAGCAAAATGGATCAATGAAGCTGTCATTGAGGGAATGCGGGAATTTAAGATCGACATATTAACACGACACGCCAAAAAAGTAGCTTACCTTATTTGGAAGAATCCGTTTATGGCTGCCGGCACCGATACATTTATTCATTCGTTACTCACCATGAATAAATTTGAAAATATCATTGCTGAAAGACGCTATCCACAGGTCAGTTTGGAAACGATGAAAAAAGCAGACATAGTATTACTATCCACAGAGCCATTTCCCTTCAAAGAACATGATGTAACAGAGTTACAGCGGTTACTCAAAACCAAAGTGCAATTGGTGGATGGCGAATATTTTAGCTGGTACGGCTCCCGCCTTATCAAGGCATTTTCCTATTTTAAATCGCTGGATGTTTAATCCTGTAAAGCAAATACCTTCCTAAGTAAATCGGTAGTACGAGAAGATAATTTGGTTCGTATTTGTTTTTCTTCTACTGAAATCATCTTGTACACCCCTTTTAGTGCTTCGTTAGTGACATAGTCGGTAAGATCCGGATTCACTTTGTTTACCAACGGAATCGAATTGTAAGTGGTAATGATCTGGTTCCAGATTTGATCGGCACCTACTTTCGAAAAGGAATTTTGGATCACAGGATTAAATTTACTGTATAAAGCAGCATTAGTTTTCCCCTTAAGGTAGTTCGTAGCTGCGTTGTCTGGACCCAAAAGTATATTTTTCGCATCGTTGAAGGTGATCCCTTTAACGGCGTCCACAAATATCGGGGTGGCTTCCTTTACGGCATCTTCAGCGGCACGATTGAGAATTTTTAGTCCTTCATCGGCCAAATTACCCAATCCTATGTCGCGCAGTGTATTGTCCACTTTTTGCAATTCCTGTGGTAATAGGATCTTAACCAGTTGATTTTTATAAAAACCGTCCTTTTGCGTGAGTTTAGTAACCTGCTTGTCGATCCCAAAATCGAGTGCTTCGCGGAGGCCGTTGCCGATCATGGCTTCGCTGATTCCGCCCCCACCGGTGGGTACCGTGCCCACTACATTTTGAAGTTCGTCGCAGGAAATGAAAAATAAAGAAAGAGAAATCAACAATAATTTTTTACGCAGCATGGTTGAAATATTAAGTGCCAAAGATAACAACAAATCCAAAATAAACAGTTACAGTTTATCTTTGTTTAAATCATCATGAGAAAGCAGAAATACCTGCGATTTTCGTAAATTTGTGCCCTCACATCGAACTTATTTTGTCAATGCAACAACAGGCACCGTATATTCCTAAGAATAAAGTAAGAATTGTTACTGCAGCGTCCCTTTTCGACGGGCACGATGCAGCTATCAATATCATGCGAAGAATCATCCAGGCAACGGGGGTGGAAGTGATCCATCTTGGGCATGACCGAAGTGTGGAAGAGGTAGTGAATACTGCGATTCAGGAAGATGCCAATGCCATTGCGATGACTTCCTATCAAGGAGGACACAATGAGTACTTCAAGTACATGTACGACCTGCTGCAGGAAAGAGGAGCCGGTCACATCAAAATATTTGGAGGTGGTGGAGGTGTGATCCTTCCTTCCGAGATCAAAGATTTAATGGATTATGGCATCACCCGTATCTACTCCCCGGACGACGGTCGAGAGATGGGATTGCAGGGGATGATCAATGATTTGGTAAAGAAAGCCGATTTCCCCATTGGGGATCAGCTTAATGGAGAAGTAGACCGCCTGTCGGATAAAGAACCGGGAGCCATCGCTCGCGTGATTTCTTCCGCAGAAAACTTCCCGGATATTGCTAAGGATGCCTTGGACACCATTCATAAAAAGAACGAAAAGATCAGTACTCCGGTGCTGGGAATTACAGGAACCGGTGGTGCAGGAAAATCTTCTTTAGTAGATGAATTAGTGCGTCGATTTCTCATCGACTTTCCGGAAAAGACCATCGGACTTATTTCCGTCGACCCATCTAAAAGAAAAACAGGAGGCGCCTTGCTCGGTGACAGAATTCGGATGAACGCCATCAATTCTCCGAGGGTTTACATGCGCAGTCTGGCTACTCGACAAAGCAACCTTGCCTTGTCAAAATATGTTTCTGAAGCCATTGAGGTGCTCAAAGCGGCCGAGTATGATCTCATCGTGTTAGAGACTTCAGGAATTGGGCAAAGTGATACGGAAATCTTGGAACACAGCGACGTATCCTTGTATGTTATGACTCCGGAATTTGGAGCTGCTACTCAACTGGAAAAAATAGATATGCTGGATTTTGCAGATCTGGTTGCGATCAACAAATTTGACAAAAGAGGTGCCCTGGACGCGTTGAGGGATGTGAAGAAGCAATACATGAGGAATCACAATCTCTGGGATACACCTCAGGAAGATTTACCGGTATTCGGAACCATCGCGTCACAGTTTAACGATCCTGGCATGAACCAGTTGTACAAGGCGATCATGGACGAACTGGTAGAGAATACTTCAGCCGATCTTGCCAGCAGTTATGAGATCAGCGACGAGATGAGCGAAAAGATATTCGTGATTCCTCCTGCCCGAACGAGATATCTGTCGGAGATTTCAGAAAACAACCGGGCCTATGACAAGAAGGCTGTTGAACAAGTGGAAGTCGCACAAAAACTATATGGGATTTTTAAAACTATTTGTGTTGTAAGCGGTGTCTCCTCGAGCACGGTCGAGAGGTCTTTTTTTAGCAAAAATGGCCTCGACAATGAAGTGGTCCTCGAAAATGCACAAAATGAAACCGATAAAGATTTTCTGGGACTGTTGTTAAAGGAATTTGACAAGGTAAAAATGGATCTGGACCCTTACAATTGGGAGATCATCACTGGTTGGGAAGCCAAGGTGAAGCGTTACAAAGATCCCGTGTATTCTTTCGAAGTACGGGGCAAGGAAATCAACATAGATACGCATACTGAGTCATTGTCGCATTCCCAGATACCCAAAGTGGCGCTACCTAAATACCAGGCTTGGGGTGATATCTTGCGTTGGTGCCTGCAGGAAAATGTACCCGGAGAATTCCCGTATGCTTCGGGCCTATATCCGTTTAAAAGAACCGGTGAGGACCCAACACGAATGTTTGCAGGAGAAGGCGGACCCGAACGTACCAATCGTCGTTTTCATTATGTGAGTCTTGGAATGCCTGCCAAACGTTTGTCGACCGCTTTTGATAGTGTAACCCTTTACGGCAATGATCCCGGTCACCGTCCGGATATCTACGGTAAGATTGGAAATGCCGGAGTTTCTATATGCTGTTTGGACGATGCAAAGAAATTGTATTCAGGGTTCGACTTGAGCGATCCGATGACCTCGGTGAGTATGACCATCAATGGTCCTGCTCCTATGTTGCTGGGGTTCTTTATGAATGCCGCTGTCGATCAGAACTGCGAGAAATATATCAAAGAACAAAAACTGGAAAAAGAGGTAGAAAAGAAGATCAAAGCCATCTACAAAGAGAAGGGTGCGAAACGACCGGAATACCTCGGTGACTTGCCCGAAGGAAACGACGGACTCGGATTGATGCTTTTGGGAGTTACCGGAGACCAGGTACTGCCTGCCGAAGTATACGGAAAGATCAAAGCCGAAACCCTCCAGCAGGTTCGTGGTACAGTTCAAGCCGATATCCTCAAAGAAGACCAGGCGCAAAACACCTGTATTTTTTCTACGGAATTTGCCTTACGACTGATGGGGGACGTTCAGGAGTATTTTATCGACCATAAGGTCCGTAATTTTTATTCCGTTTCTATAAGTGGATACCATATTGCTGAAGCCGGAGCCAACCCAATTACCCAATTGGCATTTACCCTGGCCAACGGATTTACCTATGTGGAATACTACCTTTCCCGTGGGATGGACATCAATAAATTTGGGCCCAATTTATCGTTCTTTTTCAGTAATGGGATTGACCCCGAGTATTCCGTTATTGGAAGAGTCGCCAGAAAAATATGGGCAAAGGCACTGAAGCATAAATACGGCGCCAACCCACGTGCTCAAATGCTGAAATATCATATTCAGACTTCAGGCCGATCACTTCATGCCCAGGAGATTGATTTCAATGATATCAGAACGACCTTGCAGGCGCTGTATGCCATTTATGATAACTGTAATTCGTTGCATACGAATGCTTATGATGAAGCGATTACCACTCCTACGGAAGAAAGTGTGAGACGTGCGATGGCAATCCAACTCATCATCAACAAGGAACTTGGGCTGGCTAAAAATGAGAATCCGATACAGGGATCTTTCATCATTGAAGAACTTACCGACCTGGTGGAAGAAGCCGTGCTTGAAGAATTCGACAGAATCACCGAACGAGGTGGCGTCTTGGGTGCCATGGAGACCATGTACCAGCGGAGTAAGATCCAGGAAGAGAGTTTATATTACGAAACCTTAAAACATACCGGAGAATTTCCGATTATTGGGGTCAACACTTTCCTTAGCAGCAAAGGTTCACCAACGGTGTTACCTGCGGAAGTGATCCGGGCGACGGAGGAAGAAAAACAGGCACAGATCGCTACGCTCGAAAATCTTCATCAAACGTATGAAGGGAAGGCTCATGCGGCCATTGAGAAAGTGCAGCACGCTGCGATACAGAATCAGAATATCTTTGAACAGTTGATGGAGGCTACCAAAGTGTGTTCATTGGGTCAAATCACCTCAGCATTATTCGAGGTAGGAGGACAGTATCGAAGAAATATGTAATAGACGCTTATAACGTCAACATCCAGGTGCGTTGTAGTTTTCTGAATTTTTTCAGTTCAGAACGCAAAATAGGAAGAAAGTCACGACCATTGCTGTGAGTTCTTTCAAGACGCTCACAGTTCTTATACAACCTGTTCGTAAGTCGAGTAACCGAAGCCGCGTACTTCCTTTTATTTTCAGAAAAAGGCTCGGATTCGGCTTTGAGAATCTCCGGAGCCAGTGAAACAGATTGCTGAACGATGTCTCCTGAAAAATAAATATGAGGGTTCTCGCTACCGTTCGATTGAAGGTAACTTAGGTCATCTACGAAGTAATGTGAAATGCTTCGCGACAACGTAAATATTTCTATAGCCTTTTGATATAAAGGTGATTGAGGTAGGTGGCTTGGGATATTGGGTAACATGACTTCTTTTAACTTTTCTAGCAATTACTCCAAATTTACCAATAGTAAACAGGACTTGACTTTAATAATTAAAGTTATTTGTGTATTTTGCTTTTAAAATATGTTAAATTGAGTTAAATAATTTAAAAAATGAATATAGACGCTTTGAATTGGAAAATCTTGAAACATTTGCAACAAAATGCGAGATTGTCCAATGCTGAAATTGGAAGGCGTGTAGGCATTAGTTCTCCCGCGGTTTCAGAACGAATTAAAAAGCTGGAAGACGCTGGAATTATCAATGGGTTCTTTACGGAAGTGTCACCATTCGAATGTGGCTATCAATTGAAAGCCATTGTCACCTTGCGGGCATTCATGGGAAAACTGAAACCCTTTCTGGAAAAAGTAAAAACCTACGACGAGGTGCTGAATTGCTATCGCATTACGGGTAACGAAAATATAGTGATGGAAGTAGTGCTCAAGAATCAGAAGCACCTGGAATCGTTTATCGATCAACTCATCGTATACGGAGAAACCAAAACGCAGATTGTTCTTTCGCATGTGGTCGAACACAATGCGATCAAAGCCTTAAAGTAAAGATACCCTCTCATGAAACCTCTCATGTCCATATTGGTTATTCTGATGATGTTTCCCATGATACATCAGGACTTAAATAGTCAGGAATTGAATAGCACCAACTATTATACTGAGAATGTGCGTGGACATGCCAATGAATCTTTTGAAGTTTATTATCCCAATGGATATGAAAAAGACAGGGTCTGGCCCGTACTTTTCATTTTTGATCCTATGGGACACGGAGGAAAGGGAATGTTACCGTTTCGCAAGGCTGCTGATGAGTTCGGTTATTTGCTGATTGCGTCAAACACCGCTCGCAACGGACTCCATTCCGAGAATTTCAACATTGCCAGTCGGCTCATGAACCAGGTAATCGAGGATTACCTTATAGATTCTTCTCGCATGTATGTAGCCGGTTTTTCCGGGGGTTCCCGATTGGCCAGTGCCATTGCTGTATTGTCCAAGCAATTTGCCGGGGTGATCGGTTGTGGCTCCGGGTTTTCTCCCAATACTTCAGAAAAACCCAATTTCGAAACTTTCTCCTATGCCGGCGTTGTGGGTAATCTGGATATGAATTATTCTGAAATGCAAAAGAACACGGCCTGGCTCGACAAATTCAACGTTTCTAATCATTTGTTTGTGTTTGATGGCGGTCACCAATGGCCTGCAGAAGATGAGATACTAAGGGTATTCGGCTGGTTGGAGAAAGAAGCACAGCGTAAAAAACTGATTCAAAATTTTGTTTCACAAAAAGATAATATTCTTGATAGGGAAATTACACACTTAAGATCCCTGGTGGATAAAAAGGACTTTATCCTGGCAAGTAAGACCATGGACCGGATACAACAAAATTATAGTTCGAATATTCCTGCTGAAATAATTTCGGCTATGCCATCCGGAAAAGAAATAGACAAACAACTCCTGGAAGAGAGCAAGATTCTTTCCGAAGAAATTTCAGAAATCACAAAGATCAACGATTCCTATTTCAAACATAGCCTTGAAAAAGTACCGCTTAACCGACTTAAATTCTGGAGAAAGAAGATTCAAAAATTGCAACAGCAAAAAAGTTCCGATTCGGAACTCGAATCGCAACACGCCCAGCGATTGCTAAGACATATTCAGGCGATTGCATTCGAATCGGGTATTGGGTACGGTAATGCCGTTGAGGACAAGCAAAAAGCCCTCTTTTCGGTGCAAATCCTGCTATTGATCCAACCTGAAAATGCCCGTTATCAGAAATGGCTGGCCCAGCTAGAGAAAGATTAATTGTCTTCTATAACAAGATGGGGAACTTCATCAAGATTCCAGTCGATGACCAAACCCTTAGCAAGCGATTTGGTGATCTCTTTTCCGTAAAGGTGTTCGCATAAGTACAGCGCTGCTTCAAAACTTTTAGCACCACCCGCCGAAGTAATGTATTTCCCGTCATGCACGAACAACACAGAATCCCGAACATCCAGGTCGGGGAACATAGTCCGCAATGCTTCCACATCGCTTGGAAATGTGGTGGACACTTTGCCGTCGAGTAAACCGGCTTTGGCAAGCACGAAAGAACCGTCACAGTGTGAAGTGACATATTGTGCCTCGGCATCGGCTTTCTTCACAAAATCGAGCATGGTGGTATCTTCCAAATCCGAATCCAGGTGATGCTCTGCACTGGGAACCACGAGTATGTCAATACGCGGAATGGAATCCTTCGTATAATCAAAATCCGGAAGGATTCGCATTCCTTCGAAGGTCATTACAGGATCACTGGAATTGGCGACTGTGAAGACGTTCATGGCTTTGATTCCTTCCCTGAATATAGTATGCTGAAATATGTCGAAAGGCGCCGTGAGCTCGGTGTTATAGACCCCGTCCATGATGAGAAACGCCACATTATATCGGCTGCTATCAAGAACAGGGCTGTATTTTTCAATCTTCGGTTCACGATCATCATTTTGATCCCCGGATATTTCCGAAGTACGCTCCACACAGGAACACAACATCAAAGTAATTACCAAGAGCAAACTTATTCTCATACCGCCGATTTTTGGACCTTAAAGGTAGTCGATTTTTTGTAGCGATTGTTTAACCATAAGGTCATAATAGAAACTACAACGAGTATACTGAAGATCACATACCAGGTGAAATCGTACCCATAGCTGTTCACCATATTCATACCACCGTTGTGCCCTGCTATATGTGATAAAGACCAACTCATGCTGTAATAGCCCATATAGGCTCCTTTTCTGCCTTTAGGTGCCATTTCCAGAGCCAAAGCGTTCGAGAATGGAGAACCGATCATTTCTCCCAGGGTCATCAGGATCATGCCGATGACCAGGACTCCGCCCCAATCCGATAAATTCAGAACTATAAAACTAAGGGCAAGAAATACCATCCCCCAGAAGGTGGCCATGGTTTTGGAAATGTTGATCTTTTCCAACCATCCCACAAGCGGCATTTCGAAAATAACAATCATTGCGCCATTGAGGAATAGCAATAATCCAATAAGGTCTTCCGATAGAAAATGTGCTTGCTCATAGTATAATGGCATGACCGAAAAATATTGGACGAACATGACGGAACTCAAAACCATAATAACCAACAGCAACATATAAAGTCCATTTTGGAATGCAGGCTTGCCTTCCACTACTTTGACTTCTTTTTCTTCGGAATCGGTCAACTTTTTCGGTTTCAGTACCACAAAAAGAATAGCTGCCGCCAACACACAAGTAGCCCCATCGATCCAGAATAATGAGGTGTAGCTAATCCGCGCGATAATAAGTCCACCGATCATCGGCCCTATAGAGAACCCAAGATTGATCGCCAGTCGGATCAGCGCAATACTTCGGGTTACATTCTTGGGTTCACTGTATGCATCACAAGCCACAAAGATGGCGGGACGGTAAGAATCGGCTACGAGGATAAGTCCGAAGACTCCCAGGCAAAGCCCAAAGAAAGAATCTAAATATTGCAGGGCGATAAATCCAAGCCCTCCGAAGAATAGACTAAGTACAATTACCTTGTAAAACCCTATGGAATCCGTCAATTTACCGCCGATCCATGTGCCAACGAAGGACCCTACTCCAAAACTGGTCATAATCCATCCTACCTGAGGTAGGGTGAATCCTTTTTCATTCACCAAATAAAGAGACAAGAAGGGGATTACCATCGCCCCGGCGCGGTTTATAAACGTTACCAGGGATAGCAGCCAAATCTCTTTCGACAATCCCCTGAAGTTTTCCAGGTATCCGTTATAAAGTTTTTTCATGTTGGTTGTTCTGTATAAAAATAAAACGTCCGATCTATTGACCGGACGTTTTTATATTGAAATAACTTATGTTCAAATAATCAATGCACACATATCCGGTAAGCGGTTCTTCGAACCACTCTATTTTGGGTTATGTATGTATTTTGCTTCATATCTCTTTTATATTCGGTTCAAATGTAGAAAATTTTTTTGATCTATATTTACTCAAATACTTTTTCATGAAACATTTTTGCTTATTGGTACTGTTTAGTATCACCATTTCTGTGTCTGCACAGGATTCCGAAGAAATTCTGAACGAGATCATGGAATACCGACAATCGGAGAACGACAAGTTCGGTAAGGAAGACACTACGATTCTGGAACCTAAGGATTTTGCAAGTTTTAAGGAACTGGATTATTATCCTGTGGATTTAAGTTTTCGTGTGGAAGCAAAATTCGTGAGAACTCCTGATGAGAAACCATTTCTTATGCCAACCACAACGAGCCGTTTACCCGAATATGTAAAATATGGGGAATTGCATTTCAGTATTCAAAACAAAGATTTGGTACTCAGTTTGTATCAACATACAAATCACGAGAATCAGGAGGGATATGAAGATTACTTGTTTCTTCCATTCACCGATCTCACCAGTGGTGATGGTTCCTATGGTGGAGGACGTTTTATAGATGCCCGAATTCCGTCGGGGGAGACAATGATCCTTGATTTTAACAAGTCGTATAACCCTTATTGCGCCTACAACAAGAAGTATTCATGTCCAATTCCTCCGAAAGAAAATGACTTGTTGGTTCGCGTTGAAGCCGGGATCAAGGATTTCAAGAAATACTAGATTATTTTCACCAGCCAAATTCCGAGAAATACGGCCAGGATCCCTAATAATAAGCTGGCCAGTGTATAGAGCCCGAAATTGAGAAAATCTCCATTTTTCAGCAATTCATAATTTTCAAAGGCAAAGGCCGAAAAGGTGGTGAAACCGCCACAGAAACCAGTCGCTATAAGTATTACGGTTGTTTCTGAAAAAGAATTCTGCTTTAAGGAGAGGCCAAGGATGAGGCCTATGATAAAACTTCCTAAAACATTAACACTGAAAGTACCCAGTGGAAAACCGTTCATAATGGGATTCAGCCATTTTCCAAAACCATAACGAAGTGCACTACCCAGACCGCCTCCCAGAAAGACCAATAATACGTGTTTCATCGGGTTCAGTTACCGTTGATTATGGAATGGTTGCTTCTCAAATCCTTAAAAACCGGAATGTAAATTTCTGTCGTCCAGTTTGCCGGATTGGGAACCGTGCCAGGATCATTGGCATAGATCTCGAACATCTTTTTGGTAGGATCTACCAATAGATTATTGGATTGAACATAGGTCTGTGCCGTTTCATAAGCTTCCGGCAGATGGTTGTAATTTCCTTTAAGAACAGTTTTGACCGCCGTAAGTGGTTCCATAAAACCACAAAATACGTCGCCACCTGTTGTAATTATCTTTTCTTTGACCGGGATGGCCGTTGAAAAAATCACGGTTCCATTGGTAGTATCCCATTCATTATAGATAGTGAAAGGCATACCGGTAGCTTCAATTTTATTGGTTTCAAGGAAAGTCGCAACTTTGCCCATCATAGGAGCCATTTTTGAACCTAATTCGGACTGGCGGCTCGCTGTGGTGGTATACATATAATAACCACCTCCATATTCCTTGATGCCCTCTACATCAATGGTAAATTTATTCATCTCTACTTGCAGTACCGAATCCAGATTAGTGAGTCCTTTGTCAAACATATCTTTCACCGCTACGTCGAAATCTCCCGGCTGGAAAGCCATAAAAACCTTTTCCAGTAATGAATGTTCGCCTTTCATTCCCCAGGTAACTTCAGATTGACCGTCTTTTTCATTAAATCGCCAGTAGACATCGCTGGAGGATTCACCAATAGGTGAGACGAAAGTGATCAACTGATCAATTTCAGCATTTTCAACCGTTTTTATCGTTTTCATAGAACCATCGCCCATAACATCGCTGGTCCAAGTGTAAGATCCTCCCTCGCCTGAAGTGTTTTCGGGGAACAGATATTCCAAAGACGGGTCCTCTGCCTTCCAGGGCCCCCAAACCTGCCAGTTCCTGAAATCATTTACATTCTCATACACCATAGCCGGTGGTGCTTGAACCACTTTGGTGCTAGCCACATCGAAGGAACCATCCTGAGTTCCAAAATAGACCGCGCCTCCAATGATGACAATCAGAATCAAATACAAGAGGTATTTCAAAATTTTCATGTTTCGGTTGTTTAGTAATCTACAGCTAAGATAAATAATTTTAACAAGCTCCAAGCTTGCGATTTATGGGCTTTAAAGCCGATATTTTGTTACATTTGTGCAAAACCAATTCATACAAACAATGAAACTTAAATTTTTATGGATGGTCTTTTTATCGGCTGCACTTTTTCTTTCCTGTGCCGATGAAAAAAAAGAGACCGCCGCTACTGAAACAACCGAAAAAACACAAGAGGATAATTTTGAATATCTGGTCGACCAGTTCGCCGATGTCAAAGTACTACGTTATAAGATCCCCGGATTTGAAGACCTCAGTTTAAATGAACAAAAACTGGTGTATTATCTAACCCAGGCCGGACTGGCAGGAAGGGATATTATGTGGGCTCAGAATTACAGACACAATCTCGAGATTCGTGACGCATTGGAGAATATTTATACGTCCTACGATGGAGATAAGGAGAGTGACGATTGGAAGAACTTTGAGGTTTACTTAAAAAGAGTATGGTTTTCGAATGGTATTCACCACCACTACAGTAATGCCAAACTCAAGCCTGAATTTTCTAAAGATTATTTGAACAATTTGGTGAAGCTTACCAATACTTCTATTAGCCAGGAAGCCATGGACGTTATCTTCAACGATGCCGATGCTAAAAAGGTAAACCTGAGCAAAGATGCTGATATCGTTCTGGAAAGCGCTATTAATTTCTATGGTCCTGATGTAACGACGGCTGATGTGGAAGCTTTCTACGGAGCGATGGAAGTAGATCCTAACGAGCCTATTGAGATCGGTTTAAATACACGTTTAGTTAAAGAGAATGGTGAGTTGATGGAGCAGGTTTATAAAAGTGGAGGCCTCTATGGTTCCGCCATTGATGAAATCATCGTGTGGTTGGAAAAAGCCAAAGGAGTTGCTGAAAATGACAATCAGGCTACCGCTCTTGGATTGTTGATCGATTATTACAAAACCGGTGATCTGAATACCTGGGACGATTATGCAGTGGCTTGGGTGAATTCTACGGAAGGTAACATCGACTGGATCAACGGATTTATCGAGGTATACAACGACCCTAAAGGATACAAGGGATCTTTCGAGAATATCGTAGAGATCAAAGATTTCGATATGTCAAAGAAAATGGCAGTTCTTTCTGAAGAAGCTCAGTGGTTTGAGGACAATTCCCCTTTAATGCCCGAGCATAAGAAAAAAGAAGTGAAAGGAGTTTCTTATAAAACCGTAATTGTTGCTGGAGAATCAGGAGATGCCTCTCCAAGCACGCCTATTGGTGTAAACCTTCCTAATAACAACTGGATTCGTCAGGCACACGGAAGTAAGTCTGTTTCCCTGGGGAACATCATCAGCTCCTACAATAATGCAGGAGGAAGTGGAAGACTTAAGGAATTCGCCAATGACGAGGAGGAGATTGCCCTGGAAGAAAAATACGGGCAATTGGCCGATAAATTACATACGGCGCTTCACGAGGTAATTGGGCATGCTTCCGGACAGATCAACCCGGGTGTGGGAACACCTAAAGAGACTCTTAAGAGTTACAAGTCGACAATAGAAGAAGGCCGTGCCGACCTTTTCGGTTTATACTACCTGATGGATCCTAAACTACAGGAACTCGGACTTGTTGAAAATTGGGAAGAGACCGGAAAAGCTGCCTATGATGGTTATATCCGAAACGGGCTGGTCACTCAATTGGTTCGCCTTGAATTAGGCGATGATGTGGAAGAATCCCACATGAGAAACCGACAGTGGGTAAGTGCCTGGGTATTTGAGAAGGGTGCTGCCGACAATGTAATCGAGAAGATTACGCGTGATGGAAAGACGTATTATAACATTAACGACTATCAAAAACTACGTGAGTTGTTTGGACAATTGTTGAGAGAAACCCAAAGAATTACTTCCGAAGGAGATTACGAAGCGGGTAAGGCCTTGGTGGAAGACTATGGGGTTAAGGTAGATCAAACTTTGCACGCCGAGGTGTTGGAGCGTAACTCTAAATTTACTTCAGCTCCGTACGGCGGATTTGTAAATCCCGACATCGTTCCAATTATGGATGATAATGGAGAAATTACCGGATTCAATATAACACAACCGGAAAGCTTTGAAGCTCAGATGTTAGATTACAGTGAAAAATACAGTTTCCTGAAAGACTAATTTCTGTTGAAAACAAGAAAAAGCCTCCGTTTTGCGGAGGCTTTTTTATTTGGATATGAATGAGGTTATTTTATGCGAGCCTGAAATTCGGAGATCACATCCGAATAACTTCTCAAAACACGATCCCATTCTTTATAAAGCTCGTCGCTCTTCACACTCGTGAGGGCACTTCCTGAAGACTCACTTACTAACTTGGCTTTAAAAACAAGTGGGTCGGTCGAAGATTCCTTGATAATTATACGGGTACGAACCGTATTTTGTTTGAACGCCTTGAGCGACCAGGCCGTACGCAAGTACCCTGTTTCCTTATCGGTCATCTCGATCACATCGATATACGACAGTACGATCTGGTTGATCAGTTTCCAGGCAGTATCTTTGTCCATTTGATCTACGATGAGTTCGATATCCACATTTGCGATATCCGTTTGAATTGAAGCATCGTAGGCATCGTCGTTTTTCATTTCGATGTAGTAACTTTTTGGTGGGCTGGACATTCCGCGTTTGTTACAGAATTCGATCTTTTCAGTTAAGTAACCAACTTTTCTAACGATCACAGTGACACAGCTTTCTTTGGGTACGGTAATCTCTGCGGATCCTTTCCCGATCAACCTACCATTTACATTTATTTCGGCGTCTGCTTCAGAAACACCAAGATCAATACGTTTTTTCCCAAAATCTTCTACGGCATTGTTGGCTAAGCCGGAAGTTGCGAGGAGAGCTACAAAACAAAGAAGCAGTAGCGAGTTTACTTGTTTATACATAATTTGAATTTTTGGATTTATAGATTCTTTTAATTGGTTTGCTTTTCTATGGCCTCCCCAAAAAGGGGAGGCACTTTAAACAAAAACTAATGAAACAATCGAAGGTTAATCCGATTAGTTTAGTTGAAATTGTAGACAACCGTCTTCGGTAATATTAAAGTTTCCATTCCAGCTGAGCGTGGAACAACTAGCTGTGAAAGAATAACTTCCTACGGGCAGGTTATTAAAGTTTCCACCACCATTGCTATTGTCGCATAGAGGCGCAGATTGGAAAAATCCGGTGATCGTGGAACTTCCTGCGCCGCTCACATTCACATCGATAGGGCCACAGCCAAAGTCCTGATTGATCCAGAATTTTACATCTCCGGTGCCACTTCCGCCGCCACCGCCGCCTCCACCTCCGCCGAGGAGCTCTTGCTGGGTACAAACACCTTCCTGTATGGTCACAGTACCATTCCAGTTAAGGGTGGAGCAGCTTGCCGTAAACGAATAAGTGCCGGGTGCCAGATCGTTGAAATTCCCGCCACCGCTGTTATTGGAACAGTCTGGAGCTCCACCGGAAAAGAACCCGGTTATATTGGTGCTACCTACTCCGTTAAGCGAGACATTAATAGGGCCGCAACCCAGATCGCTTTGCGTCCAGAAAACAAGATCGCCGGTATTGGAGCCATTTCCTCCACCACCGGAGCCGCCACCATTGCCTCCACCGTTACCTGAGCTACTACAATCCACTCCGTAACCGGATACGATGACGTCGATGGATCCATTAGTGTCAAGATTCGCTTCTAAAACGAATTCCACACCATTAATAGCTATGGTACACGTATTCGGAGCTATATCTCCCAGGTTGTGGGCGAATAAGGTCACGTAGTTGAAGCCATTAAAGCCAAAATCATAATCCACGGTAATCGGACTGTCGGGTCCGGCTAAAGTTTGTTGGTTGATCAATGTCGCTCCGTTTGCATAAATGGAAACGATATCACCGTCGATCTGCCCATGATCCCATACCTGGATGGTGGTAATTCGACTGCTAATTTCAATACAACCCAATTTTTGATTGGGTCTTCCTGAAGTGGATGAAGGGATAATGGATACTTCATTTACTTCGATGACTTCCTGTTCTTCTTCTTCAGGTTCTTCCTCAGTTTCACATGAGGTGAATATCATCCCGAAAAGGAACAGCGTTGCGAAAAGGTATTTTAATTTAATCATGTATTTGGTTTTTAGTTAGTGATTATAGAAATCCGAATCCTATTCCGAAGTTGAATAAAGGCACTCCGGAAGAAGACAATACACTGATGTCTTCAATAGGTTCTGTGGTACTGGCGTTCGTGTTTTTGGCATTGATTACAAGTTCATCCGGCAGACTTCCAAAGCCATATCCAACTTCAATTCTGAAATAGAAGGTTTTGCCGAACTTGCCACCAATCTTTACATTGAGGGTATTGAATTTCAAGGAGGTGCTACCATCTCCGAAAGTCCCATCATCAAAATCCACGTCGATCACATCGGCATCAGCACTGAAACTGAAGTAACTGATACCACCGTACAATCCTTTTCCGGTATTGTTTAAATAGACGTTCGATCCGAATTCGAAATTGTTTAGTTTCAGCTCGATGTCATCTATATTGGCACTCAGAGGAAAGTAATCCAGAGCGACCGATACGCGATTGTCAAGGAGTGGCGTTAGGTATTCTGCATTTAATGTAAACACAGAAGGCGCACCAATCTTGAAGCCTATTCGTAACGGTTTCACACTTTCCCCGGTTTCAACATTTCCTGATACCGCAGGAATCCCGTCTTGCTCCTGTGCGAATACCGTATGGCTCACATTTCCGAAGAAAAACAGGATCACCAGGCAATGAAGCAGAATCTTGAGAGGTTTCATAATTGAAAGATTTTAATTGTTAGTTAGTTCAAAAGTATAGGCTGGATCAGGGTGAGAAAATACCCGATGCAGGGTATATTATTTGCTGAGCTGAGATTGGGCAAATTGATACGCTGTCTTTTGCAACGCACCTGCACCGGACAGGTTCAACTTTTGGATGATTTTTTTTCGATGCGTGCTCACAGTAGCTTCTGAAATGGAAATGAACCGCCCTATTTCGCGAGAAGAAAACCCGAGACCGATAAGTTGAAAAATTTCATTTTCTCTTTTGGTGAGACTCTGAATGTGAGTTTTTTTCTGTTGAACTTGAAAGACCATGTGTATGGCCTTTTCGATAAGTTTTTTGTCGGTAGATATGTGCTTTACCGCTTCGAAAACAGCAAGGGTATCGTCCAGGTTGAGTCGAACTTTATTCTGTTTGGCGGTTGCAATGATTCGGATAATTTGATCTAAGGTACTCATGACGTAAAAGTACGTCCGGGGAGTAGCCAGGAAAATACCCGTTTCAGGGGATAATTTAGAAGGTTAAAAATCGTATTTGCGTTCCAGCGCGTATCGAAGCAATTCTCCTTTACCGGAAAGTCCCAGCTTGCGAATCATATTCTTACGATGTTTTTCCACTGTGGAAACTGCTGTGAATCGGATATTTGCGATCTCACTGGTAGTTTTACCTTCGCCTATCAAGCGAAGGATTTCGCGTTCACTTTTGGAGAGGATTGGTTTTTCTTTGGTTTTTTCTGAAACTTCCTGAATCGATTCCATGTCGATAGAGGCATCGAAATAGGTGCCACCCCGACTCACAATTTGAACGGCATTTAGTACTTCTTCCAGAGGTGAATTTTTAAGAAGATATCCGGATGCCCCGGCATCCAGCATTTGAGATACCGCATCTTCCTGATCGAACATACTGAATGCGATCACTTTAATGGTAGGATGTTCCTTCTTGATGATACGCGTGGCAGTGATCCCATCCATTTTGGGCATTTTGATGTCTGTGAGTACCACCTTAGGTTGTTTCAACCGAACAATATCCAGAAGGGCCTCTCCGTCATTCGCAGTTCCTACTACGGATATTTCTTCTTCGTATTTCAACAATAAGTTGATTCCATCCACTAACGATTGATGGTCTTCTGCAATAGCCACTGTGATCATATTGGTATATCGATTAAAATATTGGTTCCTTTGCCCGGGGTGGAGTCTACCTCCATCGTTCCTTCCAGGTGTTCTACTCTTTTTTCTATGCTTCCCAGCCCCATTCCCTCGGAATCATGCATCGCACGAGGATCGAATCCGCGGCCGTCGTCTTCCACAATTATACTCAGGGTATCTTCATGTTGAGTGATCGATATATTCGCTTCGGAAGCATGGGCGTGTTTGATAATGTTGGTCACCAGTTCCTGGATGATTCGGAAGATGGAGATCTCCAGCGAGGCCTCCAGTTTTTCTGTAAGTCCGAAGTCCTGTACTTCAATTTTAAGTCCCTGCTGCGTACTGGCATTTTTGGCCAGTTTCTCGACCGCAGGTAGCAGACCTTTCTTGGCAATCACCCCACTATTTTTGAGGTGGGCCATGGAGCGAACTTCTGTATAGGCTTCATCCAGCAGATTGCCGGTTTTCTCGAATAGTTCTTCCAGGCTGGTGAGTTTGTCTTTGTTTTTGGCCAAATGATCAAACTGAAGCTTAGCCGCGGATAAAGTGGCACCCACACTATCGTGCAGATCACTGGCCAGACGCTGCCGTTCTTTTTCCTGTCCTTCGATCATGGCGTCGATGGCATTGAGTTCCTGCTCTTTGAGGATCTTTTCCTTTTTCTGGATTTCCAGTTCCCGTTCTTGTTCGGCGATGCGTTGTTTGCGTTTGGTGTTTTTGTAGATAAGAAATCCGAAGATGCTAACGGCCAGGAGGCCGCCGCCGAGGGCCAGGGCTATATTTTTATTCTGATTTTTCTTTTGGGTTTCGACTAGGATCTGCTTTTCTTTTTCGGCCGTTTGGTATTTGGTATTATAGTATTGAATCTTCTTTGCATGGTCGGCTCTATCCAGACTATCTGATTTTTTTGCAAAGGTTTCGTAAGCAAGTGCTGCTTTTTCAAATTCACCATTGAAGTAATAGGTGTCTGCAATGTTCTTTAAGATAAAGTTCTTGGTGGACGCTTCCTCTTGATCTAAACGATAGTCATAGGCCTTTAAAAGATAATCCAGTGCACGTTCAAAATCACCGATGATTTTATAGTAATTACCGTAATTATTGTATAGATAAGCAAGCTTTGATTCATCATTTACCAGGAGATAATACTTCTCAGCTTTTTGATAATTCGGGAGCACGCTATCAAGATTTCTCAGATTCAAATGCGTATGTCCTATGTTGGACTGTAAATTCGCTACAAGATTCGGTGAACTCCCATTGCTTACCACCTCCATAGCCTGGTTCATTAGATTCAATGCTTGTTCATATTTTTTATTATCTAATGCATCTGCGTATTGATAATAATAGCAGTTATACAAAAAAGTAGGATCATTTAGATTGTACGCAATTCGACAATTTTCTTCGATCAGTTCTTGAGGTCGAACTGAATACTCTGTAGTGGAGCCGATTCCCTCCAAAAGTCTGTCATTTAAATTGAAAACGAATCTTTCATCTTCAGAAAACTCATTGAGAATGGACTTGCTTCGAAGTAGATATTCAATGGCTCCCTCATTATTATCTTCAAAATACAGAACCGAGCCTGAGTAATAATAGTAGGCAGCTTTTTCTCTGGGTTTTAAATCGGTCGTATCGATTTTTTTGAGTGATTCATGCAAACCGAGTAAGTTGCGTTGTATGGTGAGTGTATCCAGATCAGGAAAATATAATTCTTGTGACTGCAAAATCCCGACCGATAATACGGTCAGGATAAGCATCTGAAATATTTTCTTTAGATCTAACCGCACTAGACCTTTATAATTATACCGCCATTATTGGTGTCGGGAATAATTCCCACGACGTTGTGGTAATTATCCGATTCTACTATTTCTTTGTAAAGTGCACAGTCTATTTGATCTTCGCCTGGCATATTTTCATTCAAAAAATATCTCACCACAACTTTTCTATACTCGTCTCGAAACCCCATATTCATAGTAATATGTTGTGTTAATGAGGTTGAAGCCGGTGGACTTGACACTTCTTGGACAAATAGTACCAGGTGTTTTTTGATATCCGGGTCCGTTTCATTGACTGGATCGCATAAAATAGCCTTGACTAATTTAATGTGTTTACCCGATTGACTATTTTCAAAATAGAATGTTTCTTCAATTATCGGTGATTTTTTTCGCGTCCATTTGGTACATGCCATTTCGAGTTCAAAATCTCCGTGATCAATGAAATTGAAAGGGGCTCTGTCATTATCTGCTAGTTGATGATCGTGTACTGCCATTTTAATTGTTTTTAGTTTAAATAAATTGGTTGAAATGTAAAGGATGGGAGTTACCATCGTAATTATCGCCCTTTTCTAGAGCGGTTATAATATTTTGAAGTTTATTATGGAAGGTCCTTCCTGGAGGGTCAAAATTTCGAATTTTATGTGATAATAAAGCTTTGTCGTTGAAATTGATATCGGCAAAAGTTAGTCCAATGCCTTGTTTTCTTTGTTCGTCGATTAGCAGACTGCCGGAATCACCAGGATCTGCCATATTCGAAGTCATGATCTGGTCGGTAAAGACCATATATTTTCCTTCTCTATTCACCGTTGGATATGGGTTTTCAAGCCTGATAGCAGCGTTAACTGAAATAAGTTTACCGTCGGTCAATCCTGTAGTACGACCGTATTTTATTACGGTTCGATTCAATTTAAGACGTGTGTAAATAAAAGGGTTTAGTTCTATTTCGGCATTAAAAAAACCTCCGAGACTTACTACGTCATTATAAAGCACTGCGACAGCTGCATCAATGATTCCATCAAATCGTTTCCATACTGTTTTACCTATTATAAATGGACTGTTTTCGTAATTTATATTTGCTGAGTCGCTTCGTGACGGTTGTACAATTTCTTCTTGTTCTTTCTTAGGATTCAGAGAACTTCCTGCTTCCTCTTTATAATATGCAAGAACATGCATATTGGACAACAAATAGGTTTTCGTGTTTTCTTGCACCGAAAAAAGGATTCCTAAAGTTCCGGACTTCATAATTGAGCGTAAATCGCTTACGCTTATACCTGCTTTAAGAGGTCTTATTTTTTCCTTTAGAGGATGGTGATTTAGCAATTTTCCTTCAGAAGAGTTTGTGACAACCGATCGGAAATCCTTGGTGTTTTCCTTTAGGCCATACTCCAAGAAAAGCTCGTTTTTGAAATCTTCAGTTTGTTGATCATTGAGTTCGGTTTCAAAATAAAATCCGCCACCAGCGTCATACGTTCCATATTCAATAATGAAGTTTTCTACATCCAAAGGATCCGCGACGATAGCGGCATAACTGATATTGCTATCAGGGGCCTTCATTTTTTTGATGAAATCCTCCAGAGTATTATGTGCCTTATCTTCTGTCATTATTCTTCTGAAGCTGCCTGGCGTAAAGGATCCACCAAATAAACAAGTACAAAAACCGCAAGCGATCCAGCAGCAGTAATTTTGGGCGCTTTCTCAGCCATTGTTTGAACATTGTTTTCCTGTGTTCCAACATTAATAGTTCCAGACAATGACATACTCACCGCCCCAGCTGCTAATGCGGTTAGAACTCTTATTAGTCGCTTCAAATCGTCGCTCATGCTATTGTTGGGAGCAAGAGCCAAATAAAGAAATAGCCCTACAAAGATGACCATTGCGATCACTAACATTTGGGCTGCGGTTACTTTGGTAGGTGTTTGATCACTCATAATTCAAATTTTTGTAAAAATCAATTAATATCCATTACCAAAACATACCCATTACCGGGTATATTATTTTACCAAAACAAAAGGGGAAACAAAATGCAAATGGCGATCGAATCTATTAAAACTTGGGACTTGGCACGTGAAGTTAGACGGAAAATTCCAAGTTTCCAATTTGCTTTAAAACTATTTTTGTCGTATATAAAAAGTGTAGGGTTACTCCTTTAGATAGAGTTTGGCGGCCACCAATAAAAGGACGAAAACGATAAAGCCCACTAGTACCCATATACTTCCCTTATAATACTTGCTGTGCAACTTTTTATCCCGTCGATAGCTAAAAACAATAATAATCACAAAGGCTACAAAAAAGCAAATCGCGAAAATTAATTGTCCGGTGGAAATCATAAAATGTGTAGCTTTACCCACAACAAAAATACGATCTAAAAACCATACTATGAAGAATAAAATTGCCGCAGTTCATGAATTCCATGCTGCCTTCGGTTTAGGCATTAAAAATAACCCTACTGCCAACCTGGGCGAAGCCAAAAACCTGTTGCGTTATAAACTCATGAGAGAGGAAAATGAAGAATACCTGGAAGCGGCAAACGAAGGTGACCTTGTGGAGGTTGCAGATGCACTGGGTGATATGCTATACATCCTTTGTGGAACCATCATAGAACATGGCATGCAACATAAGATCGAAGAAGTTTTCAACGAAATTCAGCGTAGTAATATGAGTAAACTGGGAGCCGATGGCAAACCCATATACCGAGAAGATGGAAAAGTATTGAAAGGGCCCAACTACTTCAAGCCCAACATCGAAGAAATCCTGAACCGTTAATATTACATCACCTTATAGCGCCATCCAAAGGGATCTTCAGCCAAATTGTGCTGTATTTCGGTAAGCTCCTTTTTGAATTTGGCGGCGAATGAATCCTCCTGTAGCGGTAAGTCATAGGTAATATCCTTATAACTAAACCCACTCACCGGACTAATCACAGCGGCAGTTCCGGCTCCAAAAATTTCTTTAAGATGACCTTGTTTTGCAGCGGTCACAATCTCGTCAACCGTTACCGGCCGTACTTCTAAGTCCACACCATTTCTTCTCGCCAACGCAATCACACTTTTACGAGTTACCCCGTCAAGAATTCGGTCGTTGGTAGGGGCGGTGAGCAGGGTATTATTCACCCTGAAAAATACATTCATGGTTCCCGCTTCCTCCAGATATTTGTGTTCATTGGCATCGGTCCAAACCACCTGCTGAAATCCTTTTTCTTTAGCCAAATTAGTAGGATAGAATTGAGCCGCATAGTTCCCGGCTGCCTTGGCATATCCCACACCACCGTCGGCGGCACGGCTGTATTTTTCAGCAAATACCACTTTCACCTCTCCAGTATAATAGGCCTGCGCCGGGGAGAGGATAATGATGAATTTATAGGAATCGGAAGGGGAGGCCGAAACGCAATTTTCGGTTGCGATCACGAAAGGACGAATATATAAGGAATTACCTAGGCCCGGTTTGATCCACTCTTTATCCAGTTCAATCAATTGATGCAACGCCTGGAAAAATAATTCTTCCGGGAATTCAGGGATCGCAAGTCGTTTCGAACTGCGATTGATACGTTTTATATTTTCGTCAGGGCGGAATAAAAAGACAGAACCGTCTTCGTCCTTATATGCTTTCATGCCTTCAAATACGGCCTGCCCGTAATGAAATACTTTGGCCGAAGGATCAATTTCCAACGGACCATAAGGCCGAATACTGGCATTTTGCCAGTGCCCGTTCTTGAATTCGCACTCAAACATATGATCAGTAAACACCTTGCCAAATACCAGGTTGCTAAAATCTACATTCTCGATTTTCGATTGACTGGTTTTTTCAACAGAGATTACAGGTGTGGTGGTCAGGCTCATAGAATTGTATTTCGGGTCAAAATTAGGCAAAATTTAGACCATTTAAAATCTAAAAATTTCATAAAATTGCAGTATATTATAATTCTACTCAAATTTCTAATCACATGAAGAAAATTCTATACTTATCAATGATTGTGGCCGTACTTTTCGCTTGTAAAAATAACAACGAAGAAAATACGGAAGTTGCCGAAAACCAAAATGAAATGGAAACCCAGGACGCTTATACTTCTTTTGGAGAAAAAATAAACGATGAAGGTGTATTGTCAAAGGACGAAATGATGGAAAAATACCAGGGAATGAAGTTGGGCGATACGGTGGATGTAAAGTTTACTTCGGAAGTAAACAGTGTTTGCCAGAATAAAGGATGCTGGATGCGACTCAATATGGGCGACAAGGAGTCTTTTGTTAGATTTAAGGATTATGGCTTCTTCATGCCGAAAGATATCGCCGGACAGGATGTGATCGTTGCCGGGAAAGCCTTCGTGGAGGAAACCAGCGTTGAAGATTTGAAGCACTTTGCCGAAGACGCCGGAAAAACCCAGGAAGAAATTGATGCCATTACCGAGCCCGAGTTATCTTTATCCTTCTTGTCTCACGGTGTGTTAATCCCTGAAAAACAATAAGTTGAAACGCGAGTTCCTTAAAACGGGAGACGGCTCCTATACCATTCATCTCCCGGAATGGAACGAACAATATCATTCTAAACACGGCGCCTTGAATGAAGCGAAACATGTTTTCATTCAAAGTGGACTGGAACATTTTCTCAATAATTATTCTGGAGAGGATTCTTCACAGATACATATCCTTGAGGTTGGCTTTGGTACCGGCCTAAACGCTTTTTTAAGTGCTTTGCTTGCTTCACATTTGAAGGTTCCAATTCATTACCACGGAATCGAGGCGTATCCGGTAGAAATGGCGGAAGTAGAAAAGCTGAATTATGCTGAATTGCTGAGTGCTTCGGAATCATTATTTCTGAATTTACATACCACTCCCTGGGAAGAAGAGGCGCAGATTTCAGATCGATTTCATCTTAAAAAGTCGAAGATGTTTTTTTCTGAAATTTCAGCAGTACAACAATATGACATTATTTATTTTGATGCCTTCGGACCCAGAGTGCAGCCTGATCTTTGGACGGAAGAAATTTTCCATAACATGTTCAAGGCGTTGAAGAATCCGGGTGTGTTGACTACCTATTCGGCCAAAGGAAGTGTAAGGCGCGCCATGCAGGCGGCGGGATTTAAAGTGGAGCGAATTCCGGGTCCTCCGGGGAAACGTGAAATGTTAAGAGCAACCAAAATGCTTCCTTAATTTGTAGTTAAATGCGGTCTTATCTTCCCAATTTCGAGTTAATAACCCTGTTCATTCGTTTTCAGGAACTTACCTTTACGAAAAATTGCAGCTAAAATGAAAGTATTAATTGCCGGTGCTACAGGGTTGATTGGCAAGGAAATCATCGTTCAATGCCATGAATCCGGTATTCCGGTACATTTCTTATCGACAAGAAAGAACCAACTGGACAGTATTGAAGGAGCAAAGGGATTTTATTGGAACCCAACCTCGGGCGAAATCGATCTTGCAGCATTCGATGGTGTGACAGCTATTGTCAATCTTGCCGGGGCCACGGTTTCCAAAAAATGGACCAAAGCCTATAAAGAAATCATTCTTCAAAGCCGACTTCAAACAGCACAGGTGATAAGAGATTCACTTGCGAAAATGGATCATTCGGTATCCCATTATATTTCTGCCAGTGGCATTAGCTTTTATCCTAGTTCTAAAACCAAGCTATACGACGAATCATATGATACAGCCGGAGAATCCTTTCTCGCCCAGGTTGTGGTGGAATGGGAGAAGGCTGCCTATGACTTTAGCAAACTGAATATTCCTGTGAGTATCGTGAGGACCGGAATTGTGTTGTCTTCGGAAGGTGGTGCTCTGGAGAAAATCGTAAAACCCATAAAAATGGGAATGGGCGCTGCTTTAGGAAGTGGAGATCAATGGCAGTCCTGGATCCATATTTCTGACATAGCTGGAATCTACCTGCATCTTCTTAAGTCAAGACAGGAAGGGGTATTCAATGGGGTGTGCGGAGGTCCGGTTACCAACAAGAAAATGACAAAAGTAATTGCTTCACATCTTAAGAAGCCTTTGTGGTTGCCAAATGTTCCGTCGTTCGTACTGAAACTTATGTTGGGAGAAATGGCATCTTTGGTCTTGGAAAGTCAGCTGGTGAGTGCTTCTAAAATAGAAGAAAGTGGTTATCGATTTGAATATGTCAATCTTGAAAAAGCAATAGAAAATCTACTATAAAAAAAGGCGGAATGTTCCGCCTTTTTTGATTTATGTTAGGATGGACTTAGCTCTTATTCGCCACCACTGAAATCGTCAATTCAATCTCGTCATCGATAAATTTATCACCCAGATTATCAAAGATTGACTTAGATCCGAAGTTAACACCCCATTGAGTTCGGTCGATGGTAAAAGTTTCACTATTCAGTGTCATTTTATAGTCATCTACGGAAATAGCTGCCGGGAATGAAACCGGATTCGTTTTATCTCTGATCGTAAGGTCACCGTGAACGATGGTCTGATCGTTTTCTGTAGTAATCCCGGTAAGTTGAAAATTTGCAAATGGGAATTCAGTTACATTGAAAAAGTCTCCCTCTTTCCCTTCAACAGTTCCTTTTAAGTGAGCTTCCAGACTTTCTTTCATCTCTCCTTCAAGATCCAGATCAGCGATCGAGTTCATGTCGATAGATACTTTACCCGCTTCAGGGGATCCATCTTTTACCGAAAAAGTTCCGGATGCAAGATTGATCGTACCATTATGACTACCAAGTGGTTTTGAACCTTTCCATTCGATAGTTGACTCATCAACATTCACGTTGAAATCGGCGGTAACTCCAGTGTTTTCAGCAACTTCAGTAGTTTCAGTAGTTTCGGTTTTTTCTTCTTTTTCCTTGCAAGCCACAGCTCCGGAAGCGATAAAAGCCACCAATGCTATGTTCAAAATGTGTTTTTTCATGTTTTTTACGTTTAAGGTTCCCGCAAATTTATTCGCTTTGGATTAATTCAATCTTAAATTAATACTAAATAAAGCAATGACATTTTGACATTTTCGAAGAATTGGCAGTACTTTTGCACCCTTGAGAAATTAACGAATAAATCGAATTCATCTATGAGTAAGAAATCTAGTTCAGAAGAGACAATTACAGAAGAAAAGGCAACCGAAAAGAAGTCGGCTTCTAAAAAATCTTCAAAAAAGGATTCAAAAGATAAGATGGTTGAATTAGAGTCTGCACTTGAGACCGAAAAGGATCGTTATTTGCGTTTGTTTGCTGAATTTGAGAATTACAAGCGTAGAACCGGTAAAGAGCGTATCGAATTGTTCAAAACGGCCAGCCAGGATGTGATGACTGCCTTGTTGCCCATTCTCGATGATTTTGACCGTGCGCTGAAGGAGATCGAAAAGACAGACGATGATCATTTAAAAGGTATTGCTCTCATCAGCAATAAATTCAAGGAAACTTTAAAACAGAAAGGCCTCGAACCTATTGAAACGGAGCCGGGCCAGGTATTTAATGCCGATCACCATGAAGCGGTAACCCAGATTCCTGCACCCACTGATGATATGAAAGGAAAGATCATCGATGTGATTGAAAAGGGTTACACCCTGGGCGACAAGATCATACGTTATCCGAAAGTGGTTATAGGACAATAAGATGAAGGAAGATTACTACGACATATTAGGAGTTTCGAAAAATGCGACGGCTTCAGAGATAAAGAAGGCCTATCGTAAAAAAGCGATCGAATTCCATCCTGATAAAAATCCCGGAGATGCGAAGGCTGAAGAGATGTTTAAAAAAGCTGCGGAAGCCTACGAAGTACTGAGTGATCCCGATAAGAAAGCCAGATACGATCAGTTTGGTCATCAGGCATTCGAAGGTGGCGGTTTTGGCGGTGGTATGAATATGGACGACATATTCAGCCAGTTTGGAGATATCTTCGGAAGTGCTTTTGGTGGTGGTTTTGGAGGGTTCGGCGGATTTGGAGGAGCCCAAAGAGGTCGGGTAAAAGGAAGCAATCTTCGTATACGCGTAAAACTTACCCTGGAGGAAGTTGCGAATGGTGTGGATAAGAAGATCAAGGTAAAGCGCAAGAAAGTCGCTCCCGGAACCACCTATAAAACTTGTCCTACCTGTAACGGACATGGACAGGTCACCAAAATACAGAATACGATATTGGGTAGGATGCAAACGGCGACTACCTGCGGAACTTGTAAAGGGACTGGAGAAGTTATAGATAACGCGCCTGCAGGGGCTGATGCTTTCGGGCTCATTGCTGAAGAAGAAACGGTTTCTATCAAGATTCCGGCCGGAGTAGTGGATGGCATGCAGCTAAAAGTGAGCGGCAAAGGGAACGATGCCCCGGGTAATGGAATTGCAGGTGATTTGCTGGTAGCTATCGAAGTAGAAGCACATCCTAATTTACAGCGCGAGGGTGATAATTTGCATTACGACCTGTATATCAGTTATTCGGATGCTGTATTGGGAACTTCTAAGGAAATAGAGACTGTTACAGGAAAAGTACGTATTAAAATAGACGCGGGTACTCAAAGTGGAAAAATCCTTCGCCTGCGTAAAAAAGGTATTCCAAGCATTAATGGATACGGAGTTGGGGATTTACTGGTACATGTAAATGTCTGGACACCAAAAGATTTGACCAAAGAACAACGTGAATTCTTTGAAAAAATGAGGGATGACGAACATTTTGAACCAAAACCTGAAAAAGAGGATAAATCGTTTTTTGAAAAGGTAAAGGATATGTTTTCATAATTTGTGGACGATTATTTAATTTTTTACTTATATTTGAACATCGCTTGTCTTAGAAGCGATAATTTTTCTTTTTCATAGCAATTTTTTTC
>WUAI01000031.1 GCA_009827225.1 Flavobacteriaceae bacterium | reverse complement strand
TGATATTTTTTCCTTCGGAATTGTTCTTCAGGTAATCGATCATAGCCGATTCCAGCAATTTTTCAGGAGGTAAGGTCTGGAAAAGATTGGCCGTTAATTTAATATTCCTATTACTCAAAGGAGAAAACACCGGCACATCTTTGCTTTTTAATTCGGACGCCGCTCGCTCCACATTTTTACTTAACAAAGGTCCTATCACTGCATCCATGGAAGAAAAATCATTCCCGCTGATTATTGATGAGGTTTTTGAAGAATTTCCTTCGGTATCGTAGACGTTCAATTCCACTGAAACACCTTTGTCTTTCATAAATTCAGAAGCCAGCAGAACCCCACTGTAGAAATCGAGCGAGATGCGCATGGTTCGATTGTTCTTTATCAATTCAGCATTCGCCTTGATAGAATCTGTAGCACTTTTCAGCTGAAACGGTAGCATAATCGCCAGTCGCTTCCTGTCAGTATTGACGATCGCATTTTCAAGATTGATCTTTTCTATGCTTCCTGAAAGAGCTTCTGTGATCTCCTTCGGAATCTTGAGGATCATTCCTTCTTTCAATCCGTCTTTGGCATATGGATTCAAGGCCACGATCTCTTCCTGGCTTAGTCCCAGCTTCACCTTCAATCGGAAAAAGCCTTCTTTGGGCTGTACCTCGTAGAAATCGAAGGTGTCTTCTTCTATCGCCGATTCTTCCACGGCAATGGTCTTCGGAACCTTAAGAGTAGCTCCAATAGGGAAATTCGTCCCTAATTCAGGGTTCAGGCTTTCCAGTTCCGCTATCGTAATACCATATTTTCGTGCAATACCATACTTGGTCTCCTTGGCAACAATTAAATGAGTCCCATAGTCACTGGAATTGCTGCCCGTGTTCTCTATAGAAGTGGTGACCGTTTCAGTAGTAACAACAGGAATAGGGATCTGCAGTTTTTCTCCTTTTTTAAGTCCCTTGGAATACAAATGCTTATTATATTTCTTGATATCGTCTACACTTACTCCATACTTTTGCGCAATGCTGAATAAAGTCTCTTTCCGTCTTACCTTATGTTTTTTGAATTTTATTTCCTGGGAAGCTGTGTTGATGATATCTCCACTAGGGATGATCAAAATACTGTTGGAACTTATACCGGATTGGGCATCCGGATTTAAACGATAGATCTCACTTTCCGAGACTCCATAAGCCTTAGCAATGCTGTATACAGTTTCACCCTGCTGGACCCTGTGACTTCTGTATTTCTCCTGAAGCGGGCCACGCGCCATTAATAAGGTCACGCTGAGTAACAAAAAGAAGGATACAAATAGTTTCATCAAATAGGTTTGCGTTTCAGTTTGGGGATATTATTCCCATTCAATGGTTGCAGGTGGTTTGGAGCTAATATCATATACTACTCTATTAACGCCTTTCACCCGGTTTATTATATAGTTTGAGGTTTCCTGTAAAAACTCATAGGGCAGATTCACCCAGTCGGCAGTCATTCCATCTGTGGATTCCACGGCTCGCAGAGCAACCACTTTCTCATAAGTTCTTTCGTCTCCCATCACTCCTACGCTTTGCACAGGGAGTAAAATGGCTCCAGCCTGCCAGACCTTATCATACAGATCCCATTTCTTCAATCCGTTGATAAACACATGGTCTACCTCTTGTAATATACGAACTTTTTCTTCCGTAATATCTCCGAGGATTCGAATGGCAAGTCCAGGGCCCGGGAAAGGATGCCGACCCAATAATTCAGGATCGATTCCCATTTCTCTTCCCACGCGTCGTACTTCATCTTTAAAAAGCATTCGCAACGGTTCCACCACCTTCAACTTCATGAAGTCGGGTAAACCTCCCACATTGTGATGGGATTTAATGGTCACGGAAGGGCCATTTACAGAGACACTTTCGATCACATCAGGATAGATAGTACCCTGTGCCAACCAGTCTACATCTTCCAACAAATGGGCTTCATCATCAAAAACCTCAATGAACGATCTCCCTATCGCCTTTCTTTTGGCCTCAGGATCTGATATTCCTTCCAATGCTTTCAAGAAGCGTGCCGAAGCGTCCACTCCTTTTACGTTCAACCCCATATCCTTGTACTGATCCAGAACGCTATCAAATTCGTTTTTTCTAAGAAGACCATTATTCACAAAGATGCAATAGAGGTTTTTTCCTATGGCCTTATTGAGCAGGACCGCCGCCACGGTGGAATCTACTCCCCCGCTAAGCCCCAATACCACTTTGTCATCTCCCAGTTTTTCTTTTAATTCTGAAACGGTGGTATCCACAAATGCCGCGGGCGTCCAGGATGCCTGGATTTCTGCGATTTCAATTAAGAAATTCTCAAGCAGTTGCTTCCCATGGGAAGTGTGATACACCTCGGGGTGAAACTGGATGGCAAAGGTAGGCTCGCCTTCAATTCGATAGGCGGCGTTTTGCACATCATTGGTACTGGCAAGTCGTACTGCTTTATGAGGTAGTTCAGCAATGGTATCACTGTGACTCATCCAAACCTGGGTATCTTCCGGAATTCCAGCGAAAAGTTCAGAATGATCATGGATGGTGGTAAGATTTGCTCTACCATATTCCCTGATCTCGGAAGGGGCCACATTACCACCGTTGAAATGGGCGAGGTACTGAGCGCCGTAACAAACCCCAAGCAGGGGTTTGTATCCCTTTATTTTTGAAAGGTCCGGATGCGGCGCATCCTCGGCGCGCACAGAAAATGGGCTACCCGATAAAATGACCGCTTTAAAGTTATCCAGGTTTTCAGGAATGTTGTGGTAGGGATGTATCTCACAGTAGATGTTCAGCTCTCTCACACGCCTGGCAATGAGTTGAGTATATTGAGATCCGAAATCGAGAATCAGGACGTTATTTTGCATAGGCAAAAGTAATCTAAAAAATTATTTTGAACGGCCGCCGCTGCCAATTTTTTAAACAGGTTATCAGCATTTCGCCAAATGCCTTTCGAACCAAAATCAAGTGTAGATAATCGTGAACTCGTGAGCCAGGGGATCCAGGTTTTCCTTAACAGTTGTCAGCAAATTCGTAGACATGTCCAGGTAAAATTCTGAGAAATTCTTCGATCGTTCCTGGAGCGACCCGTTGGGAAACAAAATGTTCTGAATTTGCAGCAGTCGCTCCAACTCATCTTTTAGTTTTCGCTTTTGCGCTTTCATAAGACGTTTTTCCAAATGATCCAGTCCATTGAGTTGCTTTTTCTCCTGTGCTCCTACCGCCCCCAGGAAAGAAGCGTCGGTCATCTTAGCCAAGTCATATAAAGCCTCAAACTGAGATTGAAGATGGGCTTTCTGACTAGAAAAATCAATGTCGATCTCAGAAATTCGACGCGTATGCATACTGGAAAGTTCGTGGGATTTCAAAAATAAATCGGAGATCCCTGCACCAAGTTTTTCCAGTTTAATTTGTAAGGATTCGGGCACCAGCAATGCAGAATTCCGAAGTAACAATATCGGCATATCCACTTCTACCGTTTCAAAGTAGTCCTTCAATTGAAACCAATATGCCAATTCTCCTCCTCCGCCCACATAGCAAAGGTTCGGAAGAATTACTTCCTGGTATAAAGGACGTAACAAGGCATTAGGTGAAAATCGTTGAGGATTTTCCCGAAGCTCCTTTACTATTTTTTCCTTAGTGAAAGACTGTTCTGTATCATTGATATAATAAACCCCATCCCTTTCGATGATCCTTTCTCGTATTCCTTCGGCGATATAAAACAAGTTGATCTCTCTCGGGTGAACTTGTTCAGGATAGCCTAATTCCTTCAGTTTTGAAGTCGTAGCTGTAATCTCCCGAAAGCCAGTTCCTCCGACTAGTTCTTTTTCAGCATAAGGAATAAAACTACCTTTCAACCTGGTATCATTTCCATCAACGATGACCAAACCATAACTACCACACAATTCATTGGCCAGGTATCGGGTTGCGGAAGCAAGATCCGAATGACGCAAATACGCGTTTTCGAATAGTGTCAATAACTCTGATGAAGCTTCACTTTCGCCGAATTCAAGTTTCAACAATTCCAGTACCTGCCCAAGCCCGTCAGTATCATATTCTCCGACAGGACCTCCATAGGATTTTTCCCAAACCACCTTTTTTCCTCGCAAATTGAAGTAATTGATCTCTTCAAAGTCATGATCTTCCGTTGCCATCCAATAAACCGGAACAAAGCGATAATTAGGATAGGATTCGTTAAGGCGTTCCGTGAGGTTAATCACCGAGAAGATCTTGTATAAAAAGTACAATGGGCCTGTGAACAAATTGAGTTGATGTCCGGTGGTGATAGTAAAACAATTGGGATCGGCCAGCAATTCCAGGTTGTTTTTTGTTGCTTCTGAAATTGTAATACCCTCGTATTGTTCTTGTAATGACTGAACCAACAACGTTCTTGAATCTGTTGAGAAATTTTTACCCTTTGATTGTGCCTGTTTCACGAAATTCTCCTCATCAGGAAAGAGATTATAGAAAGGGCTTAAAGCCGGATTCCGGTCGAGATAGTCGCAAATCAGATTAGAAAAGCTATGAGTTTGCCGATAAGGAAGCAGTTTCGTTGGCATAGGTCTTTCAGATGAAACAAAAGTAAACACTTTTTGAGCCTTCAAACTCTAAAAATACGTTAATGTTAAATAATTCAGAATACGGAATTTGTAATTCACAGATGTTTCTTAGTTTTAACCTCCAATTTCAACATTCAGAAAATGACTCGAATCTTGCTCTCTTTCTTCATTTTATGCTCAGTTTCAGTTTTCGCCCAACTAAAATCTCCTTCCGATTTTTTAGGGTACGAAATCGGTTCTGAATTCTCAAGACATGCCGACGTTGTGCGCTATTTCGAGCATGTTGCCACCAATTCAAACATGGTGGATTATTACTCTTACGGAAAAACCAACGAACGAAGACCTTTGACCTATGCGGTAGTTTCTACTGCGGCCAATTTGAACGCTATCGAGAAGATTCGTACTGATAATTTAAAACAGATAGGCCTGATGGAAGGGTCGGCCAATCCGGAGGTCGCTATCGTTTGGCTTAGCTATAATGTTCACGGAAATGAAGCTTCAAGCACCGAGGCTGCCATGCAGACCCTCTACGAACTGATCACCGAAAAACAGGAGTGGTTACAAAATACGGTAGTTATTATCGATCCTTGCCTCAACCCTGATGGCCGGGACCGTTATGCCAATTGGTACAACCAGGTGAAAGCCACCCCTTACAATGTGAAGCAAATCGCCACCGAACATAATGAACCCTGGCCGGGTGGAAGACCGAATCATTTTCTGTTCGATCTCAATCGTGATTGGGCCTGGGCAACTCAGGTGGAAAGCAAACAACGATTGAAAATTTACAATATGTGGATGCCGCACATCCATGTGGACTTTCACGAGCAAGGAATCAATGAACCCTATTATTTTGCACCTGCTGCAGAGCCTTATCATGAAATAATTTCCGATTTTCAAAGAGATTTTCAAACCAGCATCGGAAAAAACCATGCGAAGTATTTCGACCGTGAAGGTTGGCTGTTTTTTACCAGGGAGCGGTTTGATCTGCTATATCCAAGCTACGGGGATACATATCCTACGTTCATGGGCGCCATTGGAATGACTTATGAACAAGCGGGGCACGGACGCGCCGGACTGGGGATCAATACCGACGAAGGGTATGTACTTACATTGAAAGATCGGGTGGCACATCATGTGACCACTGGTTTGTCGACCGTGGAGATCTCATCACAAAATGCAGGACAACTAAATTCAGAATTCCGGGGATTTTTCCAAAACGGTAATTTGAAATACAAGAGTTATGTGGTTTCCGGTCATCCGGATAAGATCGCCTCTCTCACTGCGCTGTTAGATCTACATGAAATCAAATATGGATTCACAGATAGCAAGGTAACAGGCTTCAATTTTGTCACAGGCACCAATACCAGCATAACCGCCAAACACGCATTGGTAGTTCCTACCAATCAGCCGAAAGGTAAGATGGTGAAGGTATTATTTGAACAGGAAGCGAAGTTAAGTGAACCTCTTACTTACGACATCACCGCCTGGAGCCTTCCTTATGCCTACGGATTGAATTGCGTGGCCAGTTTGGTGAATGTTCCGATGACAAATCCCACGCAGAACCTCGGACCATTGAATGGATTAACCAAGGGGAATGCCGGTTATATTGCACCCTGGAAAAGCCTTAATGATGCTTCGTTCCTGATTGAACTTTTGGAAGCAGATATTAAGGTCAGATTTTCGGAAAAAGATTTGAGTTTTGGGGGGCAAAAATTCAATAAAGGAAGTTTGGTGATCACTAAAAGTGACAATCGCAAAAACAAGCAATTCGATCAGATGGTGACTAAGATTGCCAACAAACATCAGAGAAAATTGTATGCCACGAAGACTAGTTTCGGAGATCAAAAACCGGATTTTGGGTCTCCTGATATCAAACTCATCAACCCTCCAAAAATTGCGGTGCTTAAGGGAGAAGGAACCTCATCCCTCAGCTATGGAACTATTTGGCATTTCTTCGAAACCCAACTTCAATATCCGATTACTTCGATTGACACCGGGTATTTTGGTGTGGACGATCTTTCAGGATTCGACATTTTGATACTTCCCAGCGGCTGGTATAACAGTGTCTTAGGAGATAGCGCGATGGACGACCTCAAATCCTGGATTCGAGGTGGTGGTAAAGTTATTGCCATAGGAAACTCCATGAGGGTGTTTTCCGGTAAAGATGGTTTTAACCTGGAAGAGAATGATAGTGAAGACGAAGATGAAGACAAACTGATCCCTTATGAAAAAAGGGAACGGTCCCGAGTTAAGAATTTTGTAACCGGAAGCATCTATGAAGTCACTCTGGACAATTCTCATCCCATGGCCTTTGGATATGATTCCACCTATTTCAGTCTAAAACGCAGCAGCAGGTCTTATAAATTTATGGACTCAGGATACAATGTGGGTTATATCAATGGAGACGCTAAAAGCGTTTCAGGATTTTCCGGAAAGGCTGCTAAAGCTAAACTTAAGAATTCTCTTGTTTTTGGTGAAACCCGAATGGGCTCCGGAAGTGTTATTTATATGGTGGATGATGTCCTTTTCCGATCCTTTTGGGAAAATGGAAAGCTGTTCCTCGTGAATAGTATTTTCTTTGTCAACAATAACAAATTCAGAATTTAGACTTCCAAATTACGTTACACGAGCAATCTGGGCGTTCACTTTGATATTCTCAGCGTGTAATCCGGGTGTCTGTCCATGAAAATCGAATTCTAATTTCACATGGGGTTGAAATATCAAACAATGGGTGGAGCCTCCAAAATGGAACATCCCCAGCTGATCTCCTTTTGTGACAGACTGTCCTTCATATACCGTGATATCGCAAGTAGATACTTCAGCCATCCCTATAGCTACGAAACACATTAAGCCTATTTTGGGATTATCCGCCTCTATAAAAATTAACGCGCGGGTTGCCACTTCGGCAATATAGCCCTGAGATCTGTTAGGTCCAGACGGATCAAAGCCTTCTGTTGGGGTTTCCGAGTAATAAGAACCTTCAACCAGGTACGCCTTTTTGATAACACCACTCACCGGACTATGCCAGCGATGATAACTCAATGCACTTAAAAAAGCCTGGTAAACGGTTCCACCATCAAATATGGCCCCGAGCGGATCATTGTTTAACAAGTGCCGCAAAGAATACGGCTGTCCCTTAGCCCAAAATTTGTTAATAAGCGATACGTTTTCACGCTTTTTGTAAGGAGCCGACTCACAGGCATTCACAATTACTGAGTCATCTGTTGGCACAGAAACCGGTCGTACATCTTCCCTGAACTCTCGGGTAAAAAAGTCATCCCAAGAGGTAAATCCGTAGTGTTCCTTTTTAGGATCGCATTTAAATTCTTCAGCAAAATTGGGCATTGCCTTTCGCGCTTCCCTTCCAAACCATCCACTCCGTGGATTAGTATTTAAGACATAGGCAGAGTCTTTGGACTTTAGAAATTTTCCCCATTCATCGAGTACTTTTTTGAGCTGGGCATTTATAGTTTCGTCCAAAAAAGCGGCAAATCCGGCAGAAGTTCCCATAGACCAGTCGAAGATAGCATTGATTGGAAAACCCACGAGTCCAGTCTGGTTAAATTCAGGTGCTCTAGTCAGTATGAAGTTGATCAATTCCAACGCATGATTATAATCCCGAACCTGGGATCCGCCCATGGGATTATTCTTGTACTTTCCCGGAACTTGCTCAAACATCAAATTAAAAAGCATATACAGTTTTGGGTCGCCTTCTATCACTGAACGCAGTTCCTTAATCACGGGATGTGTGGGCTTTGGAGTATTTTCGACCTCTATGATCAAATCCATTAACCAATTGTCCAGGATTCTCTTGTCGCTTGGCAACCACTTACCTACCCTATATGGGATACTCTCATTCATATTTTTGAAAAATAAAATTAAAGTTAACGACTCCTAAGCAACTGATAATTACGTAAAAACACGTAAATCCGGAGAATTCGAAGTCCCAAACAACTCCATTGGAATATTTAGTAACTTGTTGTCGGGGAAACATGAGCTATGACAACAAATACGACCATCTTACTACTGGTTTTGCTTCTTTCGATATCAACTGCAGCACAGGATTGTGACATTGATAAAGGGAAAGAAAGCATTTTTAACTTGAATGAAAAAGGTGAATTCGAAGCGGCTATGTCATTATCTGATTCGTTGCTGAAATGCCCATCGATTTCATCAGAGAACGAAATCGAATTGTACACCTGGCAGTTCGTACTCAATCGAAACTTGCTAAAAGAAAAGAAAGCCAATGAAGCTATTTTGAAGGCCAGGGAGATCCGAACGGAAAAAAATCTTCCGGGCGATTTCGAGTTTCGGATGCTGCTGGTTGAAAGTTCTGCGCTTAGGGGAGATACCATAGTGTACAACCCAATGTTAGAAGAGATAAGAAAAATCATTTTCAATTCCGAAGAAAACGAAAATCATTTATATAAGGGGCGCTACTATTTTCTGATAAATTATAAAGAAGGTGACGCTTTTGGCAATTTGGTGAAGGCGCTGCATCATTTTGATCAACTGGATAGCATTCCGGTTTTTCACAAAGGAGTAACATTGCGTGCCTTGGGGAATATGAGCAGAACCCGAGGGGATTTTGAAAAGTCCAAAGAGTACTATCAGCGGGAGTTGAAGATCTACCGTGACCAATACCCGGATAAGCACTTTAATGTCTCTATTTGTAATTATAATCTCGGAAACATTCATTATGAAATGCTGGAGTACGAACTGGCATTAGAACACTACCTGAAAGTGGTACCGGTTTGGACAGAACGCTATGAGAAAGATCATCGTCTTATGAAAAACCTCAATGAGGCCATTGGCGATATGTATTGGGAATTGGGCGATTATGAAAACGCTCTCGTGTATTTTAATTCTTCCGTTGTAAATGAAGAAGTTATTAATAACGATGTAAGCGAAGTGACAATTAAGGTAGCGGATAGTGCTTTGCAAACGGGCAACTACAACAATGCACTCAATTATTATAAAGAAGCTTTTGCGTGGAGGGAACTAACCTATGGAAAAAATCATACGCTCACTGCTGCGTGTCAGAATTTCGTGGGTCGGGCTATTCGGGCATCTGGTGATACAGAGGCGGCCTTGAATACTTATCAGCAGGCGATAGCTAAACTGGCATCAGGGGTAGACCCTGACGACTGGTATGCGAATCCCGATTCAGAAACTGAAATAAAATCGCATCAATATCTATTGGAATCGATGATGGCGAAAGGAGAATTATTGAAAGAACTCTATGCGGTGACCAACGATGAAAAAGATCTGATCACAGCAATGGAAACGCAAAGTGCCGCAGTGGACATTTTGGAGTCGATGAAACAGGGAAGAATGTCGGAATCTTCGAAACTTTTCTGGACCCAACGTACTTTATCCCTGGTGGAAAACAGCATAGATACTGCGCTCAAGCTTCACTATCTGACCGGCAAAAACGACTTTCTAAAACTTGCCTTTGAATTTTCAGAACGCAGCAAGGCGCTACTCTTATTGGCTACATTCGATGAATATGAAAATACCGAATTTGCCAATATTCCTAAAGATGTATTGCTGAAAGAACAGCAACTCCGATTTAGCATCACTGAATATATGGGTAAGCTGGAATCAGAAGAAAAACGATGTGCACAAGTTCGGGATAAAATGCTAACCCTATTTAAGAATAAACTGGAAAAGTTACAGGCGGAATACGACATTTTAATGAACACCATGGAGAAGGACTACCCAGATTATTTCCATCTGAAATTTCAACCACAATTGGAAACTTTGGGGAATATTCAAAAAGCATTGTCCGGCGAATCGGAAGCATTGGTGAGTTATTTTTTTGGAGAAGAACACGGATATGTTTTCCGGGTATCATCCAGTGACATCACGGTTCGTAAGATCTCGAATCTAAACAATGTAAAGGAACAGGTGGCGCAATTGTTCTCGAGTCTGAAAGATTCAGACAACTTTAGATTAAATCCGCAAAAAGCATTCGAAAGCTATAAAACCCAGGCAGAGGCACTGTATGAATTTCTACTGAAAGACGAATTATCAACACGGAATTATTCCAAATTGGTGATCGTTCCGGATGGTATTTTAGCTTACCTTCCTTTCGAAATTCTATTGACGGAAAAAACGGCCAGCATAAAAAGGAACTATCGATCACTTCCTTATTTGATTAACACTCATTCTGTTTCCTATAGCCCGTCGGCTTCAATTTTTAGCAAATCTGCACAGCAAAAAAATCGATACGACGCCTACCTGGGGTTTGCTCCGAGTTATGAAACCCAGGCTACGGGAGCCTTAAGAGAACCTCTTTCAAACTTGGTATACAATGCGTCCGAGGTTGAATTTGCCGCTAATCTTTTCGACGGGAAGAGTTATATCGGAGGTTCCGTTTCAGAAGAAAAACTAAAAAACAACGCGGAAAATGCAGGTATCATTCATCTCGCTATGCACGGGAAGGTAGAGGACGAACATCCGTTGTTATCGAAGTTGTATTTCAGTCCTTCCGATTCTGAAGATGGAATTCTTCATACCTACGAAATTTATAATCTCACCATAAATTCCCAATTGGTCATACTTAGTGCCTGTAATACGGCTTCAGGGAAATTGGAGCGTGGTGAGGGAATATTAAGCCTTGAAAGGGCTTTTCAATATGCCGGTAGTCGTTCTTTGCTATCCACCCTTTGGGCTGTAGACGATGCTGCCTCTGCACAACTAACCCAGTCATTTTTAACCCATCTCAAAGAGGGTATGCCCAAAGATAAAGCACTTCAACAAGCCAAACTTGCATATCTGAAAACAGCAACTCCTGAGAATTTGCACCCTTATTTTTGGAGTAGTTTTAGACTTACCGGAAATACGCAGCAATTGGAATCCGGGTTTAATCGAATATTTCTATGGTTGGGAGTAGCGGTGGCACTGGTCATCGGCTTAGTTTTAGCCCGAAAGAGGAAACAAGCTGCCTAGTCGACAATTCGCATCTGTACGATCTCGAGAGCAGCATCTTTCATATAACCTCCACTTTGCGAAATTTCATAAAGAAGTTCACGTGCTTTTGTAGGCTCGCCCATTTTCAACAATACTAATGCCTTATACCATTTGGCCTGCTCCTGATAGTCATTGTCAGCAGTCAATACAAGATCCAAACTCTTAAGGATTGATTCCATATCGGGACTACCAGAACCAAGTTGGGCCATGGCTGAGTAGAAAGCCTTGGTAGTATCAGGTACTCCATTTTCAACCTCTGAGATCAATTCTGAAGCTTTGGTAAAGTCTTCTTGCTCGTAATATTTCATCGCTTCGTTCCAGGTGGCGATGGCATTGGAATCTCCCGAGCGCAGTGTTGCAGGTGCTGCATACGTTTCGAAATAATCACTGTACAATTCATTTCCAGTAATACCCTGGTTCGCAAAATAGTACTGGTAAATACCAAACATTACAACAATCACTGCAGCAGCGGGCAAAGCTCTTTTAATCCAAAGTGGAATCACTTTTTGTTTCTTCGGAACCACAACTTCAGTTTCAAATTGGTCTAATTTAGACTGAAGATCTATTCGCCCGGCAGCCTGCATGAGATTGTTCAGCATTAAATAATCTTCGTATGCTGTTTTGAACTCCGGATCACTCTCCAGGTGTGACTCAAAGTTCGTACGCTCCTCAGGGGTAAGCAGATCGCTTACATAGCGTTCGATAAGATATATCTGGTCGTTATTCATAAGATCGTAATATGGACTCCAATTGAGGCTTTGCAGTCACCAGTTCTTTTAATTTTTTAAGGCATTTATACTTTGTATTCCGAACCAATTGCTCACTGCTGTATCCTTCAGAACTAGCTATCTCCTTCATCGACGCATTGTGATACATATTTTGAATTAAAAGTTGTTTGCACTTTGGTCCGATTTGTTCCAGAACATCCAAAATCAGATTTCGTTTCTCACCTTCGATCAAACGGAACATAGTTCCTTCCTCGCTGGTTTCAAATTCTACTTTCTGATGATGATCCATTCTGATTTGATTTTTCTTTATTTGATTCAACCATTTGAATCTTGTAATGGAATACAAATAAGTACTTATAGCACTTTCTCCTTTAAACTTGCCGTCACGCACATTTTCGTAAAATGCGATCATTGCTTCCTGGAAGATATCTTTCGCTTCTTCGTCACTTCCATTATTCGATAGCACAAAAGATCCAGCCTTTATTCGGTTGAGCCTGTAAATTTCCCCTAATGCTTGTTCCCGTTCTGTGGCGGAACCAAGGATCATGGCAAGCAATTTCTTATCTGATGTACTCGGTTTAATTGTTAGTGTGTTTTGAGAAGCGGTTTGTAATAAAATTATTAAAAAAACTTAAGAAAGGTTACAAATGCCCGATGAGAATTGACATAAGAATGTATAAGCTCCCGCAAGCGAGTATTAACCGATAAAAATTAATTATGAAACAAAAGGAATTATTTAATGTATTACTGTTCTTCCTCTGTTTAGGTACTACGACATTACTTTCTCAAAGCAATATTACCGCTTCGGGAGGAGATGGCTCAGGAAGTGGAGGAACCATAAGTTATTCGGTAGGTCAGATAGATTATATCGAAGCGGTAGGAAGCGGAGGATCCGCCAATTTAGGCGTACAGCAACCGTACGAGATCTTTGTATTAGGTACTGACGAATTCCCGAACATTGTCGTGGAAATTAGCACCTTCCCGAACCCGACTACCTCGAATATCACAATCCAACTTGACAGTCAGAATTTTGAAGAACCCAACTATCGTCTCTTCGATCTTTATGGTCGTTTGTTAGATAGTCAATCCATTAAACAAGATTTTACCATGGTCTCTATGGAACATCTATCTACTGCAGTCTATTACCTGCATATCTGCGACAAAAATAACAGTCTCAAATCATTCAAAATCATTAAAAAATAAAGCCATTATTATGAAAAAAATATATACACTATTACTATTCTTATTAGTAACCACGGGGATCTGGGCTCAGGCACCCCAGAAAATGACCTATCAGGCGGTGGTGCGCGATGCCAGCGATATTTTGATCACTGACACCACTGTCGGAGTACAAATAAGTATTCTCGAGGGAACAGCGACCGGAACCGCGGTTTATGTAGAAACACATTCTACTACTACAAATTCCAACGGTTTAATGACACTGGAAGCAGGAGGAGGAACCGTTGTATCTGGTGACTTTTCAGCTATTGACTGGGGAAGTGATAATTTCTTTATTAAATCTGAAATTGATCCCACAGGAGGGACCAGCTATTCCATAGAAGGTACGAGCGAACTTCTAAGTGTACCTTACGCTCTTTACGCAGAAAATGCAGGAGCCGGAGGTGGAAACTCCCTGGACGAAGCCTATGACGAACAATTAGGAGGAGCTCCAGAAACTCGTATCATCAACGCAGACGACGGAAAGATCGAGATCATTTCCACAGATAACCGTGGACTCGAAATTACAGGAGATCCAGATTATACAGGCTTATACGTAACAGGCTCAACGGCCTTAGACCAAACTTCAATCTATGGACTGGGAACAGGTGATGCATATGGAATATGGGCTAGTAACCTAGGAAATAGAGCTGCGCTTTACGCGTACCACAATGGTGTGGGAGAAGGAATTAAAGTACTTCATGACGGCGGAACTGGGAAAGGATTGTATATCGAAAATGACGGAACAGGAATTGGCGCAGACATCTGGCAAAAGAACGCTGCCAGTGCCAACGATGCACTAAGAATAAACAATGATGGAAGCGGAGAAGGAATCTACATAGATAACCTTGCCGGAAATGGAGGTTCAACCGGAATGTTGATCGACCATTCTGGAACTGGTTCAGGTCTTTTTGTGACCACAAACGCAGCAACTTCCGGAAACGCTTTACGGATTACCAATGCAGGAACAGCTCGAGGAGCCTCGATCTGGAACTCAAACCCCGCAAGTATTTTTGAAGCTATGTTAATCGATAACGACGGTACTGCCGGAGCATTATGGATAGACAATCTTGCCGGAGGTGGTGAATACGGGCTTGCAGTCGATCAGGCCGGAGCGGGTAACGCAGTTGAGATTGCCAATACCGGTACCGGAATCGGACTCGAAATATTAAATACCAATGGCGCCAACTTGTTAGAAGCTCTCAAAGTAATGCAAGCCGGAGACGGAGACGCAGCATTGATAGACAATGCCGGTACGGCCAATGGATTAACTGTTTTTAACGGCAACCCTGCCGGAGCAGGAGAAGCGCTGTTCGTTACACAGGCTGGAACCGGAACCGGAGTATTTGTGGACAACGGCGGAACTGGTAAAGGAGCTCATATTTTTACCGGTTCACCTACGAATGCCGACGTGACCTTACTTGCAAATACCATGGGTCTTGGATCAGTGGCTATGTTCACCACGGATGACAATAACGGTAACACAGCAACGACCTTGGTAGCCGATAATCTCGGTGCAGGGGAAACAGCCACATTCATCACTACAGATGAGGTAGTCGGAAAAGTAAACGATAGCCCTACGGTGAATGTAGTATCTAATGGTAAAGGAATTGGAGTTAATATCAACATAATAAATAGTGCAGCCGGAAGCGACGCCAACACCGAACCTGCCTTATTCGCAAAACACGATGGAGAAGGGATGGTTGGATATTTCGAGACATCTACTACGATAAATTCGGTACCAACTGTTGAGATAATCAATAGAGGTATTGGGAACGGATTGCATATCGATATGTTTGGAAATCCTAGTTCCACGCCAGATAATGCTTTGCATGTGGAACAAGCCAATGCTTCGGGCTTTACCACTTTTGGAAGAGTAGCACATTTCGACTTGCTTTCTCCAGGATCCCTGGCAGACTCAGCAGTATTGATTACTTCTTCAGCAACCTCTGCTGGAAGTAGCGCCTTACGGGTAATCCCAGCCGATCCCACTAAACTGGCCGGAGTTTTCGAAGGTGACGTGGAAGTGGCTTCCGATATCACGATTGGAGGAACCATGAGCGCAGCAGCTAAAGCGTTTAAGATTGATCATCCTTTGGATCCGGATAACAAATTTCTGGTGCATAATTCGATCGAAAGTAACGAACGTATCAATATTTACAGCGGAAATATTATCACCAATGATGAAGGATTCAGCACTGTTGAGTTACCTCAGTATATGAGTGCTTTGAATACAGACTTCAAATACCAACTTACCATTGTGGACAAGAATTTTGCCCAGGCTATCATATGGGAACCCGTAAATCCTGAATCCAACACTTTTGTGATTAAGACCAATGAACCCAATATTAAAGTTAGCTGGCAACTAACCGGAACACGCCAGGACTCATGGGCCTTGGAGAACCCTATGCAAGTGGAAGTTGATAAAAACAACGGAATCTAATTCCATATTCACCCGAGTTTGAAAAAGGCCGTCTTTAGGACGGCCTTATTTTCTAGAATCCCTCTAACAAGGATATGGAACTAGCACTTAAAAGGTTAACTTTTTTTATTACCGCTCATTGATTGTCCGCCTTGATGTAAGGTTAGACCTTCCGCGAGGCCATTATCATTTAGCGAAAACACAATTTGAGCCGAAACCTCTTTTAGATAAAAAGTATCTTTACTTTCAGCAAAAATTTCAAATTGAGGTTGTCCTGTGGCCTGGGCAAACAACTGTTGCCCTTCCGAAGAAATTACAATATCGAATCCCGGTTGAAGTTCATAAGTTCCTTCATAACGTTTTAGCACTTCGGCCGCCAATTGAATGGTAGGTTTCTCCACTTCAACTTTCTTCTCGGTTAGCTTACCTTGACTTTCACGAATTCTTGACTTAAACAGTGCGGTTTTGATACCATTTGAATTATCAAAAGTATATCGAGTAAAGCTCCCCTCAAATGCAAATTCATTGGCAGAAATCGGATCTATCTTAAGCACTCTACTTCCCTCTCTCTGACTGTATAAACTTCCTTCTTTATAAGAGATGTGGCGAATAACCCCAAATGGATATTCATAAGTTCCTACCCATTGCTTCAAATCTGCTTCAGACAACTTCACTTCATTTGTTTTTTCATAAGGTTTACCCAACGCATATGCCGCCACTTCAATGGTTATATCACTCGGACCATTCCCATTTTTGTTGGTAAGAATCACGGCATATAGATCTTCGGAAGGCACATAGGCCGCGAAGGTTTCATATCCAAAGATTCCACCTCCATGCTCTATGCTAGGCACACCGCTAACTTCATTGATACCATATCCATACCCATAGTAAATTGGACTGCCATCCTTCAACGTATAATTGGTAAATGCAAGTTTTTTACTTTCTTCTGAAATAAGCGTGTTATGATGAATCGCCTGTTGCCATTTCAATAAGTCATCCACATTCGACATAATGGAACCTGCGGCGTAAGGCAAAGTCAAACTCAGATAATCTGCATTTTGGAATCCATCCTCTGTAGGTTGATATCCGCTTGCTCGATTTTTAATAATTTTTGAATGACTACCATAGTATGAATGCTTCATTTCTAAAGGTGAAAAGATTCGTTCCTGGATGAATTCTGCATAGCTCTTTTCCGTGACCTTTTCGATAATATATCCCAGTAGAATATATCCTGAATTATTATAGCGATATTCTTCCCCAGGAGTAAAATCCATCGGTTCATTTTTAAAAACATCGATGAGTTCTGATGGGCTCATATCTTCACGGGCTTTGGAAAAAAATGACTTCATGGATGTATAGCTTCGAATTCCTGAAGTGTGATTCAATAATTGGTGAACTGTAATTTTATGTTCGCCCACGGGATAATCTTCGATATACTTCGTAATGTCATCGTCCAATGAAACTTTCCCTTCCTCTACCAGCATCAAGATAGAAACAGCCGTGAACTGTTTTGTAATCGAGCCAATCTCGAATACATGTTCCGGTCTCATAGGCACATCTAGTTCCAGATTTGCCATTCCAAATGCCTTTCTGTAGAGGACCTCTCCATCTTTTGCGACGAGTACTGTCGCTCCAGGCTGGTCTTGGGAGTATTGATTATTGAGTAATTGATCTAGGGACGCAGATAAGTCTTGTCCCGTCGCCACTGATATTGTAAACAATATGACGATGAGTAATAAAATTCGTTTTCTGATTGATTTCATGATTTTTGAATTGATAATTTCCTCTAGGACGCCTTCGGATATGTTTTGGTTACACGAAAATCGGATTTAGATTTGTAGCCCAGAAATATCCGTATCTTAGAACAATAGATAGAAATCTTCCAATGAAAAAACTCGTCATCATCCTTTGCATCATTGTTTTTGTCTCTTGTAAAAATGAAGAGAAAAAAATGCCTGATCAAGTTCAGGTGGAGTCCTGGACACATGCCTATCAGGCCATTTCAGCTTTGGGCGACACTTTGTACAGTTGGCCCCCCACAAAAAAATTACAGCAACAATTAAAAGAAAAGATGAAGGCCTATAAAGAGGAGCCTAACCTTGACAATACCATTTGGTTCGGAAGGTTCATGGCCTATGCCGGAGAACACAGAAGGGCGATTGAAATTTACTCCAAGGCCTTACTTGAATTCCCAAATAATTCGCGACTGCTAAGACACCGAGGACATCGTTACATCACGGTTCGGGAGTTTGATAAAGCCATCGCCGACCTTGAACTTGCGGCAAAGCTTATAGATGGAAAAGAAAATAAAGTGGAACAGGACGGCATACCCAATGAGAAGAATATTCCGGTAAGTAGCATGCACGGAAATATATACTACCACCTCGGACTGGCACATTATCTGAACCGAAATATGCCCGCAGCTCTGGAAGCATATAAACAGTGCCTTAACACTTCACCAAATCCGGATAATGTGGTTTCTGCTACACATTGGATTTATATGATTCAACGACGATTGGCAAGACCTAAAGCTGCCGAGCAATACTTGAAAAATATTTCTTCAGAAATGAATGTGATTGAAAACCATAGTTACTACAAGGCTTGTTTGTTCTACAAAGGAGAACTCGATCTTGAAGATGTGTATCGCCCTGAAGGAGCTGATAATCCGAGTAATTCAGCACTGAAATATGCAGTTGGGAATTGGTATTGGTACAACGGACAACAGGATCAGGCGAAGGGTATTTACAACTCCATTGTATCGGGAAAAGATTGGGCATCCTTTGGTTTTATCGCTGCGGAAACCGATTTGGCAAAACCGTATAATTCCCGTTAAGAATCTGAAGAGGATCCCGAGTTTTTTAGTTCAATCCATTTGCTTTTAAACTTGGCGGAAAGGAAAGTTTCCCGCCACAATATCTTTCCGACGAAATTTCGGTTTCTGTGTGCCTCCAGTTTCCCCCGGATATGTTCGATTTCCATTAAAAGGTCTCCATCAAAGAGTTCTTTCGCAAAACCATGATACAGAATCTGAAATCCTTTACCCTGGGCAATGGTCCATTGATTCTCGTCCTGATATAGTTGAACCGCATCTTGAATCAATTTGTCATGCGAATCAGATACCCTGCCCGGAAAACCTTGATTATCTGCTATTCCCTCAGCCCCTATTTCTGTGGTAACAATCGGGGTACCATGATTCATAGCATCCAGGATCTTTCCCTTGAGACCTGCACCGAAACGTAGAGGCGCAAGGCAAATCCTTGCATTTTTTAATACTGCTGAAATATCTTCTGTCCAACCCATAATAAGAAAGCCCATTTGAGGATCATTTAATTCAGACACAGATTTATCCGCATAATCTCCATAAATATGTAGTTCGACTCCGGGCAAATGCCGTCTGATTTCAGGCCAAACTTCCCTCAATAGAAATACAGAATCCTTATTGGGCGCATGCTTAAAATTGCCCATTTTCACAAAGTGTTGTCTTTGCGGAAAAGCTGGAAGATAGGAACGATTTTCCTCCGTCGGAGCCTTATAAAACAAGGGAAGATAAAATAATATACCGATCGGTATATTAAATCTTGTCTGCAACAATTCGAATTCGTATTTTGAGATTATTAATGAAAGATCGCATCGATAGATGCTGGCAATTTCACGCTGCGCAGTTTCCGTATTAAGATTAAGCCTTTCATTTGAATCACCTTGTAAAACTAACTCTTCCCTGGCTTTTCTGAGAAAGTGCAGATCTTCGGTATCCAGAATGCACATTGCCTGCGGACAATTCTCGCGAACTCTCCATCCGAACTGTTCCTCGGTGACAAATCGATCGAACAAAACTATGGACGGATTTAATCCCGATATCAGTTCATCAAAAGAAGCATCATTTAATCGGATGGCAACGGTTTGAACATCTTTTACCGCCAAATCCTCTGAGCGATTCGTTTCCGTAGCCGTAGAAGCGAACACTATCTTATATCCCATTTCTGAAAATAATTCGATGAGCTGCATCATACGAGTACCCGCCGCCGTTGTGGATGGTTCAGGAAAGGTATGGCCGATGATTAACAGAGTACTCAATTTTACCAGAATTACATATTGTAAATTAACTATTAGGTATGGATCGTTTGATAAAGGATCCAACAAATTCAGAATCCGCTTTCTCCAAAGGATGAGGAACGCCATGCAGCTGATGAAAAGTTGCATTGGGAAGCAAGTCTTCTACCATGGTGGTTTCCAATTTTGACACCATCGTATCTTCGGTGCCAAGACCTAATCTTACCGGCACTTTGATTTGTTCGAATTCTTGCTCCTTGAGTGCTTCGTTGTTACCCAATAGCTCCATCATTCGTGCTGTTTTATGCATGACCTCTTTCCAGTCGGAAGGATGATGTACTCTCTTCAACATTTCAGCAAATTTTGGAACTTTCTCTTCAATCACTTCCGGATTGAGCATTTTTATCTCACGGGCAGCGGTTTCCGGCGTCCAATCGAACTTGGTGCCGAGCGTAGTAATTTTTGAAATTCTGTCAGGAGCTTTTAACGCCAATTTGAGGGCCACATAGCCGCCCATGCTGTATCCAAAGATCTCTGTAGACTCTATTTGATTTTCTTCCAGATATTCCAGGCAATTTGACACAAAAAGCTGCATTGAAAAAGCGCTTTCACTGGGTCTACCACCATGCCCTTCAAAGTTGAACCGATGTACCTGAAAACCATTTTCCAAATGGGGAATTATCTTCTCGAATTGTCTTGAGGACCCTAATGCTCCATGAAGAAGGAGTAAGTTAGTTTTCATTCTATAAAGCTACAGAATCTAAGGGAGTAAACGGGATTAATTTTTCACCCGGGCATACAGATCAAAATCTTCAGCACCTGTGATCTCAACGTCATAGAATTCTCCAGTTCTGAGGTAACCGTCTTCCGCATTAATTAGGACTTCATTATCAACATCCGGACTGTCAAATTCGGTTCGGCCTACAAAATAAGTTCCTTCTTTACGATCGATGACCACCCGATATTCGTTGCCAATCTTTTGTTGATTGTGTTCCCATGAAATTTGAGACTGTACATCCATGATCTCATTGGCACGCTGCATCTTTACCTCTTCCGGTACGTCATCTTCCAGATTAAAGGCATGGGTATTTTCTTCATGGGAATAGGTAAAGCAGCCCATTCGCTCAAACCGCTGATCTTTCACCCATTGTTTCAATGTTTGAAAATCTTCTTCCGTCTCACCAGGATAACCCACGATTAAGGTTGTACGAATCGCCATTCCCGGAACAGCCTTTCGGAATTCATCGAGTAGTTTATTGGTTTTTGCCATAGTGGTCCCACGACGCATCGATTTCAAAATGGGGTCGGAAATGTGCTGTAAGGGAATATCGATATAATTGCACACCTTGGGTTCCTCTTTCATTACCTCGAGTACTTCCATGGGGAATCCGGTAGGGAAGGCGTAATGAAGTCGGATCCATTCAATTCCTTCCACCTTAACCAGTTCTTTGAGCAGTCTTGCCAGCTCACGCTTCTTATAGAGATCCAAACCATAATAAGTAAGGTCCTGAGCGATTAAGATTAATTCCTTGACCCCATCTGCTGCCAATTTTTCTGCCTCTACCACAAGGTCTTCGATGGGTGTACTTTTGTGCTTTCCTCTCATTATTGGGATGGCACAAAAGGAACAAGGCCGGTCACATCCTTCTGCAATTTTTAGATACGCATAGTTTTTCGGAGTGGTCGTAAGGCGCTCTCCTATAAGCTCGTGTTTATAATCGGCGCCCAAAGCTTTTAATAGTCCCGGTAATTCAGTGGTACCAAAATACTGATCCACATCGGGTATTTCCTTTTGAAGATCGGGTTTGTATCGTTCACTTAAACATCCGGTTACGAATACTTTGTCTACCGCGCCTTCTTCCTTCTTTTGAACGTATTCGAGAATGGTATTGACACTTTCCTCCTTGGCATTAGCGATAAAACCGCAAGTGTTGATCACGACTACATTACCCTCTTCTTCGTGCACTACTTCTTTGTTATTAGCACGTAACTGACCCATGAGCACTTCACTGTCGTAGACGTTCTTGGAGCATCCAAGCGTGACAACATTGATCTTATTTTTTTTGAGGGTTTTTGTTCTCATATTTTAATTTCATGTTCATTTTCTTTGCTTGCCCAAAGAAAACGAACCAAAAGAAAAGGCACCTTTTCCAAGGAATTTTTTCAGCAAGCTGAAAAGCGATTTCAAAACTCTGCGTCACTGCATTCCTGAATCTCAGAGCTTTTGTGCATCTATTCTGCGGAAAAGGAATTCGAAAACATACATATTTTGATTTATTCCTTGTTCCATTATTACTTAAGGCTTCTTGCTTATTTAAAGAATGAATCTACGAATTCATACTTGTTAAACACTTGCAGGTCTTCTATGCCTTCACCTACGCCGATAAATTTTACGGGTATCTGGAATTGATCGCTTATCCCTATCACAACACCGCCTTTGGCAGTACCGTCGAGCTTCGTAACAGCCAGTGAAGTAACCTCGGTGGCGGCGGTAAATTGTTTGGCTTGTTCGAAGGCATTCTGCCCGGTGGAACCGTCGAGTACCAGCAACACATCATGAGGCGCATCGTCCACCACTTTTTGCATCACCCGTTTTACTTTACTCAACTCATTCATCAAGTTCACTTTGTTATGGAGACGACCTGCGGTGTCGATGAGTACCACGTCTGCATCCTGGGTCACCGCACTTTGAAGGGTATCGAAGGCCACGCTAGCAGGATCGCTGCCCATGTCTTGTTTTACAATCGGTACTTCGGTTCGATCTGCCCATACCTGCAGCTGATCTATAGCCGCCGCCCGGAAAGTATCGGCTGCACCAAGGACCACTTTTTTACCGGCTTTTTTGAATTGATACGCCAGTTTACCAATGGTGGTGGTTTTCCCTACACCATTCACTCCAACTACCATAATCACATAAGGTTTAGTGCCCTGCGGGATTTCAATTTCTGAACCTTCACCGGTGTTGGTTTCGCTGAGGAGTCCGGCAATTTCTTCCCGGAGTATCTGGTTGAGCTCATCGGTTCCCAGGTATTTGTCCCTGGCTACTCGTTCCTCGATGCGTTCTATTACCTTTAGTGTGGTATTCACACCCACATCGCTGGTTACCAATACCTCCTCCAAATTATCCAGAACATCATCGTCCACCTTGCTTTTACCTGCAACGGCTTTGGATAACTTATCCAGAAATGACGTCTTGGATTTTTCAAGTCCTTTGTCGAGGGTCTCTTTTTTTTCTTTGCTGAATATCTTTTTGAATAAACTCATTTTTCTCTCCTGAATATGCGTTAGGGATTGAGGCGGCATCCCGTTAAGTAGTCGTGAAGTGAGCTTAGCTCTACTTCAACGGCACTTCACGGATACAACCGAAAGCCCGGCCATGAAGCGAGCTGTGCTCTGCTTCGGGGAACGCCCAAAAATACAAAAAGCCACCTTCGAATAAAAGTGGCTTTACGTGATATTTTTTGGGTTGATTATTTCTTGTTCAACCAATCGTTTACCTGGTCGGGAGCCATGATAGACTCAACGAAAGTATACGCGCCTGTTTTCTCTGATTTCACCATTTTAATGGCTTTCGTCAAACGCTTGGATCCTGTTTGTAATGATGCTACTGCTTTCTTTGCCATGACTCTAAATTATTTGATCTCCTTGTGAACAGTCATTTTTTTCAAAATAGGGTTGAATTTCTTCAACTCCAATCTGTCCGGAGTGTTTTTCTTGTTCTTGGTTGTGATATAACGAGAAGTTCCAGGCATACCGGTTCCCTTATGCTCTGTGCACTCTAAGATTACCTGAACTCTATTTCCTTTTTTAGCCATTGTTACCGACTTTTAAATTGAATGCAATTATTTGTTTAAGTACCCTTTTTCTCTCGCTTCTTTGATCACAGCTGAAATACCTTTTTTATTGATATTCTTTAAAGCTGAAGTTGAAACACGAAGGGTTAACCACTTGTCTTCCTCAGGGATATAAAATCTCTTCTTCACCAAGTTCACGTTAAACTTGCGCTTGGTCTTGTTCATAGCGTGAGAAACATTGTTCCCTACCATCGCTCTTTTTCCCGTAAGCTCACAAACTCTTGACATTGTCTTCGTTTTTTAGTTATTTTTAAACAGGGTGCAAATTTAAGTAAATAAATCGTTATGGACAACAAAAGAATTTCAGTTTTTTGAAATTTCTTTTAGCAGCATTTCAAAGGCTTTGTTGACCGATTTTCGAATGACGCGCTCTCTTGCCTTCCCGAACAGAAACTTCTCCGATACCACCCCTTTGGGCGTCGCTATGGCAATACACACAGTTCCCACTTCGTCCACACCATCTCCTTTGGTAGGCCCTGCGATTCCTGTTGTGGCTACTGCAAAATCACTCTGAAACACTTTAGTTGCTCGTTGTGCCATGGCTTCCGCCACCTCGATGCTCACCACGTTATACTTTTCGATAATATCCGCATCCACCCCTAAAATCGAGGTTTTTAGTTCGGTGGCATAGGGTACAATACTTCCCCTGTAGAACCGCGACGAACCGGCGTGCTGGGTGATCTCTTGCGCAATGGCTCCTCCTGTGCAACTTTCGGCCAGGGAGAGGGTGTGGCCTTTCTCGATGAGCAGTTCACCAATTCGGCGGTCGATACTGGTTTCAGACTCATAACCTACCGCAATATCCTTCAGCATTTCCGAAAGTTCTTCCATCAATGCATCTACCTCTGATTTCAGTTGGTTTTCATCCGGTCCTTTCGAAGACAAACGCAATCGCACCCTTCCTAATGAAGGCAGGTACGCTAGTTTTATATGATCCGGCAATCGTTCCGCCCAATCTTCGATGCGTTCGGCGATCATGCTTTCACCCTGCCCGTAGGTAAGCAGCGTTTTGTGATAAATATGAGGCCGGTTAAAGCGGTCGATCACAGCCGGCAATATTTCATTCACCAGCAAATGCTTCATTTCATAGGGCACGCCCGGCATAGACACAAAAACCACATCGTCTTTTTCCATCCACATACCGGGGGCGGTTCCATGTATATTCTGAAACACCCTTGCTGTCGATGGAACCATGGCCTGGTGAAGATTCACATCCATGGGTTTTTTATTGAAGTATTTCTGAAACAAATACCGGATATTATCTGCCACAGCTTCATTTTCGACCATTTTATCGCCGAAGTATTCACAGAATGTTTGCTTGGTGATGTCATCTTTGGTAGGGCCCAGACCACCTGTAACCAATACCAGATCCACCCTGTTCTGGGCTTCCTGCAAGGCATTTAAAATGTGTTGCCTATCGTCCTGAACCGAGGTTATTTGAAATACCTGAACTCCATTCTTATTGAGCTCCTTGCTGATAAAAGCAGAGTTGGTATCGACGATTTGCCCGATAAGGATCTCATCACCGATGGTAATTATTTCAGCTAGCATTTATAAAGAAAAATCTTCTTTTAGTTCATTAAAGACCTCCCGCAATGTAGATTCGACCTTTTCAATGTTATTAGAAATTGTGGCCTTGCTTTTCGAAGTTTTGGTCCAGGACTCAATCCCGGTGATGTCTTTAAGAATATCGATCCCAAACATTTCCAGATTGGGTTTCATTTTGTGGGCAAATTGATATGCCAATTCTTTGTTATCATTTTTAATGGCCTCAACCAGTGAGTCCAGGTCCGGCGGAATCTCGTCTAGAAAAGTCTTTGCCACCACAGCCATAAATTCCTGATCGTCTCCGGCAATCTCTTTCAGATTCTCTACAGAATAATTCTTGCTCATTCTATTACTTAACTTTAATGGAGAACATCTCCCGGTCTTCAATGAAACCTGTTAGTAAATCGTTTGGGGAAATAGCCCCAACTCCAGCGGGGGTTCCTGTAAATATAATATCTCCTATCTTCAAAGTAAAATATTTTGAGATATATTCGATTAACTCATCAATTTTCCACAGCATCAGGGAAGAATTTCCATCCTGAACGGTATTTCCGTTCTTTTTTAAACTGAAATTGATATCATCCACAGAATCGAACTGCTCCTTGTCTAAGAAAGCCCCCACCACCGCGGCACCATCAAAGGCTTTGGCTTTTTCCCAGGGGTGTCCCTTGGATTTCAATTCCTGCTGAAGATCCCTGGCTGTAAAATCGATCCCCAGCCCTATTTCATCATAATATTTGTGAGCAAACTTTCGGTCGATGTGTTTTCCGATCTTTTTGATCTTCACCAACAATTCAACTTCGTGATGCACGTCGTTGGAAAATTCCGGGATAAAGAAAGGGTTCTTTTTCAGTAAAATGGAAGTATCAGGTTTCAGGAAAATGATAGGATCCTTGGGTTTCTCATTTTCAAGTTCTGCAATATGTGCGGCATAATTTCTACCGATGCAAATGATCTTCAAAATCCTACAATTTGTTGTTTAACTTTTTCAATTTCACCCGAGTCAATACTTTCTTGGTGTAGAGCGGGAAATCTGCATTCAGCAGCCATCCAAAATATCCGGGTTCCTTTTCCAAAACTTCTTCCACCAAAACCCCTTTATGCTTGCCAAAGTTGAATACCTCCTGTCCGTCTTTCGTATAACCAATATAGCCGGCAAAATCTGCAAACTGCTTATGTGCACTAAATTGAGCTAAGAATCCTATGTCGTTTTGGAGATCGGGATATTTATCGAGTTGAGATTTGAGCACTTCATAGGTCGCAAGGGTATCTGCCTCGGCAGAATGGGCATTTTCCAGCGATTTATCACAGTAAAACTTATAGGCTGCTTCCAGTGTTCGTTTCTCTTTCTTATGAAAAATGGTTTGCACATCCACCGAAAGGGCCTTTTTCAAGTCGAAATCCACCTCGGCCCGCAGCAATTCTTCAGCGAGCAAAGGAATGTCAAAACGGTTAGAATTATAGCCCCCCAGATCACTGTCTTTGATCAACTGATATACCCTGGAAGCCAACTCTTTGAAATGAGGTTCGTTTGCCACCATTTCGTCTGTAATTCCATGCACATCACTGGCCTGTTTTGGAATGGGAATTCCAGGATTCACGCGCCATGTATGACCTTCTTTATTGCCGTTCGGAAATATTTTTAATACTGAAATTTCAACGATTCTATCGGTCGCAACATTGATTCCGGTCGTCTCTAAATCAAAAAAACAAATGGGCTTGTTTAACTTTAATTCCATCAAGATAGGTTTGAGTCGCAAAAGTACTAATTGTTATCTTTGTGACTCCATGATGAGAACGAAAGTTATTAGCATCTTCCTTTTATTTTTTGGTTTTTTAGGTTGGGCACAATCTGAAGCCGTGGTTATTTCAGAAAAGAAAACCGGAAAGCGGGTGGTGATCTTTGCAGAAAACAAAACTGCAGACACCCTCAATGTGTTTCTCATGGTGCATGCCAAAGGTTATCGTAGAAGTGCCGACAAGCCCGTTCTCAAGGATCTTCCGCCTCGATCCAAAACACCGATGATCACCCTGATAGAACTGGCTGAAGTTGATTCGAATTACACCTATGAACTTATTGTAAACGATAAAAAACAGGCCATCGAATATAGTTTTGACCGGGAAGTGGTGGATATCGAAAACGCGATTAGGGATAAACTGGTGATCTTCGAATTAAAGAATTGTGCTAAATGCACTTTGCTTTCTGAGGAACTCACTTCTCAAAGAATCAATCATCGTGTTTTCAACATTGAAGATGATCCTTCCTTGTACAAGCAGTTTATGAAATTTATCGAGAAGGAACTTACTTCAGAAGTGCGCATACAATTCCCGGTGATCTGGAACAGGGATCATACTATTTTTGGTTACGAAAATTTGGAGTCTTTGATGTTGAAATTATAAACAGACTATCTCTTTAGAAACTTGGCATTAAGTCTGCCATTTTCGGAATGTATTTGAAGAAAATAGATTCCTGATGACAAACTTTCGAGATTAATTGATTGGATATTCTTTTGATTGTCAAAGTTGATTTTCTTTACTGAAATTCCCTGAGCATTGAAAATTGAAACCGAATCAATTGATAGTTCTTCATCAACGGCGATACGCAATTGATTATCAACCGGATTAGGCGAGAACGAGATATCGTAATTCGAGCTAATCTCGTCTATGCCAAGATCCTCGAATTCAAACACACGTGTAAGGCCATAGTTCTCGTTACCTTCAAAATCGGCATTAGGAGATCCAATCAAAAACCGGTCTTCATTGTTCGAAATCTCGACGGACCTGCCAAGAGAATCTCCTACGTCCCCAACAAATTCATCCCCAAACAGCACCCAATCATTTCCATCAAAACGATAAAACTGGGCAAATCCCTTAAATTCGAAACTTAAATCTGCATTATCGTCCGGAGAACCCACCAAAATTAGAGAACCTGAGTTACCAATTTTCAAATTTCGTCCAAGAAATGAATTGGGTTCGCCGAAAAGATCGGACCCTTTTTGAATCCAGTCGGTACCATTATAAGTAAACACCTGTAGTAATCCGCCATTAACTTCATACAGATCGGAAGATGGTGAAGTAGCCACTATGGCATTGCCATCGTCCGTCATATCGAACAACCGACCGTAATTAAAATCATCCATCGGACCTTTCACAGGTTCCCCAACCGGGATCCATTCCGATCCATTATAGTCGTACACTTCAATTTGACCAGGAACTTCTGCTGATGAAAATGTATTTCCAGCACTACATGCTATACGCATTCCGTCCGCAGCTATTCGAACACTTAACCCCAGGAAATTAAACTCCGCACCTTCAGAAATCGAATCTCCCACCTGGATCCAATTAGTACCGTCGAATTCATAGACACTTACTTTGCTGAATGGTGGGTTTCCAGATGAAACTCCCAGAGCGCCGATCACAATAATATTCCCCGATGCATCTATGTCCACATCAAAGCCTAAACGATCATTTGTATTCCCTACGAATGGGGTTCCCTTTAACGCCCATGAGCTCCCGTCGAATTCGTAGACCCTAACGGTCCCCTTGAACATGGGATCATCTGCCGAACCTACGATCAGAGTTAATCCATCATCACTCAACGCCAGGGTCGATCCGAACGCCGTTTCGCTTGAAGGCGCTGTGATATCATCACCTAACTGCTCCCAATCTCCCGTCGATCGCTGATACACTCGAACTACCCGCATAGGAGGATTAGCGAAAAAGCCGCCCGATAAGGCAATAACGTCCCCTGAACTATTCATGGCTGATTTGAAACCAAATGATTCTTCCGCAGACTGACCGTATATTGATTGTCCTATTTGGGTATACGCCTGAGCTGTTATTAATTGTGAAGAAAAAACAAAAAGAAAAATCGCCGATACGATTGAATAAAATTTCAGAGGCATAATAAATGATTATTGTGTTCTAATTACAAGTGCAGTCAAAAGATTAATCTTACCCAGTCGATCCCTAAATCTCTCTATTGACATCCCAAGCCTCAAGATAATCGGCTACAGCTTTAACAAACATCCCACCCAGAGCTCCGTTTACCACACGGTGATCGTAACTGTGTGACATAAACATCTTATAACGTATGCCGATAAAATCGCCTTCCGGAGTTTCGATCACGGCCGGTACCTTTCGAATCGCACCTAAGGCCAAAATTCCTACTTGCGGTTGATTGATAATGGGTGTTCCCATAATACTTCCGAAGGTACCTACATTGGTCACTGTATAAGTCCCGCCCTGAATTTCGTCCGGTTTGAGACCGTTATTTCGTGCCCGGTTCGCCAAATCGTTTACCGCCTTACTCATTCCTACAAGATTGAGCTGATCGGCATTTTTGATGACTGGAACTATGAGGTTTCCATCAGGCAAGGCAGCCGCCATTCCTAAATTGATATTTCTGCGTTTGATGATCCTGTCACCATCCACAGAAATATTCATCATTGGAAAATCCTTCAGGGCCTTGGCAACAGCCTCCATGAATATCGGTGTAAAAGTGAGCTTCTCTCCTTCTCTCTGCTGATAATCATTCTTGACCTTATTCCTCCAGTTCCAGATATTGGTCACGTCACATTCTACAAACGACTGCACATGAGCCGAAGTTTGAACGCTTTCCACCATATGGTGAGCGATGAGTTTTCCCATTCGGGTCATTTCAATGATCTCATCCTCTCCGCTCACCGAGACCGGAACTACGGGCTTGGACGGCGCCGGTGTTGGTGCTGAAGCAGCCGGAGCTGCAGTTTTAGCAACGGCTGGTTGAGAACCTCTATTCTCAACATAGCTTAGAATATCATGCTTGGTCACCCGGCCTTCTTTCCCGGTACCGGGAATAGCGTCCAACTCTTGCTGGGAAATTCCCTCAGCAGATGCAATATTCTTCACCAAAGGTGAATAAAAACGATCTCCTGAACTGGCTACTGAAATCGGCTGAACCATTTCCTTCGCCGCCGTAATGGAATCCTCTACCTCAGCGACCTCTTTTGGTTCTGGTTCCGGGGTACTTTCCACTGCAGGTGCGTCCGAGGCTTCAGGAGCGTCTCCTTCAGTTTCTATAATAGCAAGAATTTGCCCTACCTGAACCACGTCGTCCACCTGGAACAGCTGCTCCACAAGGACTCCGTCTACTTCACTGGGCACTTCGCTGTCCACCTTATCGGTAGCAATTTCGAGTACGGCCTCATCAGCTTCAATAGTATCACCTACGTTTTTTAGCCAATTGGTTACCGTTGCCTCTGCAACGCTTTCTCCCATTTTTGGTAGTTTTAATTCAAATCTTGCCATAACTAAAGGTTCGCTTTCAAATTACCGTGCAAAATTAATTAAAATTGAACGTTTTTGTTTCATATTTAATAAAAGGTTTAGCCTTGATTTGATTTTTATTGCGAATACTGCAATTACAGGTGGTGCACTTCTCCTTTTTGGTCGCTGCGATCACTACCCAGCATAAAACTACATCCTGGAGGAACGATCCTGAATGAGTTACCCCGGTTACGGAGCATTTTCATGACTGAAAAGATCTGGCCGTAAGAGATATAGTTCACATCGAAGATGAACATGGTGTCGGTATGTTCCGCTTCTTCCAGTTGTGATTTAGAGAGGGTTTTCACGGAAGGGTTAAAGTTAGTTATGATGCGATCCAGAAGGTTGAGATTCTCGGTAACCACGAATATATTTTGCGGTTTGGGAATCACGAGTTGTTTGTTCTTCTCTTTAAATTTCCGAAGAAATTTAGCCAGTCCTACTCCTATGGCAACCAGTCCATTTAGCAGCACATTTTTCCTAAAATGCTTTCTGTAGAATATTTTCATGGCACCGTAGAAACGGTTCAGGTAGGCCGCATCTTTCTGGGTACTTTCACCCTTATAATGAAGCATGGTAATCGCTCCGTTGAAATAGTTCTTTCTTCCTTTTTGAATGAGTTTGTACGACAAATCGATATCTTCCCCAAACATGAAATAATCCTCGTCAAATCCCCCAACCTCGTTATACAAGTCCCTTTTCAGTAACATAAATGCTCCTGCCAGAATTTCAACGGAACCTTCCTCTTGCTCATTAATATTCCTGGCGTAGTAACCATTTTTACCCTTGGTGAATCCCATTAATTTTAAGAGCGACCTTTTAGGGGTCGGGAGATTCCTTTTGCTTTCGGGTAAAAAGTTTCCGGTGCCATCCATCATATAAATTCCGAGGGCTCCAAGGTCTTGTTTCGACTCCGCAAATCGGAGGGCATTCAATAAAGTGTCTTCAGCCACTGCGGTATCCGGATTCAGAATGCAAACGTATTCCCCTTTTGCGATAGCCACTGCCTGGTTGTTGGCTTTGCTAAAACCCACATTGTCTTTATTCTCAATAAGAGGAATATTTGGGAATTTCTCTTTAACCATATCACAGCTATCATCGGCCGAATTGTTATCGATTACAATGATCTCGGCATTGATCCCCTGCGTTGCCCGTATCACACTCAGGATACACTGTTCGAGGAAATAACGAACATTGTAATTTAAAATGACAACAGAAAGCTTCAAAATACTAGCTGCTTTTTAAGGAAGATTCAAAAGGAATTCTATTCAGTATACTTCTACCCAGGGTTACTTCATCTGCATATTCGAGTTCATCCCCCACCGATATACCTCTTGCTATCGTTGATATGGTAACGTTTTCCTGTTCGATTTGTTTGAAGATATAGAAATTGGTGGTATCTCCTTCCATCGTTGAACTTAGGGCAAATATCAATTCTGAAACTGAACCACTCTTTACCTTTTCCACCAAACTTGAAATATTTAGTTCTCCCGGTCCTACTCCATCCATCGGAGAGATCTTGCCTCCTAAAACGTGGTAATGACCGCGATACTGACTCGTATTCTCAATGGCCATTACATCCCTGATATCTTCCACCACACAAACCAGACTTGCATCTCGATTAGGGCTGGCACAAATTTCACAAAGGGTCGCGTCCGAAATATTATGACAATTGGAGCAGAATTTAATCTGAGTTCTTAGATCGGTCAAGCTCTTTGCCAATTCCAGTGTTTGTGTCTCGGGCCGCTTCAGCATGTGCAATACCAGTCTCAATGCGGTTCTTTTTCCGATTCCCGGAAGCTGAGAGACCTCATTTACTGCGTTTTCCAAAAGTTTTGAAGAAAAATCCATTTAGGGCAAGATAAAAAAAATGCTTCAGAAAATATTTACATTTTCCGAAGCATTTATATGTATTTACACGGTAATTATTGTTTGATAAACTTTTTGGTTACCGCACCTTTTCCTGAATTAATTCGCAAGAAATAAACACCATTATTTAATGCACTTACATCGATGCTGTGGTGATTTTCAATTTGCACGTCTGGCTGATAGATAACCAGCTTTCCTGTAATATCAAATACACGGAGGTCTGTTTCCAGGCTTTCTTCCAATACTATTTTGAGTTCATCCTGAGCAGGATTAGGATAGATTCCTACTTCAGCTCCGTTAAGAAACTCTTCGGTGCTTAATACCAGGTTCACCACAGGAGAAGCCCAAAGACCTCTACCATAAGAACCGGCATAGATCATCCCGTCCGCATTATTGATCTCCAATTCGTTGATGATCACGTTGGGTAGATTGTTGTTATAGATCTGCCACTCACTGAAAGTGTCATCGATATAATATATACCATAATCCATACCCAGGTATAATCCGTTTACATCACTACCGTCCCATACTAAGGCCAAGGCAGCAAAGCTGGGTAGATTCAACGGAATGGATTCCCAAGTATCCCCATAATCGTTCGAAATGTATACTTTGTTGGAACTTGTGGTCGCAACTGCAACGGTAGCCGGATCGTTAGGGTGGATGGCAATGCTGTTGATAATTCCACCCGGGGTGGTTGCCTGAACCCAATCAGTAGCTCCACGATCCTGAGTTCTGAAGAAGAACCCTCCACGGGAAGCATACATCACCTCATTGTCTGTTCTGGCGATCTTCAATTCATCCAGTGAACCTCCCAGGTCTTGAGAAATCGCTTCCCAATTCCCTCCTTTATTGAATGAAGCATATACGGTTCTGTATCCGCAATAGATCATATTTGTGATTGATGGATCTTGCTCGAAGGGTGTTACCCAGTTACCGGAACCCGGAGGTGGTTCGTTCAGGTTCAGTAAGGTTTGTCCGCCATTATCGGTTCGGTACATCGCACCAAACTGGATCATTGCATACACTACATCCGGATCGTCTTTGTCCACAAATCCTTCCATTCCATCTGCACCCACGAAATCGAGCCATTCACCGGTATCTGCCGAATAAAAAGAAGACCCATTATCCTGGGAACCTCCGGTAACCCTCACCTGTGGAGTTTGGGTAACTCCAATTTTATACCATTGTCTTATTCCAATTCCTGTAGTGAGGTCTTCGTAGTAATCGGCATTCACATTTGCAGTATCTTCACATTTAAAGATTCCTCCATCACTTCCAACGAATAAGGTACTACCATCAAACTCAAGGATGTCCACATCGGCGTGGTGATATCCAATATTTGCGTTCGCTGCATCACCGGGGATCCAGTCGGCAGTAATATTGAAATTCGCTCCTCCGTCTGTCGATCTCCAGGTTAAGATTCCGGCAATATGCACTTCGTTCACGTCATTAGGATTAACAGCGATGTCCATATCCCGAGGTGCTTGCCCTCCGGACTGCACACCCGAAGTGTCATAACCAAAGTAATTTCTTCCGGTATGATCCAATTCAGTAAAGCTTACCCCACTGTTTGAAGAGGCGTAGAATCCACCGAAAGAACCTCCGTTGGCTTCTACAACATACACTACATTTGGATCATCAGGAGATACACCGAGCATTTTGGCATCATTAGCAAAACCTCCAACCGTCGTAAAGGTGGCACCTCCATCAGTAGAATAGTGGTATCCGTTTCCTGAAGCATAAACCGTGTTCGTATCACCCGGCTTAAATTCCATGTCATAGCTACGGTTATCCGATGGAATAGGTTCCACCCAGGTAACACCACCGTCGGTAGAGCGGAATAATCCGGCGTTTTGTGACGAGGCAAAAATGATATCCGTATTGTTCGGATTGATCAGGATTTTATTTACCAGTGAATTGCTAAGGTCTGCCAATTGATTCCAGGTCGCTCCTGCATCGGTTGATTTGTAGATCAAACCACTACTTGAACCGAAGAAATAGGTATCCGAATCTGTAGGATCAATCGCTACAGAATAGACATAGAGGTTAGAAAAATAATCTCCCATCGGGGTCCATGTGGCACCTCCGTCGATCGTTCTCCAAACACCACCGGTATTGGCACCGATTATGATGTGATCGCTATTGGTAGCATCGATGGCTATACCCGTAACGCGACCCACACCCGGACTCCAGTGAGTGGTGGCATTATAATACGTGGGACCCAGCTCCACCCAGTCGTCATTCAAGCTGGCCCGAGAACTTGCGGTTTCATTTAAATAGGAATTGAATCTTTCAAGTTCTGCAATTTTGTCCTGAACAGGAACCAAATATCCATCCTCATTCATAAGGCGCTTGGCCATGTATTCCCATCTCTTGAATTGCTTATAACCGGAACCACGTCCTTTGTCTTTGTCAGCAAAATAAGTTTCTGCATTTTCGATGATTTCGGCCACGGAATACGTACCGTCATCGATCATTTGCAGGTACTCCTGTGCGCTCACGGATTGAACAACGAAGAGTACTGCAGCGGCGAGTAATAATCTAATCTTCATAGCTTTAAATTAAAATATCAATTAGTTTTTTTCTGAATCTTTCAAAAGTAATAAAAAATGAAGTGCTAACTTCTTAAACTTTGTATTTTTACCCAGAAGCTATCCAAGATTTTCGCCCATGCAACCTATTCATATCATATTACTCATCGCAGGATACTTTGGAGTCCTTATGTTGATCTCCTATTTCACCGGTAAAGAAGACACCAATGAAATATTCTTCCAGGCATCTAAAAAATCACCCTGGTATGTGGTAGCCTTCGGAATGGTAGGCGCCTCATTGAGTGGTGTTACCTTTATTTCGGTTCCCGGATGGATCGAAGGATCCGAGTTTAGTTATCTGCAGGTCGTGTTTGGATACCTGGTGGGTTATTTTGTGGTGGCCTTTGTGCTTATGCCCATTTATTATCGCCTCAACGTTATTTCAATTTACCAATATCTCGAACAGCGTTTTGGCGTTGTGAGTTATAAAACCGGAGCTTTTTATTTCTTCGTTTCCAGGGTGCTGGGTGCGTCGTTTCGAGTATTTTTAGTGGCCATTGTATTGCAACAGTTCGTATTTGACGCCTACCATATTCCCTTCGAAATCACGGTAATCATTTCTATTTTGCTGATATGGATCTACACCTTCAAAGGCGGGATCAAGACCATTGTTTGGACCGATACGCTCCAAACCTTGTTTATGATCGTAGCAGTATGCCTGTCGATCTATTTTATCAATGAAAAACTAGACTGGAGTTTTGGGGAATTCCTGGCTTCCGAAGAACTGAAAAGCTACAATAAGGTATTCTTTACGGAGGATTTCATGGCAAAGAACTATTTCCTGAAGTCATTTTTAGGAGGAATGTTCATTACGATATGCATGACGGGCCTTGATCAGGACATGATGCAAAAAAATCTTACTTGTAAAAACTTGAAAGACGCTCAGAAGAATATGGTTTCATTCAGTATCGTCCTGGTGTTGGTTACAGCATTATTCATGCTTCTAGGTGCACTGTTGTTTATTTACGCCTCCCGTTTTAATATCGCAGTTCCGTTGATGGATGGCCAGCCAAAAACCGACTTATTATTCCCGGAAATAGCGTTGAACAGCGGACTTGGTATCACACTGGGAATCACATTTATCTTGGGACTCATCGCTGCTGCTTATAGCAGTGCCGATAGTGCCCTTACCTCCCTCACAACGTCGTTTTGTGTGGACTTCCTGAATATCGAGAAGAAGCCGGAAGCACAGCAAAAGAAAATCCGTAAACGCACGCACATTTGGATGAGCTTATTGTTGGTGATCGTGATCATCATATTTAAGCATGTGCTCACCAGTAATGTCATCAATAGTTTATTGGTAGTGGCAGGATATACGTATGGCCCGTTACTTGGGCTGTTTGCCTTCGGAATCTTCACCAAATTCCAGGTTAAGGACAAGTATGTATGGATAGTGACGGTAGTTTCTGTCATCATCACAGCCATTATCGGAAATATTCCTGCTGAAAGTTTAGGTGGCTACAATGTGGGCTACGAACTGCTACCCATTAACGGACTAATTACTTTCCTGGGCTTAATATTGATCCGTTCCAAGAAGGACTAAAGTACAGGCCGCTTCATAGGAAATACCATTTTCATTAAGAAGTTGAAATAGTTCGGGATTTTCGGTACCCGGATTGAAGATCACACGTCTTGGACGTAATGAAATGATATAGTCATAATATACCGGCTGATTCTTGGGTCCTACATAAAGTGTGACGGTATCAATATCGTCAAAGGGCTCCATTTCCGAAGTAATTGTAATACCATTCACAACACCCTCTCTCAGGCCAACGGCAACTACCTCCTCACCTGCCCTTATTAAGCGATGGATGGCGATGTTGGAATATCGGGAAGGATTGGTGCTGGCACCTAAAACCAATGTCTTTTTCATAAGCAGTTAGTCGCAAAAATCCGAGCAAATATCTTGATTATTACTAAAACAACGTTAAAAAGTTAAATTAATGTAACATAAAAGAATCGACCTCGTCTATTGGATAGAAATATTTCTCGTCTTTACTGTGAAAATTTTACGTTGATGGTTAGTGTTAATAATAGCAGTAAAGATAAAGCCCGAAGTTCTAGACTTCGGGTTTTTTGTTAAATATTGTTAAAATGAAAATAAACTGTAACAGGATCCCGGAACAATCGTCCTATGGATATTAAATAAAATTTGCCCATTCCCCTGATAGGCAATTATGTTATACAAGGTAATAAGTATAACCGAAATTTTAAAAAACTGACAATCAAACCACAAACAATCAAAAAATGAAACACTTATTTCTACTGGTAGCCTTATGTATAGGTTTCAACTCGTTTTCAGCTACTGACCCGGAAAACGATAATCCAGGAAAAATCACAGGAACCGTTGTAGACAAAACCCTCCAGGAACCCATTCCTTATGTAACTATCGCCATTAAGACAGAAAGTGGTGAAATCGTGACCGGTGGGGTAACCGATGACAACGGAAATTTCAGTATTAAGGACATTCCGGAAGGAAAGAATATCGTTTCCATCCAATTTATCGGTTATAAAACCTACGAAACGGAAATTACCATCACCCGCAGAAATCGAAATGTGGATCTCGGGCGTATAGAACTCGAGGAAGATGTAGAGTCCTTAAATGAGGTGACGGTAACAGCAGAACGCACGACCATCCAGCAGAAACTGGATCGGAAGGTAATCACCGTTGGAAAGGATCTTACCACTTCAGGGCCCACAGCCTCAGATATAATGAACAATTTGCCTTCGGTAAGCGTGGACCAGCAAACAGGAGCCCTTTCTTTGAGAGGAAACCAAAACGTGCGTGTAATGGTTGATGGCAAGCTTACCAACGTACCAGTAGCCCAGTTGTTAAAGCAGATTCCGTCGACATCAATCAAGCAAATCGAACTCATCACAAACCCTTCGGCTAAATACAATCCGGAAGGAATGAGTGGGATCGTCAATATCATACTTCATAAGAACGTGACCATCGGTTTTAACGGAAATGCGAACATTGGGTTGGCCTACGAAAGACAGCCAAAATTCAACTCTTCCATTGATATGAACTATCGAAGCGGGAAGTTGAATTTCTTCGGAAGCTGGGGATATAATTTTTCACAAAATGAGAATTATGGTAATCTATTCCGAAGAGAAGATAATTCAGAGCAGTTTTTCACCTTTACCGATGAAAACGATTCGAACCTTGCAAAGTTCGGGGTCGACTACTATATCAATGATAAAAATACCATTTCGGTTTTCACCAACCAGAATTTCTTCGAAGGAGGAACGGTAGGAAAAACCGATATTCAATTTTATGATGATAATGCCTTGAACCAGATGCAGGACTTCTTTAACATGGTAGATAATCACTCACAACAATACAACTTTAACTATAAGCTCGACTTCGCGAAAGAAGGCCACAATATCGAGTTAGAAGCAGATTACAACCTATTTGAAAATGATGAAGACGCCGATTTCCAGTTTGAAGGAGCTGCTTTTAACGAAGACTATGTAGACTTTGTTAATACAGATAGAGACCGACTCACCGTGAATTTGGATTATGTAAACCCTATCAACGATAAAACCAAGCTTGAAGCTGGATTGGAAGCTCGATTGTTTAATTCTGCCATTATGCGTACCTCCACTCAGTTCGTGGTGAATCCATTTGATCTTGAGGGAGATTTCGTATCCTCTCCAAGTACCGATTTCGATTATAACCGAGATATATATTCTGCCTATATGACCTTCAGTAAAGGTTGGGAGAAGTTCAGTGTTCAGGTTGGTGTTCGTGCAGAAACCGTGGACGTAGTGGCAGACACCAAAGAAGTGTATCAGGAAGGATCTACGAATAGCGACCTTTCCAATATTGACACGGATCCAAACGTGACTGTTGTTAGAGACGGTGATAATATTTTCAGAAAATTCACCAACGATTATATCGAGGTGTATCCTTCAGCATTTTTAACCTATACCCCTTCCGAGAAAAATCAGTACCAAATGAGCTATAGCCGGAGAGTAGATCGACCCGGAATACAACAGGTAAACCCGATTCGTGAATGGGCAACTCCGCTGATCTCTTCTTTTGGAAGAACCAGTTTGGTGCCACAGTTCACCAATTCGGTAGAAGCGAATTATACGCGTAATCTTGACAAGGGTAGTATTACGGGAGGAGTATTCTATCGCTTCATTTCTGATGAAATCAGCAGAGCCGTATTTGTGGATCGTACCGATTTAAACAGAATTATCCTTACCTACGACAACTTCGAAGACACCAACGCCTATGGAATTGAGCTTTCTTCGAATTATCGACCGACCAAGTGGTGGAGCTTTAATTTCAGTTTCGACCTGTTCAACCAGGTACAAAAGGGTATTACAGAAAGACTGGACAATCCGGGGCAAAATCCGACGCAGGCCGACATCATCACGGAAGTGGTGGAAGTGGATAACACGGCGTGGAACCTGAGAATGTTCAATAACTTCAAAGTGGTGAAGAATGTTTCTTTATCTGCTTTCGGATTCTATCGCGGAAGAAACCAAAACCTTCAATTCGAGGTAATGCCATTGTACTTTATCAATCTTGGAGCGCGGGTGAACCTGTGGGAAGGAAGAGGAACATTTAGTTTTAACTATAACGATATTTTCAATACTGCTGAATTTGCATTCGACGGAACCCGGCCTTTTGCTCAGGAAGGAGCATTCAACTGGGAGAGTGGAACGTGGTTCGTAGGATTGAACTACCGCTTCGGAGGTGGAAAATACAGAGCCAAATCTCGTAAGCGAAGAGACAGTGATGAAAAGTCCGGAAGTGGTGGAATCTTCTAGGACGTTGATTCACAAAATGTTATATTTTAGTTAAAAACATAATACAAAGTGAAACATTGGGTTTAAATTATAGTCTATTAATAGACATCACCTAATAAAAGTTTTATAGTTTATTTGAATTAGCCATTCTACAACATTAAATCATTAGGTCAAACTCCCCTCCGCAAGTTCGGAGGGGAGTTTTTTATTTTAACAAAAAATACCCGGTAACAGGTAAGAAAAGATAGAATAAGTCACTTTATATTTGAAACTTAATAATAAAATTCAAATGAAAAGAGACTTACTCAAACTACTTATTTTGCCCCTTGCAACATTTTCTCTAATTCTTTATTCCTGTGGAGAGGACGAAGAACCGATAATTACGGATCCTGAACCTTCTCTGGAAACTCAGAGAGAAGCTCAAACTCAATTGATCTCGGATAACGATTCGAAGACGTGGAAGATCGAAAGTGCTATTCTCACTAACGATTCCGGGACTTTTGATATTTCTGAAAACTTCAACGT
>WUAI01000004.1 GCA_009827225.1 Flavobacteriaceae bacterium | reverse complement strand
CGCTTTTCAGTGCTTCCTCCACAAGGGTTGGAATCGTTTCCAACTCTCTTAAGTGCATCATATAATCGCTATGAGATATGGTGCCTTTGATATCGGCCAATTTAAGTGCGATCATAGTAAGTACTGTAATCTGGGTAGTGAAGGCCTTGGTAGAAGCTACCCCGATCTCAGGACCGGCGTGGGTGTAGGTACCGCTATCGGTTTCGCGTGATATAGAAGATCCTACCACATTACAAACTCCATATACAAATGCGCCTCTTTCCTTGGCCAGTTTAATGGCCGCAAGGGTATCAGCCGTCTCACCACTTTGCGAAATGGCAATAACCACGTCTTTTTCAGTAATAACAGGGTTTCGATATCGGAATTCCGAAGCATACTCCACCTCCACAGGAATTCTTGCCCAATCTTCGAAAATATATTCGGCTACAAGGCCGGCATGCCAGGAGGTTCCACATGCAACGATGATGATGCGATCGGCATTGGTAAAGGTGTTGATATGGTCTTCCAACCCTCCCAGTTTGATAATACCTTTATTGGCCAGCAAACGGCCACGATAGGTATCTTTAATAACGGATGGTTGCTCATAGATCTCCTTCAGCATAAAGTGCTCATAGCCTCCTTTTTCAATTTGTTCAAGATTCAATTGCAGCTCATGAATGTAAGGGTCTACCAGACTATCATCATGTATCTTACGAACTTTTACCCCTTTCTTTCTTCGGATGATGGCCATTTCTTCATCCTTCAGGTAAATGGCATTGTTGGTAAATTCAATGAATGGTGTAGCATCACTGGCTACAAAGAATTCGTCCTCTCCAATACCAATAGCAAGCGGACTTCCCAACCGTGCTACCACAATTTCATCAGGTTTCTTGCGGTCGAATAAGGCAATTGCATAAGCTCCCACCACTTGATTAAGGGCTATCTGAACAGCTTTACCCAGCTTCACATCTTCTTGCTTCTTTACGTCTTCTATAAGGTTTACCAGTACTTCGGTGTCGGTATCACTTTTAAAGGTATATCCCCTGTTCTGGAGTTCTTTTTTTATAGAAGCATAATTTTCAATGATCCCATTGTGAATAATCACAAGATCACCACTATTGGAATAATGAGGGTGTGAATTGATATCGTTAGGAACCCCGTGGGTAGCCCAACGGGTATGACCGATTCCTAAACTACCATTCTTGGTGATTTCAACGTTAGCTCTTTCTTCAAGATCGCTAACCTTCCCTTTGGTTTTGGCCATCTGGATTCCGGAACCATCGTATAAGGCAATTCCGGCACTGTCGTATCCTCGATATTCCAGACGCTTTAATCCATTCAGAATAATAGGATAAGCTTCTCTTTTACCAATATAGCCAACAATTCCACACATGAGCGTTAAGGGATTTAATTAGGTTCGGTATAATAAATTTCAAGCCTCAAACGCTTGTCCGTATTAGAAGTGGTATTTCCAAAAAGGACAGTTCCTTCGGGGGAAATGATACTGTTCGTAGGAATTCGTTCAATAGAAACCCCGGGTCTTGGAATCAACGGGTTTTCCAGATTTGTAAATGCAATTTGAGCGGCATTTTGTGTCACAATCAATCCCAATGGGGCATTGATAGAATCGTTATTGATAAGATTGCTTACATGGGAGGTAATTCTAATTTTATAGAATTCACCATTGTCATCACTATCCCGCTCCAGTCTCCCGAGGTGTTCAGTAACCGAATTTACCAAAGTCTGTCCAACAGAAAAGTCGTTAAAATAGTCGGCGAGAACAGTATTATTCCTGGTATCATAAATCATGATTCGTTCGGGCTCCAATTCTCCGCCCGTCACAGCATCCTGATCCACATAGAAAATTAAATTCGCTTCATTAATCAACCATTCTTCATCCCTCAGATCCTCTAATTGATCGGCAATTCCATTTTGGTTAAGATCCTCACCAAACAGTTCGATAAGGGTGAGAATTCCCTCTCCTCCACGAATGTATAGTTTATCTTCTCCCAAATTTGTGTCCGAATTTTGTAGTTCGGAAACTATACTCGCAGGAAGCTCATTATCGAATAAGTTCACAGCGATCGCATTGAAGAACAATCGTGTTTCTTCCTGAAATACCTCCACATCTTCCGTTTCGCAGGTCTCACCTTCATCTTCGTCAAGATCTTTATAACTGGAGTACAACTTAATACCGATGTTGGGATCGTCCGTATCAGAAAGATCAAACAGTATGAGACTTCCCGAGTCATTATTGGAAGAAGCCTTAAAATATAGCCCTCTGAAGAACTCTCTAAAGTTGGTGTTGTTCAAAAGTACCTGTTCTCCTTCATTGGCGATGATCTTTTCTTCAAAGAACTCTATCGGCAAGTTAACGCGAAGTCCGGGTGCAAGGGAAAGGGTGTCATTTAATACTATGGCATCGCTGGAAGGCGTAAAATCCTCAATACTGGCAAGCATCTCACCGAGGAACCCCTCAAACTCACTTCCCTGGTTGGAATAGTATTCCTGTGGATCTTCAAAACCGGAGGTTGGATCGATATCTCTCAGGAAGAAGTTGGATTCATAAATCTCAATATTGATGGGATCGGATCCAAAAATGGAATCGACCTCATAAGTAGTCACATCATCTTCCACTGTAGCCGTACTATAAAAAGGCAGATAAAGAACCACACTATCCAGAACCACACAGTCTCCAAATTGGGGATCGGTTGCTTCCGGGCCTAATGTTACCTGGGACAGAATGTTTACAGTGGATTTCCCATATACCGGATCGTTATAAACCCCTAGCTGATAGGAGCTCAAACCGTTGGACTGCACGCCATTATTACCGTTTTCGCTGAGACTTTTGCTATAAGCAACAACAGGAAAAACCGTATCAGGAGTACGGAAGTTTTCGTTGATGATATTGGTATTGATGGTGCTGAATTCCTCTTCGCAAGAGGCAAAACCGATGATGACTCCTACAATCACCCCTAACTTGGGTAGCAAATTCTTGATGTTCATACTAGAGATTAGGTGTTAGTCTAATACTTTGGATTGGTAAAAGTCTAAATACGCCTCTGGAAATTCCTCCTTATTATGATAATTTAACACAGGCTTTTCGAGATTTTTAAGATACCCTTGAAATTCAGAGCTCAATTCATCAGACCCAATGATAACCGCATCCGAATTATCAATGGCTGTTTTCATAACATTGAAATAATCGGGAGTAGCCAGATGAGCAACTTTTTCATCTTCAATACCATCGAATTTAATCTTGTTCAACAACTCGTCATTCAACGTATCATTAAAACCATGATCGTAAACAGAGGTCACTATTTTACTATTTTCAAACAGTGGTTCGTTGTTGTAATAGGTCTTTAGATACAAGGGCAAAAAAGACGCCAGCCATCCATGAACATGAATAATATCCGGTGACCAGTTCAGCTTCTTAACCGTTTCGATCACTCCTTTCGCAAAGAAGATCGCACGTTCGTCGTTATCACTGAAATAGTTTCCATCTTCATCTGCATAGGTAGCCTTTCGCTTGAAATAATCTTCATTATCTATAAAATAAACCTGCATTCTCTCCTTCGGAATGGAAGCCACTTTAATGATCAAAGGCATGTCCAGATCATTGATCACCAGGTTCATCCCTGACAATCGAATAACCTCATGTAACTGATGTCTGCGTTCGTTGATATTTCCGTAACGGGGCATGAAGATTCGTATCTGGCCTCCGTTATTATTAACCATTCTAGGTGCTTCAAACGACATTGAAGAAATCTCGGTCTCCGGCAAGTATGGAATCACTTCTGAAGACACATACAAGACTCTTTTATCTTTCATAAACTCTGTACTTTACTGGCTTGTTGTTTAAAACACGCAAAATTACGAAAATTTATGCAGATTGAGCTTAATATCTTAATTTTGCCCCACTTTTATCGGTATGATATTTCATGAACAGCAATTGCTCGATAAAGAACTCGATCCTTACCGGGTTCTGAAAAAGAAAGTTGGTCTTGTACCAACCATGGGGGCATTGCACGAAGGGCATCTTGCCCTGGTTAAAAAATCGGTCGCCGAAAACGAAATTACAGTGGTCAGTATTTTCGTGAACCCGACGCAATTCGATAATTCAAAAGACCTTCAGAAATATCCCAGAACACTTGATGAGGATTCCAAGTTGCTCAGATCTCTAAATGCCAAGATCCTGATTTATGCCCCACAACCAGACGATCTGTATGGAAATAAAGTGGTGTCGAAACGATATTCGTTTGGTGGATTGGAAAAGCAAATGGAAGGAAAGTTCAGATCGGGTCATTTCGATGGTGTGGGTACCGTTCTCAATTTATTGTTCCGAGCCATACGGCCGGATCAAGCCTATTTCGGAGAAAAAGACTTTCAGCAGTTACAAATCGTGAGAAAGCTGGTCGAAATTGAAAAGCTACCTATAAATATTGTGGGTTGCCCTATTTACAGGGAACCACATGGATTGGCGATGAGTTCAAGGAACAAAAGGCTAAGTCAGGTTGAATTTGACAAGGCTGGCTTCATTTTTGAAACCTTGCAATGGGTTCGATCTAATTTTTCAGATAAAAGCATCCCTGAACTACAAAAGATCGTTCAACAAAAATTTAAAGAAAACAACTATCTAGAGCTCGAATATTTTGAAATAGCCAACATAAAAAACCTGATACCAGCCAAAAGAAAAAGAAAAAGAAACAAGTACAGAGCCTTCATTGCTGCTTTTGCCGGAGAGGTCCGACTGATCGACAATATGGCTTTAAATTAATATCTTTGCGCCATGCAAATACATGTAGTAAAATCTAAAATACACAGGGTTAAAGTTACAGGTGCCGACCTAAACTATATCGGCAGCATTACTATAGACGAAGACCTTATGGACGCCGCGAATATACTGGAAGGAGAGAAGGTACAGATCGTTAATAATAATAATGGTGAAAGGTTAGAAACCTATGCCATTCCGGGACCACGGAAAAGTGGAGAAATTACCCTAAATGGAGCCGCCGCAAGGAAAGTGGCTCCCGGTGATGTCTTAATTCTAATTACCTACGCCATTATGAGCGTGGAAGAAGCCAAGACATTCAAACCCGCCTTGGTATTCCCGAACGAAGAGAACAACTTACTTTCATAAATTGAACAAATCACTTTCGAAATTTCTTCAAATAGTCATCCCCCTGGGACTTGGCTTATTTTTGATGTGGTTTTTCTATTCGAAATATACCCCGGAGCAGAAAGAACAGGTATTCGACAATCTTGAAAATGCCAATTACTGGATTGTAGCTTTAGCCGTTTTGCTCAGTGTTATAAGTCATATGGTGCGAGCATATCGATGGAATTTGTTGCTGGAACCCATGGGATACCATCCCAGGTTGCTCAATAATTTCATGGCGGTTTCCGTGGCTTATCTTATGAATATTTTCATCCCCAAGAGCGGAGAAGTATCAAGAGCTCTCGTCCTAACCTCGTACGAGAAAGTTCCTTTCGACAAAGGCTTTGGGACCATTATCTCGGAACGAGTAGTGGATGTAGTTTTCCTATTTGCGTTCACTTTCGTTGCATTGGTTCTGCAATTCGATCTTTTGTATGAATTTCTACTGGAAAAAGTTCCGGTAAAAGAAATTGGTCTGGCGCTGGCAGGACTGTTAGTATTATTTATTCTTTTTGTCACATTTCTGAAATATTCTAAAAGCAAGCTAAGCTCAAAGATCAACGGATTAATTGCCGGATTACGTGAGGGAATCTTCAGTATTCTGAAAATGAAACGTAAATGGAACTTTATCTTACAGAGCTTCCTGATATGGATATTGTACCTGGCATCCTTCTATACAGCAACTTATGCACTTCCGGAAACCACCGGGCTGGATGCAGGCATTATTATTATCACCTTTGTCGTTGGAAGTTTCACTTTCGCTTTTACCAATAGTGGTTTTGGGTATTATCCGCTCGCCATTGCCGGAATTATGCTGGTTTTTGGTATTCCAGAAACGACAGGAACAGCTTTCGGCTGGATCGTTTGGACCTCCAACATTCTGTACCTCCTTATTTCCGGAGCCCTGTCCTTTATTTTTCTTCCAATTTACAATCGAAACCGACTTAGCTGAGTCTTTTCCCGAACAAAAGGTCTTTGTGAAATTTTAGTATCTTTCATGCTGAAATTTTATGCCATGAAAAATCTACTGCTGCTTACTACCTGCCTGCTTATTACCCTCTCTACCTGGGGTCAGTCTAAAGTGATCTATGAAGAGTTTACTTCCTCAAAATTGGGAGAAACCAGAAGATTGAAGATCCAGCTTCCAAGGGATTATGAAGAAAATGTAGAGAAAGCCTACCCCATTGTGGTTGTTTTGGATGCCAACTATCTCTTTGAACCTGTCGCGGGAAATGTAGATTATTTTGGATATTGGGAAGACATGCCGGAATGCATCGTAGTAGGAATTATGCAAGGGGATAAGAGATATGATGATTGCAACTTTGATGACAGCAATTTTATGCCCGCTGATACGGGCGCCGATTTCTTCGAATTTATTGGTCTGGAGTTAATACCCTATATCGATAATAGCTACCGCACCGCCAAATTTACCATCGCAGTGGGTCACGATTTTACGGCGAACTTTATCAACTATTATCTGTTCAAAGATCCACCAATGTTCAATGGTTATATTAGTCTGAGCCCGGATCTCGCTCCCTTAATGGACGAGCGTTTACCGCAAAGGATCCCCAGTGTTCCTTCGAAGGTATTCTATTATATGGCGACCGGGACCGATGACATTAAGGATCTTATGGAAATAACTGTAGATCTGGACAAATCACTGGCACCGTTGAAGAGCGACAAGTTCTCCTATTATTTCGACAACTTTGAAGGAGCCACCCACTACTCCTTGGTAGCAAGAGCCATTCCTTCTGCCATGGAAAAGATATTCTCTGTGTACCGCCCTATTTCCAAACAGGAATTCAGTGAGGTGTTAATGAAAACGGACAAGCCGCTTAATACCTACCTTTTCGATAAGTACAAAACCATCGAGGATCTGTTCGGGCTTACAAATCCAATCCGAATCAATGACTTTATAGCCGTTTCCACAGCCTGCGAAAAAAGAAAACAATGGGAGGCATTACGCGAGGTTGCCACCATAGCCAAAAAGCAATACCCTGAAACGGTATTAGGAGATTACTACCTGGGGCGATACTACGAAGAAGTAGGTGAGCCCAAAAAAGCCATGCGGACATTCCAGGGTGCCTTCGACAAAGAAGAAGTGGACTTCATAACTGTCGACATTATGCTGGATCGTGCCGACAAGATCAAAGAAGATTTCGGCTACTAAAAAACCCTCCATAGCTCAATGCCATGGAGAGTTCCATTGGTTAGTTAGTAGGAATTTTTAAGACTTTCCTTTGTCTTCTTCTTTTCTGAAATATTGAATATAGGCGATAATTTCCCTGGCACGACGTAAGTATTCCTCAAACAGGTCGGGTCGGTATACTTCCGGTTTTTTACCTCCGAGTTTCGTAATATTCGGATCAAAAAAGCCATAGGTATAAAAGGCAGCAATCAACACTTCGTCGGTTGGAAATATATTATCATAAGCATATATATACCTTACTATTTCTTCTTTGTTTTCCGGGTAGATGGTAAGCATCTGGTAATATCCTTTTTGAATCTCCTTGGCGTTCAAACTTAACGCCACATCTTCAAAAGTAAATTCCTTTCCGGTAAAAACACTTTCACGATACTCTTTATCATTCAATAATCGTAAAGCCTCTTCACTGAAGATCATCTGATCACCCTCCACCTTAACTCCCGGTGTTTTTAAGTCTTCAAGCCAGGACACTGCCGCAGCTTCATTCTTTTGCAATGCTTCCAACTGTTCTTTAGTTAGATGTATCTTTTCCTCCTGCGCCGTAAGTACCATCGCATTTCCGAAGAAAAACAACAAGACTATTATAAGTTTACTCTTTAGTTGCATACGTAGTTTTTTCTGAACTTGTTTCTAATAATTTTTCGATTCGCTGCAAACGACTTTGGATGTCCTCCAGATTGGTGTCCATCACTTCCTGACGATCCTCTAAACTGTCAATTTCGTTTTTGAAGTCTCCGTTTTGCAATCCGATGACCATAAGAACCGCTTTCGGGCCTTCATTGGTATTGGTTTCCCACGATCGTCCCACCGCCAATAAGTGTTTTTTGGAGGTCATTTTATCGGGAGATACAGCTTTACCATAACCCGGTATTATTTCGGAAGCTATTATATAATCTCCTGAAGTAACCGGCCCTAATATCTTCACAGGCACCTGACCAATAAATGCTACGGTATTCCCAAGCAGTTCCTTTCCCTTTTCCGGATTATTACCTAAGACAATCGGTTTATGAGAAACGACCAATAGTTGTTCGAAACTGCTAATGTCTTTGGTGATCTTTCCTCCATTGACCGCGACAATGTCCCCGGCAGTAATATATTCGGAAAGGTGCTCACGCTCTAACCATTCAGCATAATCCCCATTCCCGGAAGAATATTCCACTCCCAGCTTGTTAAACTCGTTGATCAGGTTTAAGACCGCCTTGCCACTTTCAGCGGCAATATCGGAAGGATCAATGGCGATGAAGGCAGACATTACATTAAACATATACACGTCATCCAGCAGGGTGTTGTCAAGGAAATCTACGATCGATTGCGCCCGGATGGTCCCTGTTTTGCGATCGTCTGTATCCAAAAAAGTGACATATTCATTTTCCTTGGTAAGAGAGTTCGCAAATGGTGTTGTTGGAATATCGGGTAAGGACACATCTAGCAATCCTGCGTCCGATAAACTGGGTAGTTGTGGTAGATAATTTGAGAACTGCGCTGCAATATTAACCTGTGGTACCGATAAGGCCGGAAAAGCGATTTTTGGTATCCTGGGCACACAAACATTAACCGGGGGAACACAAACTGTGATACATCCTGCAAATGGGAAACAAACACTGTAGCAATATTGTCCTGAACAAATTGGATTAAGACCCCCGAAAAAAACGATCTCTGTTTCAAAACCAGGAACCGTATAGGCTGGCTGGGTCACCGAAGGCAGATTCTTTGGTAAGTTCACCTGTGCTTGTACCTCCCCAAATATCAGGTTGTTGATATTTCCGATGGAAGCCAAACGAACAGCAACAGGAGTCAAACTAATGATTTCATTCACTGAAAAATTTCCTCCGGCTACAAATTGATCTTTGATTGTGACAAAGGCATTGACATAATCGGGATCGGTTGGATTTTGAGAATCGTACGGATCATTGCTCACCAGGAACTGATTGATAGTAAAAATTCCTGAACCCGTCCATCTTCCATGATTCCTGCCCAGTTTAATTTCCAGACCGTCACCATCTTCATCGTTTAAATTTGAAAAACTCGCTATGAAATCCGGGCGATCACTCGACACAGTAATTCCTCCTGTTGATATGGAAGTAAGAGACGCTGCACCCGTAACGGTCAAATCATTATCTATGAGCGTTGAATTATTAATGGTCAGCAGGCTATTGAGATTGGTTGTGCCCTGCACATTCAACGTACCTGTAAAAGAAGATTTTACACCGTTTAATACGGACAAATCATTAAGACTGGTTTCCTGATCTACGGTAAGATTGCCCGATAACATTGTAGTACTCCCTCCAGTTACACTTAACCCATCTTCCAGCTGGGTGATTCCATCCACACCAAGAACCCCTGAAAAATTTGAACTTGATGCATTCGTGACTTCCAGTGTATTTCCAATATTGGTTTCTCCATCCACCGTTAAAGTTCCATTTAACGAGGTGGCACTCTGATTGGCTACCGTCAAACTACTGTTAAGTGTAGTGCTGTTATCCACTTCGAGAGTTCCGGAGAGATTACTGGGCGAATTATTGATCACGGAGAGATCATTGTTGAAAGTTGCTGCACTACCTACGCTGAGCAAATTTCCGAAGTTCGTATTTCCACCTATATTCAAATCTCCTGAAAAGTTCGTAGCTACGCCATTGTTCACGAATAGTGCATCATTTAAGTTAGTGATACCTCCAACAGTGAGCTCATTGCCAAAATCGATCAAGCCATTTACATTAAGGGGTCCGGAAAGGTAAGTAAGGCTGTTATCTCCATTTACCGAAAGACCACTATTCAAATTGGTCGCCAGGCCCACTTCGAGGGTTCCTGACAATTCAGTTGAGGACACATTATTCACCCGAAATAAATTTTCCAGATCAGTGTCCCCAATAACTTGCAACCCAAAATTCAAAGTGGTTTGACCTCCCACTTCCAAACTACCTGAAAGGTTGGTGGGAGCTTGGTTATTTACGGATAGATCATTGTTAAGATTGGTGTTTCCATTCACAGTAAGATCTTGTTCTAAAATAGTTGCTCCGCCCACATTCATTCCCCCGGAAATATCCAGATTACTATTATTGTTAATATTTACATCGCTGTTGAAATTGGTTTCACCACCAACGGTCATTGTCCCGGTCAACAAGGTTGGGTTTTGACCTCTCACGGATACATCATCATTTAAGGTGGTGGTCTCTTCCACATCCAGATTAGAACGTAAGCGGGTATCTCCTCCCACGATCAATCGATCTTTTAAGTAGGTGCTATCCTCAACATTTAAGCGATCCCTTAATGTTGTGGCGCCATCGACGTTGAGAGAACCTGATAAGCCCGTTCGGCTACCGTTATTTACATTTAGGTTGTTAAGGGAGGTTTCCAAGTCCACTTTCAACTTGCCACTTAGCTCGGTTGCACTCGCATTATTTACTGAGAGATCACTGTTGAGGTTTGTCACCCCTTCAACAATTAAATCGCTGGTGAATCGCACCTCTCCTTCCACATTCATAGTACCAGTAGCAATCACTTCCCTGTGAAATGCATACGGCAAGTATGTTAGTTCTTTGGTTTCAAGTGCTTCGAAGTTCCCTTTAGATTTAATATCGACCTCGAGACGCTTGATATTTGCAGTCCAGTCGATATCCGTAAATAGACCTACGGTAGTTCTTCCGCTCCCGATCAAAACGTTTATCATGCCAAAGGCATCCGTTCGAACATCCTGCAATTCACGATATTCAATCGTGCCGGAAAAATCCACAATGCTAAACCTCAAGCTCACTTCTTCGTTGGCCAAAATGGTCCCTTCGGCATTGGCGCCCGGAAGTTCCTGTGCATTCTGATCAATGATCACTGCTTGATAATAGAATCCGTCCGTCTGGGCGAAAACTCCCATCGAAAACAAGCAGAAAAATAATATGATTGATTTTTTCATGGCTTATTATTTTCGTTTGGATTTTCCAAGGATCAGATCCTCTGCATCATTTTCCAGAGATTCTACCTTTGCTTCTATCAATTTGAATTGTTCTTCATAGGAAGCCTGTTTTTGTTTCAGCTTCTGAATAATGTGAGCCCAATCTCCGTTATGAACTCCCACAACCGTGTTTATCATTTTTGGCCCCTGGTTTAGATTTTCTTCCCAGGATCTGCCCACAGATAATTGGAAATCGGCAGCGGTCATTTGTTTAGGTGATATGGCCCGACCGTATCCTTTCAGATCGGGATGAGCCACAATATAATCCCCGGAACGAACGGGTCCCATAACCTTAACCGGTACCTGCCCCATGAAGGCTACGTTGTTGCCCAAATGGGTTTTCCCTTCTTCAGGCATATTTCCTAAAATGATCGGGCGATGAGACACCACCATTATTTGTTCCACTTCGGAAATATCTTTGGTGATCTGCCCGCCAACAACAGCTACAATATCGCCTGCCGTTAGAAATTCATTCGGATCCTTCCTTATAAGCCATTCAGCATAGTCACCGTTACCCGAGGTATATTCCACACCAATTTCATTAAAAGCATCTATAAAATTGGTAATCGCCACCGAACCGGCAACCACTTTGTCCAATAAATCCACACCTATAAACTCCGCAATGACATTCAACAAATAGACAGGATCACAGTAAGTGGTGTTCGCAAAGTCCTGAAGTGACTGGGCACGCACGGTACCTGTAACCCGATCGTCTTTATCTTTAAATGACAAATAGATGTTTCGTTTGGTCAACGAGGTAGCATATAGTGAAGAATCCACAATTTGCGTAGGCAAGTTCGGGAATTCTATAGGTGGCAATCCTCCGCCGGGTGAAAGGTTGGGTAATGATGGCAACCAATTGGTTATTGGGTTATTTAAGACCCTGCTCGGAATAGATACGTTCGGTACCTGCCAACCAGGTATAGTTACATCCACAAAAGGAATAGTCACTCCCGGAAATGGAGGTAGAGGTGGTGGTGTTTGAGTTAGCGACGGGACACCTGGAAAAGTAACTCCCGGTAAGGTCTTAGGTAGTCCCAGACTTGTATTCATTTGGCTGAAAACAAAACTGTTCACAGCATTCACCCCACCTGCCCTAAGAGCCGTAGGTGCAATATTGATAAGTTCATTTGGTGTTACCTGTCCACCGGTTTGAAACAATGTCTTAACAAGATTTATCGTAGCTGTATAAGAAGACCCGGAATCTAAATAAGGGTTTGGCAAGGACAGATAATCGCTACCGTCCCAACCACCATGCAGCTTGCCTAGTTTGATAGAAATTCCATCTCCATCACCGCTGTTGGTATTCACAAAACTAGCGACAAAAGTACTGTTATCGCTTTCTACATTGATAGTTTCGGTCTGAAGGCTACCGAGGAATGTGTTTCCAGTAACACTTAAATCATTGTTGATGGTAGTAGCGCCATTAACCGTAGTGGTATTTTGCAACGTGGTCTCACCGTCCACGTCCAAATTTCCAGTTAGGCTAGTAGGACTCGCATTTAACACCTGTAACTGATCGTTCAAGTTGGTTTCTCCGTCCACATTCAGTATACCGGTTAATAGCGTCGGACTTCCGTTCGTCACTTCCAGATTATTGTTCAGGGTGGTTTCACCATCAACATTCAATGTTCCACTTAATTGAGTCGAAGCTCCATTGGTCACTGTGAGATCATTATTCAAGGTGGTGATGTCGTCAACTACTAGGGTACCTGTTAAGCTAGTCGGACTGGCATTGGTAACATCCAAAGAATTGTTCAAAACCGTAGTGCCATCTACAGAAAGCGTTCCGGTAAGTAAAGTACTTCCCGCATTGGCAACCGTTAGTGATTCGTTCAGAGTAGTAGCACCGTCCACAATAAGAATTCCGTTTATACCTGTGTTGCCCACTACATCCAGAATACCACTCAAGTTAGTTGGACTGTTGTTATTAACGAAGAGTGCACCATTTAAGTTGGTCACGCCATTTACCGTAAGGTTATTATTAAGCCCGATTGGGCCATCCACTTCCAGCGGACCGGATAAAAAGGTGGGGCTTCCATTATTTACGGACAAACTGCTGTTCAAATTGGTTTGCAAAGCCACTGTCAAACTTCCTGAAAGTTGCGACGGACTCGCATTATTGACGAAGAATCTGTTTTCAAGATTGGTAATACCATTTACCTGGAGACTATTCCCTAACAACGTTTCGCCCATTACGTCCAATCGACCACTTAGTAAAGACGGACTATTATTATTCACGCTTAAGGAACTGTTTAAGTTGGTGTCCCCATTCACGGTTAGATCATCTTCGAATATTGTTTCTCCTCCAACATTTAGATTTCCATTAAGATTCAAGTTGCTGTTATTATTGATAAACACATCACTTTCCAGATTCGTCTCTCCGTTAACGGTCAATGTTCCTGTTAAAAGTGTGGCAGCTTCATTTTCTACAGTTAGATCATCCTTAAGTGTGGTGATACCATCTACCGCCAGGTTACTGTTCAATTGAGTATCTCCATCCACATCCAATTTATCGTTCAAATTGGTCTGTCCATCTACTTCTAAGGTGCTATTCAGGTTTGTTATGCTCTCAACATTGAGAGTACCTGAAAGATTAGTAGGGCTCTCATTCAGCACATCCAATCTGCTATTGAGGTCGGTCACACCATCAACGGAGAGCGTTCCACTCAGTATTGTAGGACTTTCGTTATTTATAGAAAGACGACTATTCAAATCGGTGGTACCATCCACGATAAGATTATTTCCGAAGGAAACTATTCCATCCACATTCATGGTACCTGTTGCTATGATATCCCGGTGAAGAGCATACGGAATAAAGGTCAAGGCTTGCTCACTGAGCGAAACGAAATTCCCTCTGACTCTGATATCCACTTGCAGGTCCTTTCGGTTTCCGTCCCAAAAAATATCTGTAAAACTATTCCCTGATGTCGATTCTCCCTGGCCTATGATAACATTTACCATCCCGTAAGCATCGGTTGTGGTATCTTGTATTTCCCTATACTCAACGGTACCATTGTCCCGAAGGATTGTAAATCGCAGACTCACTTCAGCATTTGGCAGGATGGTTCCTGCCGCATTGGCCCCAGGTAATTCCTGGGCATTCGGATCTATGATCACGGCCTGATATGAAAGGCCATCGGTTTGGGCCCAGCCAATGGTTGAGACCATTAACACTATGAATAAAAGTATGATTCTCTTCATGACTTACTTATTTTCAGTTTCGTTAGTATCATTTTCTGGGAGCACTTCCTCTTCTTTTTTCGAAGGAATTTCTATTAATATTCCTATACCGATCGAGTGTACATTGATACGTAATTCGGTAGTGCTGGAATTGTTGTTATCGTCCAGCGCCAACCCTGACCCGTATAGGTATTGCGCATAAGCCTTTGCTTTTTCAGAAATGGTAAATCGCAGTCCGCCCCCACTCCTGAAGAACATGGCGATGTCGTCGAATTCTTCTACGTCTTTCACATTCAAAACTGTATTATTGATTGTTTGAACGCCTTCAACCATCCATTCAGCTGCCACCGTACCCATGATATAAAACTCGTAGAACTCGTTACCAAACAAGGAATATTCCAATCCCGCCTGTAGCCCGAGATAATCAATATCCCATTCAAAGAAATTATTGACGCTCTCATCACTTCCTATGGCGCCATAACTATTGTAGAAAAGACCCGTGGTAAGATTGAGTTTTTCGGTGAAAAGTTGATGTTTAAATCCTCCGCCTATATATGCCTGCGACTTGGATTGTAAATTATCCAGTTCTTCCCCTTGGTTATTTTTAAATTCAAAAGAAGAAGTGTTTCGGCCCACTTCCACAAAGATTTGCTGTGCAAGGGTACATCCCGAAATGAACAATAAGAGTGTAAGTAGTTTTAGTTTCATGATTAGTTTTTCAAAAGAGTTGCTTTAAATTGTTTGTTTTCGGAAGTAATAAGAAGCACATACTCTGCCTGGGAGAGATGTTCCAATCCTATAGTTATTTCTGGTGCTGCTTTTTCCGCTGCTTCATAGACTGTTCTTCCCAATAGGTCATAAACCTGTATTGACAGTTCTCCCTTGAGTACTTCCCCAAATTTTACCTGGATCGAACTCTCAAAAGGATTGGGATACACTACTGCTTGGATGTCTGTTTCTTCAACGCTAATTCCTTTTACTGAAATAGGTGGTTGTATAAACCCTTGCCTGGCTTCAACTCCGGGGGCTATATAAGTTCCGATCACACTTTGTTGTCCCACAGATTGTTGAACCAATAAAGTTTCTCCGTTGCTTTCTACTTCTACAGAACTTCCGGCAGCACTTAGAGTAGATCTTTGTACTTCCTGGCTCACGGAACTCCATGATATTAGAAGGAATAATGCTGGTATTAATGCTTTCATCATTTCTATTTTTTTATAAGCTGAAATGTTCGTTTTCCAAAAGGTGTGTCTACTACCATTAAATAAGGAGCCGATGGTAATTGAGAAACCTTAAGTTTTATTTCTTCTTCGAACGACTGCCCCAGTTTCTGTAAGACCAATTTTCCATTCAGTTCGAAGATCGAAATCGATTTAATGGAGGTCGTATTACTGGTCAAAATCCGAACCTCATCGGCTACCGGGTTCGGAACTACTTCCAAATTGATTTCCGAAATATTAGAAATCCCCAACAGGGTTACTACTTCGAGATCAAAGTTGCAGCTTTCACTATTTCCACTGTCGTCTTCTGCAGTAAGAGATACGCTATATACCCCTTGATCCAATAAAGTGCCGGGAGCAGGGTTTTGAGACACAATGGTAATGGGATCAGTACAATTGTCCACGGCATTTGCGAGACCAAAGGCGAAATAGTCGGGCACCGTAAATTGGGTTCCTTCCTGTATCTCCTCGGTTTGACTAGAAGGACAATTAATAATAGGATCTTCGGTATCAATAATATTTACCTCAGCCACACAACTCGCCTGGTTTCCGTAGAGATCGATGGCTGTGAGGGTTACATTGTTCAACCCCAGGTTAGAACAATCAAAAGAATTTGTATCAATGAATATGGACGATATTCCGCAGGCATCAGTGGTTCCTGCATCTATATCGCTGACGGTAATAAATACAGTACCTGAGAGATCCAATTCCAGGGTAAGATTTTGACAAAGCACATCTGGTGGTGTCACATCTTCTACGGTAACATTTGCTGTGCAAAAGGAGCTATTTCCAGAAGTATCAGTAACAGTTAACTGGACACTGTTGGATCCAACATTACTACAGTTGAAAAGTCCGTTCCCAATTGAGATAGATCCTATTCCGCAGGCATCAGTACTTCCGCCATCGATATCGGCTGCAGTGATGAAAACATTTCCTGAGGCATCCAACGGAACAGTTATGTTTTGGCAAATCGCCGTTGGAGCAGTATTATCTTCAACAGTAACAATTGCAGTACAACTATCCGTATTTCCACTGGTATCTGTTACCGTAAGTACTACATTATTGGCTCCCAAATTGGAACAGTCAAAGCTGGTGATGTCAATCGATTGATTGGCAATTCCGCAGAGGTCAAAACTTCCGTTTTCTACATCATCTGCTGTAATACTTGCATTTCCGTTTGCATCGAGGCTAATCGTGATATTCTGACATGCGGCCAGTGGAGGAACATCGTCAATCACGGTAACCACCGCAGTGCAGCTCGCCGAATTTCCTTGAGTATCGGTGACCGTTAAGACCACATTGTTAAGCCCTATGTTCGAACAATCAAATGAACTAATATCGATACTGGTATTTGCTATGCCACAAGCGTCCATACTTCCTGCATCTATATCAGCTGCTGTAATGGTGTTATTCCCCGCATTATCCAACACCACCGTAATGTCCTGGCAAACCGCCGTTGGAGGAGTTTCATCGACAATAGTAACCACCGCCGTGCAGGTTGTTGTTACGTTGTTTGAATTGGTCACACTAAGCTCTACATTATTAGGACCAAGATCAGAACAATCGAATGAATTTACATCAATGCTTACCGTGGCATTACCACAAGAGACTGAACTTCCGCCGTCCACATCTGAAGGAGTAATCGTAGCATTTCCTGAACTGTCAAGTGGTATCGTAATATTTTGGCAAATCGCTGTTGGATCTACAGTATCAATCACTGTTACCAGGGCACTTGTGGATGCTGAATTTCCGGAGGCATCAGTAGCAGTAAAAGTAACCGAAACCGGCGCTGAAGTATCTGCGCATGTAAAGGAGTCCGGGCTAACTGAAAAAGTTCCGAGTGCACAATTGTCCGAAGAACCGTTGTCCAAATCACCGCCATTAATTACGGCATTTCCTGTTGCGTCCAATTCGACGGTAATGTCCATAGCAACTGCTACAGGTGGAACGGTATCCACAACCGTAACAATAGCATCGCAGGTGGCAGTATTTCCACTGCTGTCTGTAACGGTCAATGTCACTGTATTTTCACCGAGATTGGCACACGTAAAAGCCGTTTGGTTTACATTATAGGAAGCGATCGTACAATTATCTGTACTTCCATTGTCCACATCGATCGTTGCCAATGTAGCATTCCCTGAGGCATCCAATGGAATAGAGACATCCTGGCAAATTACAGTGGGTGGCGTTTGATCAACCACGGTTACAATGGCCGTACAAGTATCGGTGAGCCCTCCAGCATCTTCTACCGTAAGTTGAACATTATTCGGTCCCAGATTACTGCAATCGAAGGTAGAAATGTCAATACTTTGGTCGACAATTCCGCAATTGTCACTACTATTTCCGATGACCTCTATGGCATCGATGGTAGCCGATCCGGTCGCATCCAGGGTTACAGTTATGTTCCCACAGCTTGCTACGGGATTTGTATCATCAACTATGGTAACGGTACTGGATCTGGTGCGGGAGTTCCCATAAATATCTATAGCGGTAAGTGAAACCGTTCGTACCCCCACACTGTCACAAGGGAAAGCACTTGGAGTCACTCTATACCTCAGTATTCCACAAGCATCTACTGCAGGGGCGGTGTATAATTCCGTTTCTGTAATCTGGACCAATCCGTTAGCATCCAATGATTTGGTAAGTGTTGGAACTACATTAAAGGCGGGCGAAATGGTATCTCTCACGGTGATATTAGAAATACATGTGTCGGTGGATCCCAGGGAATTTTCAACAGTAAGTGTTCGCGATAAGGTGGTGGGTTGGCCAAACTCAATAAAATCGAAAGTGTTGAAAGGGAAACCCGTTCCGGTAATCGGAGGATTGGGCGGTGGTGGTAATGGTGGGTTCGTCGTAGCATTTTGCAAGGCTCCCGGACTACTATATACCCAATTTCCGTCATCAAAATTGAAGACGGGATCGGCTACTGTATTATTAATTCGGTACGCCCAACCGTTGGTATAGGCCCAACTGTCTAACCGACCCAGTTCAACACCAGGTTCAATTTCAACTGCGTTGATGTCCCCAAATGTATCTATGGCTATTCCGTCATAAAACAAAGTGACCACATCGTTACCATCGATATTGGGAGCAACACCATCCACAAAGTTCGGTGCAGTGCCAAAGAAGGTGGTAAAAGTGGCGGCATTGTTTGTTAAAGAGATGAAATCGCCTTTTACAAATCCCTGACTTGGAAATGTAAATTCAGGAGTCACGACACCTTCCGCAGGATTGGCCGATCCTAATGAATACCGCGCAAGTTCGGTGGGTGAAACATCGTTTAATACGTATAATTCTATGGCTCGTGGTCGTCCGGTTGTCGCAGTGTCCCCAATTACCCCGGAAAGAATAAGATCGTAAACTTGTGGTGGGTTGAATACATCGTCACAGTCGAACGTTAAATTATTCGCCATATAGGTTAGTGCACTACATGAGGTGTTCCCTGTTGAAGGAGAGGCAGAACTATTGAGATCTTCTGCAATAATGGTTGCTGAGCCCGTGGCGTCCAAAAATACATCTATGTCTTCGCAATTGGCCTGAATAGGCTCTTCGCTTTCTTCGATGGTTACGGTAGCAGTGCAGCTATCCGAGTTTCCGGCAGCATCAAATACAGTGAGCGTCACGGTATTCGGACCTAAATCTGAGCAATCGAAAGTACCGATATCTATACTACTCGAAGCAGCATCGATGGAGCCGTTGTCCACGTCGTCTGCAATGATGGAAGCACTACCGGCTAAGTCTAGCATAACGGTGATGTCCTGGCAAATCGCAGTTGGCGGAAGGGTATCCTTTGTCGCCGTCGTACTATCCATGCAAGTACTTGAAGAAGGCTCTGTGACTGTAACATCCAGTGTGATCGTACCCTCGGCTAAAGAAGAAAGATCTGCACTAAACGATGTAACTCCAGAACCAGACACTGCTCCCGAACCGGTGACCGTTCCACTTGAACTATCGGTATAGGTATAAACATAAGTAGAACCTACGGTTCCGCCCGTGATCTGCGTCATGACTGAAGAAACATTAGCAGCATTTATGGGACTATCGACAATGGTAGCCGCAACCGGGCAGACAAGATCGTTCCTGGCATTCGTGCATTCGGGATTGATTGCATTAGCACTCGATAAGTAGGGGATTAATAGGTAAAATAGAAGCCAAGTAGTTTTTTTCATACCTATACATAATTGGTTGAAGTAAATCTACTTTTAATTGCAATGCGAGAAAATACGTACGCAACGTCGAATATTACGTAGGCCTACGTAGTGCTTAAAGTGAAAGGATAATTTCTTTGTTCTCGAGTGTCCAGGCGGTAAGTGCATCCATGCTGGGTGGGAGATCCAGCTTATCGATAATGTTCGCCCTGTGCTTTTCTACGGTACGATGTGATATGCTGAGTGATTCCCCAATTTCCTTCGAAGTTTTCCCCTGGGCGATAAGACGAACAATAGTCCTTTCCGAAGGAGATAGAAACTTAATTTTTTGCAGTTGAGGTGAAACTTTGGTTTCAAACACTTCGTCGAAAGCCGAACTAAAATAATTTTCTCCGGACAAGACTTTGCGTATACAGTTTTCTATTTCTGAAAAAGGCTCATCCTTAAGCAGGTACCCCGAAATATTCAATTTCTTAGCCTTAAGAACGTAGGCCTTTTCCTTGTGGGAGGTAAGAATCACAAACTTTGTAGGTATGGACTTTTCAAGGCATTTGTTAATCACCTCAAAACCTGACAAAAGTGGCATTTCAATATCAAGAAGGGCGACTAAAGGTTGATGCTTAATTACCATTTCAAGTGCCTGTGCACCATTCTCTGCCGTCGCCAGGACATTATAATTATGGGTGGTTAACTCCCCAACCAATCCTTTCAATAACATGGGATGATCGTCCGCAACAACTATGGTTATATTATCGGAGTTCATGATACCGGAATTTGTGCGTTTATAGTAGTCCCTTTACCCAATTTACTTTGAATATCCATTTGTCCTCCTAAAATACGAATACGTTCCGATAAAGTGGTAAGACCCAGGCTTCGATTCCTGGCTGCTTCATCCACATGGAAACCTTTACCGTTATCTTTGATTTCGGTGATGAGGTTATTTTTTATCTTCTTTATATTCACCGAAACCGAAGTAGCTTCTGAATGCTTCAGGACATTCGACATACACTCCTGCACAAATCTATAGAAGTTAAGAGCGGCATTATCTTTTAAATAGCCGTCGATATTATCAATTTCCGAAGTAAAGAATATATCCGTTTGTTCATCAAGCTCCAGCAATAGCTGTTCTATACTTTCTGAAAGTCCTAATTGATTTAACACCGAAGGATATAGCCCCCTGGAAATTCCTCGGACCTCTTCCAATGTTTTATGGGTTAATTCTGAAATATCATTGACGTCCTGCTGTTGGGCTTTCTTTTTGATAAGAGTAAGCTGCTGACCCACACTATCATGAAGATCTTTTGCGATTCGCGTACGTTCCTTTTCACGAGAATTCAGTAAATCTTCGGTAAACTGCTCCTGCATTTTCCTTTTCTCGAGGGCTTGCATATAGAAATAAAAAAGCATGGAACTCAGTAAAAGGAAAGTCAAGGTGTAAAACCACCAGGTGTTGTAAAAGAATTCTTTTGAGTTGATATTGAATAGCAAAGGTTGTCCAATCCTGTTCCCGGAAAAGTCCCGCGCTTCTATTTCGAGCTCATATTTCCCGGCAGATAAAATTGGAAATCGTATGGATTGTTCATCCTTTAGATCAATCCATTCTGAATCATCCATCCGATAGCTAAAGGAGTTTTCACGACCTTCCATATTTGCAGTAAGGGCAAAATCTATTTCCAGTTCTTTATATTCGGCGGGAAGGATAATCTCTTTGGATTGCTCTATGACTTGTCGGTTCATATTTTCAACCACCCTCCCTTCATTGGAATTAAACCTTTTAACTCTCAGCAACACTAAATCTGATTGCAAAGAAGTAGGTTTCAACTCTTCCGGCCTGAAAAAATTAAGACCATTTATGGTCCCAACCCATAGCCCGTCCTCTGTTTTCAAGGCACTATGTCGGTTTGCTTCATTGTTGCTTAGACCGTCGTTATCGGAAAATCGATATTTTGTTTGGTCATCGGGATTAAACGCAACCACACCATTGAACGTATTGATCCACCATGTGGAGTCCTCGAATAATATAGTGGCAATTCCAGCCTTTAAATCATCCTCATAAACTTTGGTAAGGGTATCGCTCTTTGGATCATAGGTATATATCAATCCGGAGCGGGTGCCCAAAAGGTATCCATGATCCTCCTGATAATCCGCCATAAGCATAAATTGATCTTCCAAACCATCCGACACAGTGTACATTCGAGCTTCTTCGGATTTCAAATCATAACGAAGCATGCCTTTATCTGTTGCACCAATCACCAATCCCGCATTTTGATCGATCTCCACATCATAAACCGCCAGGGTATCTGTATTTATCAATGGACGATTTACTTTGGTGCGGGTATTGAATTCCATCAAGTAGTACCCATTCGTTCCGTAAATCAAAGTCGAATCCGATGCTTCCTTTAAACACAATGCCGGATAATGCTTATAGGACTTGACTTTACGTTCCGTCAAATTAACTTCGATGATATCCCCTCCTGTATGACTGTAAATAGTATCTCCCCTTTGCACAAGATTAAAACTGTACAGCGGAGAGAACTCTTTACTACCTTCCTTTAGTGAGACAAGTTGAGATTCATTGGTGTGACGGTTGAACGTAAACCAACCGTTATGATCTGTGGCTGCCAAATAATTAACACTATCCAGCTGGGTGAGAAATCTCATGGCCTCATTGGGAAAATAGGTCTTGATCAAGTTGGAAGGAAATCTAACATAGTGCAATTCTCCTCCACTGGTTCCAATCCAAATGTCCTTCCTAAAATCTCTGGATTGAACCTGAAAGGCTTCCACTTCATCAAAACCGGACAGACGCGAACGAAAGTCGATTCCACTTTCCGAATGATTACCCAACTTGATAAATCCGTCATCAATGGTGCAAATTATATGATTCCCCATAGAGTCGTTCGCAGTTTGAAATATATCAGTATTTACCGCCATATCCTCAACAGGACTTGATTCAAAATCCATAACCGTAGTATTGAAATAGTAGAGTTCAGGATTATCGTCCATATAGCAATACAACGAATTATTATGAACGAAATACTTATCAATCCAAACTTTTCTCAATTCTATATCACGATTCCGTTTGAACGTTTCTTCATGGAACTTTTTTAGGACGTTCCCATACCAATCCAATATGGTTATGGGGAAATTATCATCCCCAATTATACAGTAATCTTCAAAGGGAATAAATACCGTGGATTGATCCAGGAGGAACTTATTCTCACTCGATGTGAAACTAAAGATCCGTTTGAACGAAGAGTTTTTCTCTATTTGATATAAACTAATCGTTCGATCGTTCTGCAAGAGGATAAAATCGGTATCCTCGTACCTAAAAATCCGAGATGCGGAGAAATGGGTAGCGTCTGAATTGGGAAGATCTATTTTTCTGAATTCTGCCGTAAATGGATCGAATTCGAACATAAACCGTGAATCGTTCTTTCCTGAAACATAAAACTTACCATCACTTCGCTTGTAGATATCATCCACACTTATCGCATCCCCGGCCTCTTCCGGCAAGGTGATGGAATGAAAGCTTTTACCGTTGAATCGCTGTAGCGCTATCTTTTTCTCACTGAATATGATCTTGCGATTGTCGAGATTAGTACCTCCCAGCCAGAGGAAGCCATCACTGTCGAAGGCCATGGCTTGAATATTATCCAACTCCAGACCTTCCCTTTTACTAAATACTTCGTGATATGCGAATTGGGATTGTGCCGAGACAATGGCGGCGCAGAAATAAAAAAAGATCGGGACAATTTTTTTTACCACGATAGTAAATATATCTATTTTAGCTGAAAGACAATGGCCAAAGTAAAAACCACCTTTTTTTGTCAGAATTGCGGCGCTCAGTATTCCAAATGGCAGGGCCAGTGTACCTCTTGTAAGGAATGGAACACGATTGCTGAAGAAATCATACAAAAAGCAGAAAAATCGACGTGGAAGTCGGGACCCACCTCTTCTCATCGTGCTTCTAAACCTCTAAAAATTTCAGAAATAACCCAGGAGAAAGAAGTACGACTTGATACAAAGAATTTGGAGCTAAATAGGGTTCTGGGAGGCGGATTAGTCCCCGGATCTCTCACTTTACTGGGGGGTGAACCGGGTATTGGAAAAAGTACCCTGATGCTACAGGTCGCCTTGAGTTTACCCTACAAAACACTGTATGTTTCTGGTGAGGAAAGTGCGCAACAGATCAAAATGAGGGCCGAAAGGATTCGTCCAGACTCGGATCGATGTTTTATCCTCACAGAAACAAAGACCCAAAATATCTTTCGAAACATCCAGGAGATCGATCCGGATATCGTAGTAATTGATTCCATTCAAACACTTCACACAGATTATATTGAGAGTAGTGCCGGAAGTATTTCTCAAATCAGGGAATGTGCCACGGAACTGATCAAATTCGCCAAGGAAACCGCAACCCCGGTCATCCTTATAGGACATATTACCAAAGACGGAAATATCGCAGGGCCAAAGATCCTGGAACATATGGTAGACACGGTATTACAATTTGAAGGAGATCGGAACCATGTATACCGGATTTTGCGTGCCCACAAAAACAGATTCGGCAGCACCAACGAACTGGGCATCTATGAAATGCAAGGCAACGGTCTAAGAGAAGTGATGAATCCCTCCGAAGTATTGCTTTCTAAGAATGAAGAACGTCTTAGCGGCACTGCTATTGCGGCTACGCTGGAAGGAATTCGCCCACTTATGATAGAAATTCAGGCGTTGGTAAGTTCAGCGGTATATGGTACACCACAGCGCTCTGCCACAGGCTACAACGCAAAAAGACTAAACATGATCCTGGCAGTGCTCGAAAAACGTGCCGGATTTAAACTGGCCGCAAAAGACGTATTCTTGAATATCACGGGAGGTATTTCTGTGGACGATCCTGCTATCGACCTGGCGGTGATTGCTGCTGTTCTATCTTCCAATGTTGATATTCCGGTGGATAAAGGATTATGCCTGGCTGCGGAAATTGGCCTTGCCGGTGAAGTTCGCCCTGTGACAAAAATAGAACAGAGAATTTCAGAAGCGGAAAAACTGGGTTTCCAAAGCATCGTAATCTCAAAATACTGCAAACTTTCCAAAGAGGACTTCGGTATTGAAGTCATTAAAGTTGGAAAGGTTCAGGATGTGGTAAAACACCTTTTTGGCTAAGGAGCCGGATTCGGCATCGCCACATGTACTTTCTCAATATCCCTTAAAATTTCTTCTGAAAGTTCAATGTCAACACTTTTGATATTCTCCGACAATTGCTCGATCGTGGTCGCGCCTATGATGTTGGAAGTGACAAAAGGTCGCTGATTTACGAAAGCTAACGCCAATTGCGTTAGAGTCAACCCATAATTTTTGGCAATATTGGCATACGCCGCCGTAGCCCGTAATGAACTTTCACTGCTATAACGTGAATAATTCGGAAACAATGTGACACGGGCGCCTTCTGGTTTTTTGCCATCCAGGTACTTGCCGGATAACACCCCAAATGCCAAAGGAGAATACGCCAGGTAGCCCACATTTTCCATTTGCAACACTTCGGTAAGTCCCACTTCATCGCGACGCTGCAACATGCTGTAAGCATTCTGAACCGATACCATTTTCATTTTGCCTTTACGATGTTCTTCCATATAACGCATCACACCAAAAGGAGTTTCATTGCTTAATCCGATATATCGAATCTTTCCTTGTTTTACATATCCTTCCAGTCGATCGAGAATTTCGGCAATGTTATCTTCCCATTCTGCATTGGGCGCATGTTTGTAATCCCGAACACCAAAAACATTAACGGCTCGTTCTGGCCAATGAAGTTGGTAGAGATCAAGGTAGTCCGTTTTGAGGCGTTTCAGACTTTTATGCAAAGCGTCATCTAACGATTCCTGACTAAAATCAAGGTGCTTCCTAATATCTTTAAAAATACCCCTGCCGGGACCTGTGATCTTAGACGCCAAAACCACCTCATCCCGTTTACCTGTTTTCTCTAGCCAGGTCCCTATATATTGCTCTGTAAGACCCTGGGTTTTCATCGTGAATGGCACAGCGTACATTTCCGCCGTATCGATAAAATTCACCCCATTATCCAAAGCATAACTCAATTGTTCGTGGGCTTCCGCTTCTGAATTTTGCCTGCCATAGGTCATAGTACCCAGGCAGATCTTACTCACTTGTAAAGAGGTATTCGGGAGGTTGGTGTATTTCATAGTTTTTTGAAGTCTTGGTCTTTTTACATTTCGTTCAACAATTTGCTTATTTCATCCAACTTCGGAGTGAGAATCACCTCTATTCTTCGATTCTTTGCTTTTCCCTCGGTGGTTGAATTGGACACCAGGGGGGCATATTCTCCTCTCCCGGCCGCAGTGAGATTGCTTTTAGGGATGCGCGGATTCTGAATCAGGATATTGACAATAGCCGTTGCACGTTTGGTGGATAAGTCCCAGTTGTCTTTTATATTACCACTACCTCCGTAAGGAACATTATCTGTATGGCCTTCTATTAACACTGCAATTTCTGTGTTTTCAGCTAAAACCTGACCCAGAGCTACCACAGCTTCTTGTCCGCGGGAATTTACTGCCCAGCTTCCACTATCGAAAAGAAGTTTGTTTTCCATGGACACATACACTTTTCCATCCCTTTGTTCAACGGTGAGGCCATTCCCCTCAAAATTGGTAAGAGCAGCAGAGATAGCATCTTTCAGCGCTCTCATTTTCTGGTCTTTGGCCGCAATTATTGCCTCTAGTTCTTCCACCCGATTTGAGCGATCCAATAGTTGCTTTTGGATATAGGAAAGTCGGGCCTCCTCCGCCAGCAATTCTTTTTCCTTGGCTTCCAGTTCTTCCAATAATTTCCGGTTGCGTTCCAAATTTTCGGTTAGAGAGGTTGAACTGTTTGCTTCCAGGGCATCATAAGAATCTTTTAAACGATCATATTTGCTCTTACTGGCATCGAGTTCCATCGCCAGTTGGGTCTTTTCCGCAGTAAGTTTGTCGATCTCTTTCTGCAAATTCTCCACTTTATACTGCTCCCCTCCCGTAGCCGAACCGTCCAGCTCGTTTAATAGGTTTTCATTCTCCATCTTTAAAGCATCCCGTTCTGCCTTCAAATCCTCGTACAGTTTTGAAGAGACGCATGAACTCAATAAAAATGTAGTCGCTATTCCGTAGATAAACAATTTGATCATGATACTAAGATTTGGCTGGGTTTAAAATTCTAGTTCCACCAAATGCGGACAATGGTCGCTATGATGGGCTTCCGGTAATATAACGGCTCGCTTAATATTTTCTTGTAAGGGTTCCGAAACCATATTATAATCGATCCTCCAACCTTTATTGTTGGCCCTGGCATTCGCGCGATAACTCCACCAGGTATAATTATGAGGTTCCTTATTCAAATGGCGGAAAGAATCTATAAATCCGCTATCGATAAATTTTCCGATCCATTCACGCTCCACCGGTAAGAAACCGGATACATTTTTGTTACGAACCGGGTCATGAATATCGATGGCTTCATGACAGATGTTATAATCACCGCAAATTACCAGGTTCGGGTACTCCTTCCTGAGCGTATCTACGTACTTTTGGAAATCGGCCATGTACTGCAGTTTGTGTTCCAAACGAGCAATATTAGTCCCACTGGGCAAGTATAAACTCATCACAGACACCTCGTCAAAATCTACACGCAGGTTCCGCCCCTCCGAATCCATATAATCAATTCCGGTTCCGTACTCTATATGATTGGGTTCTTTTTTGGTGAAAATAGCCACACCACTGTACCCCTTCTTTTGTGCGCTGTACCAATAATGATAGGGATAACCTGCCGAAACGATCTCGTCGATCTCCACCTGTTCCTCCATGGCTTTGGTTTCCTGAAGGCATACTACATCCGGATTCGCGCTCTTGAGCCAATCGGTAAAACCTTTTCGCATGGCGGCTCGTATACCATTCACATTATAGGAGATTATTTGCATCGATATCGGTTTTGAGATGAAATGCTAAAATAAATAACAATGTATATTTACAGAAGGCGAGAATCAAAAGGTTTTCATAAAAAAGTCAACAAAATAAAAATCGCCTTGATAAGTTGTAGTATTAATGAAATTGTACCTCTATGTTTTATTGCTTCTTGTAGCGTTTACGGGCTATGGGCAGGATACAATTTCAGGAATTCAAAGTCGGAAAATTGCGATCAAAGATAGCGTCCGATTTGACTCGGTAAGTACCAATCCGTCGCGTTTCAAAATCATGGATGCGGGGAAGAATGTAATCGACTCCTCCTTATATCGAATAGACTTCGCCCGTAGTACCCTTTATTTTTCTGAAAGTTTAAAGGCCTCAAAGGACTCTGTTGTAATTAAGTACCTCAGATTCCCTGATTATCTCACACGGGAATACTTTCAACTGGATCCAAAGATCATTGTTCAAAACAGCGGCGGACTCGAAAAGCTTTATGCCCTCGAAAAAAGTAATCTTGGAAACCGAACCTCTCCCTTTGAAGGTCTAAATACCAACGGAAGCATTACCCGTGGGATAACCATTGGAAACAATCAAAATGCCGTGGTGAATAGCGAACTGGATCTACAAATCACAGGGAAATTAAGCGATAAGATTTCCATTCGCGCCTCCATCCAGGATGCGAATATCCCAACTCAGGAAGGGGGGTACTCACAGAGCCTTGAGGAATTTGATGAGATCTTTATTGAACTATTCAGTGACAACTGGAAAATTCGGGCCGGAGATGTGGACCTTATGAATACACGCAGTTATTTTGGTCGTTTTACTAAAAAGGTACAGGGAATTGCACTGGGGGGCACTTTCAATCATGAAGACGGTTCAAAAACCACCGCTTTTGCTTCAGGAGCCCTCGTGCGAGGTGTTTTCCAACGCAGTCAATTTGTGGGACAGGAGGGCAACCAGGGGCCTTATAAACTTATCGGGCCCAATGGCGAATTGTTTATCCTTATTGTGTCGGGAAGTGAAAGGGTTTACGTCAATGGATTACTGCTGAAAAGAGGAGAAAATGAAGACTACGTAATCGATTATAACGCAGGGGAAATCAAGTTCAACCCAACCTATCCCATAACCGCCAATATGCGGATCACCGTCGAATACCAGTTCACCGACCGTAACTATACCCGATTCATTGGCTATGGGGGTGGAGACTACAGCAATGACAAACTTCAGATTGGAGCCTATGTGTATTCAGAAAACGATGCTAAAAATCAGCCGTTGCAACAAACCCTTACAGAAGAACAAGTGCAGATACTCTCAGCTGCAGGGGACGATATGAATTTGATGAATGCCCCTTCGGCCATACCAGATACTTTTTCGGATAACAAGATTTTGTACAAAAAAGAAGATTTCGAAGGCACTGAAATTTTTGTGTTCTCCAATGATCCCGAAGACGAATTATTCAATGTTCGGTTTTCACTGGTAGGAGATAATATTGGAAATTATATCATTAGCGCAGACAGTGCCATCAATAGGATTTTCGAGTTCGTGCCACCCGTAAACGGAGTGCCACAAGGTAATTACGAACCTGTAATTCGCTTGAATGCTCCTGAAAAACTTCAGCTGGGAGGAGTGTATGGTTCCTATAATCCTTCTGATAAAACAAGCTTGGATTTTGAACTCACTGGTAGTATCAACGACCTGAACGCATTTTCCAATCTAGATGACGATAATAATGAAGGATTTGCGGGGCGCTTTGCGGGAAGGCAAAATGTATTTACTTCACAGGATACTTTGAAAATAGATGCGTTGGGTTCTATCGATTTTCTTCACGAAGATTTTCGAACCATTGAGCGACTGTATAATATCGAATTTACCAGAGACTGGAATTTGGAAATGCCTATAGGGGATCAACGATTCGTTACCGCGGGAACAGAAATTTCGCATCCGAAAATTGGAGGGGGTCGATATGAATTTCAAAATCTGGATTTTTCTGAAAACTTCTCGGGAGTTCGCCACGTTCTTAACGGTGCAGTCAAACTTGGAAAATTAAATATTAATACTTCGGCTAGTATTCTTGATAGCGAAAGCGATGTATTGAAATCCGATTTCAGCAGATCACATACCACCGGAATTTATCAGCTCAAAAAGGCATGGGTGGGCGCTAAGTATTATCACGAAGATAATCGGGTAAATGTGATTGCCAATGACAGCCTAACGCCCATTAGTCAGCGATTTTCCGCTTACGAGATATTTACCGGAATTGGGGACAGTACCAAAGTATTTGGTGAAGTTGGATATCGCTTTCGGGTCAACGATAGTGTTAGGGCCAATCAGTTGGAAAAGGTGAACACTTCCCACGACTATTTTCTCAAATCGCGACTCCTCAATAACAAAAACTCTCAACTGGCTGTATTTGCAAATTACAGGGTCTTAAAGGATGACGATGGAGAGGAAGAGGATGAACAAACCCTGAACGCGAGGATTACTTACGGACAAAGTTTATGGAAAGGAGGAGTACGATTAAATACCGCGATCGAATCCAATAGTGGAGTATTACCTCAACAGGAATTTACCTATGTGCAGGTAGATCAAGGGCAGGGAGTGTATACCTGGATCGATTACAATGAAAATGGAATTCAGGAGTTGAATGAGTTCGAAGTGGCGCAGTTTCAGGATGAAGCGGAATATGTACGAATATTATTGCCCAACCAGGTATTCGTGAAAATTCGCAACAACAAATTTAGCCAGGTGCTTACCCTGAATCCACAGCAGTGGATCAACGCCAAAGGGTTCAAAAAAGTGCTGAGTAAATTTTACAACCAAACATCGTTTGTAATCGATCGAAAAGTGGCGAAGTCGAATGAGATAGACAATATCAATCCATTCAAAGATGGTGGTGAGGACCAGTTTGGCCTTAACCTCAATTTTAGAAATGCCTTGTTCTTCAACCGGGGAAAGCAAAGATATACGACCAGTTATACTTACATCTCAGGTTCAGGAAGTAATTTAATCACATTAGGATTGCAGGAAAATAAACTGGAAAGTCACCAACTCAATTTCAATCATAAGTTTAAAGAAGTCTGGTTGGTCAATTTAAAATCATCCATCGGGTCCAATGAGAGTCTTTCGGAAAACTTTGAGAACAGAAATTTCAATTTAGAGACCGCTCAATTCAATCCTAAACTTTCGTATTTGTTAAATAGGCAAACGCGTTTCGACGTCTTTTACGAATTTCTAAACAAAGAGAATCAATTGGGAGCGCTGGAAAAACTCGACCAGCAAAGAGTAGGGTTCTCCTTTGCCTATAACAATACCCAGAAAATTTCGATTTCGGGTGAGTTCAATTACATCGATAATGCCTTTGAAGGAAGTTCCTTCTCCCCGGTGGCTTATACCATGCTCGAAGGACTCCAACCCGGCACTAATTTTACATGGAGTTTGCTGTTTCAAAAGAAGATCACCAAATATCTGGATGCCAATTTTTCTTACTTCGGAAGGAAGAGCGAAAATGCCAATACCATTCACACAGGAAATATTCAGCTACGGGCATATTTCTAATAAAAAAGCGGGCCGAAGCCCGCTTTGTCATAATTCGAATGAATTATATTATTGTACAACAATCTTAGCCGATTTAAAAGCCTTTCCTCGGGCATCACCCATCTTAACGATGTAAACACCAGCTGCTGCATAAGACATATCGAGACTATAGTTATAACGGTCTCCGTCTTTTGCGATGTTGTTAAAGCTTACAGTTTGTCCAAGTGCATTGATCACCCAGATAGAAGCTGTTTTGTCAAATGAAGTTACCAAAGAAATATCGAATTGGTTGTTCGGCTTGGTCACGATTTGTAGATCGGAGTTAGCCAGTTCAACATCTTCAATTCCTAACAGGCCAGTGATATTGGCTGTATAGTCATTGGTACGTCCAAATTCAAGATCATCACATGGATTTAGGTAATCTCCATCCTGATCTAAATCCTCTCCACGAACTCTCATTCTGTGCATTCCAGTAGTTACCGTAGAAACATTTTGGAAGTTCACCGTGAATGGGAAGTCGGTATCCGCTTGCGCAACGAATTCATCTGCGATTAACTCGTCAGCAGCAAATACACCATCGTCGTTAAAGTCGATCCAGATCGCAAACGCAGAATCTGCGAAGCCCATTTGAACAACTCCAGCGAATGGATTATTACTTAGGTCAAAGTTAAATACGATATTCGTGTTATCAGCATATCCGTTAGCACCACACTCAACAGCAATATCCTGATCTGCTAATTGAAGCATAGTCACACCGTCGTTGAATCCGGCACAATCACCGGTTGGCTGACAGTAAACCACACCGTTGGTAACAGTTTTTGAAGCTTCATCATTACCCGGATTAGTATCACCTCCAAGGTTAGTTCTTGCTTCGATCAAATACGATCCTGGAGCCGAAAGATCCGCAGTTTGTGCGAATGTATACTGAGCATTAGTTCCAGCAGCGATAGTTCCACTAAAGTTCTCAACCACCTCAGTACCCATGTCTATACTATAGCGTACCTCTGGATTTGTAATGTCGTTGCTACCAAAGTTTCTTATCGTAATGGTAATATCTTCTGTTGCAGTTAATATTCCATCTACGGGAGCATCGATACTCAATGCACCAATATCATTCGGTTGTGGTGCAGCTAACTGGAACTGACCCACAATGTTTCTTCTATTGGAGTTGAAATACTCATTTACATACCAGAAAGTTTCATCAACCGGATCCAGCGTTAGCTGACTATAATCTGCATAACGCAAGTTGTTACTGTTCGCAGTACTCTGTCCGATTAATTCCTCTGCAACCGTCATTACTCCCAGTGGATCACTGGCAAAACGACCTGTATAGTAAGATCCTACTGGTAGAGATGCGGAAATCATTCCGGTATAACCTAATGCAATATCACCGGCTGAATTCATTACCATACTACCATTCCAAGCATGCTTATCGGCAACTGGAGAAGTATAAGTACCTTCCTGGTGGATAGTCCAAGGCTGTCCGTCTGCAGTTTGACGTAATTCAAACCAACGGATACCAGCTAATTCACCAGCAGTTGGATCTGTATCTACTACGAAGTTGAATACACAAGAGTTGTGTGTTCCGAAACGGCGATACTGAGCCACCTGCATGATAGTCGCCTGAATAGCATCGATATCCGGTCCTGAAGGCTGATCCAGGTTACTGAAACTACCTCCATCAAATACAGACAGATAAGGTGTAGTATTCAATTGTTGCGGTGCCGACATCGAAGAGTTGGCAGTGTTTACCCAGTCGATAGTAGCACTCCATACTTTAATGTGATCTACGGAAACTCCTGAATAGGAATCATCCTGCATGTAAACCACCGGTGCCGGAGTTCCGGCAGGTGCTAAATTCCCATCTGTGTTATGGAATGCCTGGGGACTGTAGAATCCTCCAATTGGAGAAACCAATCCTGGCAATGGTAAGGCAACAAATTGCGATGGATTACCATCCAGCATTTCAAGTCTTTCGATGGCGAACACACGGTTGGTTTGACCAATGTTGGCAGTAACCATGTAAGTATCGGCCCATACTGAGAATTTGGTATAATCCGGGAATTGTCCGGTAGCAAACCCAGTTGTATAGATATGCCATCCGTCGTTTACAGGGTCGGATCCCTGACATACCGCAACGTTAAATCCGTTAGGCGAGTTATCAAACTCTGTAATCACAAAACGATCTGCCTGAGCATCATAAAATACGATAGGGTCTCCAATAGCATTTCCAGGGAAAAGAGTTGCCAAGGAAGCAGCTGGAGTTAATGGATTACCACTCTTATCAAAAATTCTGAAAGAGGTGTTCCAAGCCGCTACGTAGTGGTTTGGTCCAACTGCACCTGTCGGATCCGAAGGAGTCGCTGTACTGGTCGTCGTTTCAAACGTCAATAAAGGTGGTTGGTTTCTTGTTAGAATTGCATTTTGCTGGAATTCAACAAGTGGATCATACTCACCTGCCGCCGGTAATCCTTTACCAGGCACGATGTTTTGTCCATGAGTTAATCGAGGCTGCCCCATTTTCTTGGAGTCGTCTTGAGCCATCTGGAAAGTTCCATCTTGTAGCTGTGAAGCTAAACTGGGAACAGATGTTGGTCCTTGCAGATATCCTGTATCAACCGGACCCATTGATTCTTGCGCGGTCATTCCAAATGTGAACAGGAAAGCCAATGCAAGCAGTTTGTAAGTTAATTTCATTTCAACTAATTTTTTGGTTAAATTTCAATGAGGTATTAAAAATACTACCAATTCTTTGATTTACCATTAAATTCCTTAATAAATTTATAAGAATATATGGCTGATTTCAAGAGCATTACGATATTTTAATCTAGTCGACAAATAGAGTATAAGCCTTATTATTACTGAATTCGCATTTCTTCTCAAGGGAATTAATCGTTAAACGGCACATTTATTGTAACTTTCTCGACCGTAACCATAAATCGACACTTATGAAGTTAATTAAAACCTCAATATTATTGCTTGTTCTCGTGATAGTTTCATGTAACAGCAAAAAAACAATGGCTGAGGAATCGGCTGCTAAAACAGAGGAAATGGAAAAAGAAAAGCAAGCCATGTTGGAAAAAGGCTTTCAAATGGGAACCATAGTCGCTGGCAAAGACGCCAAAGATTGTGCTTTTGCTATTCAGGTTGGAGATAGTGAAAGTCAATACTACCTGGACCCGATCAATTTGGATGAGACTTACAAATCTTCCGGAGAAAAAGTTTGGTTCACCTTCAGGGGTTTAAGAATGATGAATCGTTGTGCAAAAGCCACCCCAATTGAGATCATTGATATTCAGAAAAGAAATTAGAATTTTATATAGGAAAAAAGGGGTTCGATTGAGCCCCTTTTTTTATTGCAGCCATTCTTTATAGGAAAGGCTTTTTTTGATTTTTTCTGAAATTTCAGAAATCGGAATTCGCTCTTGTTCCATGGAATCCCGGAACCTAATAGTTACTGTACTATCCTCTTTGGTTTGATGATCTACAGTAATACAGAAAGGGGTTCCGGCCGCATCTTGTCTTCGGTATCTTCTTCCCACCGCATCTTTTTCGTCATAGATCACATTGTGATCCCATTTAAGAGTATCCACAATTTCCTGTGCAATTTCCTGCAATCCGTCTTTCTTTACCAGTGGCAGCACGGCGGCTTTCACCGGAGCGAGGATGTTAGGCAATCTTAATAAGGTTCGGGTACTCCCATCTTCCAATTCTTCTTCCTGTAATGAATTACTCAATACTGCGAGGAACATACGGTCCAGTCCGATAGAAGTTTCCACCACGTATGGCACATAACTTTCGTTCATTTCCGGATCAAAGAACTGTAATTTTTTACCGCTGTATTCTTCATGGGCCTTGAGATCGAAATCCGTTCTGGAGTGGATACCTTCTAATTCCTTAAAGCCAAATGGAAAATTGAACTCTATATCGGTAGCGGCATTGGCATAATGAGCCAGTTTCTCATGATCGTGGAAACGATAATTTTCTTCACCCAATCCTAAGGATAAATGCCATTTTAATCGTGTTTCCTTCCAGTATTCGTACCATTTCATTTCTTCTCCCGGTCTAACAAAGAATTGCATTTCCATTTGCTCGAATTCCCGCATGCGGAAAATAAACTGGCGAGCGACAATTTCATTTCTGAACGCCTTACCTGTTTGGGCAATCCCGAACGGAATTTTCATTCTTCCGGTTTTCTGAACGTTTAAGAAATTCACGAAGATCCCCTGTGCCGTTTCCGGACGTAAATATAAATCGGTGGCACTTTCCGCAGAAGCTCCCAGTTTGGTACCAAACATGAGATTGAACTGTCGTACTTCGGTCCAGTTCTTCGAACCGGTTTCCGGATCAGCGATGCCTAATTCTTCGATAAGAGCCTTGACATCAGTAAGATTCTCCGTTTCCAAAGATCTGGCCATTCGCTCAAGAACCTCTCTTTGCTGACTGTGGTACTTTAATACCCTTGGGTTGGTGGAAACAAACTGTTCTTCATCAAAGGAATCTCCGAACCGTTTCCTTGCTTTTTCGATCTCCTTCTTTGCTTTGATATTCAGTTTTTCAGCATAATCCTCAATAAGTACATCGGCGCGATAACGCTTCTTTGAATCCTTATTATCAATCAGCGGATCATTGAAAGCATCCACGTGACCTGATGCTTTCCAGGTAGTGGGATGCATGAGGATCGCGGCATCGATTCCAACGATATTCTGATGCATGTAAACCATACTTCGCCACCAGTACTCTCTGATATTATTTTTGAGTTCAACACCGTTTTGAGCATAGTCATAAACGGCGCTTAGTCCGTCATAGATTTCACTGGACCCAAAGATGTAACCATACTCCTTGGCATGGGATATCACCTTCTTAAACTGATCTTCATTTTTAGCCATGGCGCAAAAATAAAAAAACCGCCACGATAACATCGCAGCGGCTTAAACTTTTTTAAAAGGGAAATTACTTTAATTCCATTGTGGCAGTAGCAACCTGATTGGACCCATCGAACACATTGATCACATATCTTCCTTCGATAAGATCTTCTTCCATAGCATCCACCAGGACACAAACGTCCAGTTCATCTTGCTCGTAGAATACCTTAGTAGTGGCACTATAATTTAAGGTGCCTTCTTCAAATTCGATAACTGCTTTGTCTCCCAGGAGGTTGTTTCTGGGATTGATCACTTGCACAAACAGCAATCGGTCTCCCTTTTCAGCAATAATATTAGGAGCCAGAGTAAAGCAGGTACGAACTTTATCTGCCCGACTAGCTCTTTTGGTATCAACGATCTTCCCGCTCTTTCGCACAATTACGGCATCTCCTTTGAGATCTGTTGCGTTCACAACCGAACCCTTTTTAAGGGTCTCTGCCATAGCAATATTCTCTTCGCTCACTGAATCTACCACACGGATCGTCTCATTAAGTATAGTGTTGGTGCTGTCCATTTCCATCGCCAACATCTGATTGGCCTGTATAAGGCTGTCTGCCCTTCTAAAGAGCATCTTACGCTCATCTTTAAGTCGTCCTATTTCAGCCCGATATCGGCTAATGAGTGAGATATTGGCTTCAGCAGATTTTACCGAATCAAGTAGCACTTCAATGCGTTCCCTGGCGGCCAAGAGATCTTTGTCTTTTAACTCGTTCTCCTGAATTACCTCATCATAATTGGCGATTAGATCTTCCAATTCAGTTTCAATCTCGGTCTTTTGCTTCTCAAGATTACTTACCGTATTTTTACTATCGTTATACAATGAGACAGTATACACTGCCAAGGCAATCAACATAGCAGAAAGTATCCCGATAAGCACCTTAAACTTAGTGCTGTTATTTTCGTTACTCATAGGTTTTCGATTTAGGTTTGTAGGGCAAATGTATAAAACTCAGATATCTCCCACCTTTATAAAACGATAAAATAAATTAAAAAATGTTAAATATCCTGTTTCCAAGGATGTGCAACGGCTGTGGGAATCCTTTGCTTAGATATGAAAAAATAATCTGTTCTGAATGCAGGCACAATCTGCCATTAGCGTGTTTTCACCGACACGACGATCTGGAGATGAAACGTATCTTTTACGGTCGATTTCCACTTGAAAATGCTACCGCTGTCATCCGCTTTCAAAAAAAGGGAATTACCCAAAAAATCATGCATAATCTTAAATATAAAGGTCAAACGGAAATTTCTTCTTTCTTCGGACTATGGCTAGGGCAAGAAATTTCAGAACTTCCTGAATACCAATCGGTAGATATGGTGATTCCTGTGCCGCTTCATCGAAAGAAACAAAGGAAAAGAGGATACAACCAGGTAAGTGGTTTTGGTTCACAAATTGCCCAATGTTTGAATATCCCTTATCACGAAAATATCTTACTTAAAGTGTCCAGGACAAAATCGCAGGTCTTCAAAAAAAGGTGGACACGTTTCGCTTCGGAACAGGTCTTTGAAATTAAAAATCTCCAAAACCTTGAAAACAAACACATCTTACTGGTCGATGATATTGTAACTACAGGGGCCACCCTGGAGACGTGTGCCGAAAAATTAAGGGAAGCTTCAGGGATAAAACTTAGCGTGGCTACCATTGCGATTGCCTAAGGAAGAATCCGTATTTTTGCCAGCATGAATGCAACTTTTCGCAATTTTCTTTGGGTTTTTATCTCAGTGATCCTTTTTTCGAACTGCGCTAAAACCGGAATTCCAAATGGTGGACCAAAAGATTCTATCCCACCCGTAATTGTGAAAAGTAATCCGGAAAATTTTTCCACACAATTTGATCAGGATGAGATCCGTATTTATTTCGATGAATTCATTAAACTGAAAGATCTTCAGCAAAATCTTATCATCTCACCTCCCCTAAAATATCAGCCGCTCATCACGCCGCTCAGCACCTCCAAGGTATTGAAGATTAAATTGCTGGATACGCTTTTAGAAAATACTACCTACTCGATCAATTTCGGGCAGAGTATCGTAGATAATAACGAAGAGAATTCGTTTGATTACTACAAATATGTTTTTTCCACAGGAGATTATATCGATAGTCTGAAACTGGGCGGTATCATACAACATGCCCTGCTCCCCGACCCGCAGAACGCTACAACTGTAATGCTATATGCACTCACTGAAGATTTCAACGACTCGATTATCTTTTTAGAAAAACCAACCTACATAGCCACTACAAGAGACAGTACAAATACCTTCGAGCTAAGTAACCTCAAGGAAGGAAATTACAGGCTCATAGCCCTCAATGAAAATATTAATAACTACATCTTTGAGCCGAAAAAAGACGAACTGGGCTATATTGCGGAGACCGTGTCTTTACCTACCGACAGCAGCTATCTCATCAAGATCTTTAAGGAAATTCCGGATTATAAGATCGGAAGGCCGAGCCACGTGAGTAAATATGAAATCCTTTTTGGTTATGAAGGTGAGGTCGATTCCCTGGTTGTAGATCCCATCTCCACATTGCCTTCGGAATGGGAAATTCGCCGATTTAAGGATAGTGAAAAGGACACTCTTCATTACTGGTTCAAACCGGAGATTAATATAGAAGAAACCGATACCCTGCTGTTTACAACGTCCTATAAAGGTACTCTTGACACATTGGCTGTTAGAATGCGGGATTTGTTTGCAGACTCCCTTGAGATTACGAAACTGGGGTCACAGATTTTTATCCCAAGAGACACCCTTAAACTTTTCGCTAATATTCCTCTGGAAAGTGTGAATCCTGAAAAGATCAGCATCATGGACAAGGACTCATTGGATATTCCCTTTACCATGAACTTAGATAGAAAAAACAATATTGCAAACATTGTATTCGACAAGCAGGAAGACCAACAGTATATGGTGAATACCTTACCGGAAGCGCTTATCGATTTCTACGGAAACACCAACGATACGGTTGCTTATGGTGTTCGAACAAGATTGCCGTCGGATTATGGCACGTTATCACTAACTCTCAATAACCTGAAATCTTACCCAGTGCTTGTGGAACTGGTCGATCTCAAATTCAAAGTGGTTGCATCTGAACTCATCACCGAGAACAAATTGGTTTACTTTGATTACTTGGAGCCAGACAAATACCTTATTCGTATTACTTACGATACCAATTCAAATGGTAAATGGGACACTGGAAATTACCTGAGGAAAGAACAACCCGAGGAAGTAATCTATTATCCGGGAGAAATTGAAGTTAGGGCGAACTGGAGCCTGAACGAGACTTTTAATGCAGAGTAAACGAATCCCGATCGTTCAAAAACTGTAAGTGATTCCTGTGTTTTTCGAGTTCAATTTTAGACAGCTTCGCATGTAAAACAAGATCTTCTTCTGAATTGAGGGGTGTCAACGCTTCTCCCAGCACGTCGTAAACTGCTGAATGACCAGTATATTCGAATCCGTTACCGTCTAGTCCAACCCTATTTACACCCACACAATAGCTCATGTTCTCGATGGCCCGGGCTCTTAAAAGTGCATCCCATCCTGCGACGCGTTTCTTTGGCCAGTTAGCCACATACAAAAGCAAATGGTAGTCTTCCACGTTTCGAGCCCACACAGGGAATCTTAGGTCATAACAAATGAGTGGGCAAATTCTCCACCCTAAATATTCGATAACAAGTTTGGAGGTCCCTACCTCGTAAACTTCGTGTTCTCCTGCGAGCGTGAAAGTGTGTCTTTTATCGTATTGATGAAACTTGCCGTCAGGAAAAACGAAATAGAGTCGATTGTAATAACGCCCTTCTTCTGTCACAATAACACTCCCGGTTACGGCCGCATTCTTAGCGCTTGCGGTTTCCCTCATCCAACGGAATGCAGGGCCATTAGGTTCCTCCGCATTGGGTGTTGCATTCATTGTAAAACCGGTGGAGAACATTTCAGGAAGAATTATAAAATCGGTATCTTTTAAAGAGGCTAGCTTCCTGGTGAACATCTCCAAATTAGCCTCGGGACTCTCCCAATGCAATTCCGTTTGTATCAAACTAATCCTTAATTCATCCTTCATGATACTACTATTTACACATTATTTAATATGGCCGCTGCTTGTTCTAATGTTTCCTCGGTTTTGGCGAAACATACTCTTATCTGTCTGAAATCCTCCTGATTTTTATTGAAAACCGAAGTAGGAATAGTTGCAATTCCGGATTCCTGGGTCAATTTTCTGGTAAACTCAATATCTCCCTCCGTCGAAATATCTGAGTAGTCCAATAATTGGAAATAGGTTCCTTTAGATGGAATAGCCTTAAACCTTGATCGGGCGATGGCATTCAGAAAGAAATCACGCTTTTGCTGATAAAACCCAGGCAGCGATTTATAAGTTTGAGGGTCTGCCAGGTACTGCGCCAATGCCCGTTGCACGGGGTGGTTCACACTAAATACATTGTATTGATGCACTTTTCGGAATTCCAACATCAAATTGGCAGGCGCTACACAATAGCCCAATTTCCATCCCGTATTGTGGTAAGTCTTTCCAAACGAAGCAGTAATAAAACAGCGTTTCGACAATGCTTCAAATCTCGCTGCACTTTCATGCTGTAATCCGTCAAAAATAATGTGCTCGTACACTTCATCACTAATAACCAGCAGATCATTTTCAACAGCAATTTCTTCCAGCATAAGCATATCCCGTTCAGAAAATACCATGCCACTGGGATTATGCGGTGAATTGATGATGATCATCCTGGTCTTTGGACTGAGATGCGATTTCACTTCGTCCCAATCCGGGGTAAATTCCGGAGGCCGAAGTTGAATGGGAATACTTTTACCTCCAAAAAGTTCGATAGCCGGCTCATAACAATCGTAGGCCGGAGCGAAAACGATTACCTCATCACCCTTATTTATAGTTGCTGCAATTGCCGTAAATATCGCTTGGGTAGCGCCTGCGGTGACGGTAATCTCGGAATCAGGTTGGTAGCTGGTCCCATACAGGGTGTGTATTTTGTCTGAAATTCTCTCTCTCAGCAAAATATCGCCCGGCATCGGAGCATATTGATTGTATCCTTCTTTCATTGCCTTTGCCACGAGGTCGACGAGCACAGGGTCACTTTGAAAATTTGGAAACCCTTGGGAAAGGTTTAGCGCACCATGATCAGCGGCCATTTTACTCATCACCGTAAAAATCGTGGTTCCAACCTTGGGAAGTTTGGATTCAATCATTGTATAAAAGTAAGATAAGGCCCTGAATGCCGCAAGAAAGGGGCAAATTTTACATAATTATCAGAAAATGTGTATATTGCCATCCCCGAATCTGATAAACCATGATTAAGAAATGATAAAAAACTATTATTTCTTCGTGCTTATGTTGTTCTCCATTGCTGTGGTAGCCCAAAATTCCACTCCGCAACAGCAACTCTATTTACCTGATCCTGAGATTGAAAAGGTCAATTTTCAGCAGTTATTGGATTCATCCGACACTTATTATTTCGAGGGGAAGTATCACAATTCATTAAAGGTTAATATTCTTTTACTGAAAAAAGCATTGGCCGAAAATAATTTCAGCTATATCCACATGGGATACCGCAACCTGGGATATGATTACCTGGCGATCAGCGATACAGTTTCCGCAGAAGAAAATTTCATCAAATCTGAAAAATTCGCCAAACTTTCCAAAAACGACACGGCGACGGCACTTTCTTATATGGACATGGCCAACCTGTATTCCGAAGTGCACCTGGATCACGAAAAAGCCAGGGAATATCATAATAAATCGATTCGGTTATTTGAAAAGATCAAAGATTCGGTCGGTCTTGCGAAGGCACATTATAATGCCAGTATTACCGCGATGGAGGCGGAGAATTATTCCAGAGTACTATTGCATCTCATCAAGACTAAGAAACTTCTGGATTTTACAGAACACAGATCTTTTGCTATTGGTGTAGAGAGTATGTTCGGTGAATACTATCTTAAAAAGAAGAATTATGAAATGGCCGATATCTATCTCACCCGGGCCATTAAGGAAGCAAAGAAAGAGAACCTTACCGTAGAATTGGAAAACGCCTATGAGTTTTTCAGTGAAAGTCTTTTTCTTCAGCAAAAATACCAGGAAGCCTATCAGGCAAGACAGGAATACGAGAAATACGCCGACATCAATCTACAGAATATGAACTCTGCAGAAGTGGAAGCAATGTCTGCAGAATTTCAAGTTTCAGAATACAGAAACGAGGTAAACCAGGCAGAGTTAAAGAACGTATTACAGGCGAAGATGGTGGAGAGTAAAACCAGGCTAAACATCATCCTGATCGTATTGTTTGGTTGTGCCCTGCTTCTGATAGGAATTATTTTATTGGTGTATCGCAAAAGAAAACAACTCATCCTTAAACTTCGGGACCGGAACCGGGAATACCTGGAAGCCAAAAGGCAATCGGAACAAATGTCGAAATCAAAGAGTAATTTCTTTTCCACCGTAAGTCACGAGTTGAGAACCCCTCTATATGGAGTAATCGGACTAAGTACTATACTGCTTGAAGATCAGTCTTTAAAAAGTCATGAAAAGGATCTAAAGTCCTTGAAATTTTCGGCGGATTACCTTCTGGCGCTTATAAATGACGTACTTCAGATCAACAAGATCGATTCGAACAAATTGGAAAACGAATCTCAAATTTTTAATATTTCAGAATTGATCGAAAGCATTGCCTCCTCCTTCGAGTATATGCGTCTCCAAAATAATAACAGGATTGTTATTGTGATTTCAGACGAACTCCCCACAGTGTTAAAAGGAAATAGTGTTCGATTATCGCAGGTTCTAATGAATCTGGTTGGGAATGCCTGTAAGTTCACCGAGAACGGAACCATCTACATCAAAGCTGAAGCCCTTAAGATGGAAGACGAAAAGGCACGAATCAGGTTTTCCATAAAAGATACGGGAATTGGTATTGCTCCGGACCGAATTACGACCATCTTTGACGAATTTGAACAGGGTGAATCGCTTAATTACGAATACCAGGGAACAGGACTGGGACTTCCTATTGTTAAAAAACTTTTGTCTCATTCAGATTCTGAAATCAAAGTTGAAAGTACATTAGGAAAAGGATCCACCTTTTCATTCGATTTGGAATTTGATGTCTCATCCGAAGAGCATATCAAACAGGAAGTTCCGTTGGATACCAATCAGTTGAAAGGCAAGAAAGTCTTAGTAGCCGAAGACAACAGGATCAACCAGATCGTTACCAAAAAGATATTAGAGAAGAATGGTATTGAATGCAGCATAGCCGAAAATGGAGCCATTGCTTCTGATATGGCACAGAAGGAACATTTCGACCTGATTCTCATGGATCTTAATATGCCGGTAAAAGATGGTTTCCAATCCTCTAAAGAAATACGCACTTTCAATAATACGATTCCTATCGTGGCATTAACGGCAGTGGAAGTCGAGGAAGTGCGAAATGAAATATTTGATTCAGGAATGAGCGACATTATTGTAAAACCCTATGACGCTAATAAGTTTATCCAAACCATTCTACTGAACATCAACGAACAAGGGAGACCGCTGGGAATCACGCAAGGAAAAAAGGTGATATAAAAAAACCCGGAATTAGTTCCGGGTTTTTTTATTGTTAGCGAATATTTATCCTTTCAAACTGGCAGAGAGGTATTCCCTATTCATCCTTGCGATGTTTTCCAATGAAATTCCTTTAGGGCATTCTACTTCACATGCTCCTGTATTGGTACAGTTTCCAAATCCTTCTTTATCCATCTGCTCAACCATATTCAATACTCTTCGAGTAGCTTCTACTTTACCCTGAGGTAAAAGAGCAAACTGGCTCACTTTTGCAGAGGTGAACAACATGGCACTTGCATTCTTACAAGCTGCCACACAGGCACCGCAACCAATACATGCCGCAGCATTAAACGAGGCGTCCGCATCTTCCTTTTCAATAGGAATGGCATTGGCATCGATGGTATTTCCCGAGGTATTCACAGAAATGTATCCTCCAGCGTGCTGGATTCTTTCAAAAGAACTTCGATCTACCATCAAATCCTTGATCACAGGAAAGGCCTTTGCTCTAAAAGGTTCGATCACGATTGTATCACCATCATTAAATCTTCTCATATGCAACTGGCAGGTGGTGATCAAACGGTCCGGACCGTGTGGTTCTCCATTGATCATCAATGAACATGCGCCACAAATTCCTTCGCGACAATCGTGGTCAAAAACCACAGGGTCTTCCCCTTGATTGATCAATCCGTCATTCAATACATCCAGCATTTCAAGGAACGACATGTCCCCGTCTACCCCATCAATAGGATAGGTTTGCATACTTCCTTTCGAATTTGCGTCCTTCTGACGCCATATTTTTAATGTAAGCTTCATAGCTGAGCTTTTTTATTTATAACTTCTGGTTTTCACCTCAATATTCTCATAATTGAGTTCTTCTTTATGCAATACAGCATCGGCAGGTTCTCCTTTGTATTCCCATGAAGCTACATACATAAAGTTTTCATCATCTCGTAATGCCTCTCCTTCCGGAGTTTGATATTCTTCCCGGAAATGTCCACCACAAGATTCGTTTCTATGCAAAGCATCTTTAGCGAAAAGTTCTCCCAATTCAAGGAAATCCGCTACTCTTGCTGCTTTTTCCAATTCCTGGTTCACCTCATTCAGGCCTCCCGGAACTTTTACATCTTTCCAAAATTCTTCCCTCAAGGCTTTGATTTCATCAATAGCATCTTTCAGGTCTTTTTCATTTCGAGACATTCCGCATTTATTCCACATGATCTTACCTAATCGTTTGTGGAAATGATCAACCGGTTTGGTACCATTGTTATTGATGAGTTTATCCAAAATAGAACGAACATTGTTCTCGGCTTCTTCAAATTCAGGAGAGTCGGTGGAAATAGGTCCGGTACGAATATCATCAGCCAGATAATCTCCAATGGTATACGGCAGAACGAAATAACCGTCTGCCAGCCCCTGCATCAAAGCACTGGCTCCTAAGCGGTTGGCCCCGTGGTCGCTAAAGTTCGCTTCCCCGGCAGCATAGCAACCCGGAATGGTGGTTTGCAGATCGTAGTCCACCCATACTCCACCCATGGTATAGTGTACCGCAGGGTAAATCATCATTGGAGTTTTATAAGGGTTTTCATCCACGATCTTCTCATACATCTGGAATAGGTTTCCATATTTAGCCTCTATCACTTTCTCCCCCATTTCACGAATCACTTCTTTGGAAGGATTCTGTATGTCTTCTATAGCAGCTTGCTCCGATCCGTATCTCATGATGGCTGCTTCAAAATCGAGGTACACTGCCTCACCGGTTTTGTTTACACCATATCCGGCATCACATCTTTCCTTTGCAGCTCTGGACGCAACATCTCGGGGCACGAGATTTCCGAAGGAAGGATAACGACGTTCCAGGTAATAATCTCTTTCGTCTTCTTTTAATTCGGTAGGTCGTTTCTTCCCGGTTCGAATTGCCTCAGCATCTTCCTTGCTTTTAGGCACCCATATTCTACCATCGTTACGAAGGGACTCCGACATTAGTGTCAATTTCGATTGATGATCCCCTGAAACCGGAATACAGGTGGGGTGAATTTGAGTATAACAAGGGTTAGCGAAATAGGCGCCGCGCTTATGTATTTTCCAGGCAGCGGTCACATTACTTCCCATCGCATTGGTGGACAGAAAGAATACATTTCCATAACCTCCGGTAGCAACCACTACCGCATGCGCGGAATGTCTTTGAATTTCTCCTGAAACCAGATCCCTCGCAATAATTCCTCTTGCTTTTCCATTTACGATTACCAGGTCCAGCATTTCATGCCGATTATAGGATTTGATCTTCCCACGATTAATTTGCCGGTTCATCGCCGAATAGGCTCCCAACAGTAATTGTTGACCGGTCTGACCTTTTGCATAGAACGTACGAGAAACCAACACTCCACCGAAAGATCGGTTGTCCAACAACCCTCCATATTCTCTCGCAAAGGGAACTCCCTGGGCCACACATTGATCGATGATATTTCCGGATACCTCAGCAAGGCGATACACATTCTCTTCCCGGGAACGATAATCTCCACCTTTGATGGTATCATAAAAAAGGCGGTAGGTAGAATCCCCGTCACCTTGATAATTCTTCGCGGCGTTGATTCCTCCTTGAGCAGCAATCGAGTGTGCCCTTCTGGGTGAATCCTGGTAACAAAATGTTTTTACGTTATATCCCAGTTCAGCCAAGGTGGCTGCTGCACTTCCTCCTGCTAATCCTGTTCCAACAACGATCACATCAATGTTTCGCTTATTGGCGGGGTTTACAAGGTCAATATCATTTTTATGCTTTGTCCACTTATCTGCCAGGGGTCCTTTGGGTAATTTTGAATCTAATGACATATTGATAGCTTTTAGTGGGGTATTTGATTAAAGTGGTGATATAATGCAATGAAAATAAATCCGACCGGTATCGCCACGGCAAAGATTTGCGTAAATAGTTTCAAGCCTTTGGAGTATTTATTGTTGAAGCCTACACTTTGGAAAGCGGAAGAAAACCCATGCCACAGGTGGAGGATCAAAAGTATAAATGACACTACGTATATAGTTACCCGCACCGGGCTCTCGAATTTATGCACCGTTTCTGCATAATAGCGCGTGGGGTCTTCCGGATGCGTTTCAATGTATTTATGTACAATCTCCGGAATCCAGAAATCATAGAAGTGCAATCCCAGAAACGCCAGGATTACCAATCCTGTAATGATCATATTTCGGGAAGCCCAGCTGGAGTTGGTTCCTCCTTTGAACTGAGCATATCGAACGGTACGTGCTTTTCGATTTTGAATTTCCAGGATGAAACCCATCACAAAGTGATAGATCACCCCAAAGATCAAAATGGGTTGCAGTATTCCCTGGACCAATCCATTGGTTCCCATAAAATGAGACCAGGAGTTAAAGATATCAGGTGCAATAACCGAGGTAATATTAATCGTAAAATGTTGAGCAAGGAAAAAAACTAAGAACAAACCTGAAAGTGCCATTGCCACTTTTCTGGCTATTGAAGAAGAGATCATTCCCATTATGGTTTTCTTTTCAAACTAATTACCAACAAAAATACGCCTCAAAAGTTTTTTCAACAAACATTCGTTAGTCTTTAGGATTTATTTAGAATTGATTTAAATACCAACCTATTTAATCTCCAGGACCTTAGAAACTTTTTGACCGCCGAAACTCACATTTACGATATATTTTCCCTTGGGTAAATAGTGCAAATCGTTGTCTGCCTTGCTAATTTTCGCACCGGACTTTTCCATGGCCTTTTTGCCTTTTTCAGAAACTGAAAGATCATACGAAATAACATTGTATCCCTTATCGATCTCCTGGTTCATCTTCTGAACTTCCTCGCCATCCTCAGATTCTATCACTACAGAGACTTTACCGCCATCCGGACTGTAAACCTGCAGGTCAATTTCAGGTTCATAAGGATCGTACCAGGGACTAAAGCTCCTGCCCCAGTTTCGGGAAGACCTTATGGGTTTAATATCCCCAACAATAAGATTGTTTTTGGTTTCTTCTGAAATTTGCTGAATCAATGAAATGTCAGCCACATAGATTGATCGCCCGTGAGTCCCCAACACAAGGTCTTTAGCCTCTTCTTGAATCACCAAATCATGATATGCTACATTAGGCAATCCTTCGGAGAATAGCTCCCAGGAGTTCCCTTTGTTGAAAGATACGTAGGCACCATTGTCGGTTCCCAGGTACAATACATTCATATTATCCGGATCTTCCTTGATAACGTTTACCGGAGATGCCGGAATATTACTACTGATATCCTTCCAGGTTTCCCCGAAGTCTTCACTTACATATACATACGGAGTAAAATCATCCCAACGATATCCATTGAGGGTCACATAAACTCTCGACTTTTTATGTTTGGAAGCAACTACGCGACTTACCCATAAATCATTAGGAAACGTATTCGAAATTCGCTTCCAGTCTCCTCCACCGTTACGGCTTACAAATACCAATCCGTCGTCACTTCCTGTGTAAAGAAGACCAAATTGAAACGGAGATTCACTGATCGACGTAATAGTTCCATACGCCACGTTCCCCTTTTTTCCTCCCTGGGTAAGATCAAACGAAATGGCATCCCAATTATCCCCCTGATCCATGCTTCTCATCAATTTATTCCCTCCTAAATAAAGTATGTCCTGGTTGTGCGGACTTAAAAGGATAGGTGTTTGCCAATTGAAACGATACGGACTTTCTCCCAACTCGTGCTTTGGCTGGATATATTTTTGATCGTTTTCGGCTCGATTCAGCCTGAAATAATTTCCAAACTGGAATCCGGTGTACACGATATTGGTGTCACGATCATCGATCTCGATCTGCATTCCATCTCCACCCATGATACTTTCAAAAGGATATTGCCCAGACTGGTGCCATCTCACATTTTGCTGCGCGTTGTTCGGGCCTACCCAAACCCCATTATCCTGAAGCCCGCCGTATACGTTATATGGTTCTGCATTATCCACATTGATCGCATAGAACTGGCCCACGGCCGGAGTGTTACATTTTATCCAACTCTCCCCGTCGTCATAGGAGATATTCACTCCTCCATCATTTCCATCGATGAGATGACCAGGCATATTTGGATTGATCCAAAGCGCGTGGTGGTCCGCATGAACATTATGGCCATTGATAGACGTAAACGTCTTCCCGCCGTCCTTGGATTTAAGGATTGGCACTCCGTAGATGTAAATTCCATTGGCATCGTTTGGATCCACATGAACCTTTCCGAAGTAATACCCATAAGAATAATAGATGCCATCGAGGTAACCATCATGAGTTTTCTTCCAGTTCTTCCCGCCATTGGTACTTTTGTAGACTTCAGCACCAATCACCGGCGTATCAAAGAGTAATGTATTCGCATCTTCAAGGTACTTCGCAAGGTCGATAGGTTCTGCGCTCCCGCTTCGGATCATTTGTTTCACGTTCTCGGCTTTATATTTATCCTGGAAACCATTCGATCGAAGGAAGCCTTCCAATTTCTTATTATCCAAATTCAGGAACGTATTCTTGTCCATGGATTTGAAATCGTCCTTTTTCAGTGCATCCGAATCATCCTCATCTTTTTCTTTATCTCTACGGAACTGACTGTCATGAATGGCGTACACCGTATTTTCATCGACCACCGCCAGACCGATTCTACCAACTCCTTCACCAGTTGGAAATCCGCTTCCGGCTACCGATACTTTGGTCCAGGTATTACCCGCATCCGTACTTTTATAGATACCGCTCCCGTTTCCATTTCCACGGAAATTCCATGCCTTCCGATCTTTATCCCAGGAAGAAGCGTATACAATATTGAAATTATTAGGATGAACATCCATTTCAATGATTCCTGATTGATCGTTCACAAATAGCGTTCGGTTCCAGGTCTTTCCGCCATCGACCGTTTTGAATACTCCTCGTTCATCATTCTTCGAATAGAGATGTCCTACCGCACTCACCAGCATTTCCTGAGAGTTACTCGGGTTGATCAAAATCTTACTGATATGGTGCGAATCTTGAAGTCCGACCGTTTCCCAGGTTTCCCCACCATCGGCCGACTTTAATAAACCGATTCCGGCATAGGAAGATCGAGAAGAATTTACTTCCCCTGTTCCCACCCACAGTACATTATTCTTCCAATCCATGGCCAGGCTTCCAACATTTTGTGTTGGACTGTTATCCAGTACAGGTGTGAAAGTGGTTCCGTTATTTTTAGTATGCCAAACACCTCCACTGGCGTAGCCCACATAAAATTCGGTTGGATTATCAGGATTTACAGCGAAGTCTACCACCCGTCCGCTCATGACTGTCGGACCCACATTTTTGAAAGGCAGATTTTTAACTAAGGAATTCTGACTGAGTGATTGTTTTTGCTGAATGGCCTCCTCTACTTTCGCAGCTGTTGTAGCTGCCGGCTGAGCAAGAGTAATGGTTAGGCCACCGATGAACAAGAAAGATAAAAACGTATAAAGTCGCATGTTGGTTGTGTTTTTAGGAGCTTGAAAGTACACAAAGGAAGCATGAATGCAAAATATTTTCGGGAAGTTTAACATCCTTGTCAGTAGCCGACGTTGGATCACATCAGCTATCAGGAAGCTCTGTTTAATTGAGACAAGTTTTATACCTTCGAACTACTTTAGGGAATATCTCGATATGTCTACAGATGCTTCAGAGTTAAAAAGATTTGTTCAGTCAGTGATTGGTGGAGATACCTCATCACCAGAAGTGTCCGAGATCCTTAATGCCTTCGAATTTATGGTGCTGGAAAAGAACGAATTCTTTGTGGTCGAGGGAACTGTTTGCCAATACTTCTGTTACATTCAGAAGGGAATTTTACAGCATCACATCTCAGTGGATGGGAACGAAAAAACCACATACCTAGGTTTGAAGAACAGCTGTACTGCCGCTTTGGAAAGTTTCAGAAATAAAATCCCCGCTCGGAAGAGCATCAGGGCCTTGAGTGACTGCGAACTTTGGGTACTAAAGCTGGATGAGTTCAATCGACTGATGCTCGAAAATTCGACCTTTTACCGATTTTATCATAACCTAATTGAACAGCAGATATACAAGATTGACGACTACCGGATCGACCTCATCACCCTTAGTCCCGAAGAACGATATCAAAAATTACTAGACAACGAACCACTTTTACTTCGGGATGTTCCATTGCATTACCTGGCATCTTTCCTGGGCATCTCGACTCGTCATATGAGTCGAATCCGGAAAAACATAAAATAGGACATTTGGCTGCCTTTTTGAGCAGATGTTTGGTTACATTTGAAACAGAAAGTAAATTCCATTCCTATGAAATATCAACCTATAAACAAAGAGCTATTTATTAAAAACCGGAAAAACTTCATGTCGGAAATGAAGCCCAAAAGCCTAGCGGTATTTAATAGTAATGATATTTATCCTGTAAGTGCAGACAGCACCCTTCCTTTTAACCAGCATCGCGATATCTTCTATCTGAGTGGTGTGGACCAGGAGGAAAGCATCTTGTTGGTCTTTCCAGACGCTGCCGAAGCAAAACACAGGGAGGTTTTGTTCCTACGGGAAACCAACGAACATATTGCCGTATGGGAAGGTGAAAAACTAACTAAGGAACGGGCATTGGAAGTTTCTGGAATTGAAACCGTGTATTGGTTGAGCGAGTTCGATAAAATATTCTTCGAGTTAATGACCCAGGCTGAAATGATCTATTTCAATACCAACGAGCACTACCGTCAAGCGGTGGAAACGGAAACCAGGGAAGTACGATTCATCAAGGAAACAAAAGACAGGTTTCCGGCACATTCCTGGGCGAAGAGCAATCCTATTTTACAGCGACTGCGATCGGTGAAAGATTCCATCGAACTGGATATCATGCAACAGGCTTGCGATATCACGGAAAAAGGATTTCGAAGAGTATTGGATTTTGTAAAACCCGGCGTATGGGAGTTTGAAATCGAAGCAGAATACAGTCACGAATTTCTGCGGAATCGTTCTAAGGGATTTGCTTACACTCCAATCATTGCCAGTGGAAACAATGCCAATGTATTGCACTATATCGAAAACAATCAACAGTGTAAAGAAGGGGATCTGATCCTTATGGATGTAGGGGCGGAATATGCGAATTATAGCAGCGATATGACACGTACCATCCCTGTGAGCGGACGATTTACCAAAAGGCAACTTGATGTCTACAATGCGGTAAACCGGGTAAAAGATGATGCTACTAAAATGTTGGTGCCGGGCACGCTATGGAAAGAATATCATGTGGAAGTAGGGAAGCTCATGACCAGCGAATTATTAGGGCTTGGATTGATTGATAAGGCCGATGTTCAGAATGAAGATCCCGATTGGCCTGCTTATAAAAAATATTTCATGCACGGTACTTCCCATCATATTGGGTTGGACACTCACGATTATGGAATTCTTTGGGAGCCTATGAGAGCCAATATGGTATTTACCGTAGAACCAGGAATTTACATCCCGGAAGAAGGATTTGGAATTCGGTTGGAGGACGATGTGGTCATTCGGGATAATGAAGAGCCATTCAACCTAATGCAAAATATTCCAATAGATCCAAAGGAGATTGAGGATCTGATGAATTCATAAAAAAAAGGCTTCCCGAATCGGGAAGCCATTCACAACAAAACTTACTTGGAGATTATACGTTAAGTACAGAATTTTCTGCCCACGCAAAATCGTTCCAGGCATAACCGTCCGCTTGATCTTCATTTACATAATTTCCGTCGATTACATAACGGAATTCGTATGATTGATCTTTGTCCAAACTTACTGTTCCTTTGAAGTTTCCGTTCTTTAATTTCTTTAGTGGAGTTACATCGGTATCCCACTCGTTGAATGTGCCTACCACTTTTACTTCATTCGCCTCTGCAGCGGGAACTGTAAAAGTTACTTTACACACAGGTTTGCTTTTCAAATATTGCTTTGTAATAGCCATAATATTAAGTGTTTAGTTTGTTCCAAATCTATAGAAGAATACCATTGAAACAAACCAAAAAATGCTAAAAAATCATGTATTTGAGAATATGACAAAAAACCCTGTCAGAAATTGAAAATTTGGAAAAAAAGAGGGGTCAAAAATCTGAATTATTCAAACTTTTGAGTAAAAAAATGTGTTCGAATTTTGCTGAAATTTTTACTACAACGTTTGAGCATTTTTCGAAAAAATGGGAAAATGTCCAAAAAACGTCAGATTCCAAATTTCTGTTGAGTAGAAATTGTGATTTGTGGCAATGGTTTCGATAGCTTTTTATTGACTATCTTCTCTCTCATTATTTTCTTATTATTGAAATGTCTTGAAATATTTTGAACAATTTCAGTGAAATTATCCATTTGGCCATAATTGTCTTGAGAAGCATATTGATGATAAAATATCTTTATTGATCTGCAATTATCATGTTCAAAAATTGTATTCAATAAAGTTCTATCTGAAAGTCCACATGAATGACCGATAATACAAACCTGAAATTTTGAGGACGAAATAAAGTTTAGTAAATTTTGATAGTTTGAATCTTGAAGATATTTGAATGACTTAAAAAACCTTAAAAATTCATTATCATCTTTGCTTTCGATTAATTTGTAATCTTCATCCATTTCATCTCCAAATCCGAATGTGATTTCTTGTTGATCTTCGAATGCAGTCCCATGAATATAGTTTAGGTAATAACTCTGCTTGTCATGAAGTAATTTATCTATATATATCTCTAAAGTGGGTGTGTAATTGAAATTTAGAAAGTAACTTTTTGAACCATGTTTTAATGCATTATTTTTTTGTTCATCAAACAGTTTGGTAAGTTCCTGTCGATCCTTTTCATCGGAAAATTCATGCATTACGTTCGATTCATTATTAAATAAAGAGAAAGGTTTTAGTAAAGGATAGAAACTAAGCCAATCTCTCCTATTTGTCCATGTAAAATCAAATTTTTGAATAATTTTTTGATTTAAATATTTTCGAAGCAATTGACGCACTTCGTTGAACTCGTTATTTAAGTTTCGTACATTCTTATTATAATTATACGAAACGTTCTTGTTGATCAACGATTTTAATAAAGTGTAGTATATTTTTTCAATATCGACCCAACCAACGTTTTGATCCAACTGATTTAAAACTCTAAAGAAATCATTTTTAAATAGAAGTCGTTCCTTTTTTACACCAGCAGTATATTGAACTATTGACAATTTTTCATAATTGGCTTTTGCTCCAAAATATTTCTTTTGATCCGATAAAATATCATAAAGATTTTTGAAATTTTTTATATCTGCGAAGTCAAAATTCTTCATAGCATTTAATTCCACTAGTGAATCACTATAATTATAAGTATCAATGCTCCCCCAATAATCAGAGATGAAATCCCCATAACTCGTCGGAAGTCCATGTGCTAAATCAAATCCATTTCCTATTAGAAAAAGTCTATTCATCATCATTTAATCCTTTAATTAAATTTAGGAATATAAAGGTAAATATTGCAGGAAGCACCCATCCCATATTTTCTTCTCCGAGTGGAATCGAATTTCTTAAGTTAGGAATGATCCCTTCCATATTAAGAGAAGCGAAAAAGTCGGGCATACTAAATATAAAGGTCGAGATTACCACTCCCCGAAATACCATTTTTGAAGCATAACGTTCAGGCAGTGTATTCAATAATATAAGGACAATGGTGATCGGATAAATAAACATCAACGCCGGCAGTGCGACATCTATAATATAATGTACATCAAACTGACCCATCACTACTCCCAACACACAACCTGCAACCGCCGTTATCCTATACGCCAAAGGCGAATCATCAAAAAGTCCTTTTACAAAATCTGCGGTACCGGTGACAATCCCTACAGCGGTGGTAAAACAAGCCAATGAAACCAGCACTGCTAAGAAAGCGGTTCCAATATTACCCAAGGTGGTTATGCTCAATGTGTTCAGCAGTTCGGTGCGGTTATCTATTTCCAGCTTCCCGCTGAAATAGGCTCCAAGCGCAATGAGTCCGGCATACATTATAAATAGACCGATCCCGGCGAACAATCCTGCTCTACCCATCATCTTGCGGCGTGCCTCATAATCATACTTGCCCTGTAAGGCAAACGAGATCACAATTACACCTCCCACAACCACGCCACCAATAGCATCAAAAGTTTGATATCCTTCAAGGATTCCGGCAGTAATTGAATTATTGAAAATGGATTGTCGCATGGGTTCTATTTCAGAAAAAAGACCCAGAAGGATAATCACAATTAATATGAGTATTATGAGTGGAGTTAGAAATTTTCCAATAATGCTGAGAATGCGAGTTCGGTTCAAAACAAAAACCAGTACCAACACAAAATAAATAGTACTGAGCCACAGGGAGGAAATTTCGAAATAGGGATCAATGGCCATTTCATAAGTTACCGAAGCAGTTCGGGGTGAGGGCAAAGTACTGGAGATGGCGTACACAATAATAGAGTATAGCAACGCAAACCAAGGTGAAACTTTATTTCCAAAATCCAGCATCGTCCCCTGGAGTCTGGCATGTCCATAAATGGCAAGTATTGGCAAGACCACAGCGGAAACAGCAAATCCCAGACTCACCCATACCCATTCACTTCCGGCATTATACCCCAGAAAGGGAGGTAAGATCAAATTTCCGGCTCCAAAGAAAAGGGAGAAAAGTGCGAATGCCGTAATGAAGGTTTGTTTGCTTTGACTCATTCATTGATATTTGTGGTCGAATATAGAAAAATGATTTATCACTTCGGAAATAGTCCCGTGTTTTATAAAGTACAAGGAAGTGGCCCTGCATTGTTGCTTATTCATGGCTTTCTGGAAAGTTCATTTATATGGGAAAGATTACTCCCGGAATTGACCGAGAAGTTTCAGGTGATCACACTGGACTTACCCGGTCATGGAAAAAGCCCTGCTTTGAACGAACCACTAACGATGGAACAGGGTGCCGAATTGGTGCATCGGCTGCTTCATTCTTTGGCTATCGAGAGAGCACAAATTATGGGGCATTCGATGGGAGGTTATATCAGCCTGGCAATGCTAGAACTCTTTCCGGAGATTACAAACTCTATCATCTTGTTGAACTCCACAACCTATGCAGATTCTGAAATTCGGAAGAAAAACAGAATGAAGGCGATCCAATTAGTGGGAATGAACAAAGCGTCCTTTACAGGGTTAACCATTCATAGTTTGTTTTCAGAAAATAATCAAAATGTATTCTCAGAAGAGATCGATCATCTGAAAAGGTTGGCCTCGGAATTTCCTTCCGAAGGAATCATCAATGCGATTAAAGGCATGATGTTAAGAAAAGATCGCACTCAGGTTTTGAAGAATTTCAAGGGTCGAAAAATAATAATTGCAGGGGACCAGGATCCTGTGGTTCCTTTAACAGATAGTGTAGCCATCACCCAGGTTACTGATTCAGAGCTTTTTACCTTATCGGGCAGTCATATGAGTTGGTTGGAAAATCAAACTGAAATTGTTAAAATATTGCATTTCATCGAATAATTTTGCATTTCATCGAATATAATTAGAAAATTTTTCTATATTAGTTCCAACCAATTCAAGAAAGATATGAAGAAGACATCCCCAAAAAAGTCGTTCTCCCTTTCTGGTATCGTTTGCAGTACGCTAGGTCATGATTATGTGATCTCGCGTAAGATTACAAATCACATCAATGAGTATCGATGTACGCATTGTGGAAAAGAAGTTACGGATAACTTCAATGGTAATCTTGAAAACCTAACTTTAAAAAACAGACAAGTAAACACCTCACTGGCATTATTCTTTAAGAAGAAGATGAGGCGTAGATTGCCCGCATAATTATGAAGAAATTTATTTGTAAGATCAAAGGACACAACTTTGTACCTATCAGAAAAAGTTCGTCGGCTATTAAAGAGTACACTTGTACCTGCTGTAAAAGGAGGTATACAGAAGATGGCTATGGACAAATTGTTCGACTCACCAAATATTGGGAAACCAACAATTTACTTTTCGAAAAGCACTTTCAGAATAGGCAGGTAGTATAATCTATTCTTTTTCCATTGCATTCCACCCTCGGGCGATCAAAGGTATTTTGGTGTCGGCCCGGGTGATTAAATGCATGCCATCCTTTTTGCCGGTAATATGCCCGATGACAGTCAGATTCGGGTTTGCCTTGATCTTAGGAAAATCTTCGGTTTTAATGGTGAATAACAATTCGTAATCTTCCCCACCATTCAAAGCGATAGTAGTACTATCCAGGTCAAATTCTTCGCAGGTGGAAATCACTTGAGGATCCAAAGGAATTTTGTCTTCGTACAAATTACATCCTACTTCCGAGTTTTTGCAAAGATGGATGATCTCTGAGGAGAGTCCGTCACTAATGTCGATCATGGAAGTTGGCTTCACATCAAGGTCTCTCAATAGTTTGGGAATGTCCTTTCGGGCCTCCGGCTTCAATTGTCTTTCTACTAAATATGTATAATTATCTAGTTCGGGTTGGGCATTGGGATTGGCCTGGAAAACCTGTTTTTCTCTTTCCAATACCTGCAAGCCTAAATAGGCAGCTCCTAAATCTCCGGTAACCACCAACAAATCATTTTCTCCCGCTCCCGACCGGTAAACCACCTCATCTGAAGCCACCTGCCCAATAGCGGTGATACTAATCACCAATCCTGAGGTGGAAGATGTGGTATCCCCTCCCACCAAATCTACATTATACAATTTGGTTGCAGTGAGTATCCCTGAATACAATTCTTCCAAAGCCTCCACAGGAAAACGATTGGAGACTGCGAGGGACACGGTAATTTGAGTTGCTTCGGCATTCATGGCATAAATGTCGCTGAGGTTAACCATTACCGCTTTGTAACCCAAATGTTTTAATGGCATATAACTCAGATCAAAATGTACTCCTTCCACAAGTAAATCAGTGGAAACAACCATGACTCTTTCCTCTTCGGAATTAATAACGGCTGCATCATCTCCAATACCTTTTATCGTGGATGACCTTTTTATCTCCACATGCTTGGTAAGGTGATCGATCAAACCAAACTCACCCAGATCCGAAATTGGAGTCCTTGACTCATCTTTATTTTCAAACATTCGTACGATTTCAGAAGGCAAAAATAATCCTTCAAAAATTAAAATACCCTAGTTTTTACTAGAATTAAAATATGACGGATGTCATTTTTTAAGACTCAAGACAGTTGAATTTATGAATTCCTCAATGATTACGGGCTTTTTAACATATTTCTTTCAATAAATTTGTTAGATTTGACAGCATTTTAAAAAAATTTCAAAAATGAAAAATTCTCTACTTGTTTTTGCCCTGTTCGCGGGCACTATATTTAGCTTTGGACAGACTCCTTGTGTAGGAGGATCTGCAGGCGGTTATCCTTGTAACGGATACGACCTTCAATCACATATTCCACTTTCAGTTTTTAATACTTCAGGAGCCAATGATTCCTGGGGATGGACCGATCCACAAGACGGAAAAGAATATGTGTTGATGGGATTGGAAAACGGAACTGCTTTTATTGATATTTCTGATCCGATAAATCCTGTGTACCTCGGAAAGCTTCCTACCCAAACCAGTGCAACTACCTGGAGAGATATTAAAACTTATAGCGACCATGCCTTTATCGTTAGTGAGGCTGGCGGACACGGAATGCAGGTTTTTGATCTTACCCGATTGAGAAACGTAAGCAGTCCTCCTGAAACTTTCACTGCCGATGTGGTTTATAACGGTTTCAGTAATGCTCACAATATCGTGATCAACGAAGATACCGGATATGCCTATGCAGTTGGAACCGACACTTACAGTGGTGGAGCGCACTTCGTAGATATTTCTGATCCATTGAACCCGGTTGCAGCCGGTGGATTTGCAGCAGATGGTTATACTCATGATGCACAAGTGATCACATACAACGGACCTGACTCCGACTATACAGGACGTGAGATCTATATTGGAAGTAACGGAAGCGAACAACTTATTTCTATCGTTGATGTTACCGACAAAAACAACCCTGTAGGTATTTCAACCCTTTCTTATACCAACGTTGGATATACACACCAGGGATGGTTCACCGAAGATCACAGATATTTCCTTTTGGGCGATGAGTTCGATGAAAGTAATGTTGGATTCAACACCAGAACGATCATTTTTGATTTGAATGATCTGGATAACCCGGTTCAACATTTTGAGTACTTCGGACCTACTTCGGCTATCGATCATAATGGATATGTATTGGGAGACACCTATTACCTTGGGAATTATTCTGCAGGACTTAGAGTGATCGATATCAGCGATATCGGAAATCAGAATATGACTGAGATCGGATATTTCGATACTTATCTCAACAACAACGATGCAAACTACAGCGGTGTATGGAATGTTTACCCATATTTTGCCAGTGGGAATATTCAGATCAACGATCGAAGCGGTGGATTCTTTTTGGTGAAAGAATCTTCATTAAGTACTACTGATTCAGAATTGGCCTCTAACCTGGCAGTTTACCCAAACCCTGCCAGCGACCAACTTAATATTGAAACCAATGACATTCGTATTTCCTCTGTATCTATAGTTGATATTGTTGGAAAGGTGTTGCTTTCAGAAGAAAATCTTGACACTACCCAAAAAGTGTTGGATATTTCAAGTCTTTCCAACGGAATTTACTTTGTGAATGTAAACAATAGTACAACCAAAAGAATTATAAAGAATTAATTTGCTATTTAACCCAAAACTAAAAAGAACCCCCATGAGAAACCTACTTATGATCGCTGCTTTTGCTAGCACGAGCTTTTTATTGGCCCAAACTCCCTGTTCAGGAGGAAGTGCCGGTGTTTATCCCTGTGATGGATATAATTTGCAATCCCGAATTACCTTAGGCACTATGTCTGCAGGTAGTGGAAATGATTCCTGGGGTTGGACCGATCCGCAAGATGGTAAAGAATATGCTATCATGGCTTTGGATAACGGTACAGCCTTTGTGGATATTAGTGACCCTGTTAATCCTATTTACTTAGGAAAACTACCTACACATACCTCCAGCAGTACCTGGAGGGATGTAAAAACCTTTAACAACCACGCGTTTATTGTAAGTGAGGCCAACGGCCATGGAATGCAGGTGTTTGATCTAACTCGCTTGAGAAACGTGAGCAGCCCGCCTCAAACTTTTACTGAGGATGCTCATTTTAACGGTTTTGGAGATGCCCACAATATTGTGATCAACGAAGATACCGGATATGCCTATGCTGTGGGAACCGATTTCTTTAGCGGAGGGCCGTTCTTTATTAATATTCAAAATCCTCTGAATCCGCAAGGTGAGGGAGGATATTCGATGGATAGTTATAGTCACGATGCACAGGTAGTTACTTACAGTGGACCGGACGCCGATTACAACGGTCGCGAAATCCTAATTGGGAGTAACGAAAATGAAGTTGTCATTGTGGATATTACCGATAAATCAAACCCAGTCAACATTTCTTCCATTTCTTATGGAAATGTAGGATATACTCACCAGGGTTGGTTTACGGAAGATCAAAGGTATTTCCTTTTAGGAGATGAAACCGATGAAACCTCTTTTGGATTTAACACAAGAACCATTGTCTTTGATTTTGAGGATCTGGACAATCCTTCCATTCATTTTGAATATAGCGGACCCACCTCGGCCATCGACCATAACGGTTATGTAAAAGGTACTAAGTTCTACTTGTCCAACTATCGCGCAGGTTTGCGTGTGATAGACATTTCTGATATCGCGAGTGGAACTATCGTAGAAGAAGGTTACTTCGACACCTATCCAAGTAACAACAATGCAAATTTCAGCGGTGCGTGGAGTGTGTATCCCTACTTTGCCAGCGGAAATATTGTAATAAGTGATATCAATCGCGGTTTGTTTATTGTGAAATCGGCTACTGTAGATACCACTGATCCTGTGGCGGTTTGTCAAAACATTACCGCCGAACTGAACGAGAATGGTGAAGTGGTGGTATCAGGAAACGAAGTTGATGGAGGTTCCAGCGATAATAGTGGGTCGTTCACTATTTCACTGAGTCAGAGTAATTTTGATTGTTCGGATATAGGAACGAATAATATTACTGTTACTGTTACCGATCCTTCAGGAAATACAGATACTTGTACCGCTACGATTACCATAGAAGATAATTTGGCTCCTGTTTTCAATTGTTTGGAGAATCAAAATGAATCTTACGATGAAGGTCAGTCGTTCTACACTTTACCGGACTATGTGGCGATGGGAGAAGTTTCTGCTACCGATAATTGCAGTACCTCGCTTAGCATTAACCAAAACCCGGCTCCGGGGACACAACTTACCGAAGGAGTGTACACCATTGGTTTTATAACTGAAGATGATGAAGGTAACATAGAGGACTGTTCTTTCGAACTTACCGTTACTGAAGTGTTATCAGTATCTACTGAACTGGAACAAGGATTGGCGATCTATCCGAATCCGACACAAAATGTGCTTAATGTTATCTCCGGAAATGTGATGCTGGAATCTATTTCCGTAGTGGATATTACAGGAAAGCGATTGATGAATATTGAAAATATTAATTCAGAGTTGCTGAACCTAGATATGTCAGGGCTTTCTGAAGGAATCTATTTTATAAATATTAACAACCTTATAACTAAAAGAATAATCAAAAATTAAGCTTTTGGTCGTATTTTTGTTAATTCAACATTAAAACGAACTAAACCATGACGATTCAACGTTATGGTTTAGTACGATTAACTTTAAATCAATTAATAGAAAAAACTAATTCTATGAAAAAAATTACCTCACTTTTGATGATTTTTTCCGCTGCGTTTGCTTTCGCTCAAACTCCGTGTGATGGAGGAATTGCAGCCGGGTATCCTTGTAATGGATACGATTTACTTTCGAACATATCCCTCGGTACCATGGGTGCCAATGGTGGTAACGACTCTTGGGGATGGACCGATCCACAAGATGGAAAAGAATATGCCATTATTGGATTGACCAATGGAACCGCTTTCGTGGATGTTTCGGATCCTGTAAATCCAATTTACCTTGGGAAACTACCCACTCACACCGGAAGTACTATCTGGAGAGATATGAAGGTGGTTAACGATCACGTATACATAGTTAGTGAAGCTTCCAGCCACGGAATGCAGATCTTTGATCTTACTCGTCTTCGCAATGTAGCGGCTCCGCCGGAAACATTCACCGAAGATGCTCACTATGCTGGTTTTGGTAGTGCTCACAACATTGTGGCAAATCCAGATACAGGATATGTTTACCCTGTTGGAACAAGTTTGTTCAATGGAGGGCCACACTTTCTTAATGTGTCAGATCCCTTAAACCCTATTCTCGAAGGAGGATATTCCATGTCTGCTTATAGTCATGACGCCCAGGTGGTAACTTATAATGGTCCTGATTCTGATTACACTGGAAGAGAGATCATGATTGGAAGTAACGAGAACGAAGTGGTGATCGTTGATATTACCGATAAGGCAAACCCTGTAGAGATTTCTACTACCGGTTACCCGAATGTGAGCTATACGCACCAGGGATGGTTTACGGAAGACCAAAGATACTTTATCCTTGGAGATGAAGGGGATGAACTCGATTTTGGATTCAATACCCGTACTGTGGTATTCGACTTTGAAGACCTTGACAATCCATCTTATTCGTTCGAATATTTTGGCCCAACCAGCGCTATTGACCACAACGGTTATGTAGTTGGTGACAAGTATTACCTGGCTAACTATGCTGCCGGACTACGTGTTATCGATATCAGCGATATCGGAAACCAAAATATGACAGAGATTGGATATTTCGATTCTTATCCACAAAACAATAACACAAACTATTCAGGTTCATGGAACGTGTATCCATTCTTCGCAAGTGGTATTATAATCATTAGTGGAGACAGCGGGATGACAATTGCTAAAGCTTCATCTTTAAGTATTGATGATGTGGAAGCTGCTAAATTTTCCATGTATCCTAACCCGGCAGAGAATGTTCTTTCGATTGCTTCTGAATCGGAAGCGATCCGAAAAGTGGATATTTTCAACATCCTGGGGCAAAATATACTAAGCAGATCTTTCGGAAATAACCTTTCAGAAACCATTAATATTTCTGAATTGAACTCCGGAATTTATCTGGTTGCTATCAATGAAACCACCACAAAAAGATTGGTGGTGAAATAAAAAGAAAATGCGCTTGAAAAAAGAAAAATTGATGAAGTTACCGCTGCTACTTCTATTTGCTATGTTAGTATTGGCCAGCTGTAACACAGAAGACGATGGACCACCGGTCACGGACGACACCAGCGATCCGACCGACGATGATACAACCAATCCCCCTCAGGGTTTCCTGGGGGAATTGGATTTTGTTGTCACTTATGGTGGATCGGGTGAAGACACTGCGGCCGACATGGTGGAGGCCACCGACGGAGGCTATGTGGTGGTAGGAACTACAGCCAGTACCGACGGCGATATTACCGACAAAACAGAACCCAGTAAAGATGTTTGGGTCCTTAAGCTGAATGCCCAGGGACAAAAAGTATGGAGCAAAACCTATGGCGGCACCAACAATGATGTGGGCCATAGCATCAACCATACCGATGATGGAGGTTATGTGATTTCCGGTTACAGTCGAAGTAGTAACGGAGATGTAAGCCAGAATGAAGGATTCCAGGATTTCTGGATCTTTAAGATTGACGCCAACGGTAATCTTATCTGGGAAAAAACCTATGGCTTCATAGGAGGCGAGCAAGCCTTCAATGCTATTCAAACAGAGGACGGTGGTTACTTTGCTACCGGATTTTTGGATGTGGATGCCAGTGGGGGCGCCGGAAATGATGACGGTCGATCTACCTTACACGGGGTTGGTGAATATTGGGGAATCAAAATGGACGCCAACGGAGATAAAGTTTGGAGACGATACTTCGGAGGTACCAATAACGACCGTAGTTATGATGCGCTTCAAACAGAAGACGGTGGATTCTTGTTGATTGGTGCTTCGGAAAGTTCCGATTTTGATATCACTGACGATAAAGGATCTTATGACTTTTGGGTAGTTCGTATCGACGACGCCGGAAACCTATTGTGGACGAAATCCTTTGGTGGTGCCGAAATTGATATTGCCTATGGTATCACTCATTCCAAAGATGGTAATTACATCATGGTGGGAGATACTCGAAGTAGTGACCAGGATGTGTCGAATCCTCTAGGTAACGCCGACTTATGGGCGGTAAAATTCGGAGATGATGGTAATATGTTTTGGGAGAAAACTTTTGGTGGTTCCGAATTCGATTCGGCCAAGAACGTCTATCCCATGGATAATGGCAGCTATGTGATCTCCGGTTCTACACGAAGCGAAAATGGAGATTCTTCAGAAAATAAAGGAGAAAATGATGCTTGGGTGATCATGATAAATGCCAGTGGATCCATTCAGTTCGAAATGAGCATAGGAGGATCAGGGCTGGACTTTGGTAACCACGCCATGGAAACCAGTGATAACAAAATTGTTCTGGTAGGAGAAACTGCCAGTAGCAACGGAGATATTACGCAAAACAAAGGAGGTTCTGACTTCCTGATTGCAAAAATTAAATAAATCTTAACCTTAAACAACCTAAAACACTTAAAAATACAATGAAAAAAATTGCATTGCTACTTTGTTTATCGATCGCCTTTATGAGCTGTGAAAGTGATGATGACAACAATCCACCGGATAATGTATCGGTAGAATTCACCTTCACCCATAACTGGGATGGTGATAATATTACCAATGCCGATTTCGATCAAATTCAGTACACGAACGAGAACGGTGAACAACAAAGTATTTCAAAATTGGTATACCTGATTTCCGATATCACCTTTACCGATTCTGATGGAAATAGTTTTGATGCCGGTGATTATAATCTGGTAGATGTTAGATCTAATTCTAACCTCGATTTCACTCCGGACATTCAAATTCCACCAGGAGACTACACCGTTTCATTTACTTTTGGATTTGATGATGAGGACAATGAGTCCGGAATCTATCTTGATCTGAATTCTGCCGATGGTGGTTGGAATGTTCCTGAAGGACTGGGTGGAGGATACCACTATATGAGACTGGAAGGAATGTTTATCGACAATACTTCTGCTGAAGTAGGTTATCAATACCACGTGATCCGTGCAAACGATAACTCTACCAACCCGATTACCTTGCAGGATACTTCCTTTGAGGTAAATCTGGGGACTATTTCAGTAGGAACCACCTCCACAAATGTAGAGGTACAGATGAACGTTGCTGAGTGGTTCAAGAACCCTAATACCTGGGACTTGAACGTATTAAACTCTGTGTTGATGCCAAACTTTGCGGCTCAGATCCTTATGTTTGAGAACGGTTCCAATGGTGTATTTGACCTTGGAGTGGTAACCACAGTAGACTAAAATAAAATTATATGAGATTCGGGTTACTTATCGGTGTACTTTTCTTTACCATGGTGTCTTGTTTCAATGACACTGATGATAATGGTGGGTACACCGGTACGCCCGTAACTCTTGAAGTTCCGCAGATATTTGAACAAAATATTCTTCCTCCGGTAATTCCGGAAGATAATCCTCTCACTGAAGAAGGTATCGCCCTTGGGAAGAAATTGTTTTTTGACCCGATCTTATCTGCAGATAATACCCAGGCATGTGCAGATTGCCACCGCCCGGAAAATGCTTTTACGGATCCAAGAAGATTTAGTTTCGGGATCGATGGAAGCATTGGAACGCGAAACTCTATGCCATTATTCAACCTGGCATGGAATTACAACGAAAGGTTCTTTTGGGACGGACGGGCCCTATCCCTGGAGGAACAGATTTTTGATCCTGTTCGCAATCCAATTGAAATGGCGAACACCTGGCCCAATGCGGAAAGCAGCCTGCAGGCGAACAACGAATATCCGCAACTGTTTGAAGAGGCCTTTGGGACATCTACGATCGATTCCACTATGGTTACTAAAGCCATCGCACAATTTTTACGAACCCTGGTTTCGGCAAATTCGAAATTCGATCGTTACCTTCTGGGACAGGAAGAACTCACTCCTTCCGAATTAAATGGCCTGGATGTCTTTATGGACGAAGCCCGTGGAGACTGTTTCCATTGCCATGGAAATCCGAACAACCCCTTATGGACGGATAATATTTTCCACAACAACGGAATGGACGAAACCATCACCGATCTAGGATTGGGTGGTTTTAGTGGTGATCCCAGAGAATTTGGATTGTTTAAGTCGGGTTCACTGCGAAATTTAGCCTATACTGCACCTTATATGCATGATGGCCGTTTTGCAACGCTCGATGAAGTAATCGACCACTATAGCGAAGGATTGGTGTTTTCTGAAACCATTGATCCTTTGATGAAAAATGTTGCAGAAGGAGGTGCACATTTGACCGAAGAGGACAAAGCCGATCTAAAGGCGTTTCTACTAAGTCTTTCGGATCCCAGCTTTATAAATAATCCGGATTTTCAAGAATAAATAGATAATAACGGTCATAATTAGACTCGAATCCATCTATTCCTACCCTTGTTAATTATTACTTAAATCTATCGCATTATTGAGTTTTAATGTACGGCCTATATGGTTTAACGTCCTATTTGCAGTATATTTGCAGTCCTAATTTAGAACAAATCTATATAAATGATTAAAGTTAGTGACACTGCCAAAAACAAGTTAACAACACTGATGTCGGAAGAAGGTTTCAACATCGATGGTGACTACGTGCGTGTGGGAGTTAAAAGTGGTGGATGTTCCGGCTTATCTTACGAATTGAAATTTGACAATCAATTGGGCGAACAGGATAAACTGTTCGAAGACAATTCAGTAAGAATACTCGTGGACAAGAAAAGTTTCCTATACCTGGTGGGAACTACACTGGAATACAGTGGCGGACTCAACGGGAAAGGCTTTGTATTCAACAATCCAAATGCCAATCGAACCTGTGGTTGTGGAGAAAGTTTTTCACTTTAATTATTGCTGAAAAGAAATGGGAAAATTTACAGAAGACGATTTAAAGAAAGAACTCGAAACCAAGGAATACGAGTACGGATTCTACACCGATATCGAATCTGATACTTTTCCGGTAGGTTTGGACGAGGACATCGTTCGTGCTATCTCAAAGAAGAAGGAAGAGCCGGAGTGGATGACCGAATGGCGTTTGGAAGCCTTCAGAGCCTGGCAGCAAATGGAAGAACCTGAGTGGGCCAATGTTACCTACGAAAAGCCAAACTTTCAGAACATCTCTTATTATTCTGCGCCTAATAAAAAACCGAAATACAACAGTATCGACGAAGTGGATCCCGAGTTATTGGAAACCTTCAACAAACTGGGGATTTCTTTGGAAGAGCAAAAGAAGTTGGCAGGAGTTGCGGTTGATATCGTAATGGACTCGGTTTCTGTTGCTACGACGTTTAAAGATACATTGGCTGAGAAAGGAATTATTTTCTGTTCTATTTCCGAAGCGATTCAGGAACATCCCGAGTTAGTCAAAAAATACATCGGAACAGTAGTTCCCCAAAGAGATAACTTCTATGCGGCATTAAACAGTGCTGTTTTTAGTGATGGGTCCTTCTGTTACATCCCGAAGGGAGTACGCTGCCCAATGGAACTTTCGACCTATTTCCGAATCAATCAGGCCGGAACAGGGCAATTTGAAAGAACCCTGGTGATCGCAGATGAAGGCAGTTATGTGAGTTACCTTGAAGGATGCACGGCTCCTTCCCGTGATGAAAACCAATTGCATGCCGCAGTGGTAGAATTGATTGCCCTGGATGATGCTGAAATAAAATATTCTACGGTTCAAAACTGGTTCCCGGGAGACAAGGAAGGAAGAGGTGGTGTATTTAATTTTGTGACCAAACGTGGAATTTGCGAAAGGAATGCAAAGATCTCCTGGACACAGGTCGAAACAGGAAGTGCCGTTACCTGGAAATATCCAAGTTGTGTGTTGAAAGGTGATAACTCGATTGGAGAGTTTTATTCCATCGCCGTGACCAACAATTTTCAGCAGGCGGATACCGGGACTAAGATGATCCACCTTGGGAAAAACACAAGAAGTACCATAATCTCGAAAGGAATTTCCGCAGGAAAATCTCAAAACAGTTATCGCGGACTGGTGAAAATAAGTCCGAGAGCTGATAACGCCCGAAACTTCTCCCAATGTGATTCGTTGCTCATGGGTAACAAGTGTGGAGCACATACCTTCCCATACATAGAAGCAAACAATAAAACTGCTCAGATCGAGCACGAGGCAACTACAAGTAAAATTGGGGAAGACCAGATATTCTATTGCAATCAAAGAGGAATTGATACTGAAAAGGCCATTGCCCTTATCGTGAATGGATTTAGTAAAGAAGTATTGAACAAACTCCCAATGGAATTTGCTGTAGAAGCGCAAAAGCTATTAGAAATCAGCCTTGAAGGCTCTGTTGGATAACAAAAAATAACCTATGAAAACCAAATTACTGCTTTTAGCAATCCTTTTTTCTGCGACATTCATCGCATGTAAGAATACAGAGGAAAAACCTGCCTCAGATACTGAAACCGAAGAGACCACACCGGCCCTTGCAGATCAGGATGATACCACCTATAAAGGTGAATTCATCTACCTGGAAGACGGAGCAGTATTGAAAGGAACCAACTTCATCTATGGTGTTACCCTCGATGATATGGCTTCAGAACTTGCGGAGCGAGTAGCCCCGGTAAAAGTGGAAGAATTCGACATGGTTCCGGTAGTTGTGAAAGGTACTGTAAGCCCTAAAGCTGAAGGTGCAGAAGGATGGGACGAGGTTTTGACCATTACAGAAATTGTGGCCGTGAGTGATCAACCCGCGGAAGCCGATATAAAAATTGAAGACAAGAAAAGTTAGTTATGTTAAAGATAAAGAACTTACGCGCCGGCGTAGAAGACAAAGATATTCTGAATGGGATCGACCTTCATGTTAGTCCCGGGGAAGTGCATGCCATCATGGGACCGAATGGTTCCGGGAAGAGTACCCTGGCTGCAGTCGTGGCCGGTAAGGAAGAATTCGAAGTAACCGAAGGAGAAGTGCTTTTGGACGGAGAGGACATTTCAGAACTGGATCCGGAAGAAAGAGCTCATAAAGGAGTATTCCTTTCCTTCCAGTATCCTGTTGAAATTCCCGGAGTCACGGTAACGAATTTTATTAAAACCGCCATCAACGAAACCCGAAAGGCTCAGGGAATGGAAGATATGCCTGCCGGTGAAATGCTGAAAAAGATCAAAGAAAAGGCAGACTTACTGGAAATAGACCGTAAGTTTTTGTCGCGCTCCTTAAATGAAGGATTCTCCGGAGGAGAGAAAAAGCGAAATGAGATCTTCCAATTGGCAATGATGGAACCAAAACTTGCCATTCTTGACGAAACGGATTCCGGTCTTGATATCGATGCACTAAAAGTGGTTGCTAATGGAGTGAATAAATTGAAGAGCGATGATAATGCCGTGATCGTAATCACACACTATCAACGATTACTCGATTATATCGTGCCGGACTATGTGCACGTATTGATGGACGGTAAGATTGTGAAGTCGGGACCCAAAGAACTGGCCTATGAGCTGGAAAAAAGAGGATACGACTGGATCAAAGAAGAGTTGGTATAATCTTCTAATTGAAAAAAATGAGCTTAAAAGATAAATTGCTTTCTTCATTTATCGCCTTCGAAGATTACTTGGAAGACGATTCTCCCATCCATGATGTGAGAAATGAAGCGATCAAACATTTTGAGGAAAAAGGATTCCCAACCAAAAAGGAAGAGGCCTGGAAATATACTTCCCTTAGAACACTTTTAAAGGAAGATTACAGCCTTACACCATACAAAGAGAGTGTGGTGGAATTCAAAGACGTAAAAAAATACTTCTTACACGAGGTAGATACTTATAAAGTGGTATTCGTGGACGGGGTGTATAGTTCTTTCCTTTCTCAGACCACCCACGATAAACTGGACGTATGCCTCTTGTCTGCTGCCTTTAGCAAAGACAAATACAAATCGGTTATTGAGACCTATTTCAACAAGGTGGCAAAATCGGAAAGCCTGACGTCTTTAAATACAGCATTTGCTAAGGAAGGAGCTTATATTTTCGTTCCCAATCATGTGGAATCGGACAAGCCCATTGAGATCATCAACTTCTCTACTGGGAATGAAGCGGCCGCTATGTTGCAACCCAGGAACCTTATTGTGGTTGGGGAAAACGCCCATGTTCAGATTATTGAGCGTCATCAAAGCTTATCCGGTAACGCAGTCCTAACCAATGCCGTTACTGAAATCTTTGCGGAAAAAAGAGCGCATTTGGATTATTATAAAATTCAAAACGACCAACATACGGCTTCACTGCTTGATCATACATACATCCACCAGGAAAGAGACAGCATCTGTAAAGTTCATACCTTTTCATTTGGTGGAAAATTAACCCGTAATAATCTGAATTTCTATCAGAACGGAGAACACTGTGATTCTGTATTGAAAGGGATTACGATTTTGGAAGACAACCAGCATGTAGATCACAATACCCTGGTGCATCACATCTCTCCAAATTGTGAAAGCCATCAGGATTATAAAGGGATCTTTGACGATAAGTCTACCGGCGTATTCAACGGGAAAGTATTGGTTGAAAAGGAAGCTCAAAAGATCGATGCCTTTCAGCAAAACAACAACATCTTAATTAGCGATAAAGCTACCATCAATGCAAAACCCCAGTTAGAGATTTTTGCCGATGACGTAAAGTGTTCTCATGGATGTACCATTGGTCAACTGGACGAAGACGCTATGTTCTATCTGCGTTCCAGGGGAATTGGGAAGAAAGAAGCCCGAGCTTTATTGATGTATGCCTTCGCCAATAACGTGTTAGAAAGTGTAAAGATTCCCGAATTAAAGAAGAGGATCAATAAGCTTATAGCCAACAAGATAGGAGTAAGTTTAGGATTCGACCTATAGCATGTCCGAACCGAATACCATGCCGATGATTTTTGATGTTGAAAAAATAAGAGAGGATTTTCCTATTCTGAAAAGGGAGGTGAATGGTAAACCATTGGTGTATCTGGACAATGCCGCTACTTCTCAAAAACCACAGGCTGTGATTGATTGTATTGTGGACTATTACAGCAATTACAACGCGAATATTCATCGAGGGGTACACACACTTTCCCAGGAGGCTACTGATGCTTATGAATTGGCACGGAGAAAGATCCAGAATCATTTTAATATCAAATTCGCTGAAGAGATCATTTTCACTTCAGGGACCACTCATGGTATCAATATTGTTTCAAATGGCTTTGCAAGTATATTGAAAGCTGGAGATGAAGTACTTGTTTCGGCAATGGAACACCATTCCAACATAGTCCCGTGGCAAATGCTGTGTAAAAAAACGGGTGCTACACTCAAGGTGATCCCCATGAATGAAGATGGTGTATTGATCCTTTCAGAATATGAAAAGCTACTTTCAACAAGAACGAAACTGGTCTTTGTAAATCATGTATCGAACGCGTTGGGAACCATAAACCCCATTCAGCAAATAATCGAAAAAGCACACACCGCCGGTGCAGCGGTCTTGATAGACGGGGCACAGGCTTGTTCGCATATCAAAGCAGATCTCCAGGAACTCGATGCCGATTTCTATGTAACCTCAGCGCATAAGATGTGTGGCCCTACAGGAATTGGGATATTATACGGTAAGAAAAGCTGGCTGGAACAATTGCCTCCTTACCAGGGTGGTGGAGAAATGATCAAAGAAGTTACTTTCGAAAAGACCACCTACGCCGATCTTCCTCATAAATTTGAAGCCGGGACGCCAAACGTAGCAGGAGGAATATCGTTTGGTGCAGCGATCGACTATCTGAATGAAATTGGATTTGACGCCATCAAAGCCTACGAGGATGAACTGCTGGCCTATGCAACTGAAAAGCTTTTGGAGATAGACGGTTTAAAAATCTACGGCACGGCTAAAGATAAAACTTCGGTGATCTCGTTTAACCTTGATGGAATTCATCCCTATGATGTGGGCACTATTGTAGACAAACTTGGAATAGCAGTGAGAACCGGACATCACTGTGCTCAACCTATCATGGATTTTTATAACATCCCCGGAACGGTAAGAGCCTCGTTTTCATTTTACAACACCAAAGAAGAAGTAGACAGGTTGGTAAGTGCGGTATCCAAGGCACAAATGATGTTGAGCTGATCTCGGGTGAAATTGAAAACTAAAGATTTGTAGTATCTTTCAAAGGAATAACCATAACCTCCAGATAATGAAAACACTATTCGCAATTTTAATTTCAGCCGTTCTGTTTATCTCTTGTGATGAAACCAAGAAAGTCATCGATGTGGCAGGAAGCGTGCAGCTTTCCGGTTTGTACGAAGTGAGCTCTATTAATGGTAATCAGATCGAGGAAAATAAGCCCACTATCAATTTCGTCGCATTAGACAAATCTATTCGTGGAAATACGGGTTGTAATAGTTTCTTCGGAAAGTATACCCTCGATCTATATGCACTTTCTTTTGCTGAAATTGCTTCCACTGAAATGGCTTGCGACACACCTATCATGGAAACCGAGAACGCTTTTATCAATGCGTTGAATAATACCGGATCCTATGACCTGGAGAATAGTGTGCTTACGCTATACTCCAAAATCGACCGCAGTGTATTGTTGATTGCAGTCAAAGAAACAAACTCAGGAAATTAATATGGATATAAAAGCTTTGCAAGATGAACTAATAGATGAATTCTCGCTGTTCGATGATTGGATGGACAAATACGAACACCTGATCGAACTGGGGAAATCATTGCCTTTGATCGATCCGTCTTTGAAAACAGACGATCGCATCATTAAAGGCTGTCAGAGCAAAGTGTGGCTCCACTCCACAATGGAAGATGGAAAAGTGATATTTACTGCAGACAGTGACGCTATTATTACCAAAGGAATAATTGCCGTACTTATCAGGGTATTTTCACATCAAAGCCCGGAGGATATAGTTGCCGCCGATACAGGGTTTATCGATGAAATTGGACTGAAAGAACATCTTTCGCCCACCAGGGCCAATGGTTTGGTGGCCATGATCAAACAAATGAAATTATATGCTGTGGCCTTTCAGGCTCAATTAAAGAATTAGCTATGAGCACTACGGAAATAGACACCACTGAATTGGGCGAAAAAATCGTCAAGGTTCTTAAAACAATTTACGATCCGGAAATCCCGGTAGATATTTATGAACTGGGCCTCATCTACGATGTGTTCGTCAACGAAGATCAGGAAGTAAAAATCCTGATGACACTCACCACACCTAACTGCCCTGTTGCCGAAACCTTGCCGGTGGAGGTTGAGGACAAAGTGAAAAGTATCAAAATGGTCAAGGATGCCGAAGTGGAGATCACCTTCGACCCACCATGGAGCCAGGACCTGATGAGTGAAGAAGCGAAACTAGAATTAGGAATGCTGTAATGGAAGGTGAAATTGTAAATCGCGTAGCGAATAGTAAGCTGATAACCCTCGACCTTGAGGATTTTTATCCTGATGGTCCCAGGATAGCTTTGGACATTTCTCAATGGCTGAAGGAAGGATTCATATTGATCGAAAAAGACTTCCGTCAGCATGTAAAGGAAATGGATCTGTCACCTTTTGAGAATGCTTATGTCACACTGCATTGCAGTACCGATGCCATTATTCCTTCCTGGGCTTATCTTTTGGTCTCTCTCAGATTATCGGATACTGCCAAAAAAGTGGTAATAGGTTCTTCAGAGGATATGGAGAGTATTTTGTTCGCTGAAATTATCGCGGACATGGATATTTCAGCTTATGAAGATAAACCCGTGATCATTAAAGGCTGTGCCAACAAACCCATCCCGGACAATGCAATGACTTTGCTGGCCCAAAAACTACAGCCGGTAGCCAAGAGTATTATGTACGGTGAGGCCTGTTCTTCTGTCCCATTGTTCAAAAGAAAATAACATTTCATCCAAATTAATGTGATTTTAAGCGAAATACCCTTTTTGCAAGGGCTTCATTTGTTTTAAAATCCGAAGAATCCTTTAATTTTGTCCGCTCAAGCAAAAACCTAATACTATGAAGAACTTACTTTTTCTATGTGCACTACTATTCATTACTACCCTTACTTTCTCGCAGGACGCGGAAGCCGATCCTGATGCCCCGAAGGAAGGTTGGACCAAAGGGGGTACATTCACCCTTTTGTTGAACCAGTCTGCTTTTGACAATTGGCTTGCGGGAGGACAGAACAATATCGCAGGAAACCTGGGTATTAACTACGATCTGAACTACGCCAAAGGAGATTGGACGTGGGACAACAAGCTAATAGTAGCCTACGGACTTACAAAAATAGAAGACGCCGATCTACAAAAGACCGACGACCGCTTGGAGATCAACTCTGTGGTCGGTAAAAAAGCAAGTGGTAATTGGTTCTATTCTGCGTTTTTTAATTTCAGAACTCAGATGGACTCTGCTTTTGATGTAGACGAAGATGGAAATGAATTTCAAACCACCCACTTCTTCTCTCCTGCCTATTTCCAATTTGGACCGGGTATGCTCTGGAAGAAAAGCGACAACTTAAAAGTAAATATCGCGCCAGCCACTGCCCGATTGATCTTCGTACATGAAGACTTCACCAACTTCACCGGTGATGCGGCTATCGCGTTTAATGAGGCCGGCGGGTATTTCGGTGTGGAAGCCGGAGAAACCACTCGTTTTGAGTTGGGTGCGGCTGTTGGGGCATACTATAAGTTCAATGCCATGGCCAATGTATCTGTTGAGAATATCCTGAACCTATACTCCAACTACCTGGAGGACCCTCAAAATGTGGATTTAGACTATACTTTAAATGTAGTGATGACCATCAACAAATTCCTCTCGACCAATTTATCGTTCCAGACCATTTATGACGACAATGCCTTTAAAGGATTTCAGATTAGAGAAGTATTCGGATTGGGAGTTAATTTCGGATTCTAACCTTTCCGAAGAAACAAAACTATAAACCCTTCATTGAGAAATCGATGAGGGGTTTATTCTTGGATATATTCCGGATATAGGAAATTATTATATGGAAACCGCGTTACGTGAATCTCACGGACTTTTTGATAGACCACTTTTCGGAATTCCTCGAGGTTTTCTTTGTTCAATGCTGAAATGAAAATGGCATCTCCATTCTCTCGGTTCATCCAGGTTCTTTTCCAGTCTTCCAAGGTGTAATGGGCCTTCGTTTTTACACTCACCAAGTCATCCTCTTCAATGACTTCTGGTTGATACGCGTCTATTTTATTAAAGACCATTAAGGTGGGTTTATCCACACCATCGATCTCGTCCAAAATAGAATTTACAGAGGCAATATGATCTTCGAAAGAAGAATGTGAAATGTCTACAACATGTAGGAGCAAATCGGCTTCACGTACTTCATCTAGTGTACTTTTGAAGGATTCTACCAATTGAGTGGGTAGTTTTCTGATAAAACCAACCGTGTCACTCAATAAGAACGGAAGATTCCCAATCACGACTTTACGAACAGTAGTATCAAGGGTTGCGAACAGTTTGTTTTCGGCAAAGACATCGCTCTTACTGATCACGTTCATAAGGGTCGATTTTCCAACGTTGGTATATCCAACCAAAGCTACCCGCACCAGCGATCCACGGTTTCCACGCTGCACGGCCATTTGTTTATCGATATTCGCCAATTTCTTCTTGAGTAACGAAATACGATCCCGAACTATTCGACGGTCGGTTTCGATTTCCGTTTCCCCGGGTCCGCGCATCCCGATACCCCCGCGCTGTCGTTCCAGGTGCGTCCATAATCCCGCTAATCGAGGAAGGAGATACTCGTACTGAGCCAATTCCACTTGCGTTCGGGCATAGCTGGTTTTAGCTCTTTGTGCAAAAATGTCAAGGATGAGATAGGTTCGATCCACTACCTTGCACCTCAATATTTTTTCGATATTCCTTTGTTGGGCAGGAGATAGTTCATCATCGAAAATGGCCGTTCCCACTTCATGTTCTTCCACATAGATTCGTACGTCCTCCATCTTCCCCGAACCGATAAAGGTTTTAGGGTTCGGCATGTCCATTTTCTGAGTAAAGCGTTTCAATACTTCAGCACCGGCCGTATAGGCTAGAAATTCCAGTTCATCCAGATACTCCTTCGCCTTATCCTCATCCTGCTGGCGTGTTACTAAGCCAATGAGAACCGCTTTCTCATATTCTATCTGGGTTTTTTCGAGCATGCCTTAAAATATTGGGCAAAGGTACGAAAGAGTTTGTTGGTGATTTTTGTATTTTCCCTGCAAATTGAATTTTATGCCAGAGGATTCCCAAAAAGAAGAAAATCTCTTTACTATAGGATTTTACAATCTTGAAAATCTATTCGATACCTTCAACGATCCTTCGACCCTGGATGATGATTTTACTGCCAGTTCAGCCAAAAAGTGGACGGAAAAACGATTCAGAAAGAAAGTCAAAAAACTGGGACGAGTTATTTCGAACATTGGATATGAAGATATAGGATACGTTCCGGTCCTTTTAGGTGTAGCTGAGGTGGAAAACGCCAGGGTTTTGGAAGCATTGGTAAATTCTAAATTTCTGAAAAAGAAAGGATTTGATTTCGTTCATTTTGAGTCGCCCGACGAGCGCGGAATCGATACTGCCCTGCTATTCAGGACCGAATATTTCAGCATAATAAATACTGAAGCCCATCCATTGTATCTAATTAATGAGACAGGAGATCGGGATTATACCCGAGACATCCTTCACGTACATGGGGAGCTTGAAGGCCAATCGGTTCATGTATTGGTAAATCACTGGCCATCTCGCAGAAGTGGTACCGAGGAAACCGAACATAAACGAATCAAAGCCGCTCAAAAAAACATTGAAATTCTGGATGGGATTTTGAACGACCATCCTGAGGCCCGGGTATTGATCATGGGGGACTTTAACGACGACCCACATAGCAACAGTATTCAACATTTGATCTCCGGCGGATTATACAATCCAATGGAAACCCTGTTCTCCAAATATTCGGGTAGTCTGAGTTACAAACGGAACTGGCATTTATTCGATCAAATTGTGATGAGTCACAATTTTTTAAAGGGTCATGATAATGAGTTCAGGTTCAAAAAAGCAAAGGTTTATAATCCAAGAGAGGTTCAGGAGTTTAAAGGGAAATACAAAGGATCGCCTTTTCGTACCTATGTGGGCAAAAAATACAAAGGAGGATACAGTGATCATTTCCCTGTATACGCCATCTTCGAGATTAAATCTTGACGTTTTAACATCCACACTTTTTTTATCGGAATTTACTTGCAGTTAATCTAAAAATGTGAGGGATAGTTTTAGTCTCTCCAAATTTGTATAAATTAGTAGAATTAAATAATCTAACCAGCAAAATGAATAAATTACCTTCCTTCCACGGATCACGTGGAGACGCTAAAACAGGAGTTTTCTTTAGTTTTTTAACCGTCTTATTTTTCATTTTATTTTCAAGCAATTCATACGCCCAGGGGCCCGGATCACTTTTCGTTGATGCCGGACCGGATGTAGCCATCGATTGTGGTGCCGGAGGCTGTACTGACTTAACGGCCGACTTCCTTGAAACTTTTGAAACAATAAGTAGTAGTTATACTATAGAATCTATTGCCTACAACCCCCCTTTCCCATTTAATGGACTTTCGAACAATTTAAATCCTAATATAGATGATGCATGGTCTCCTGTAGACATGCTGCCTTTCGATTTTTGTTATTTCGAGAATATCGAAACAGAATTTCAAGTGGGTTCGAACGGGGTAATTCGATTTGATGTTGACCCAGGAGATACCACAAATGGATGGAGTTTCTCTGAGGACCTTCCAAATAATTCAAATCCAACTTTAGGAGAAGCGAACGTATTTACCCCGGGACACGACATCGATCCTTCCGTTTCTACTACTGAAGAAATTGGATATGAAGTATTAGGTGAATTCCCTAACCGAGTACTGGTGGTAGCGTATTACGAAGTGCCCATGTTCTCGGGTGCCTGTAATAGTTTATTAGCAACCCAAATGGTTGTTTTTTATGAGTTTTCGAACGTAATTGAGATTTACATGCAGGATAAGCCCGTCTGTACCACCTGGAATAGTGGGAATGCGGCTTTGGGAATCCAGAATGATGCCGGGGACACTGCTTTTGTTCCAGCCGGCAGAAATACTTCCGACTCTCCATGGACGGCTACCGACGAAGCCTGGTCGTTCTCACCTTCAGGAGCTCCTACCTATGTATTTGAATGGCTGGATGCTTCCGGAACTGTAATTGGAACCGATCCTACGATCAATGTGTGTCCGTCGGATCCGGTGACCGTTTATACGGCTCGAGTAACCTATACCAATTGTAACGGTGACGAGGTGATACTAACGGATGATGTGGAAGTAACCTTAAGTGGAGGGTTCACAGTGGATCTTGGAGAAGATCAGATATTCTGTGATGTACCATCCTACGAAATAGTTCCTAATATCGATGGGGACCCAACTGGTGCTACTTATTTGTGGAGTACTGGTGAAACTACACCTACGATCACTGTGACTACCACCGATACATACTCTGTGGACGTGACAATCGATTCCTGTACTGTTAGCGACAGCATCGATGTTACCTTCCTCACTTCTCCGGATTGTACCGTAGAACCTCTTTGCGAGGCCGTAGATTTCGAAGAGAATTTTGGAACCGGAACCGGAAGGGATTGTGATCTTGACGGGGCGACCACTACGTATATTTGTAACACGACTACCCAAGTGGAAGATGGCGAATATACCATTTCTAATACATCCACAGGGCTGAATACCGGCTGGCATGTTGATATGGAAGACCATACTGAAGGAGATGTTGACGGTAGAATGTTGTTCGTCAATGCCGACTTTGCCACCGGAGAATTCTATAGACGAACCATCACATTAAATGAAAGTACAGATTATACATTCCGAGCCTGGATTACCACGGTCTATGATACGGATACGGGAATTTGTGGAGGAACCAGCATTCCTTCCAACGTAATTTTCAGAATTGAAGATCCAGGAGGAAATTTAATTGAAGAAACCAACACAGGAGATATTCCAAATGGACCAGATCCATTATGGCAGGAATTCTTTATCAACTTCAATACAGCTACCAATACCGATATTCAATTAGTATTGATCAATAACTCTATTGGAGGTTGTGGAAATGACCTTGCCATTGACGATATCACGTTGGCCCTTGAAAACAGTCAGCCACAAATCGTCACTCCACCCGACCTTGCGCTTTGTGAGGACACTATTGGCAGTGGAACTGCCTCATTTGATCTTACCAGCCAGACGGATATCGTTTTGGACGGCCAGGATCCCGGACAATTCAACGTATCATTCCATGAAACCATGTTCGATTCGGAAACGGGCCAAAATGCAATCGCCTCTCCGGATGCGTATGTGAATATCAGTAATCCACAGACCATTTGGGTTCGTGTTGAAAGAACCGACGAGCCATCCTGTTTCAGTACAGTGATGTTTGACCTGTCGGTGGATGAGATCGTTGACTTAGTGACCGATCTTCCGGCCACAGTTGATCTTTGTAGCTCGGATGCCTTCCCGGTACTTGACGCAACACCCACCAATTCAGGGATAGACCTTTCACTGGTTACCTATTCCTGGGAAGATGATAGTGGAACCGAAATTTCCACGAACGCAGAATTCACTCCCACGACCGCTGGTATTTATACGGTGACGATTACATATCCTCCTTGTAGCGAGAGTATTGTGACGGTGACGGTATTAGTGACAGAGTTACCTACTCTGGACCTGGGAGAAGATCAATTATTGTGTGATGGAGGAACTTATGAAATTATCCCTTCCATAACCGGACCCACGGATGGAATCACTTATACCTGGAGTACAGGTGCTACCACAGAAACCATTGTTGTGGACGAGTCTGGAACCTATGATCTCACTATTACTGTAGGGCCTTGTACTGTGAGCGATACCGTGGAAGTATTTATCTCAGATCCTATTACGGTAGATCTTGGTGCCGATTTCAAAACGTGTCCCGATGAGCCACAAACTATTACAGCCGTAGCCAGTGACCCGGATGTGACATTCCAATGGTTCCTCAATGGAGATATTATAACGGGTGAAACCAGTAGCACGTTGGAGTTCACAGTTTCACCGGATGCATTTGGTACGCAAACTTACTCTGTGATTGCGAGCAAAGGGGATTGTACCGGAGAAGACGAGATCGACGTAACCAAGTACGACGTAGGTAACTGTGTGATCTCACAAGGAATCTCTCCAAATGGAGATGGATTTAACGATAATTTGGATTTGGAATTCCTTTCGGACAGAACAGGAGGAATTACCAACTTACAAATCTTTAACAGATTGGGTGTACAGGTCTTTGAACAGAACAATTACATCAACGAGTGGGGTGGACAGGATCAGGATGGCAATGAACTTCCGACAGGAACTTATTTCTATGTCATCGATTTCTTAAATGAAGATCCCGTTTACGGACCACAAACAACCGGATGGATTTACATTAACAAAGACGCGAACTAATGCTTGCTAACCAAAAAATAATTACCAAAATGTTTAAAATGAAACATATCTATATATTACCACTTGCCGTCTTCATGTTGCTGTTTCAGGACAGCCATGCGCAGCAAGATCCGCAGTACACTCAGTATATGTACAATATGAATGTGGTGAATCCTGCGTATGCAGGTTCCAAGGAGAGCCTTTCATTAACGGCATTGTACAGAAAGCAATGGTCGGGACTTGACGGAGCTCCGGAAACCATCACCTTTTCTGGGCATAGCCCGGTAACCGATAAGGTAGGTCTTGGGCTTTCTGCCATCAAAGATGAATTAGGCCCGGTTAGAGAAACTAACGTTTTTGTGGATTTCTCATATACACTGCAGGTTTCAGATAATCTGAATCTGGCCCTTGGTTTGAAAGCAGGAGCTACTTTTCATGACGTAGGACTTTCCGACCTGGAATTACAGGATCCGGATGATCCATTCTTTACACAGGATATCAATAATACCTATCCTAATGTGGGTGCAGGTGCATTCTTCTATGGAGATAACTTCTACGTTGGACTCTCAGTTCCTAACCTCTTGAGTTCTGTACACCTGGATGAGAATGGCTTGAAGATCGGTTCCGAAACGAACCACTATTTCGGGACGGCCGGTTATGTATTTCAGGTATCCGAAAACGTGAAACTGAAGCCATCCGTGATGGTTAAATCCGCGTTTGACGCCCCTCTTTCTTATGATGGAAACCTAAACGCTCTATTCTATGAGAAGTTTGAGATCGGTGCCTCCTACCGTTTGGATGATTCGTTTAGCGGATTGGTAGGATTCCAGGCTACTCCAAATATTCGTATCGGGTATGCGTATGATCATGTGATAAGTGATTTGGATGCGGTAGCAAATGCATCCCACGAGATCATAGTGACATTCGACGTATTCTTTAAGAAAAAATCTTTACGTTCACCTCGATACTTCTAACAGACAATTTTAAGATCATTCCAATGAAAAAAATATATACCCTCTTATTCATCCTAGCAGTTACCCTCTCTACTACTGCTCAAAATAAAGATACCAAGAAGGCGGACCAACTTTATGATCGATTAGCCTATACCGATGCTGCAGCAGCTTATCAAAAGCTATTGAAGAAAGGAAAAGGAAGTCGTTATGTGTTCGAACGCCTGGCGAATAGTTACTATTTTATCAATGATACCAAAAAAGCCGAAACCTACTATAAGAGAGTGGTGAAAGGCAGAAAGGTTAAGCCCGAAACTGTGTACAATTACGCACAGTCGCTCAAGGCGAATGGTAAATTCAGTTTGTACAATACATTTATGAAGACATTTGCTGAAATGAGCCCTAACGATTCCCGTGCGGTGGACTTTATGAAGGATCCGAATTATGTTCCCCAGATCATGGAAGACTATGCGAGATTTGAAGCAAAGAATCTGGAATATATCAATACGGAATATTCTGAATTCGGAGGCATCGTCGTAGATAAGGATTTCTATTTCTCTTCAGCAAGAAATACCAGCCGTAAAAAATACCATTGGGACGAGCAACCGTTCCTGGATGTGTATAAGGCTAAACTAGTAGGAGACGCCATCAAAAATGCCAATCTTCTGGAAGGAGACGTCAATACTAAATTCCATGAAGGAAATGTGGCCATTACACCTGATGGGAAACGAATGTACTTCGACAGAAATGATTATCTCGATGGAAAGTTTGATAAAAGTGAAGAAGGGATCAATCAGATCAATCTTTACTATACCGAATGGGTAGATGGAGGATGGAAAGGTGTGTTCTCAATACCTTTCAACAGCAGTGAGTACTCTACAGGTCACCCTGCATTGAGTGCGAATGGGAATACATTGTATTTCGTAAGTGATAAACCCGGTGGTAAAGGTATGTCCGATATCTATCGTGTATCGATTGACGCGAGTGGTAACTTCGGTACTCCTGAGAGATTGGGAGATAATATCAACACAGAAGGAAAAGAAGTATTCCCTTATATCGATTCAAATGGGGCATTGTATTTCTCCAGTGATGGACACCAGGGTCTTGGAGGACTTGACGGATTCTATGCTGAAGCCAGTGGTAACGGATTTGATGATCCTATCAATTTAGGAAAAGGAGCTAATAGCGAAGACGATGACTTTGCATTTATCTATAACCCTGAAACCCAAATGGGCTTTATGTCTTCAAACAGAACCGGAGGAAAGGGAATGGACGATATTTATCAGATCGTTGCTGTAGAGCCACCCTGTGATGTGACTATGGATATCAATGTGGTTAACGAATATACGCAAGAACCTATTTTTGGTGCAAGAATCGATCTTTATGATACGCTGGAAAACAAACTGAGCACCAAATCTACAGCGGAAGATGGAAAAGGTACTGTAGTTGCTGAATGCCAGAAACCACACGTGGTACAGGCGTTTATGCGCGGATTTGAAAGCAATGCTATTACGGTTGATGCCAGCCCTGATGGAAAAATCTCTAGAACCATCCAATTAAGACCGATAGAAGCTATTATCGTGGATGATAAGATTGAATTAAACCCAATCTTATTCGATTACAACAAGCATAACATCAAACCACAAGCTGCCTTCGAACTGGATAAACTTGTGGGTATTATGAAGAAATATCCAAACATGAAGATCAAGGTGGAGTCTCATACCGATACCAGAGGTAATGCAGATTATAACCGAAATTTATCCGAAAAGCGTGCTCAGTCAACCGTTCAATACGTAATCTCTCAAGGTATCGACGCAAGTCGAATCAGCGGAGAAGGAATGGGACTTGACAAACCGGCCGTTCCTTGCGGAAGCAACTGTACCGAAGCCGATCACGAAAAGAACCGTCGTTCTGAATTTATAATTGTAGAACGCTAAGATCTTATCCCCATAACTAATCAAATTATCCTTAGAACCCTTCCTTAACGGAGGGGTTCTTTTTTAAGGAAAGATCTTTCCATAAAAAAGGGCTCCGACTGGAGCCCTAAAGGTATTGAAATGGAAACTCTATTAGTTCCCGGTCACTTCAATGTTGTCAATATGATATCGGGTAGTAGCATTTGGATCGCTTCCTTCGTAAACAAAGGCGAAGTTCACGGTTCCGTCGATACATGCTACGTTGATTGGATCTACAGATTCAAAATCACCGAAGCCTCCTTCAGGCCCTACCGGAATATTGGCATCCAGTAACTGCCAGTCGGCGGTAGTAACATCTCCTGTAAAGTTATTAGAGAATACTACTGACAGGATTGTACCATTGTCGAAGTTCGCCTGGATATCCATTAATAACTCTTCTCCTGTGGTATTGTCCATATCGATGGTTGGAGTTACAAGCCAGGACTGAATATCACTCTCTCCGGTATTAAAACCTGTGATCTGAGCATAGTTGTTGTTATCAAAGTTTCCAATTACCCATAAAGTACTTCCACCGCTAACATTCACATTGGTCCATCCGGCATCTACGTAGTCTTCAATAGCATTGAAACCTTCAAAGTTCTCTGAGAAAAAGGCAGCTCCGCCACCGCTTGGCTCATTACAAACATAGGTGTCCGGATCACAACGATTCTCGTTATCGAAGTTGATAGTGGTAGGATCATTCACCACCACGTTAAAAACCTCACCGAAGAAGTTCAGTGTCAGGATTCCATCGAGGGTTCCTCTACCCTGAGGCAATAATACCGCTTTGAAATCGGCGAAGGTACTGGTGCTGAAAATAGTCGCAGCCCCTTCAGCACAACTTTCAAGGAAACGCTCACCGTCAAACTCATCGGTTGGTTCTGCAGCGAAAGTTTTTCTTCCTTCTCCGATCACTTCATTTCTGTTGAATTGAACATCATTCAGGCGAATGAATAAGTTCGTCTTGTCCACAGAGAAGTCGGAGATATTCATCGGAAGAGGAACAATCTCGGCTACTTCAGTATCTCTTGTGATCACATTGGTAAGCTGGGATTCAGCTATCTTTTCAACTGAACCAGCACTTCCTATCCCCAGGGTTAACACCCCGCTATCTAACCCAACGGTCAAGCCATCCAATTTCACATAGATCTTTCTTCCGAATTCGTAGGAGGTAAACAAAGGATTTACATCCACCAATACTTTTACCCCACGAGTAGGATTGGAAGCAGCATTCTGAAGGATCAACTCTTCGAAGAAGTTTCCACCTTCATCGCTGGAAATCACATATCCTGAGATATATTGGTCAGTAGCCTCATCAAAGGTTAGGGTCTGGTTGCCGTTGGTTGTTAGTTCCTGCAACCACAGGTCGTATAGTGCAGTAATCTCGATTACTGTACCGTTGATTTCTACTTCCGTCACGGTAGTGTCCGGAGTATCAAAATCATCATCCTTCACGCAAGATACTGCCACTGTAAAAGTGACTAGCAAAAGGATTAATTTATAAATGAGTGAATTTTTCATGATATATATTTATTTTTTTCTTTCTGAAAGTGTATTAAAAACGTACGTATAAATTGAGGTAATAGGTGGTTCCATTTCCGAAGAAATAACGCGGACCAAAAACTTGTCCGTTCTCTCTGGACTTGTCAGTTAAAACATCTCTGTAATTGGCATTTCTTCCTTGTTCAAATCCTCCTGTTATGAATTCCTGGTCCAAAACATTATTGATGGTCGCGAAGAATCCAACATAATAATCTTTGATCTTCCATGACTTTCCTCCTACGACATTTACAAGGGCATAGTCATCAAACTCTTCCTGTTTCAGCAACTCACGAGCCACCTCTTCATCGTAATCGTTGAAGGGTTGACCGTCAAAATCGCTGGTAAAGTTTGCGGTTCTGGATAAATTATTTACATCGATGTAAGCATTTGAAAAATAGTTTCCGGTAACTCCCACCCACCAGAAATCGGGATCGCGATACTCGAATCCAACCTGGTAAGCTCTTTCCGGACCACCCGCTACATGATAATTTTCAAGTTTGGCCGTTCCATCACCAAAGGTGAGTACACCTTCAAAATCATCGCTGGTAAGATATAGGTTTGGGTTATTGGTAAACGTGTATTGTCCCACCGAAGCAGCACCCTTTAGTTTCACCGTTGGGGTTACCTGGGCTTCGATTCCAAGTTCTACACCCATTCTTCTGGTGTCGATTCCTGTCATCACCTCCTGTATAAAAGCATCTTCCTCAATGCCCAACCCGGAGATATTTTCAGTAAAATAAAAACCTATATCGGCCTGATCCTGAATGGTATTGTAGTATCCGGTAAGTCGTGCTTTTACAATGGGAGAACGATAGATATAACTCAAATCAACGTTCTGGATCTTCTCTTCTTCAAGACCTATCACCACATCGTTATTTTGTCTGGCATTACTGAATGAATTTCTAAGATTCGGGGCTTTGGTAAAGTAACCAGCATTCACATCGATCAAGTGGCGCCCTGTAACTTTGTAAACCGCACCGGCTTTACCACCATAGGTAGTAAAACTAAGCTCCTCACTATCTCCTAAGGATCGTGCACCCGGGAAGTTTCCATTTTCGAAAAGTCCTGTTCTTTGATAGTTGGTTTGCCCCGCCTGTGCCGCCAGGTAGAAGTCTACAGTGTTATATTTAAATTGCGCCTGGGCAAATCCTGAAATTACATCTGCGTTGAGATCGTAGTTGTACTTGTAGCGATCTCCTTCGCCTACAATTCGGTTGGGGTTTTGCAGATCACTTTGTGCTAATTGCCCAACAATTGTATTTACATCATCTTCAGCAAAGAAATCAACATCCAAATATCCGGTACCTCCCAATAAGTCTTTCACCGAGGCAAAATTCTCACTCTTTAAATTGCGATAATTGACATTTGCATTTAAGGCAATGTTTTCTGAAATTTTCGTATTGAGGATACTGTTAAAAGTAATCTGTGTGTCATCATTTCTGTCTTCCTGAATCACATATATTGAGTTCCCTCCATTGGTTGCAGAGATTGCATTCGCGCGGTAAAAACCTTCCCAATCCATTTGCCCGTCGTTGATAAACTCCTGTTCCGCCTGAAAAGCAAGTTGGTAATCGTAGGGTGTTGGGTTGTCAAATCGCAAGAAGTAACTAGGTAGTCTCTGGTAATAATCTCCTGATGGATTTCGTGCACCACCAATATAGCTATCCTGCCCATCAACTGTGATTAAACGAGTCCCTCCATTATCGATTCTGGTATTTCCGATTTTACCAAACTGATAGCCAACATTGGTATTTAAGGTGGTATTTTCTGAGATGTCCCAGTAGTGATTTAACATAATTACGGGTTCTTCGATCTCACGAATTCGGCTGTTTCGAATGTCATCTCCCTGGAATCCCCAGTTCGGATTATATCTTCTTCCTTTAAGATCTTCAGCTTCCTGAGTAATTGCTGTGGATCTTCCTCTTCGGTTGGGAGTGTAGAACGCAGTGAAATTCAAACTGTGGTTGTCGCTTAGTTGTTTTTCAACCGAACCAAAGAATGAGTTTGCGTTGTAAGAGGTACCATCAATATACCCTTCATCTCCAAATCTTCTTGCCACTGATACCGAGTAAGCCCATCCATCAGCCGTAACACCGCTATTGTAGGTTCCCATAACTCTGCCCGTATAGCTACGATTTGCAAAAGCATAAGAAACACGCCCGCCTTTTCGGTATTTGGAAGCTCTCATATTGATATTGGTAGTTCCGGCCACATCACCAAATGTGTATTCATTGGCTTTGAGTCCCATTGAGAATTCACGGTTTCTCTGAACATCGTTCAATCCACCCCAGTTACCCCATTGTGGGCGACCGTTGAATTGCTTGTTCATTTCGATCCCATTGATTAGCACTTTCCCATTGGCATTATCAAGTCCTCTTGGGCGGAAAAAAGTTGCACTAAAATCGAAAGCTGCAGCATTTAAGAACACGTCCCGTGAGGCCTGTAGCAGCCCTGAGATGTTAAAGGAGGTTCCTTCGTCTTCATTTAAATCATTATCGGAAAGACTGATAATTCCGATCTGAGCTTCCACTTCGGTGAGATCCAACTGAAGTAGGATGGGATCCAGGTTCACCGTTTGACCGTTTTGGATGGTTATGGGAATCCTTTGGACCACATAATCTTCCTTGTCAACAATCAAAACCTGCTCACCTTGTGGTAGGCTGGCACTGGTAATAGAAAACAATCCGTCTGCGTCGGTAAAAGTCCCCGCATTGCTATTCTGAATACGGATAACCACATTCTCAACAGCATCATTCGAATTGGCATCTAATACTCTCCCTTTTACCGTGGCGTCCTGCGCAAATATTGCGGTAAATCCAAGACAAACCATGCAAAGAGTTAGTAGTGTTTGTTTCATTCTTATTAGGTGTTTGTAGTTGATTAAATAATCGTTATAAATGGGCAGCAAAGCTACATATTTTAAACCAATTAACTACTTTTGGCCCAACCTTTGTAAAGGATTTTACGCAAACTTAATATTGACTATTCATGAATTTACTGAACAAGTTAACCTTACTTATTTTCCTGGTTTCCTTCTCTCTTTTTGCTCAATCTGAAAAGACCTATAAAGTAAACACGATCGCTTTCTATAATCTTGAAAATTTATTCGATTACGAAGACGATCCCATTACTTTTGATGACGATCGTACTCCGGACGGACGCGATCACTGGACCAAGGAGATTTACGAAGCCAAATTGAAGAATATGGCGAAGGTTATTTCTGAAATAGGGCTGGACGTAACAGGCACAGCACCTGCGATAATAGGGGTTTGCGAAATTGAGAACAGAAGGGTATTAGAAGATTTGGTGAACCAGGATCCATTGGTACAAAAAGATTATGGTATAGTTCATTTTGACTCTCCCGATAGAAGAGGTATCGACGTAGCATTACTCTACCAAAAAAAGGTATTCACCCCCACCCATTATGGAAAACATGAATTAAAGATTTACGACAATAATGATGAAACCAAACGAATCTACACGCGAGATCAATTGCTTGTGAGTGGTATGCTGGATGGAGAGAAGATACATCTCATCGTAAACCACTGGCCGTCCAGAAGTGGTGGTGAAGCTCGAAGCAGGCCCAAGCGTATCAAAGCAGCCAAACTCAATAAACAGATCATCGATTCCTTGTTGAGCGACGATCCTTATGCTAAAATCATTACCATGGGCGACTTTAATGACGATCCTACAAGTCCGAGTATTAAAGAGGTCCTTAAGGCTGAAAAGAAGCGAGAAAAAGTGGGTCTTAAAGAATTGTATAATCCCATGGAAGAAATGTACAAGAAAGGTTTGGGAACTTTGGCCTGGAGAGACGGCTGGAATTTGTTTGATCAGATGATCATTTCGAGTGAATTATTGAAGAAGGATTATTCGTCTTATCGTTTTTATAAGTCAGGTATCTTCAATAAAACCTACCTGGCCAATCCCCGCGGGCGCTATCAGGGGTATCCCTACAGGAGTTTTGCCGACGGTGGATATACCGGAGGGTACAGCGATCACTTCCCGGTCTATATTTATTTAATCAAAGAAACCACTAAAGGATAAAAAAGAATCCGCCTGCCGGCGGATTTTTTTATGAGAACCACTGTTGCCAGGGGATGCGACTTAGCATCAGTATCAATGCAAGTGCGTAAAATATTGATAAGGTTTTAAACTTAGGTTTTGATACCAGTTTCTTTTTATGTTTGGAATACCCAATGGTAATGAGGATAACCGCCAGTATCATCACCGTGATATGTTCCACGGCATATAGTCGTAAAGTGGCGTCCTTCATCACTGCGCTCATACCATTATTACTAATCGATTTGAGCCCCAACGGAGAGATAAAATATAATATCAATCCTATAAGTAATTGTATATGAGTTACGATCAATGTAAATAGTGATATTCTAAAATCTTTGGGTTGGTATTCCTTATTACCGAACCATCCGGCCAAGGCGTTGATGGTAGCAATTAATGCCATAAACAATACGAGATAAGCCCACCAGGAATGGATAAATTGCAGTGTTGTATACATAATTAAATGATTGGTTTGATTGCTTAAAGGTAATTATAATAAAACAAAAAAACCGCCTTCGATGGAAGGCGGTTTTCATTATTCTAAAATTTCAGAATTAGAAGCTCAAACGTAAACTAGCGTTATACGTTCTTCCAATTCCAAGGTAGTAACCAAAGGCATTTCTCTGGTTGATGTATGCATTGTTGAACAAGTTGTATACGTTACCTCTGAAAGTCAATCTTTGATCTCCTACTTTGAATCTGTATGTTACCCCAGCATCAACTAAGCTGTAAGAAGGTAATTTGATAGACTCATACATTCCATCTGCAAGAGCAGCTTCAGCTACATCTGCAGGATCTACGAATTCATATAGATCCTTGTTGAAAGTATAATCTGCATCAACACTTAATCCGTCACATAGTCGAAGAGTGATTCCTGATCCAAACTGAGTTTGAGGAGCGTTACCAACTTTTACGTTGGTAAGATTTACATCACCTGTATCAACGATCATTACAGTCTCATTGTTGGTAAGAGTATATGGCGTAGTTCCGTCATACTCCCACTCACCAACTTGACCGAATGCACGGAAAGTAAATGGCCCACCTGCTGGTCTCCATTGGAAGTCAGCTTCGATACCTTTATGGATCTGGGTAACGTCTGTCAATCTATAAGTAGAGTTGGCTTCGTTCTCCAATTCCGGTCCGTTCACTGATAAGAAACGGTTACCCCATTCTGTGTAGTATAAGTCAACATTCAAACGAACTTCATCAGTTTGGAATCTCCAACCCCCTTCAATACTACGAATCTCTTCGTTATCTACCTCAGGTTCTACCAAAGCATTTGAGTTACGGATATCTGCGAAGATGTTGTCAAGATATGGTTGTCTTGAGTACTCTCCGGCATTAAGGAATAAGACGTTTTCGAAATCAACAGTTACAGAGATACCCCCTTTGATGTTATATCCTGTCTTACTTAATTTTTCAGATTTACCTAATCCATCACCGCTACCCACAAAGCGTCCTTCTCTTTGGAAAGATTGAGTAGACAATGCTCCCTGAACAAATGCAGAGAATCCGTCAGTAGCGTATTCCACCTGTCCAAATCCACCTAAGTAATTGATAGTTTCAGAGTAGTCATACTGGGTTCTGTTTGCTTCATCAGCGAAATCGAATAGGGAAGCCCATGGGTTAGCCTCGAACTCTTCGGTGAATCTATAGGTATCAGGACGGTCTGTCAAGAAGTTGTCCTGAAACGCCGTTAATCCTAAAAGATCATTTACTTGTCTAAAGTGATCTCCCTGGTATAATCTTCCGTCGAAACCAACATTGAAGTTCCAATTCTCTGTTGCTTCAATATTCAAGTTCGATAGCAATCCATACCAGTTGTGGTTGTTTACAGAAGCTCTACGGATGTAAGAATCGCTAAATCCACCGATTCCTCCTTCAAGTGCCTGGTTGTTGTCACGGATTTGCTCAAAATTGATCTCATCCTGATCCAAACCGTTTCCTCCGTTTCTTACTCTTCCACGACCAAGTCCACCAGTTCCACCACCTCGTCCCCAAGATGCGTAAAGTACTGAAGACAGATCGAGTTTTTCATTGATATCGAAATCCCAGTTCAAGTTTGCAACTGGCTTGTGGTAGTAGTTTCTTCTTTCAGTGAATCTTTCTCCATCAAGGAAACCAGAGTTAGAGTTTTGCTTTTCTCCCAGGTTTTCATAGTCATCCAAAGAATCGGAGAAGTTTTGATCGTGCCATTGTGGAGCACCAGTGATCAAGAAGTTGAAAGCGTGCTTATCATTCGGCGTGTATCCTACAGAGATCAAGTAGTTCTGACCCTGTCCGGCAGTACCGATGGAGTATTTTCTGTGTGCCTGCCAGTGATCTGCCAATACAGAGAATGCCCAACCACCATCACTCACACCTGTGTTATAAGCAACGGTACCTTTTAAAAACGAATCGTTTCCTGCCATGAATCTCACAAATCCACCTTGCTTTTGGTCAGTTGTTTTCGAGATGATGTTCACTGTACCCCCTACAGAGGAGATAGCAAGTTTCGAGGATCCTAATCCTCTTTGTACCTGAACGGCATTGGCAACATCTGCCATACCAGCCCAGTTAGACCAGAACATTCTTCCATCCTCCACACTGTTAATTGGCTGACCGTTCAAAAGGAAAGCGGTGTTGGAATCGTCAAAACCACGAAGGAAGATCTGGCCATCACCAAATCCACCCGCCTGGTTGGCTACATAAACAGAAGGCGTGTTCTTAAGTGCTTCTGTAAATTCACGGTTACCGGCAGTCTTTGCTTGGATCTCCTGAGCTGTAATGGTTGAAACTGCTACAGGAGTTTTACGATCTTCCGCAAGGTCAATAACCCCGGTTCCAACAATTACAACCTCTGATAAAGTGTTAGAATCGCTGGCAAGGGCAATAGCACCAAGATCTGCAGTTCCTCCACTTAAAGTAAATGACACGGTCTTGGTCACATACCCCAGGTAGGATATTTCCAAACTACCTGTATTAGAACTTACCGAAATGGTAAAATTTCCGTCGAAATCGGCAACTGCCCCATTCGACGTACCGGCCTCAACTACGTTTGCATTTGGTAATGCTCCCCCTAGTTCAGAATCGGTTACATTACCGGTTACGGTTCCTTGAGCATAGACAGCAACGCTACCTAAAAACAAGGCAAATAGTAAAAGTTGTTTCATAAGTAATTGTTTAATTAGTATTCGTTTGCAAAATTAAGCCATGTTTATTGTTTTATTAGCATACTACGTTAAGAAAATGCTAACAAAAGGATGCTTAAATGTAAGAGAAATTGCGTAAATAATTGATACATTGTCCTTTAGATAAGAACAACTTTATTAACAATTTACATGTAGGATTTTTAGTACGCGATGCAGTCCAATTGTTCCTTCAGAGGCCCAATATAATTGAAGTATTCACTGTGATAAGCTGATTCCAGAGGCTTTGAAGCGGGTAGGTCCTCTTTGAACGGATCCACTTGTTTTCCATTCTTCCAAAAACGATAGCACACATGAGGGCCGCTGGTATTTCCGGTCATGCCAATCCACCCTATAACTTCGCCCTGTTTTACATAATCTCCCACTCTCACATTTCGCTTTCGCATATGGAGGTATTGGGTATCATAGGTGCTATTGTGTTTTATTTTTACATAGTTGCCGTTTCCACCTCTTCTTTCAGACTTCGTAACGGTTCCATCTGCAGTGGCGAGAATCGGTGTGCCTATCGGAGCTGCGAAGTCGGTTCCTTTGTGAGGCCTTATTCTATTCCCGTAATATCGTATTCTTCTTTTGAGATTGTATCTGGACGATATTCTGCTGAATTTAACAGGCGCCTTAAGAAATGCTCTTCTAAGATTATTCGCCTCTTCATCATAAAAATCGGCGACGATATTGGTCGTATCATTTTCAGGTTCGAAATTGAACGCATACAACGATCTCCCCCTGTGTTCGAAATAAGCAGCCTTGATCTCATGCAAGCCTGCAGAAATTGTATCATTAATAAACTTTTCAGAATAAACCACCTTGAAATTATCGCCCGGCTGTAAATGGAAAAAATTGACCGTCCATGCATAGATGTTCGCTAATCGGTCTGTCATATAGGGACTCAGATCATTGTCTGCCATTGTTTCCGACAAAGAACTTGTGATAATACCGGAAGCTTTCTTTTCAACAAAACTTACTGGTTTCTTGTCGTTGTAAACTCGTAAACTGTCATCACCTAGTTCGACGATCGCATAATCCACCCTGTTCTTTTCATAAATGAATACCCGGGCCTGGTTGAGTGAGTCTTTCGACTTGAGGATCACATAAGGCTTGCCCACAACAATTTTCCGCACGTCGAAACTATCACGAAAGGTAGTAGCAACCTCGAAGATCTTGTTCTGAGACACCCCCTGGGCATCCAGAATGGCGCCAAATGTATCCCCGGCCTGGATGGTATCTCGAATCACTTCATAGTTATTCAGGATATAACCGTATTCTTCAATTAATGCAGGTGTTATTTCTTCGGAAACAGGTTCTTCCACCTTTACATCGCTTGAACACGAAAAAAAGAGAAAAGAACAAAATAGTAAGCCACAAGCAAGATTATTCAAGGCCTGGATAGTTTTTTAAGTTATACGTCTTTTCCCCAGTCTTTTAATTCCTGTTCCGTCCATACCTCGGGGAAGAAGATACGTCTCTGATATTTTGGGTGCATATATTTAGCCCAGTCGCTTCCTCCGGTTGCTTCTTCGGGCTCATTCCCATGATTCAAATACTTTTTAGCCGTGTTATAGTGCGACATCACCCAGGTTACATTCACCGTATAGTCGTAGTGCCTCATGGCATTTCGCAAATCGGGGTTATTCTTTACTTCCGAAGGCAATCCTTTGAATCTGGCATACAAATTTATGGTATTATACTCTTTAGTAAACGCTATAAATTCGTTTTTATACTTTTCTTCAAACGCTTTTAACAAATAACTCTTCTTTCCCGATTTAAAATTCTTCCCTGCCGCTTGCCAGTATAAATGTTCCAGGGCGTGCTCATAGGTCGTATTTCGGTCAATAGTGTCCCGGAAACGTGCATCGATTAGATTGATCAAATCCGTGGAAGCAAACTCGATTTTCCGGTATTGCGCACTTTGAAATCCGCTCGCAGGTGTTAATGTATTTCTGAACTTAAGATATTGCTCGATCTCCATCCCTTCCGCCATAATGGTGAACGACGAAGTAAGCATGTCGAAGTACCTGCTAATGCGCATTAACCTTTCAGAAAAGAACTGAGCCGTAAGGTCTTCATGATGACTCACCTGCTGGATCTCCCATAAGATCATCTTGAACAAAAGCTCATTGATCTGATGGTACATGATAAATACCATCTCGTCGGGTAAAGTGGTTCGCTGCACCTGCAAATTGAGAAGGGCATCGGTTTGAATGTAATCCCAATAGGTTAACGGTTCCCCGAATAACAATCCCTCCAGGTGCGTATCCAGATCCTGATCGATATGATCGTATTTTTCTTTGAGCTGTTGGAGTAATTTTTTGGTTTCTGGTTGTAATTCCATGTAATTTAATCTACTTGTATCATAAAAGGGTTGGTTAATCCCTTGAATTCTGTGAGGGAGGCTTTTAGCGATCCCACTGCCAAACTGGCTTTTATAAGCAAAGGCATTTTATTTTCATCATCACTTACCCACACGGTGAGACTTTCCTTTTCTTTAAAAACCCTACCCGCCTGTACATAGGGCCGGAACTTTAAGGTTTGTACTTTGCCAAACTTGGTTCGAATGGTTTCCCTTCCGAGAAATTTGAGCCTGAAAACATAATTTTCTTTATCAAAAAACATGTTCAAATCCATCGTTTCACCCTCTTTTATGGTTGAAACGTCCAGCCGATTGCGAAGATAGTAAAATGCCGATACCATATCCTGAGCATCCTTAGGAAAATCCACCCAATCTTTGGTCTTATGCTTCTTATTGTTAACTAAAGCTTTACCGATGTTATGGTAAAAATCAATCTGAATGTCCTTGGTATGTCCCCCTTCGTCTATATCCCGAATAAATCGATAGGGAATATCCAGATCCTTGTCTACATAGGACTGATAGTTATCTTCAACTTTAAAGAAGGCTCGGGACAATCCTGTCGTGCGTCCGTATCCGTTAATATGAAATACTTCCTTTCCGTCCAGCATGGTTTCATTGACTTCCAAAGTTGCGTATCCGGCCGTTACAAAGCCGTAGTGTACACGAAACTTGAACCATTCACCATCGCCATAAGCACGGGACTGGGCAAGACTCAAAGAAGTGCTGCACAAAAAAAGTAAGATAAATAGTCGTTTCATATCCTAAGTTTTGGGGTCTTAACGATACGTTTGCAACTTCTGTTCCAAAAATATAAAACTCCAACATCTAAGACGTCGGAGTTTTAATTGTGTTACATTATAACGTGCCTCTTCTGGCCTGTTGTCGTTCAATTGCTTCGAATAATGCTTTGAAGTTTCCAACCCCAAAAGATTGCGCCCCTTTTCGTTGTATGATCTCAATAAACATTGTGGGTCGGTCCAAAACATTATGCGTAAAGAGTTGCAATAAATAGCCTTCTTCATCACGATCAATCAAAATCCCGTGTTTTTTTAAAACCTCGACATCCTCATCGATCTCTCCAACTCTTTCGGTAATATCATCGTAATAAGTGTCCGGAACGTAGAGGAATTCGACCCCTCTATCCCGCATGGCCGACACCGTTGCCACGATATCATCGGTGGCTAACGCCAGGTGCTGTACGCCCGCACCGTTATAGAAATCCAGGTACTCTTCGATCTGTGATTTCTTTTCAGCTTCTGCCGGTTCGTTGATTGGGAACTTTATTCGACCATTCCCATTACTCATCACTTTACTCATCAAAGCAGTGTATTCGGTGGAAATATCATCATCTGCGAATGAAATAATTTGCGCAAACCCCATCACTTCAGCATAGAACTTACACCAGGTATTCATTTCATTCCATCCCACATTCCCTACGATATGATCTATATATTTCAATCCCACAGGAGCCGGGTTATAATGCGATTCCCATTTCTCGAATCCCGGAAGGAACACCCCGTTATAATTTTTCCGCTCTATAAAAATATGTACGGTCTCACCGTAGGTATAGATCCCGGATTTAATGATATGCCCGTGTTCGTCTTCCTCACGAATGGGTTCTAAATAAGGTTTGGCCCCGCGCTTGGTGGTCTCTTCAAATGCCTTAGTGGCATCGTCCACCCAAAGTGCAATCACTTTGGCGGCATCTCCGTGTTCGTCAATATGACGATTAATATTTCCGCCTTTGTTGAGTGGTGAGGTAAGGACCAATCGAATTTTATCCTGTTTCAGCACGTAAGACACACGATCTTTAACCCCGGTCTCAAGTCCTGCATAGGCTTCAGATTGAAATCCAAAAGCCGATTTATAATAATAGGCCGCCTGCTTGGCGTTTCCAACGTATAGTTCAACATAATCAGTTCCTAAGAGAGGAAGAAAATCTTCCGCTTCTTCGAACAACTTCTTCAAACTGTATTCAGTGTTTTGAAGGTCTTTTAAATTTTTTATCTCTTTTGACATGGTGTTTGTTTTTAGGTTATTAATACTACTGAAAAAGTATAACCTGTTACCACATGGCTCTTAAATGAGGGCTTATGTCTATTCTTAATTTCATTCTTCTAACCAGGATTGGAAATACGTGTCGTCTGCAATCTTCAATGCTTCTTCTGTAACCATCAATGGCTTGAACGTATCCACCATGACGGCCAGTTCATCGGTTTGTGTCTGCCCGATACTTCGTTCGGTCGCTCCCGGATGTGGTCCGTGTGGTATCCCTGCCGGATGGAGTGAAATATGCCCGGCGTCGATATCATTCCGACTCATAAAATCACCATCTACATAATATAACACCTCATCACTATCAATATTGCTATGATTATAAGGAGCGGGAATACTCTCCGGATGATAATCATACAATCTTGGTACAAAGCTGCAGACCACAAAGGCATCCGTTTCAAAAGTTTGATGTACCGGAGGCGGTTGATGAATTCTACCAGTTATGGGTTCAAAATCATGAATGGAAAAGGCATACGGATAATTATACCCGTCGTATCCCACTACATCGAAGGGATGGGTGGCATAGACCATATCGATGATCTCGTCATTCTTTTTAATTTTCATGAGAAAGTCTCCTTTTTCGTCATAGGTTTCCAACTCCTGCGGTTTTCTGAGATCTCGTTCGCAAAAAGGAGAATGCTCCAATAACTGACCAAACCAGTTACGGTAGCGTTTTGGTGTATAAATGGGCCGTCTTGATTCAACTATGAATAATCTATTTTCTTCACCGTCAAATTGCAATTTATAAATCATGCCTCTAGGAATCAGTAGGTAGTCCCCATATTTGAAGTCAAGATTCCCCATATGGGTACGAAGCTTCCCGGTTCCTTTATGAATAAAGATAAGCTCGTCTGCATCGGTGTTCTTATAGAAATAATCTTCCTGTGAATGTTGCGCGGCCGACAGTATGATATTGCAATCGCTATTGGTGAGGATCACCTTTCGGCTTACCAGGTAATCGCTTTCGGGTGGAACCTGAAATCCGCGGAAACGATACGACTGCATATTGTTTGCTTTCGCAACTTTAGGTGCCACGCTGTATTGACCTTTGATCTCTTTCACCTGAGTAGGTCGTTGCTCGTGATAAAGATTGCTGTACATTCCGTCGAATCCAATTGTTCCAAAAAGTTGTTCCGCGTAAAGAGATCCGTCGGGTTTTCTGAATTGAGTATGTCGTTTGGGTGGTATTTTCCCTAATTTATGGTAAAATGGCATTGTAGTTTTTTTAAATGAGTACTAAGTTTCAGCAAAAACGAAAGTGTACTATTCCGGGTTTCTTTTCACGAGAAACTTTAAAAGAAGTAATAAATATTTCCACGTTTTCATTGCCATAGTACAAATATCGCAAAAAAAATGGTCTTTATTTTAAGAAAAACTAAAAGCTAAAGCCAATGTTCACAAACCATTCGTCGGTTTTACGTTCTGGTGAATATGCGTATTTCAATTCTACCGGCCCAATGATGGTTTCCAGTCCATATCCTATGGCAAATCCCGAGTAATCAACCCCATCAATCCATTCACCTCGTTCAAAAAGCTGATCCCCGATATTGGCAATATTTGCAGCAAGGGTGATGTGATTCTTTCTGAATATTTCATAGTCCAGGGTGATGTCCGATTTCAAATAAGTATCTCCCCTCAAACTCAAAGCCTCATAACCGTAAAAAGGAATGATATTGTTCAGCCTGTTGAATCCATACCCCCCTACAAAAAAGTCGAGAGATGAGGTGCCGCGATCTCCTATTTTAAATCCTCCTTCTGTTCCTATAACTACCGTAAAATTTGAAGTCGGGGAAAAAGCATAGGCGGCCCTCGCCTTGGGAATGGCGAATACCTTGAATTCTTCATTCAACCCTTCAGCAAAGAGATACCAATGAAAATCCCCTTCAAAAAATAAACCGTTGTTTGGGAAGAATTCCTTGTCGAAGCTATCGTACTTTAGTATCCCGAACGCACTAAAATAATTTGTTCGATCGAAGATCGTTCGGGGATTATTGTCTTCATCTATTCCAATGGTTTCCGTAAAATAACGCAGCCATTTATGCTCGGCTCCCAAACGCAGCATAAAAGTCCTACGGAATACCGTCTGCACAAAAACGCGATTGGAGAAATCGTCATACTTTAAGTCGATCTCGTTCAACTGAATGCTCCCGTTTATCATATCCTCCTCGGTGATAAAATCGGCAGAGACGTCCTTATCAAAAGAATTAAAGGCAGAATTGAACCCTACGCTCCAGTAAAAACCTTTGTCGATATAGTAGTCGAAATTATACCTCAGGTTGTCCCCCACGATCAGGTCCAGGGAGCTCACATCATTATTGGTGAACAAACGTTTTCTCGTAACATTTACGAGTGCGGCTGAACGATATAAATCGTCATAATGCACTCCCAGCCGCAACAAGTTGCGACTCTCATTTTCCTGAAGCACAAACTTTAAAGAATATTCTTCAGCGTTGTCCTCATCTTCTATGAAATAATAATCGATCTCATCAAAATTTCCGGTCGCGGAAAGATTGTTAACTCCTTCATTAAAATCTTTATAATTGATCTCAGACGGGGTTCGAAGTTTCAATTTACCCAATACATAGGCTCTTGAATAATCCTTGTTTCCTTCAATGGTAACATCTTTGATATAAATGGAATTTGCATTATTGAAGGGCACCTTAACTTTCTCTTCCTTGTTCTGATTCGCTGCCAGATTCTTTAGATCGGACCTAACCAACAAAGCAGCTTCCTCTCCGGCTTCGATGATTTGCCTTCCCTCTTCAAAAGAAACCACACTGAAATCATCAATATTGGGATTTATGTAGATGTCGGTTTTCTTCCTTTTTTCTACCATATCATTGATCGTACGATAGTTATTTATCTGAACCAGCACATCAATAGCCGATTTCAATTTTTCCCTTCCTCTCAATGTATCCTGAACATCCACCCCAATAATAATATCGGCGCCAAGAGATTTCATATGATCCACCGGATAATTGTTTACAACACCCCCATCAACATAAATGGTTTCATCTATAGTCACAGGTGCAAAAAGAGAGGGTAATGCCCCACTTGCCGTTATCGCCCTGGGCAAATATCCTTTATCCAGGATAACTTCCTGACCGGTTTCAACATTGGTTGCCACACAGAAAAATGGGGTTGGTAATTTTGAAAAATCGTCCACATTTTTTACATGAAGTAATAAGCGGGAAAGTAGATTATATACATTTTGTCCTTTGGAGATACCCGACGGAAAGCTCAATTTAAAGTCATCAAACGGCAACGTTACGGCGTATTTTTCGGACTCGTCTTTCTCATAAAAGGTTTTGGCGCGTCTAGGCACTTCATCCCGAATCAGAGTTTCAAAATCCAATACCTGAAATATGGAATCCAACTGCCTCGAATTATACCCTGATGCATAAAGTGCTCCTATGATGGCTCCCATACTGGTGCCTCCCACATAATCTACCTGAACCCCGGATTCCTCAATGATCTTCAAGGCTCCAATATGGGCAAGCCCTTTGGCCCCTCCACCACTAAGCACAAGACCTACCTTGAAGTCCTCCTTTTCCTCGATTTGTGAAAATAAGGCCCCGCAGTAAAAAAGTATCAGAATGACGATCCACTTTTTCATTCGCTATTGAAAATGGGTTACAATTTTTTTTGCTCTGGATCCTCCTATTACCTTCTCAAGGTCCTCGAAAGATGCCTCTTTAATTCTTTTGGTGCTCTTAAAATGTTTGAGCAGCTCAACCACGGTCTTTTCACCGATTCCCGGGATACTTTCCAATTCAGTATTGAGTGCATCCTTCGAACGTTTATCCCTATGGAATGTGATACCAAAACGATGCGCTTCGTTCCGCAACTGCTGAATAATTTTCAAAGTCTCCGATTTTTTATCCAAATAAAGAGGGATAGGGTCATCAGGATAAAACAATTCTTCCAATCGTTTGGCGATACCGATAATAGCAATTTTTCCTCTCAGGCCTAATTTTTCGAGACTTTTCAACGACGAAGATAACTGGCCTTTCCCCCCATCTATGATGATCAATTGTGGCAAGGGTTGCTCCTCTTCAAGCAATCTTTTATAGCGCCGGTAAACCACTTCTTCCATAGAAGCAAAATCGTCCGGGCCTTCCACTGTCTTTATATTGAACTTGCGATATTCTTTTTTACTCGGTTTACCATTTTTAAATACCACACAAGCGGCTACAGGGTGGGACCCCTGTATATTACTGTTGTCGAAACATTCAATATGGCGGGGTTCTTCGGAAAGCCTAAGGTCTTTTTTCATTTGTACCATGATTCGTTTTTCATGGCGGTCCGGGTCCACGATCTTAGCCTGCTTAAACCGCTCCATTCGGAAATACTTTGCGTTACGTTCAGACAGTTCAAGAATCTTCTTCTTATCCCCGGCTTTTGGAATATGCAGCTTTACACCTTCTTCCGTGTTGATTGCAAATGGTACATAGATCTGTTTGGAATTCGAATGGAATCGTTTCCGAAGTTCCAATGCAGAAAGTTCCAATAGCTGGACATCGGTTTCGTCCAGTTTCTTTTTAATTTCCAGCGTGTGAGATCGAATGATACTTCCGAAGGAAATCTGAAGGAAATTCACATAAGCATAACTTTCGTCACTCACTATACTAAAGACATCCACGTTGTTGATCTTCGGGTTCACTATGGTGGATTTCGCCTGATAGTTTTCCAGCACATCGATCTTTTCCTTGATCCGCTGGGCATCTTCAAAATGTAAATCGGCCGCAAACCCCTTCATTTGGGACTTAAAGCGACTCAAAGACTCTTTAAAATTCCCTTTGATTATGTTTCGGATCGCTTCAATATTATCGTTGTAATCTGCTTCAGTTTGTTTGGCCTCACAGGGGCCTAAACAGTTGCCCAAATGATATTCGAGGCACACTTTATATTTTCCGGCCTGTATTTTTTCTTCGGAAAGATCATAGTTACAATTCCGTAGAGGATACAAACCACGGATAAGATCCAGCAAGGTATGAACGGTCTTCATACTGGTATACGGACCGTAATATTCACTTCCATCCTTTATGAGTTTACGAGTGGGAAACACCCTCGGGAATCGCTCTTTTTTAATGCAAATCCAGGGATACGATTTATCGTCCTTGAGCAACACATTATATCTAGGCTGCCGTTCCTTGATGAGGTTATTTTCCAGTAATAAAGCATCACTTTCCGTTGCCACTACGATATGTTCGATTCTGGAAATTTTCTTAACCATCAATCGGGTTCGCCCATTATCATGTTTCTTGTTGAAATAGGAACTTACTCGCTTTTTCAGATTCTTAGCCTTCCCAACATACAGCAATTGATCGTCCTTATCGTAGAATTGATAGACCCCGGGTGAATTGGGTAGTGTGGAGACTTGCAATTGTATGGTAGGCGCTGTCATACTTCAAATATAAACGATGTTTCATTCTTATTCGTTTGTTATGACTCCATTTTTACGAATAGTTTTAACGCTTCATATTTCAGGATTTTCCAAAATAGATTTTATTAAATTGCACATACTAAGAACGGTGCATGAACATTGCCATTTTATCCAGAGGAGAAAATCTGTATTCCACTCAAAGTTTGCTGAAAGCCGGCAAGGCACGAAATCATATGATGGAAGTGTTGGACCCTTCACAATGTACCCTGGTCATTGAAAATGGCAGACCCACTCTTTACTTTTGTGATGAGATTGTAGACGACTTACACGCCGTGATTCCCAGGATTGGAGCCTCTAACACATATTTTGGTTCCTCCCTGGTAAGACACTTTCAATCCATGGGTGTTTTTTGCGTGGCAGGCGCCGAACCCATACTACAATCCCGAAACAAATGGACCTGCTTTCAAATCCTGGCCCAGGCAAAAATACCGGTACCAAAAACCATATTGGGAAATGCTTACGATATTGGTTCGGTTTTAGAAAAATTTGGAGAACCACCGGTTATCATTAAGATCTTGCAGGGAACACATGGGCAGGGCGTCATCCTGGCGGAGACCTACCAATCGGCACTCTCCACCATGGAAACCCTGAAAGCTGCCAAAGTTCGGTTTATCGTACAGGAATATATCGCCGAATCCAATGGGAGTGATCTTCGGGTCATCGTTGTAGATGGCAAAGTAGTGGCCGCCATGAAACGTCAAAGCAGAAAAGGAGAATTCAGATCCAACCTGCATCGGGGAGGTACCTCCGAAGCCATTGAACTAAGCTTCCAGGAGGAGAATATCGCCTTGCGGGCAGCAAAAGCCTTGCGACTGGGAGTATGCGGAGTGGATATTCTTCAAACTCATAATGGTCCTGTGGTGCTGGAAGTGAATTCTACTCCGGGACTGGAGGGCATTGAAAATACCACCGGTATAGACATCGCAAGAAGCATCATAAGTTATATTGAAAGGAACAAAAGGTAATGGCAAAAACCAGAGCAAAACCTATCTATATCGACGGGGAAGAAATCCTTCCCGGAACTTCTCATGAACTTAATTTCAGCTTTGCGAAATTACATACTAACACGCCCATTGATGTTCCGATTATCATAGAACGATCATTATATGAAGGCCCTACTGTGCTATTTACAGCAGGAATTCACGGAGATGAAGTAAACGGGATAGAGATAGTGAGACAAATTGTGTCCAAAGGGATCAACAAGCCAAAAATTGGGACGGTAATTTGCATCCCGATCGTAAATATCTTTGGATTTCTGCATAAAGTAAGAGAATTCCCTGACGGCCGTGACCTCAACCGGTCATTTCCCGGAAGTAAAAAAGGTTCCCTGGCTGCACAGGTGGCTTATAAACTTATGAATGAAATAGTGCCCCATGTAGATTATTGCCTGGATTTTCATACCGGGGGTTCGAGTAGATTTAATGCCCCTCACATCAGGATTGAAAACAGTGATAGACAGTTAAAAAAACTGGCAAACACTTTCAATGCACCCTTTATTTTATATTCCAAGAACCTGAAAAAGTCCTTTAGAAATGCCTGCCGAAAGAAAAATGTCCCCATGTTGTTATTCGAAGGCGGAAAATCCAATTCGATCGATGCTGTGGTGAGCAATACCGGGGTGAACGGCTCGAAGCGAGTGTTGCACCATTTGGGTATGTTACGATCCAAATTCAAGGTGTCTTCTCCCTCGAAAACCTCCGTAAGTATTGCCAATAGCAAATGGATCCGGGCCCAGGCATCGGGTATGTTTAAACCTGCGGTGAAGGTTGGAAGTTTGGTGAATCGTGGGGATGTGATCGGTCATTTAACCGATCCTTACGGAAAGATCCACTTCTGGATCAAAGCAAGCAATAAAGGCTATGTCTTCAATGTGAATGAGGCTCCGTTGGTGTACCAGGGAGACGCGTTGTTCCACATTTCTACACGAGTATTGTAATGAAGAAAGCAGATTTCAGAAAAAAATACCGGGAATTGCGATCAAAATTGACGGACGAAGAAATTATCGAACACAGCATCGCAATTGCAAACAGATCTCTCGAATTGCCCATTTGGGATGCTACTTACTACCATTTGTTTCTACCCATTTCAGATAAGAAAGAAGTTAATACTGAATTTATATTGCATATTCTTCTGGGAAGAGACAAAAGCGTGGTCGTGTCCAAAGCAAATTTCGAAACCCTGGAAATGAAGCATTTCCTTTTACAGGAAAATACGGAACTTCGCCTCTCGCCCTGCGGCATTCCTGAGCCGGTATCCGGTATTGAAATTCAGGCTTCACAGCTGGATGTGGTTTTTGTACCCCTGTTAGCATATGACAAAAAAGGCAATCGAGTTGGATATGGCAAGGGGTTTTATGATCGCTTTCTAAAATCGTGTAAACAAGACACCCTTTTTATAGGACTTTCCTTCTATCCTCCTGAAAATGAGATCATAAACTCCGAATTTGACATTCCATTGAACTATTGCATTACGCCAAATATTTTGTACGATTTTTCCTAGTTTTTTTATTTTGACTATATTGCGGCACCCATAATAACTTATGTAAATGAATTTTTTAGCCCAAAAGCGCAAAAAAACTCTGTTACAGAACAGTTCGAGTGCATTTGAAGTACCTAGCCCCTTTGATAATTTCTATTACAAAGAAATAGCCAAATTAACAGCAGCGGGTGGCTGGTGCATCAATTTTGTTAAAAAACAAAGCTTTTTAGACACAGAAGGCCGACGCATCCTAAAAACTCCTGAAAATTACCGCCTTTCATTAAAAAATGCGCTTGACTTCTATGCTCCTGAACACAAGGATAAAGCGGTAGAATTCTACATGGCGTGTAGTAATGGGCAATCTTTTTCCACTATTATCAAAATGGTGACTTATGAAGGGGATACCTTTTGGGCCAAAGCGACCGGTGCTCCTGTGTATAATGATGACGGCCAGATAATCGGGATTCATGGAGTATTTCAGGACATAAACGATGAAAAATTAAGGGAAATAAGCCTGCAAAAGTCGGTGAACGTCATCGAGTCCCAAAATTCGCGCTTATTTAATTTTGCACATATTGTTTCGCACAATCTGCGATCGCATGCCAGTAATCTTCAATTGACGCTGGATTTGCTTAATTCTATTGATAACGAAGCCGAAGAGAAGGAACTCAGAAACAATTTGGCGGCCATCTCAAAAAGTCTCAATAAAACGGTCAAAGACCTGGACGAAGTAGCTTCTGCACAATCGAAATCAATAACCGAGAAAAAACCGGTCAAATTTGAGGTGGTATTGGCAAATGTGACCAATTCTATCAGTAGAATTATACAGGAATCTCAAACCGAAATTTATTCGGATTTTTCAGAGGTTCCAGAGATCAATTATATTCCTTCTTATCTAAACAGCATTTTCCTGAATTTGATCACCAATGCGATCAAGTACAGCCATCCGGACAGGGACCCGGTTGTCGATATCTATACCTATAAGGAGAACGGTGAGAACGTTTTAATGATTAAAGACAACGGTTTGGGTATCGACCTCGATAAATACGGAAAACAGGTCTTCAATATGTACCAGACTTTCCATAACAGAGAAGATTCTGTAGGGATTGGACTGTTCATTACCAAGAATCAAATCGAAACACTTCAGGGAAGTATCACTGTTGAAAGCACGGTAAACGAAGGGACCACATTTACCATCCGTTTCTAGAAGATCATTATCTATTCTTGAGTAGCTTCTTCTGAAATCACTACTGTTTCAGCCTCCTCTTTTTTCTTCGGAAATGCCTTGCGATTGAACACTATGAGTAGTGACACCCCAATACTGATAGCCGAATCGGCCACATTGAACACCGGATTAAAAAAAGAAAAGGAGAACATATCTACCACTTTGCCATGAAGTACGGTGCCGTAACCGCCACCTTCCGGAAAGATCTTTGCCACCTGGCTGTGACTATCTTCAAAAATAATCCCATAGAATACAGAGTCGATAATATTGCCAAAAGCGCCGGCAAAGATGAGGGCGATGGAAACAATGAGGATCTTCGGGGCATGTTTTCGCACCGAATCCCACAACCAGTAACCTATTCCCACAATGGCAACCAAACGGAAAAGGGTCAAAATGAGCTTTCCGTATTGCCCAGGGATCTTCGCTCCCCAAGCCATCCCTTCATTTTCCACGAAATAGATCTTAAACCAGCTAAATACCTCAAAACCATCGTACAACGCAAAGTTGGTCTTGATATAGATTTTAGATACCTGGTCGATGATAAGTACCAGTATGATGATGAAAATGGCTTTCTTTAATGACATGTTGGATTATTGTTCTACGGCAATTATAATGGGCAAAAGTAAAGAATTATTGTGGGCTTTTTAACAAGCTTATATCTCCATTAACACTTCGGGCTTCCACCAGGTAGTTTCCAGTGATCGGCAAGTCTAAAACTATGTATCCTCTCTGGCTTTTGGCCAGTCCTTTTACAGAAGGCTGTGCATATACCTCGATGTTTCCATGTCTGGTATTCAATTGTGCATTACCGCGATAGTTTATTAATTCGCAATTCCCCCGAAATAAGCCCGTATATATATTCTCAAATACCCCTTCTGCCTTGAAGGAAGCAAGCATGGAGCTCACAAATAATTCCTTTCCTTCCGGGACTTCTAAATACAGTTCGATGGATATAACCTTGTGAGCCGCCAGTTTATCATTTGCAGCGTTAAAATAGGGAGTAAACCCAGTGGTAATGGTCAATGTTTTATCCTTAATGGCCGTATCGATAACTACATTCTCGTAGTTTTCACCTTCAATCTCTGTACGTAAATTGATAAAGCGTGTATCTTTTGATTTGGCCTCAATCCGAAAGATTTGATCCGAAATGATCTCGATTTTGTCGATTCCGATATCCTCCCATCCCTTCTCGATAGTTTTCTGTCCGAAAATCGAAAGAAAGGGTGCCAAAAAAAGCATTATGAACGTTCCCTTCAGCATAAAAAAAACCCCACAATTACTCATGGGGTTAGGTTTGTTATAGATATAACGTAGTTGAAGCTAAACCAACTTTATTATAGCACTTAGCGTATAACGTATAAATTGAGCAATTATTTTTGCATGTTTTTCGCCTCGATGCTCAAGGTGGCATGAGGAACGAGTTTCAATCGCTCCGGATTGATCAATTTTCCGGTCACTCTACAAATACCGTAAGTCTTGTTTTCTATACGGATCAATGCATTCTTTAGATCACGGATGAACTTTTCCTGCCGGATAGCCAACTGAGATGATGTTTCTTTACTCATTACCTCACTCCCCTCATCAAAGGCTTTGAAAGTAGGTGAAGTATCATCTGTTCCGTTATTGCTATCATTTTTGTAGGCACTTTCTATCAAATGCAGTTGCTCTGTGGCTTTTTCAATCTTTTCCTGAATCAGCTCACGAAATTCCTCTAATTCGGCATCGCTGTATCGATTCTTAACTTCTTGGGCCATAATATTATTGTTTTTTAATTTCCAACTTTGTCACAATGTCGTCAAATGCAATTTCCGTTCCGTTTCCAACTTCTGCTTCAAATTGCAGGACTTCTGTCAAAGTTTCCTGTTTAATGTAAGCTATATTCTGCTCTACGGCAGTTTTAAGGTTTTTATCTTCCTGTAAGGTCACCAACACCTTATCGGTTACCTCGAATCCAGAGTCTTTTCTCAAGTTCTGAATCCTGTTCACCAGTTCCCTGGCAATCCCTTCATTCCTAAGTTCCGGCGTTATAGTAACATCCAGAGCTACGGTTATTCCTCCGCTATTAGCTACCAGCCACCCTTCGATGTCCTGAGAACTAATGATCACATCGTCGAGGGTCAATGTAACATTTTTTTCGTTAAACAAAACTGATATTTCACCATCTTTTTCCAATTTGGTTATTTCTTCCTGCCCAAATTGTTGAATCGCCTGAGCGATCGATTTCATTTCTTTTCCGAATCTTGGACCCAATTTCTTGAAGTCGGGTTTAATTTGCTTCACCAAAATTCCAGAACCTTCATCTATCAATTCTATTTCCTTGACATTCACTTCGCTTTTGATCAAATCGGAAACCGCCAGTATTTCCTGCCGATCCGCTTCCTCCAAAACCGGGATCATGATCTTCTGAAGCGGTTGTCGCACTTTGATCTTCTCGCGCTGTCTCAACGATAAAACCAAAGAGGATATTGTTTGTGCCCGTTGCATTTTGTGCTCGAGCTTTGTATCTATGTACGACGCATCAGCCTTTGGAAAGTTACTTAAGTGTACCGATTTTTCTCCGGGCAGCACTACACCTTCAGTTAAATCCTTATATAAACGATCCATGAAGAAGGGTGCGACTGGTGCTCCAAGTTGCGCGACGGTCACCAAACAGGTATATAGGGTTTGATACGCCGAAATCTTATCTTCCCCATAACTCCCTTTCCAATAACGCCTTCTGCTTAAACGTACAAACCAGTTACTCAGGTTCTCCTGAACAAATTCGTAAATGGCGCGAGTCGCCTTGGTAGGCTCGTAATCAGCATACGCCTCGTCTACCTTTTGAATCAATGAATTTAATTCTGAAAGTATCCAACGATCGATCTCAGGTCTTTGATCCAGAGGAATATCCGCTTCGCTGTAATCAAAACCATCCAAATTCGCATACAACCCAAAGAAACTGTAGGTATTATAAAGAGTTCCGAAGAACTTATTGCGAACCTCCGCAATACCATCACTATCAAACTTCAGGTTATCCCATGGGTTAGCATTGCTTATCATGTACCAACGCGTTGCATCAGGGCCAAACTTTTCGAGGGTTTCGAAAGGATCTACGGCATTCCCTAAACGTTTGGACATCTTCTGCCCGTTCTTGTCCAGAACCAGACCGTTGGAGACCACATTCTTATAGGAAATATCATCAAAGATCATGGTAGCAATCGCATGAAGTGTATAGAACCATCCACGAGTTTGATCCACTCCCTCTGCGATGAAATCGGCTTTACGCCACACCGTATCCACCTTCTCTTTATTTTCAAACGGGTAATGCCATTGTGCGTAGGGCATACTACCACTATCGAACCAAACGTCGATCAAATCGGCTTCCCGTTTCATGGGCTGTCCGCTTTCCGAAACCAGCACGATCTCATCCACAATATTCTTGTGCAGATCGACCTTGGCGTAGTTCTCTTCGGAAATATCTCCCACTACAAATTCGTCGAAGATATCCTGCTCCATCAATCCGGCGGCAACGGCTTTCGCCATCTCAGCCTTTAGTTCTTCGATGGACCCAACGCATTTTTCTTCTTTCCCGTCTTCGGTTCTCCAGATAGGTAAAGGAATCCCCCAGTAACGGGAACGAGATAAGTTCCAGTCGTTAGCATTAGCTAACCAGTTTCCAAAACGGCCTTCTCCGGTAGCTTTTGGTTTCCAATTGATCTGCTGATTTAGCTCATGCATCCTGTCCTTAAACGAAGTCACTTTGATGAACCACGAATCCAATGGATAATACAAGATCGGTTTATCGGTACGCCAGCAGTTGGGGTAACTGTGAACATACTTTTCAACTTTGAATGCCTTGTTTTCTATTTTGAGTTTGATAGCCAGCTCTACATCCACGCTCTTTTCGGGTGCTTCACCATCGATGTAATATTCATTCTTCACATACTTCCCGGCGAATTCACCCAATTCGGGTCTGAATCGCCCCTGTAAATCAACAAGGGGCACCAGGTTACCATTGTCATCCTCCACCAATAGCGGCGGCACTTCCGGACTCACTTCTTTCGCTACTTTGGCATCGTCTGCACCAAAAGTAGGTGCGGTATGTACGATCCCAGTACCGTCTTCTGTGGTAACAAAATCCCCGGTGATCACGCGGAAAGCATTTTCCGGGTTGTCATGAGGCAATGCAAAAGGCAGCAACTGCTCGTAGCGAATTTCAGCTAAATCGGCACCCTTAAATTCTTTTACAATAGCATATGGAATCTTCTTATCGCCTTGTTTGTATTCTTCAAAAGCCGTTTCCGATTCTGCTTCTTCAAACATACCGGCGAACTGCTTGCCCACAAGGTTCTTGGCCAGTACGACATGGATGGGTTCGAAGGTGTACTGATTGAAACTCTTTACCAATACGTAATCGATCTTCGGCCCCACTGTAAGTGCCGTATTACTCGGCAAGGTCCAGGGCGTAGTCGTCCAGGCCAGGAAATGAACATCCCCAAATCCTTTAAGGAAATCGGGCAAAGTATCATCCAATGCTTTGAATTGCGCCACAACCGTAGTATCCGTAATATCCTGATACGTCCCCGGTTGATTCAGCTCGTGCGAGCTTAATCCGGTACCTGCTTTAGGTGAATACGGTTGTATGGTGTACCCTTTGTACAAAAGGTCTTTATCATAGATCTGCTTTAGCAACCACCAAACTGTTTCCATGTATTTGGGTTCGTAGGTGATGTATGGATTGTCCATATCCACCCAATATCCATAGCGCTCGGTAAGGTCATTCCATACGTCGGTATAACGCATAACCGCCTTACGACAGGCAGCATTGTATTCTTCTACGGAAATCTTCTTTCCGATATCTTCTTTGGTGATCCCTAACTCTTTCTCAACGCCAAGCTCGATGGGCAAACCATGGGTATCCCAACCCGCTTTTCGGTCTACTTTATATCCTTTCTGGGTATGATAACGGCAAAAGATATCCTTGATCGCACGGGCCATCACGTGGTGAATCCCGGGCAACCCGTTGGCCGAAGGTGGCCCTTCAAAGAACACATAGGGTTCGGCCCCTTCACGAATGGAAATACTCTCTTCAAAGATGTTTCCTTCTTTCCAGAAATCGAGTATTTCCTCCCCGAGTTTTGGGAGGTTTAAGCCTTTGTATTCTTTAAAATTCTTGCTCATTTTCAACTGCCGTTCAATAAGGTTGCGAAAGTAAGAAATTCTGCTGAAAATCGCTATAGCAAGGGCATTGTTTACATTTTGGTTAACTAGGATTTTTTCTATCTTTAAACCAACAACTACCAACCTTTTGAAGAAAACACTTGTTTTACTCTTTTTCCTGCCATTGAGCCTTTGTGCGCAAGACTATGTCGACCTGGTAAAAATTGGATACGGCTCAACCCTCAACAACGACTTTGACGGCTCGCCCTCCAGTACCAATGTTACTTCCCTGGAAGCCGATTTGACCGTCCCCATAGTTATCAATGACAATAATGCAATAATCACGGGAGCCATATTCAGCAGGAACCGGTTACAACTATTCCCCAATGGTTTGACCGCCAGCCTTTACAGCACCGCACTCAAATTGGGAATTGCCTCCACTTACAATGAAAGATGGAGCAGTACTATCGTGTTGTTACCCAAACTGGCATCCGATTACTGGAACCCTTCTGAGGACGATTTTTATATCGGCGGGTTTGCTTCGCTGAAATATCACAAGCGAGAAAACCTCATCTATCGTTTTGGAGTGTACGGTTCGCAGGAAGCTTTTGGATTTTTTACGACTCCCTTTGTGGGTTGGTATTATCTGAGTCCGAGCGGCAATTTCGAAATGGACATGTCCTTACCTATAGCCGCCGATATGAACTACGATCTGGGCGGAGTGAGAATTGGTGCCGATTATATTGGAATAGGACGTAGTTTCAACCTTACCGATATCGATTTTCCAGATTGGTATGTGGATGTAAGTTCATTGGAATTCTCCGCTTATGCACAACTCGACCTTTCCGAAGAAAGCATCCTTATTCGCGGGAAAGTAGGCTATTCCAGTAACGATTATGAAGTCTACGCACAAGGTGAAAAAATTGATTTAGGGCTTTCAGCATTTACTTTCGGAGATGACCGAACACAGCTCAATCCTGACCTTGGCGGCGGATTTTTTCTTAAATTAGAAGCAATCTATCGCTTTCACCTTCCCTCAAAAAAGGAAGTCCAGGAGACTCCAGAGAACTAATTATGGAACGAACATGCCCGGAGTGTGGAGATAAAATCATCGGTAGGGCCGATAAGAAATTCTGCAGTGATGCCTGTCGGAATTCCTACAACAATGCCCTGAATAAAGACACCAAGAATATTATTAGAACGACCAACAACCGACTGCGTAAAAATCACCGGATACTTGAACTACTGAACACTAAAGATAAAACCAAGGTGACGAAGAACTCTTTGTTAAAACATGGTTTTATGTTCGATTATCACACGGGGATCTATACCACAAAATCGGGCAGCACCTATTTTTACATTTACGACCAGGGATATCTTCCCTTAGACAATAATTTTTATTTACTAGTGAAGAGAGATGTTTAGACTTTTGATTCCATGGGCTATAGAAGATAGCGTGTTTTTTATGATCATCTTCATCGCTATCGTTACGGTAGCCGTTTTGTCGTTCTTTTTTAATAAAAAGAGTATTCTACTACGCGAACTAAAAAAGAGCAAAGCCACTACGATCTCTCAAATTCAAAGCGGTGAATATGTGAAACTGAAAGGTCGAGCACTTCGCACCACTACTCCTCTGGAGGCTCCATTCACAGGGAGACAATGTATCTTCTACCAGGCCAAAGTATTGAGAAAGGGCAGTAAAAACAGCTGGCACAAAGTAGTCGATGCCACCCAAACACAGGATTTTTTCCTCGAGCAGAATGGTGAAATGGTCATGATCAAAATGGATTTGGATGCCGATTTCAGAAAAATTCTGCTGGAAAAAGACAGTATACAGAATTCGGGTACTTTCGAAAATCCATCACAGCGCATGATGGATTACCTGGAAGATCATGGCGTGAACTTTCAAAATATTTTGGGATTCAACAAAAGACTAAAATACGAAGAGGGAATTATCGCAATCGATGAAAAAATAGTGATCAAAGGTGTGGCACAATGGAAATCCCTGCAACAACCCATTGAAGGATATTCCTATTCTAAAATTCTGAGTTTAACAGGAGAGAAGGACCGGAAACTGATCATCACCGATCTTAAAAAAGCTGTACAAATTCCATGATTTAGCGCCAGTTACGACCCTTTAGTTTCAAGGCCGCTTTTAGCACATCTTTCTGACTGATCTGCCCAACGAGTTTGCCATCTTTGATAATGGGAAAACGACGGTGTTTTGAAGAAAGGAATACATCGGCTGCATCAAAGACATTCATATCACCATCTATGGTATCTACATTGGTAGCCATATGCTCTTCCACTTTAATATCACTCATGGGGTGATTATAATACCGGCTGTTACTGATCTGTTTGATACAATCTCCTTCGGAAATTATTCCTACCAATTCATTCTTCTCATTTACCACCGGACCCCCTGAAATTCTTTTTTTGATCAACGTATTCATGACCTCTAAAACCGATTGGTCAGGCCGAAAAGTGATGAGATTGGTAGTCATATAATCAGACACCTTGATATTCTCTGAAGAGCCCTTCGTGGGTTTGGCTCTTTTACCTATGTAACTTTTGATGCTCATCTTGTTAGGTTTTAGATTATTAAGATAGCAAAAAAATGTTAAAGTGTTTTACCCACCGCTTGAAATGAATGGTTCACCGGACCTCAATTAAACCCCGGGCGATTCAGTAATAAATTGTACATTTAAAAAACAATCAGTACCCTATGAAGCGTTCGCAGGCCTTTCTTTCATTTTTTCTTCTAATCGGACTTATTTATTTCAGCTTTTTCAGCCTGATGCCCAGAACCGGAGCTCCGGCATCCATTCCTGAGACGGAATTTTCTGCGGAAAGGGCCCTGGTCCCCTTGAAGGAAATTTCGAAAAAGCCACATTATTTGGGATCGGAAGGTCATGCCGAGGTGAGGGCCTACCTTGTATCGGAATTGGAAAAACTTGGGTTGAAACCTGAGATTCAAAAAGGCTACGTACTCAATGAGAAATGGGGCGGCATGGATAAACCCATCAACATAGTTGCTAAAATCGAAGGAACCGAAGAAGGAAAAGATCTGCTTGTCTTTGCCCATTACGACAGTGCCTTGGTGCCTTCGTATGGAGCCAGTGATGCAGGAAGTGGAGTTGTGACCATACTCGAAAGTTTGAAAGCGTTCCAAGCGAGCGGCGTTACCCCAAAAAATGATATCATCATTTTGTTCTCGGATGCGGAAGAAGTTGGTCTGGACGGTGCTAAATTGTTTGTAAGAGAACACCGCTGGGCCAAAGATGTAGCCATTGCCCTGAACTTTGAGGCTCGCGGCAGTGGAGGCCCCAGTAATATGATCGTAGAGACCAATCATGGTAATTCAGGACTGATCAAAAACTTTAAAGAGGCCAATCCCAAATTTCCGGTAGCCACTTCCCTGATGTACAGCATCTATAAAATGCTTCCCAATGATACAGATTCAACCGTGCTAAGGGAAGAAGGAGATATCGACGGGTTCTTTTTTGCCTTTATCGATGATCATTTCGATTATCATACAGCAAATGATAATTATGAAAACCTTGACCGCAATTCACTGCAACACCAGGGAAGCTATCTCCTTCCGTTGATGCATCATTTTGCCAATGCTGATCTATCAACGAACCGGGCTTCCACCGATGATGTGTATTTCAATTTCCCATTTATAAAAATGGTGAGCTATCCGTTCTCTTGGATACTTCCCATGCTGCTTTTGGCAGCCATCATTTTTATCGTTCTGATTATCTACGGAATGAAATTGGGCACCTTGCACCCCAAACAGCTTTTAAAAGGATTTGTTCCTTTTCTTTTAGCCTTGATACTTTGTGGCATTGTTGGGTTTTATGGTTGGAAGTTGATCGAATGGATGTACCCGCAATATGAAGAGATCCAACACGGATTCAAATACAACGGTCATTCGTATGTCGCAGCCTTCGTGTTGCTGACCTCAGGAATTCTATTAATGGTTTATCGCCGTCTCGGTAAAAATAATACCCCTGCCAATTTGATGATCGCACCCCTGTTTTTCTGGCTAGTGATCAACACCGTTGTTTACCTTTTCCTGAAAGGGGCTGCCTTTTTTATTATCCCAATTTACTTTGGTTTGTTGGCGTTGTGGGTGATGGTTCGACAGGAAAAACCCAACCTGTACCTCATGTTATTATTAGCAGTTCCGGCCATCTTCATCTTTGCTCCGTTGGTGCAGTTTTTCCCAGTAGGCCTGGGTTCAGATCATGTTTTTATAAGTTGTATTTTCAGTGTGCTTCTGTTCGGACTGTTGATCCCCGTTGTCGGTTTTTATAACGGTAAAAGACTGCTTTCAATTCTCTCGTTTATTGTTGCCATCGGCTTTTTTATAAGTGCGCATGCAAAAAGTGATTTTTCGGAAACACGGCAAAAACCGAATAGCCTGATATATTACCAGGACAAAGACTCGGACAAGGCATTTTGGGTTACATATGATGATATTCTCGACGAATGGACCAAAGGATATTTAGGAGATCAACCGGAAGAAGCTTCGAAATTTGTGAGCAATGTGTCGGGTAGTAAATATGGTACCGGTTATAGTTATGCCTCGGAGGCTCCAAACATATCGGTACCCGAAATAATGATTCAAAAAAACAAGGATTCCGTTAATGGCGATATGCGGGATGTTAGTTTCACTATTCTTCCGCAAAGAAAAGTGAACCAACTAAGTTTATATGCGGACTCCACGGTGGTTTTCAACTCACTATCCTATAATGGCAAAGCAGTGACAGCCGACAGCACCGGAAAAGTGTATAGCAAAAGAGTGTCTAACGGACTACTCCGTTTTTACGTGACAGACAACGATAGCCTCGAAGTGAATTGTTCGGTTCCCGCTACCACTCCGCTTGAGTTCACCGTGATGGAATACTCCTTTGACCTGTTGGAAAATCCGCTGTTCACCATCACGAAAAGACCTGCTCATACCATGCCGAAACCCTTTGTGGTTACGGATGCTGTGGTCCAGAAAAAGACCTTTAAAATGAGCGAACTGCCTCTTACTGTACAGGACTCAATAATCCCTCCATTAGATGAGTAGAACCGTAGGAATAGCCGGAATGGGTTGGCTCGGGCTTCCGCTTGCGCAGCGATTAAAACTGTTCGGTTTTCAGGTAAAAGGGAGTGTCACTCGATTGGAAAAAGCGGACGACCTTCAGCGAAGCGGTTTCAACGTTTACCCTATGACCATTTCAGAAGATGGGGTGTATGGCAGCTACGAAGCTTTCCTGAGAGATCTGGATATACTAATCATTCTAATTCCTCCCGGTTTGCGCCGTAATACAGGTTCCGATTATGTTTTGAAAATGTCTTATTTCCTCTCGGAAATCGAAGCTGCGAACATCCCAAAATGTATTTTCGTTAGCAGCACTTCGGTATATGCCGATTCACAGGGAGAAGTTACCGAAAAGGTGGCTCCCAAGCCGGAAAGTGAAGCCGGACGTCAATTGCTTCAGGTGGAGCAACTGTTCTTTAATTCCGAAGTAAAAACAACCATCGTTAGATTTGGAGGGCTTTATGGAGGCTCCCGTCAGCCGGTTCGATATTTGGCAGGAAGGGAAAATCTAAGTGGTGGAAATGCCCCGGTAAACCTGATTCATAGAGACGATTGCATTGCGATAATTCTGGAGATCATCAAGCAGGATTCCTTCGGAAATATCTTTAATGCCGTACATCCCGACCACCCCAGTAAAAGAGATTACTATGCCGCCAAAGCAGAAGAAATGTCGCTGGAAAAGCCACAATATGCGGCACATAAAAACGGAGAAACCTATAAAAAGGTAGATTCCGTAAACCTCAACAGATTACTACAGTATTCCTTCTCTCAAGGACTTTAGAGTTAGTCGATAATCCGTATCTTTAGGCCTGCTATTTTAAACTCAGAATATGAAGCTTGCCAACTCTTTATTTGTTTCCTTTTTAATTACTGTTCTAACTTTTTCTTTTTCTGAAATATCCTTCGCTCAAACCTATGACGAAAAATTGTACGATGCCCTCGAGTATCGTTTGATAGGTCCTTTCCGAGGAGGTAGAAGCGCTGCCGTCACGGGAGTACCCAATAAGCCGAACCTATTCTATTTCGGTGCCACCGGGGGAGGTGTCTGGAAAACCATTGATGGTGGAAGAACCTGGGAAAATATATCCGATGGATTTTTCGGAGGTTCCATTGGTTCCATTGAAGTTGCTCAGGATGATGCCAACGTGATCTATGTAGGAGGTGGAGAGAAAACGGTTCGTGGAAACGTCTCTTCGGGTTACGGGATATGGAAGACCGAAGATGCAGGTAAAACCTGGAAACAAAGTGGGCTCGAAAAAGGAAGGCACATTCCTCGCATTGCCATACACCCTAAGGACCATAACATTGTTTACGCAGCGGTACTCGGAAATATCTATAAGCCCACACAGGAGCGCGGAGTGTACAAAAGTACCGATGGCGGAAAGAATTGGAAGCGCACCTTATTTGCTAATGAAGATGCCGGAGCTGTGGATCTTATAATGGATCCTAACAACTCGCGCATACTTTATGCATCTACGTGGAACGTACGCCGTACCCCTTACAGTTTGAGTAGTGGTGGAGATGGTTCTGCCCTCTGGAAAAGTACCGATAGCGGAGAAACCTGGAAGGAGATCTCCAAGAACAAAGGCTTTCCAACCGATACTCTCGGGATTATCGGGGTGACCGTTTCACCGGTGAATAGCGAGCGCGTTTGGGCCATTGTGGAAAACAAAGAAAAAGGGGGCGTTTATAGAAGCGATGACGGTGGAGAAACCTGGAAGAACATCAACAGTGAAAGAAAGCTAAGACAACGAGCCTGGTATTATACCAGAATCTATGCCGACTCAAAAGACGAGGATGTAGTATACGTTCTCAATGTTCGATATCACAAAAGTACAGACGGAGGAAAAACGTACAGCACCTACAACGCTCCTCATGGCGATCATCATGATTTGTGGATCGCTCCTGAAAACCCAAAACGAATGATCATAGGGGATGATGGGGGCGCACAGGTTACCTATGATGGTGGAGAAACCTGGAGTACCTATCACAATCAGCCAACCTCTCAATTTTATAGAGTTACTACCGACAACTCCTTCCCTTACCGTATTTATGTAGCGCAACAGGATAATTCAACATTGCGCATTCCACATCGTACCGAAGGTTGGAATATTGATGAGGACGATTGGGAAAGTACTGCGGGGGGAGAAAGTGCCCACATTGCGATCGATCCTGAAGACAACGATATCGTCTTCGGAGGAAGTTATGATGGTTTCTTAACCCGATACAATCATAAGAATAAAACCGTAAGAAGTATTAGCGTTTGGCCGGATAACCCAATGGGGCATGGAGCCGAAGATATGAAGTATCGTTTCCAATGGAACTTCCCAATTTTCTTTTCTCCTCACGATCCCAATAAAATGTATACAGCATCCAATCATTTGCACGTGACCACCAATGAGGGAGAAAGCTGGGAGGTGATAAGTCCGGATTTAACAAGGAATGATCCTACGAAGTTAGGTCCTTCCGGCGGACCTATTACCAAAGACAATACTTCGGTGGAGTATTACTGTACGATCTTCGCTGCCGCGGAATCACCCATCACACCCGGATTGTTATGGGTAGGAAGTGACGACGGATTGATCCATGTGTCACGCAACGGTGGTGCTACCTGGGAAAATGTAACTCCTAACGGCATGCCCGAATGGATGATGATAAACAGTATTGAACCCTCACGATTTGACGCAGGAACCTGCTACGTCGCAGGGACTAAATATAAAACCGGAGATTTTGCGCCTTATCTCTATAAGACTTCGGATTATGGTAAAACCTGGACTAAAATTACCAGTGGAATAGCTAGTGAACACTTTACACGTGCCCTGCGAGAAGACACCAAGCAAAAAGGACTGTTGTATGCCGGAACCGAAACCGGTATGTACGTTTCGTTTAACGATGGGGCCAACTGGAAACCACTCCAGCTGAACTTGCCTATAGTCCCCATAACCGATTTGGCAGTGAAGGACGATAACCTTGTGGTAGCTACCCAGGGAAGAAGCCTTTGGATTATAGACGACCTCACCGTCCTAAGACAGTTAAATGCTGCCAATGGAAAGGGCAATTACCTGTTCAAACCTAAAGAAACCTTCCGTATGGGAGGCAACAGCAGAAAAGGATCTTTAACTACAGGAACCAACCATCCCGCCGGAGTGATGGTGTATTTTAACCTGGAAGATCCTACTGATAAAGAAATCAAATTGAGCTTTTTAAATTTCAAAAACGATACGATTAAAACATTCAGCACCAAGGATAAAAAGAACAAACTGGAAGTGGAAGAAGGCGCCAATATGTTCTCATGGAATACCCGAGGTAAGGGAGCAGAGCGATTGAAAGGAATGGTTCTATGGTGGGCCAGCACGAATGCTCCCAAGGCCGTTCCCGGACAATACAAAGTAGTTCTGGATGTGGACGGGGAAACACAAACTCAGCAGTTCACGATTTCACCAGATAAAAATGCTGAAACCGATATTGCCGGAATGCAGAGACAGTTCGATTTTATCACAAGTATCAATGAAACTGTAGACAAGGCACACAAGTCGATCAAAAAGATCCGAAAGATCAATGAGCAGCTGAAGGCATTTCAGAAACAATACAAAGAAAATGAAGAAGTGAAGGAGTTGGTTGAAAAGGCAAAAACGTTGAGTGAGCAATTTTCAGACATCGAAAAAGCCTTGTATCAAACCAAAAACCGAAGTGGACAGGACCCGTTGAATTTCCCTATTCGACTGACCAATAAACTGGCACATTTGAACAGCTTGGTGGGTATGGACGATTTCCCTCCAACGCGTCAGGATATTCAGGTAAAGGATGAACTTACCCAGGAAATCAATGCTGAATTGGCGAAGTTTGACAAGCTGGTGTCTGAAGAAATTTTAGCATTCAACAACCAGTTTAATTCACTGAACCTGAATTACCTCTTTGTCGAGGACGAAGAATAATGGAGTATAATTACATAAAGTCACTTCATCTTATTTTCGTGATCACCTGGTTCGCCGGACTCTTTTATATTGTTAGGCTGTTCGTATACCAGATCGAAGCCTTTCATAAGCCTTCCCCTGAGAAAGAAATCCTTGGGAAACAGTTGAAAATCATGGCGAAAAGATTATGGTATATCATCACCTGGCCATCAATGATTCTTGCGATCATCTTCGCCGTCTGGTTATTGGCCATTCGCACTTTTTATATGTCGGACGCCTGGATGCAGGTTAAACTGGCATTGGTAATTGTGTTGATTATCTACCACATCAAATGCCATCTCATTTTTAAGGATCTTCAGAATGATGTGGTAAAGTATTCATCCAATTTTATGCGACTGTTCAATGAGGGTGCTACGATTCTACTCTTTGCGATTGTATTTTTAGTGATTCTGAAAAACGCCGTGAATTGGATCTACGGTACGCTGGGAATTATAGTTTTTGCGTTGCTTCTAATGTTGGGCTATAAATTCTACAAAAGAATACGAGAAAAGGATAAAACATAAATGTATAATCGGCTTTGGTTTGATATTTGCTATCTTCCATTTCGAAATACGAATCCATGAAGCTACTTAATTCGTTACGATTTCGAATTTTTTTATCCATGTTGCTGCTGGTGGTGATCGCCTCTATTCTAATTGCTGTAGTCACCATTTATCAATATCGTGAAGAGGCTCATGATTATCATCGGGAGCGTTTGATCCGAAAGGAAACAGCGATCAGCAAGTATATCGATTATGTGCTTCAGAATACAACCTTTCCGGAAGAAACTGAATACATTCCTCTCATCTTCAAAGAAAAGATCTATGAGATCAAGGATATCAATAACCTCGAGGTATATTTCTATGATTTCGACGGAAAATTGCTGAAATCTTCTAGGGCTTCATTCTTAAAGGACACCTCTCACGCTCGAATACCGAAACGAATTCTGGATGCTCTTGAGAATTCTCCTGAGAAAAGATATTTGGAGGAATTTGAAGAGGATGGTCAAAAGTACCAGTCGTCATATTCGTATATCACCGATCCTTCTTTCAAACCGCTTGCGATTCTAAATCTGCCTTATATCGAGGACGACGATTTTATCAACAAAGAGCTTAAAGAAAACCTCACCCGAATGGGCATTGCCTATTTTTTCATGCTGCTCATCGCGGTTGCGTTGGCGTATTTCCTGTCCAAATATATAACGCGTTCTCTCAACCAGGTGAGTGAAAAGATCACCGAGACCCGCCTGGACAAACGTAATACCCGAATCGATCTTGGAGATAGTATTACACAGGAGATTTCGAATGTGGTGGAAGCCTATAACCAAATGATCGATGAATTGGAAAGCAGTGCAGCCCAGCTGGCAGCTAGTGAACGAGAAGCAGCATGGCGGGAAATGGCCAAACAGGTAGCACACGAAATTAAGAATCCGCTGACTCCCATGCGACTAACGGTTCAAAGTTTCCAGCGCAAATTTGATCCTTCCGACGAGAATATAACGGATAAGGTAGAAGAGTATTCCAACACGCTCATTCAGCAAATCGACACCATGAGTTCGATCGCATCTGCCTTCTCCACCTATGCCGATATGCCGGCCCAGCAGGACGAGACTCTCAACGTGGTTAGGATCACAAAACTGGCTCTTGATATATTCAATGAAGGATACATCTATTTTGATTCCGAAGAAGAAGAAATTACGGCCAAATTTGATCGCACTCAATTGATTCGCGTGGTCACCAATCTGATAAAGAACAGTATCCAGGCGATCGAACAAAAACAACCGGAAGATCCGAAGATTGAGGTAAAGGTGAATTCTGATACTGAATGGGCTACCATATCGGTTCAGGATAATGGTCTTGGAATTTCAGAAATCAATAAAGACAAGATATTCGAACCCAAATTTACCACCAAAACGAGTGGCATGGGATTGGGGCTGGCTATGGTAAAAAATATTGTAGAAACCTATGGCGGACAAATAACTTTCGACTCCACAGAAGGTGAAGGCGCTACATTTCTTGTCAAGATTCCAAAATTGGGTACTAATTAGCCTCTCCCTCTTTGAATTACATCACACTTTGGCTACCTTAGCGCAACTAATCCCCAAAAGATTCAAACGATGAATTATCAAAATATTCTCGTGGACACCCAGGATGGTGTTTCAACTATCACAATCAATAGACCTTCCAAACTAAATGCACTCAACAAGGAGACCATACAGGAACTACACGACGCCTTCAAAGACCTTGATGGAGATTCCGAAACACTGGTGATCATTATTACCGGAAGCGGAGAAAAGGCTTTCGTCGCAGGTGCCGACATCAGTGAATTTGCCGACTATTCTGTTTCTCAAGGCGAGCAACTTGCCGCCCAGGGGCAAGCTTTATTATTCGATTTTGTGGCTCATTTATCTACTCCCGTGATCGCGGCTGTGAATGGATTCGCATTGGGTGGTGGATTGGAACTTGCTATGTCTGCCCATTTCAGAATTGCAAGTGATAATGCAAAAATGGGACTACCCGAAGTTTCTCTCGGTGTAATCCCGGGGTACGGAGGTACGCAGCGCCTTCCTCAATTAGTGGGTAAAGGACGTGCCATGGAAATGATCATGACGGCCGGAATGATCGACGCTGAAACTGCAGCTCAGTATGGATTGGTAAATCATGTGACTTCTCAGGATGAATTGATTCCATTGGCAGAAAAACTCGCAGGAAAAATCAAACGAAATTCCCTGGTTGCCATCAATGCGGCAATTGCTGCCATCAATGCGGGTTATGAAGATGGCGAAAACGGATTTGACACGGAAATCACTGAATTCGGACGGTGCTTTGGTACGGCAGATTTCAAAGAAGGTACCCAGGCGTTCCTCGAGAAAAGAAAACCACAGTTTCCCGGAAAATAATTTTGGATATATTCCTAATTTAATTGGAATTATTCCAATTATCATGTAGTTTTGAGTGAACTTAATCTCAAAACTGGATGTCGTCAACAATTCGTGGTCGCGGGGCTCAAAAGAAGGTACATAACCGTTTCTTTGAACTAAAACACGATGTTCTTGATGAATACTTGGAATTCTGTGAACTTGATGGTGAAGAAGCGGATAAGAATCGAACTAAATATCTTGAAGTATTTCCCAAAAGCTTTGTAAACAAAATCGCCAGCCCTGATGTAGGAATGGGATTTTCAGCAAATCCTTACCAGGGATGTGAACATGGGTGTGTGTATTGCTATGCAAGAAACAGTCACGAATTTTGGGGATATGGTGCCGGTGTGGATTTTGAGCGAAATATACTCGTTAAAAAAAATGCGCCCGAATTACTCGAAAAGAAACTTCAAAACAAGAATTGGAAAGGCAATACTATTGTGTTCTCCGGCAATACCGATTGTTATCAGCCCATTGAAAGAAAGTTGGAAATCACAAGAAAGTGCCTCGAGGTAATGCTTAAATGGAAACATCCTACAGGTATTATTACTAAAAATTCATTGATCCTGAGAGATCTTGATCTTTTGTCTCAGCTAGCTGAGTTCAATGCCATTGCAGTGCACATTACACTCACTTCCTTGTCCGAAAAAACACGAAGAATGTTGGAGCCAAGAACGGCGAGCGTCAAAAACCGTTTAAAAACGATCGAAATTCTTTCGTCACATAATATTCCTGTGAACATTATGCTGGCTCCTGTGATCCCCTCTTTGAATAGCCATGAAGTCATTCCGATCATCAAAAAGGCAGCCTCATTAGGTGCTCGATCTGTAGCACACACGGTGGTGCGTTTAAATGGCCAGAACGGGATTATCTTTGAAGACTGGGCACGTAAAACCGTCCCGGATAAGGCTGACAGAATGTTACACCAAATTGCTGAATGTCACGGCGGAAAAGTGAATGATTCCAAATGGGGGCGACGCATCAGGGGTGAGGGTGTGATTGCTCAGCAAATCGCCGATACCATTCGATTGGCCAGGAAGAAATATATCAATCACCCGGGCATGCCACCTTTGGACAATTCTCATTATATGAGGTTGAAAGATCCACAGACCCGACTCTTCTAGACGATTTTGCTTTTTACCGTTCTTTCCACGGTATCCAGTAGTTCATCAGGAGAATAGTCCGAAACCTTTATTAAAGAATGCGTAAAGAAAGTAAGACGTATAAACATAGGGATTGGGAACATGCCATGGCGTTGTAACTTCCAGGAATGGTTAATGCTCACTGGAAGTACATAGGCATCCGGAGCATGTTCAAACAATGTAAGCAGCCCTTTTCGGTGAAACTTCTTTGGTTCCCCTGTTCTACTTCGTGTGCCTTCGGGGAATATCACCACGCTTCTCTTATTCTCATTAATATATTTTGCCACCTTGGTAATTTCCGCGGTTGCCTGCTGCGGATTCTTGCGATCGATCAAAACCGAACCTCCGTATTTCAAATTGTACGAGATCGTCGGGATTCCGGAACCCAGTTCCTTCTTGGAAATAAACTTCGGATGAATCCTTCGCAAAAACCAAATGAGTGGAGGAATGTCCCACATGCTTTGGTGATTGGAAGCAATGATGATGGGTTTTTTCTTCGGAAGTTTTTCTGAAATTTTAAATCGGAAGGTAGTCCCCAGAATATGAAGAGCGAGGATAAGTAAACCATTAAAAAGATCCACACTTCGTTTATGCGATCCGTAACCAAATACATTCAAACATATACGTTGAATAGGATCGAACACCAAAAGCAATATTCCGAAGAGAATATAAAACACTACGGAAAAAGGATAGCTTAATATGTGGAGAACGATTTTCATCAGAGGCTAAAATTAAAAAACCGCTCTCAAATGAGAGCGGTTACTATTTGAAATTCAAATATTTTCGATTAACAGTATTCGTCATAGGCCCCTTTAAGGTTTTCTGCGATCATATCGGCAGAACGTCCTTCAATATGATGGCGCTCTAGCATGTGTACCAGTTCTCCATTCTTGAACAAAGCCATAGAAGGTGAACTTGGTGGGAATGGCACCATTTGAGCTCGTGCTGCATCCACTGCCTCAAAATCCACACCTGCAAAAACGGTCACGAGGTGATCGGGTGTACTCGCATTTTGCAACGACATGCGTGCTCCCGGACGGGCATTTGCGGCAGCACAACCACAAACTGAATTCACCACTACCAAAGTGGTTCCTTCTTTTGCCAGTGCTTCCGTTACATCAGATTCGGTATATAATTCAGAAAAACCTATGTTCGTAAGGTCTTCTCTCATGGGTTTAACTAATTCTGCTGGGTACATATCTTCTTTTTTAAAAGTGTAACAATTTGACGACAAAGGTAACTAATTTGCGTGATATGAATATGTTGTCAATTCGTTAAAGAGTTGATAAACCACCACAGACATATTCCAAACTCAGGGTCAAAATTGTACCTTTGGCCGCATTACTAAATTGCGTATTTATGTTTCGTTGGTTCGCCGCTGTTATTGGATACTCCTTCTTCCGTTTCCCGGGAGCAGTGATCGGTTTCCTTGTAGGAAGCTTGTTTGATAATATGTATGGAGGTAAATCGCGGAGAACAAGAGGAAACATCTTTGGACCACAGCGAGATAATGTAACTCCGGCCGACTTTGAATTGAACCTCCTCTCCCTCGCATCCCTGGTGATCAAAGCCGACGGAAAAGTAAACCAGAGCGAATTGGATTACGTTCGTCAATACTTTGTACAAGCCTACGGGAAGGAAAGAGCCAACGCCACCTTTCGGACCTTTAATGAAATTATCAAAAGTCGGGAAATTTCCGCCCAAAAGATTGGAATGTTGCTCCGGCAACGAATGCGATATGAATCACGATTGCAAGTAGTGCATTTCCTTTTCAGCATTGCCAATGCAGACGGCCACGTCGCTGCTGCTGAAGTGAACCAAATTCGTTCCATTGCAGGTTTTCTAGCCATTCAGCACAAAGATTTTGAAAGCATCAAGGCCATGTTCTTTAAAAATCCGGACAGTGCTTATAAAATTCTTGAGATTGAACGCACGGCCACAGTTTCAGATATAAAAAAGGCATATCGGGAAATGGTGAAGAAATACCACCCGGATAAATTGCAGCACATGGATGAGGTATACCGAAAGGGCGCTGAGGAGAAATTCCGAAAAGTCCAGGAAGCCTATGAGCAACTTCAGAAAGAGAAAGGGTTTTAGATCCGTAAAGTATTAAGAAATCGTAATAATTGAAAGTCCCGGTATACACGAGGACTATTTTATTATTACTATTTTTAGCCAAGTCTAAATATATTTATAGCGTATATCCAAATATATGTTTACCTTTGCCCCATGTTTTCATTAGCTGAAGAGAATTACTTAAAAGCAATATTCCATTTACAACAGGAATCAAAGGGAGGAGTAAGCACCAACGCCATCGCCGAAAAGATGTCTACCAAACCATCTTCGGTAACCGATATGGTTCAAAAACTGGCAGAGAAAAAGCTTCTCTCCTATCAAAAATATAAAGGAACTTCACTCACTTCCAAGGGAAGTAAGATCGCGGCAGGTGTGATCCGAAAACACCGACTTTGGGAGGTTTTCCTTGTAGATAAGTTGAAGTTTCATTGGGATGAAGTTCATGAAATTGCGGAGCAGTTAGAGCATATCCAGTCGGACGAACTGGTTGCGCGCCTGGATCGATTCCTTGGTGAACCCGATTTTGATCCACACGGAGATCCTATTCCTGATAAGAATGGAAACATTAAAACAACAGAGAAGAAATTACTTTCGGAACTGGACAAGAAGCAACGTGGTGTTTGTGTTGGGGTGAAAGAAACCAAGAGCGAGTTTCTGCAATATCTTGACAAGAGAAATATTACCATAGGAACCAAAATTCGGGTTCTGGGGAAAGAGTTCTTCGACGGCTCCATGATCATCCAGGTAGGAAGAGACCAGTTCTTCATTTCAAAAAAAATAGCTGATAACCTTTATATACAAACCTCTTAATATGCAAAACAAATCGATTCTTATCCTACTATTTATCATCGGGTTCGTTTCGTTCTCTTACGCCCAGGACGACACTAATACTCCCGAAGAACTCGTCACCGACAGGCCCGATGCTACGGAAGCATCAACTACGGTTCCCAAAGGAGCTATTCAAATTGAAACCGGTGGATTTTATACTTCTTTTGAAGACAACGGTATAAAAGAGGAAGTACTAGGCTATAATACCACACTGGTGAGATGGGGTGTGTTGGAAAATATTGAATTCCGTCTGGGTTGGAATTTTGAAGAAGTGCGAACCACAGTGAACGGAATGGAACTACCGGACGTCCAAAGTGGACTATCGCCATTGTTGGCCGGAATGAAATTGAACGTGACTGAAGAGAAAGGGCTACTCCCGGAAATAGCCCTGATCGGGCATATATTTTTACCTTTTTCCGCTGCATCCGACTTCCGCCCGGAAACTACAGCAGTGGATTTCCGTTTTGCCGCAAGCCATACACTTTCAGAGAAATCAAGTATAGGATATAACCTGGGTGCACAATGGGGAGACGATTCCTCCGAGGCCGCATATATCTATACATTCTCTTATGGTTACAGTTTAACGGATACCTTCGGTTTTTATGCCGAATTGTACGGAGATTTCCCCGAAGACAATCGAGCCAATCACTTTTGGGATGCCGGAATTACCTTTCTCGCATTGCCCAATTTACAATTTGATGCTACCGTTGGTAGTGGAATTACAGAAGGCCAGGACCTATTGCTGAGTGCTGGTGCCAGTTATAGAATCCCAAATTAAATCTTATGAAAAAAATCCTTTACATACTCACTCTGGTTCTTATAATTGGCTGTAAGAACACTTCAGAAGAAAACGATAAACTGCAGGTGGTGACCACTACAACTATGATCACCGATCTTGTGAAAAACATCGGGGGTGAATACATCGATGTGCAGGGACTTATGGGTGCCGGTGTAGATCCGCACCTCTACAAAGCGAGTGAAGGAGATGTTACTAAACTCTTCAATGCAGACGTGATATTCTACAATGGCCTTCATTTGGAAGGAAAACTTGTCGAAGTATTTGAAAAAATGGAGAGCGGTGATAAAACCCAGGTTGCACTGGCTGATCAGATCGACAAAGCCGGACTTATCGGTAGCGATTATTTTGCGTCGAATTATGATCCACATGTTTGGTTCAATATTGATTACTTCCGCAGTTTTGCTGAAAATGTAACTGCCGTACTTTCCGAAAAAGATCCTGAGAACAAAGACAATTACCTGAAAAACTATGAGGCATATGTCTTGAAACTGGAATTGTTGAAAGAGGAGATCACGGAAACCATCGAATCGCTTCCGAAGGAGCAACGGATACTCGTAACGGCTCATGATGCTTTTAATTACTTCGGAAAGGCCTACGAGTTTGAAGTAGTGGGGCTTCAAGGGCTCTCCACAGCTACAGAAGCCGGGGTACAGGATGTTCAGAAACTCTCAGAATTCATCATTGAAAAACAGGTGAAGGCAATTTTCGTGGAAAGTTCCGTGCCAAGAAGGACCATCGAGGCCTTGCAGGCTGCTGTTAATTCAAAAGGACATGAAGTGGTGATTGGAGGATCTCTTTACAGTGATGCTTTGGGGGATCCGGGCACCGATGAAGGCACCTACCTGGGAATGTTCCGATACAATGTAAATACCATTGTGAATTCTCTAAAATAATGAAAGATAAAATTGCCATACAAGTCGATGATCTTACGGTAGCTTACAACTACAAACCCGTATTATGGGATATAGACCTGCGGGTCCCCGAAGGCGTTCTGATGGCAATTGTAGGGCCCAATGGTGCGGGAAAATCTACCTTGATCAAAGCCATTTTGGCCATTATCAAACCCATTGCCGGAAGTATTGCGATCTATGGGAAACCTTATGAAGAACAGCGTAAAATGGTGGCTTATGTGCCACAAAAAGGAAGTGTGGACTGGGACTTCCCAACTACGGCTCTGGATGTTGTTATGATGGGAACTTACGGAAGTTTGGGATGGATCAAAAGACCGGGGCAAAAAGAAAAGAAAGCCGCTCTCGAAGCCCTTGAAAAAGTGGGGATGCTATCTTTCAAAAACCGACAAATTAGTCAGCTGAGTGGCGGACAGCAGCAGCGGGTATTTTTGGCACGGGCCCTCGTGCAAGAAGCTTCTATTTATTTCATGGACGAACCGTTCCAAGGGGTGGATGCTACTACGGAAATTGCCATTATCAATATTTTGAAAGAACTTCGAAAAGCAGGCAAAACTGTGGTCGTGGTTCATCATGATCTGCAAACTGTTCCAGAATATTTTGACTGGGTCACCTTCTTAAATGTAAAGAAGATCGCCACCGGTCCGGTAAAGGAAATTTTCAACGATGACAACCTCACCAAGACCTATGGAATAAATTATAAAGTTGCAATCAACCAATAATGTCTTTATCCGAGTACTTCGAATTGCTGATTTCAGATTATACCCTAAGGACTATTACCCTGGGGACAGCAGTATTGGGTGCCATCTGCGGCATGCTGGGTAGTTTTGCAGTACTGCGGAAACAAAGCCTTTTAGGCGATGCTATTTCCCATGCCGCTCTACCCGGAATCGCCTTGGCCTTTCTCATCACCGGGGCTAAGGACACCAACATTCTTCTTTTAGGAGCATTGGTAAGCGGTCTCATCGGAACGTTTTGGATTCGAGGCATGATCACTAAGACCCACTTAAAAACCGATACTGCACTAGGATTGATATTGTCGTTATTCTTCGGATTCGGAATGCTATTGCTCACTTTTATTCAGAAACAACCCAATGCGAATCAGGCAGGTCTGGACAAATACCTTTTTGGTCAAGCAGCGACCCTCGTAGAAAAAGACGTTAACCTCATGGTCATTGTCACCGGAATTTGTTTGGTCGTCCTACTATTATTTTGGAAAGAATTCAAGATCCTCCTTTTCGATGCGGACTATACCAAGACTTTGGGCTTTAACACCAAATTTATTGATGTTCTCATCACTTTTTTCATTGTTTTGGCCATAGTTCTTGGATTACAAACAGTTGGTGTAGTGCTTATGAGTGCTATGTTGCTGGCACCTGCGGCAGCGGCAAGGCAATGGACCAACAAACTGAGCATGATGGTCTTTCTAGCAGCTATTTTCGGAGCTTTTTCAGGAGTCTTTGGAACGGCAATCAGTGCTAGCCAGAATAACTTATCGACCGGCCCTGTGATCGTACTGGTGGCCGGAGCATTTGTGTTACTATCGTTTATTTTCTCGCCGGGCAGAGGACTATTGTTTCGGGAATTACGGTTTCGAAAGAACCGAAGAGACCTTGAACTGCAGAAGACCCTTCAGTTTATGTATGGTATTTCCAAAACACATAGCGATATTTCTCACCCTCATGCGATCAAAATCCTGAACGATTTCCAGGGATTTACCCGTAGATCACTTCAGAAACTGGAAGAAAAAGACTGGATCACTCTAACGGGGCAGCAATGGTCGCTCACCCAAAAGGGATTTAATAAAGCCAAGAATCTTTACAACCAACAGGAAGATGACTAGCCCGCAAATCGAAATACAAATCATTGCTTGCATCGTGGCCATCGCCTGTGCGATTCCAGGTGTGTTTTTGGTACTTCGGAAAATGGCTCTTATCAGCGATGCGATTAGTCATTCCATTCTCCCCGGAATTGTTTTAGGATTCTTCCTGACCCACGATCTGAATTCTCCATGGCTTATTCTATTAGCCGCAATAACCGGAGTGATTACGGTAGTGCTGGTAGAAGCCATTCAAAAAACAGGCTTGGTGAAGGAAGATACGGCTATCGGACTTGTCTTCCCGGTATTATTCAGTATTGGAGTGATACTGATCGCCAAGAATGCCAATGACGTGCACCTGGACGTGGATGCTGTATTGTTAGGAGAACTGGCTTTTGCCCCCTTCGATCGTTGGCTAGTTGCCGGAGCAGACCTTGGCCCCAAATCACTTTGGGTCATGGGAACCATTTTATTGATCACACTGGTATTGTTATTCCTATTCTTTAAAGAATTAAAGGTAAGTACCTTTGATGCCGGGTTATCTTCGGCACTGGGTATTTCCCCAATAGTGATGCATTACGGACTAATGTCGGTCTCTTCAGTGACTGTGGTAGGGGCATTCGATGCGGTGGGTGCCATATTGGTGGTAGCGCTTATGATTGCTCCAGCTGCCACGGCTTATTTGTTGACCTCCGATCTTAAAAAAATGATCTATCTGTCTGTAGGTTTCGGAGTTTTTTCCGCCATAGCAGGTTATTGGGTAGCGCATTGGCTGGATGCTTCTATTTCAGGTTCGATGACTACTGTTTTAGGGTTGGTCTTCCTTGCGGTGTATTTGTTCGCTCCGGATAAGGGATTGATCTCAGTAATGTATCGCCAAAGGCAGCAGCGCACGGAAGTCTCGCTACTTACTTTTTTATTGCACCTGAATAACCATTCCGAAGAAAATGAAAGGCATATCAATCATTTACAGGAACACATCAATTGGCAAAAAGTGCGTTCCAGAACTGTGCTGGATCTTGCCCTCAAAAATAATATGATCGAAATCGAAGATAATGTAGTATCCCTTACTTCCAAAGGCAAAGAATTTACAGACCTGGCATTGGAATATATCATCACCAATAAAGACGAGAAGATCGAATTTATGAAAGACGACTTCTTCCTTTTTAGGGGATAGATTAAACTTTGGCATGCTTTTTACCTTATCTTTCTTTAGAAATTAGATAATATGAAATCGATCATTACAATATTCACCATTTTGGTTACCAGTTTGGCACTTTCGCAGGATACAAAATCTCCTCAGATCGGCATTAAGATCGACCTCGGGGAATCTGTGAAAGTTGGAGCGGTTACCATCACATTTGCAGAATTACTCGAAGATTCTCGTTGTCCGGAAGGAGTACAATGCGTCTGGGCAGGACGTGCCAGGGTTTTGGTAGAAGTTTCCGAAGAAGGAAAAGAAACATACCAAAAAGAAATCATAATTGGACAGATCACTGCAGGGGAATCAAGGGATAGGCGCTTTTATTTTGGAGATACCAAAGCATTGGAAGCATTTGCTGTGACTCCTTATCCAAAGTACATGGTCAAAACTGAAGGGTACCGATTACTAATTCGGGAAACAGGATTAGACTAGTGACAACCGCAGTCTTTATTACCACATTTGGTTTGACCGCCGTCCAAGGATTTAGCCATTTGCTTTTTGGACTCGAAGATTGGGTTCCAAACGAACTTTTTCAGTAAAAACCCTAGGGCAAGAGAAAAGGTAATTATGACTAAAACGGTTTGCATACTACAAAGATACTTATTTTAAAAATTGATAGGCGGCCAGTGCTACCACATAGGCGATCGCACTCATGACAAACAATTGCCAGAGGGGCCATTTCCAACTGTTGGTCTCTTTCTTTACAATCGCCAGGGTACTCATACATTGCATGGCAAAAGCATAGAACAATAACAGTGATATTCCACTGGCAAAATTAAAGCGAGGCGTCCCCAAAATCGGATTAACCTCGGCGGCCATACGGTTCTTTATCGTTTCTTCTTCTTCACTTCCAACGCTGTAAATAGTAGCAAGTGTTCCAACGAATACCTCACGTGCCGCAAATGAACTCACAATAGCGATCCCTATCTTCCAATCATATCCCAAAGGTTCCACAGCAGGTTCAATAGCTCTTCCGAGGATTCCGATATATGATTTCTCCAGTTTGAAAGATGCAATTTCGGTATCGAGTTCTTCCTGGCTTAAATTGTTAGAAATATTTTGTTGCTGAACTATTTCCGAAGCATTATTAAAATCACCGGGGCCATAAGATGCCAGCACCCAAAGTATGATCGAAATCGCAAGAATGATCTTACCGGCGCCCACAACGAAGGACTTGGTCTTTTCAACCACCGTTATCAATACATTTTTAGGCATGGGAACCTTGTAATTTGGCATTTCGATGACAAAGAAACTCCGGCTTCTGATCTTCAAAATCTTATCCAGCAGATAGGCGGAAAAAATGGCAGACCCAAAGCCCAGTAAATAAAGGAACATCAAAGTAAGTCCTTGTAAACTGAAAATTCCCAGTACCCTTTCTTCAGGAATCACCAAAGAGATAATAATAAGATAAACCGGTAATCGCGCAGAACATGTGGTGAATGGGGTCACCAATATTGTTATGAGTCGTTCCTTCCAGTTTTCTATATTCCGCGTAGCCATTATCGCTGGAATAGCACAAGCAGTTCCGGAAACCAATGGCACTACGCTTTTCCCGCTGAGTCCAAACCTTCGCATGACGCGATCCATCAGGAATACCACCCTACTCATATAACCACTTTCTTCCAAAACTGATATGAATAGAAACAGAAAAGCAATC
>WUAI01000030.1 GCA_009827225.1 Flavobacteriaceae bacterium | reverse complement strand
ATCGGACTGAAATATCCGGTGGTGTTCAGTCCTAAGGTTTGCGTGCGATATAGAGTCCTGGCAGATAGCCTTTCTCGAACTTCCCTAAAAATTTCAGAAAAGGCCACCTTCGAAAAATACGAGTCGTTGGAAGCCGACCATCCTAGGTTAAAAAGGTACCTGGACCTCAACCGATATTCCATTGCCATGCTGGCCAAGGTTCAAGGAGATCGAAAGATATTCCGGGAACTTAGCGGAAAGATCGATCCCCGAAGTTTAAGCGGAAAACAACGCTTCTTTCTAAAATCACCGGTAATTGTGTATCAGATCCTGAAAGGAATTCAATTGATCTTGATGAAATTTGGAATTCGCTTAAGCTCGTTTAAAGGCTAGATAATCTTGGTAGTCCCGAATGTAATCGGCTTCATCGTAGGTTTCGCTTACCAATGAAAGGCATACAGCACCGGCCGAAAAATTCTCCAGTTCCCTCCAGAGCCCGTTGGGAATGAGAAGTCCTTTATACGGTCTGTTCAGGGTGATCACTATGCGCTCTTTACCGTCATCCAGGACCACATCGAAACTTCCGCTCAAGGCGATCAGGAATTGTTTGAGTTCCTTATGAGCATGTCCGCCGCGTATCGAATCACTCGGAACGTCATACAAATAGTACACCCTTTTGATTTCGTAAGGAATAATGTCCTTTTCAATTACCGACAGATTCCCACGGCCATCGTCGGCGACGATCTTAGGAATTTCGATAAGCTGATAATCTTCTATTGTACTACTAGACATCTTGTAAAATTAAGTCCCACTTTCTCCCTATTTCCGATACTGAAAACTGAGAAACGGAAGGTTTGGCATTTCGCATACACCTGTTGTATAAATCACTATCGGTGATCATACGCTCCATAGCCGCTGCAAACAAAGGTATATTTCTTTCAGAAACTAGCAAACCATTTTCTTCATGTTGCACGATCTCATTAGGGCCGGAGGTAATATCCAAAGAGACCACAGGGGTCCCTACGGAAAGTGATTCCACCAATACCATGGGAAAACCTTCATAAAAACTGGTGAGCGTCACAAATTTGGCGTTTTGAATCACTCGAAATGGGGCCGGATTGAAAGGCAGGAAGACAATATAATCTTTAGACCGCGTACCTGAGGCAAACTGCTCTAAACTTCCTTTATCCGGACCATCTCCCATTAAAACCAGGTGGACACCACGAACTGCCAAATCGGAGGCTTCATAGGCTTCGATGAGAAAACGAAAATCCTTTATGTCATCTACCATTCGACCATAGGACAGTATGTATTCTTTACCTGAAAGTTCTTCCGGCAACTCAGAACTCTCGGTATTCCATTCCGGATTGAATGCATTATGAATGGTAGCCGTATTCTGAATTCCGCTGGCTTGCAGTACTTCAGTTTCAATGTACTTGGAAACCGCAACATTCATCACATTTCTGTTGCAGATTTTCGCAAATTTTGCCGGGTTTTCGGTCACATATTCTTCTTTCTTGGAGCTATGGGCTACATAAATGACTTTCTGATTTCGATACACCCGTTTGTGATACAACCATTCACGCTTGTAATTGTTCTTCGGACGATGATCGATGATGCAATCGAAGTTATTTTTCTTCAGATATTTCCGAAGTAATGATAATCGTTTCCATCGCTTGAAGAAATTGTCATTCCCATCCTTTAAAGCACCAAGATTGAAGATTTCTCCCTGATAGGGATAATCGATGGCATCGTTCAGCAACACCAAATGAACCTCATAACCCAGATTTGATAACATCTCGGAAAGTATGGCACAGGAACGTTCTGCCCCTCCTTTTGCAAGGGAAATGGTTACTATACAAACTTTTTTATTAGTACTTTGCACAAGCGAATTAAAGACGACCTAAATTAAGATAATTAATGAGAATTCTGCTGGTAGGCGAATATAATTCATCCCATAAAACCCTTAAAGACGGACTCCAAACCCTGGGACATGAAGTCACGGTGGTAGGGACAGGAGACGGTTTCAAAAAGAGAATGGTGGACGTGAATTTCTCAGAAAAATATAAAAGTGGCTTCCCACTATTTCTTAATAAAGTCCTGTTCAAATTATTCAAAATTGATCTGCATTCAAGGTCCATTGAAAAGCAATTCTTCCAAAACAAAGAACTCTTTTCCAACAATGATATTGTTCAACTCATCAATGAGCACAGTTTTCTGACACAGCCAAAAACGGAACAAAAACTGCTCGATTTTATCTTCAAAAACAATAAGAATGTTTTTCTTCTTTCTTGTGGTTTGGATCATATCAGCGTTAAATTCGCGTACGATAAAAAGTACCGCTATTCTGTTCTAACACCATATTTCGAGGGAAAGAAGCACAAGAAAAACTATTATTCCATTACGAAATATTTGAGTCCGCCATTCGAGAAATTACACCGGTTTATTTTTGAACATATCAAAGGGGTAATTGCATCGGATCTCGATTATCATGTGCCCCTGGAAAAGCATCCCAAGTATTTAGGGATGGTTCCAAACCCTATTAATCCTGAGGTACTGAAATACAACTTCCCTGAGATTGGCGACAAGGTGGTGATCTTTCATGGTATCAATAGAAACAACTACTTCAAAAAAGGAAATTATCTGTTTGAAGAAGCTCTGGAAATCCTTGAATCAAAGCATGGTGATAAGATTAAAGTGATTACAGTGGAAAGTGTCCCTTACGACACCTACATCAATTTGTTCAATGATGCCCACATTTTACTGGATCAGGTTTTTGCCTACGACCAGGGGTTTAATGCTTTGGAGGCCATGGCAAAAGGAAAAGTTGTTTTTACGGGAGCTGAAAAAGAATGGCTGGATTATTTCGGGCTCGAAGAAGACACAGTGGCTATTAACGCCCTGCCCGATTCTGAAAAAATTGCTGAAAAGTTAGAATGGCTCGTTCTGAATCCGGAAAAAATGAAGGAGATTTCAGGAAATGCGCGAAAGTTTATTGAAACGGAGCATGATTATATTAAATCGGCTCAACGTTATTTCGATCTCTGGAATTCTAAGATGTGAGGCGTGGGAACCTCAATTCAATTGAAACACGGGTTTGATCACTTCGATTTACCGCCGCACCATGAATAAGAAAAGGTGAAAAAATGAGTGCCTCCCCTTCCTTGGGATTAGGGCGGATCATGTCAAGATTCCCGGATTTTGTTTTAAGGATACATGGAACATAATAAGTGTTTCCGTTAATGGTGGCTCCTTTGCTTTCTGTACGGTAAATTTCATCTTCCGCAATAAGATGACTACCCGGAGCTACGGGCAAAGAAGTATGTTCATTGCAACCCGCAATCGGAATCCACACATTAATGATGTCTTCCCAGTAGCTAAGATATCCGTCTTTATGAGGTGGATTGATATCCAGGCTGCTTGGTCGATTGATCCTGATCTGAATGTGGGTTTTCTGTAATTCTTCCACCCAGGAGGTGAGTTGATAACCCAGGATCTCGCCAAATCGCTGCACTAATAATTCGATATCGAAATCAAAATCTTCGTTCGTCAAATTTCGGGTAATATCTATAACCCCCAGATGCCCCTCATCGGTGTTCACGATCTTATGGTAATCTTCCAGCTGGAATGATTCAGGGTCCACAGTTATGTTATTGACTTGTATGGCTCTAAGAATATTGTCACGAACGGATTGTTTTAAAGCATCGAACTCCTTACCCTTAAAAGCTTCCACCACTCCGAAGCCTAATTTGGCCCACGGAACCTTGGATATCACGTTTCCTTCAGCTTTGAACAAATTTTCGGGTTTTCCCCAGGAAAATTGGCCGGTTACCTCAAACTCGAAAGGTTCATTGTCAATTTTTAATGCGCAAGTTTCTACAGCCATAAATGCTAAATCGTTACTCCGTTTTTGTGTTTGCTCTGAGATTTCTGAAATAATGCATCACCACAAAAAATACCACTACAAAGTAAACAATATATCTTATTAAATGTGCGATTGGAACACCTTCTATTCCATAAATATCCACCAGGTAATAAGAAAGGATGAAGAAGAGTCCGAGTGAAAGGAGTTCAGTAAAAATAAAACTTCGAACCAGTTTTTTAGCCAGGAATTGATGCGCAAGAATTAACGATGCCAATCTCACGAAATCGCCCATGAGTTGCCATTTGAACAACGGAGCCATCTCGGGAGCATCCGGATAAATCAGGTAAATAATGATATGCCTGGAAAAATATACGATGAGCATACCGAGCCCGAATAGTGGTAACAAGGTCTTAAAGATATTCCTTACCTCCAGTTTAAAATTGAAAAAATCATGTATGGAGGCGAATTTCGGGATCACATACAGCGTAAACAAGGCATTTGAAAACACCATGTAATTCTTAGAAACGAAATTGAGTCCTGTCCATACCCCGGCGGCCTCTTCGGTCACTTTTAAGGTGAGAACCCTTCGTATTTCAATTTCCAATTGATTCAACAGAACCGTTGAAAAGAAGGACATCAGTGCAAATGCCAACAGATTTTTCGCATAGGGAACCTTAAATTTTAATTCTGAAAACTGAACATATTCCCTAAGTATCTTAATGAAGAAAAAAAGCATGACCATTACCTGAATGGCAGGAGTGACTGCAATAGCAATGAGCACGCCATTCAAATTTCGGGTGTACAGCATATAAAGTGTTAACCCCGCGGCCAGGATATAAGCCACCATTTCAATCTTGGCGAAGTGCTTGTATTTGGATAAACCGTTTACGACGCCATTAAATACACGCTGTATGGCAATAAACGGGACGATCACTGCCACCAGTTTGATGGCAAAGGCATATTCCGTAGAGAAAAAGAAACGCTGACTTAACTGCTCCGAGAAAATAAGCAAGATCACAGAACTCAATACTGATCCGATGATCGTAAACACTAAAGTGGTTGAGAATAACTTCTGAAGCTCTGCTTTGTCGTTTTTGTATTCGGCAACATATTTCACGATGCCATTGAAAACACCCAAAGAGGTAAAAGAGGTTAAAATCTGGACCAGGTTACGAAGTGATCCTATCTTGGCGTATCCTGCTTTCCCAACAATATCGAAGATTTCCCGTTGAACAAACAAAGAAATAATAAGCCGAACTCCAATCACCAGCGCATTGAGCGAGGTCATTTTTAGGAGCAGATTATTTCGTAAAAACTTCGGTAATTTCAATTAATATCGATTTATAACTTGAATAACCAAATCTACTTCATCGTCAGTCATCACCGGGCTCATAGGAATACTAACTACCTCTCGATGAATTTTTTCAGCAATCGGAAAATCTAACTTTTTCAATTCCTCCAGGGCTTGCTGCTGGTGGGGGGCGATGGGATAATGGATCAAATGACCGATTCCTTCTTTGGTCAAAAATGCGGTGAAATCTTCCCTGTCTTGCACCTGCACAACGAACAAGTGAAAGACGTGATTCCCGGAACCATCATAATCGGGTAATGAAACATTAGCGTTACTGATCCCTTCGAGATACCGCTTGGCTATCATTTGCCGAGCCTTGTTATCCTCGTCCAATCTCTCCAATTTTACATTTAAAAACGCAGCCTGCAGTTCATCCAGTCGGCTGTTAAATCCTACCACTTCGTTCACATATTTCGAAGTAGTTCCATAATTTCTCAATTTCTGAACCGCCTTATTGAGTTTTGAGTCGTTGGTGGTAATGGCTCCCCCGTCGCCTAGCGCCCCTAAATTCTTCGTAGGATAAAAGCTAAAAGCTCCTGCATGACCAATACTTCCCGCTTTTCTTCCGTCGTTGTCAACTGCGCCATGCGCCTGAGCCGCATCCTCTATCACCAGGAGATTTTCTTTAGCCGCCATTGACATAATTGCATCCATGGAGGCAATTTGGCCATACAAGTGCACAGGCATAATGGCTTTAGTGGTTGTTGAAATTTTACGCTTCAGGTCATCCAAGTCGAAAGTATAGGTAGTGTCTTCGGCTTCCACCAAAACAGGAACCATACCGGCTTGTTTGACTGCAAGTATGGTAGCGATAAAGGTGTTGGACGCAACCAATACCTCATCCCCTTCTTTCAATCTTCCCAATAACTTATAACCCTCGAGTATGAGTCGCAAAGCATCCAGGCCATTACCCACACCAATGCAGTGTTTCGTGCCGCAATATGCGGCATATCGGTTCTCAAAAAGCGATAGTTGATTCCCCAAAATGAAGTATCCCGAATCCATCACATCCTGAAAAGTAACCGCGAATTCCTTTTCAAAACGTGCATTTATCTTTTGTAGATTTATGAACGGAACCTTCATACAGAGAGTTTATAATGATCCAAATTTACGGGCTTTGCCCCGAATTCTTCCTTATATTTCGATAGCCCTACATTATAACTGGTACCTTTTGCAACCGTAGACGTACCCATATCGAAATAAGGATATCCTTCCTCAATAAATTTCTCAAACAACTTCAAGTACAAATAGTCAAGCGCCCGCAACGACTTTCCCTCTTTGTAAGCCGCGCCATATTGCGACTTCACAGCATTAGAAGTCACAAAAAGAGTCATTCCTGCCACTATACGATTCTCGTGATATATATCGAACTGGCGGATATTTTGGGGAAAACGATCTTTCAGCAAACTAATTTCTTCCAGCGAATGTACCGGGGAAACACCATGACTTTCATGTAATACAGGTATAAGTATCTCATTCCAAAATGGTGCGAGATCATTAGTTTCCTGAATTACAAGTGACATGGGATCGATCGTATTTAACTTCTTCAACTTAGATTTATGAATTTGAATTCCGTTGCGCAAATCCACGACAAAATTCATATCACGACCCGTGAGTTCGGCATTATGACGATACAAAAAGTACTCCAGACCACTACCATACCCTTCTTGCAAAAATGAAGGCATGATCTTAAGATGAAAGGATTCGATCCCCTCCGATTTAAGGAAATTCAAGGTGGCATCAAGCATGGCACCCATTTCTGTTACATTGGTGTAGTCCTTTGTGATAATACCTCCATAGGTAAGTCCGGCATGGCTCAGTACCTCCTTTTCAGCAATATTTGCAGGTATAATCGCTACCAGGCGATTTTTCTTATAGATCATCATCGAATGATCCGTGAAACGATCCGAATGATAATCCATAAACCCGCGCTTGAAAAGGAATGTAGCATTGACCGAATTCGAAACAAACTCGTTCCACGATGCTTCATCCTGCTGGTGATATTTTCTTACTTCGTAAATAGCGTTTGTTTCTTGAAAGTTACATTACCCTGGGCATCAAGATACTGATAAACTCCTTTAGGCGCTCCATTATAAACGATCATATAACTACTATCGTCTTGCAGATGCTGTAAATATTTCTTGTTGTTACTGAGATGGCTGAATAAAACCCGGAATACATTCACTGAACTCTTTAACTCATTTTCAAACTCAGGAGCGTCATTGTCCGGCCAGTGAATGGATAATTGAGAGCTAAACATAGAATATATCAGATCGCGATCCGCTGTTTTATCATTGGCTTCCCGTGCATATTCCAAGCCTACGTATCCGCCATGATCCGACAATATCATTATCAAGGCCTTCGGATCGTGTGTCTTAATAGCATCTATCAGATTGGTGAGTTTTTCATTGGATTCCTCCAGCGAATCGATCCATTTCAAACGCTCCCCTTCGATACCGGTACTCGCGATCTTGGCATTGGGAATATGCCCCGGGGAAAAGAGTTCCATAAAATAAAAATGCGGGGTATCCGCTTGGCGCTCAAACTCTACCTTCAGGTCATCGATTACTTCCCTTTTCAGTTTTAATCCGGAACTGATAAAAGGTATGTCTCCATATTTAAAGTTGGTGGTATGAAACCCGATTTCAGGCCTATTCAACAGTAAATAGGGTTTTTCAGAAATAAAATGCGTTGTATACCCATTGTTCTTGAGAACATTGAGTACAGTATTATCGGATATTATAATATTCCTGGCATTCAAGCCTTCACTGAAACTCGTTCCCTTATTATAAAAATGGTGTTTCATCATAAAGATTGAACTGTTCGATGAAAGCGTGGATCCATAATTGCTTCGGAAATCTGCATAATTGGTGAAATTCTCATTCAACAGATACTGCTCGAATTTGGAATCCTCATAGCGGTATTCGCCTTTGGAAAGTTCCGAGAAGTTGACATAGCCATCGGGTTGAATGAAATAGATATTCGGTTTCTTTTCCAATACCACCTCCCCAATATCGTCGGGTTGTTGCATCCATTCTTTCGAAAAATTCAACTGACTGATCATCGTATTGGTGAACGTATAGATCCCAATACACGCTAGTAAAAGCTGAAATACGACCGCTTTCTTATAATGCTTCCATAAAAACCAGGCAAAGAGCCCCGAGGCGATCAATATTCCGAGTGTTATTTTCTTCTGAAGTCCGGCGTACAGACAAACCTTCATCAGAAATAGAAACACGAAAACATTGAGAAAAGGAAGCAGGTATTTCTGCCACTTGGACAAACTATTGATTTTAAATATCCGATAAAGGAAATAAAACGAGACTATTGGAATTCCGAGGAAAACACCCAGAAAATACCATAGATGGTCCCAACTGTTGATCAGCGTAAAATTATTGGAATAATAAAACAGCAAAGGGTATAATCCTGCTGCTATCCCCGTGAGTATTGGATAATGTTTATCGTTCTTTAAAAATTCGGATACCTTCGACATTCCGCTGTAAATATACAAGTACTACGATTAAGCGTTCAAAATTATAGTTTCCTGAAGGTATAGTTTCCCAAATCATCCAGGTATTCATAGTAATTTGCCTTCCAACCTTCGTATAACGGTAAATAACTTCCATTGTCTTCCATATGGTCCAGAAATGCCGGTTCTTCACTCAAATAGGAGAAAACCTGTCTAAACACATTCACATTGCTCTTGAATTCAAGATCTTCCGGTACTTCGCCATTAGCCCATTTAATACTTAATTGGGTTGAGAAAACCGAAACAGCTTCTATCTCGTTAAGCTGTCGGGTCTCTACCTCCTTTACTGAGGTAAGACCTACATAACCCCCATGGTCTGATACCAGAATAACCAGTGCATTGTCATCATATTTCTGAATCAACCGCACCAGGTCTCCTACCCAACCGTGCGCTCGTTTTAATCTTTTTAAATACGCCTCTCGCTCCCCTTCAATGCCAAGAGAAGCAGCTGTAGTGTACATAATGTGGCTTGGAGTTGTTTTTTCAATGAAATAGAACTGAGGCGTCTCTCCCTGTGATTGCAGTCGTTCTTCAAAATCGGCAACTATATCAACTCCCTTAACACCGCCTGTATCATATGGAAGTATTTTATTTTGAGGCACATTACAATCGTCAAATCCTTTTAGTTTTCGGTTGATTAAGAAAAAAGAATTGTCGGTAAGAAGGGTCTTTTCATAACCATTCCTGGTCAAAATATCCAAAGTAGTATTTTGGCCAACGATCACTTCCTGTGAACCAAATGTCTTTAAATTACCACGATACGTATTTTCATAGTAATGATGTTTCATCGCAAACATGGATGCATTGGAAGTGAGGGTCGAATAATAATTACTTCGGAAATTGGAGTAGTTGGTGAACCCGTTTTTTACAAGCCAATTTTCAAAACCTTTGTTTGGATTATCGTAGGGCGGCTTTCGCATGTCCACAAAATTCGTATAGCCGTCCGGTTGTATCACATAGATGTTTGGTTTTGTTTTGAAGGTAGCCTCTTTAATGGAATCGCTTACCTGTGCCCAATCATCATTGTAATTGATGATAAAGAACATTCGTGGCACAAAGCTGATCAAGGCAAATACCGCTAGGAGGTATTGAATGATGACCACCTTTCTCAAATGCTTATACAAGAGGAAACTGAGCATGAAGGCACCCAGCAGGATCAACGCGAACAGTTTCTTGTCCGGCTGAAATATCAGTAAGGAAAGTAATCCGAAAAACAGCACGAGATTTGCGGCTGCTATTCCATTTTTCCGAATAATTGTAAATACCGAAAATTTCAGCAGAAAAGAAGTGACCCAAATAAGTATCAACGGGAGCAACACACAAATTCCCACCAGGAAACCGAATTGAAACCACGAATCGGCCATGTCGAAATTTCCGTTGTAATAATGGATCAGAGGATATAGGCCGGCGGCAATCGCAATCCCGGTTTTCTGTTTATTGGTGTATGATATTTCGGAAGGATTAGCCACCTATGCTGTGTTTATTCTTCAGCAAATATAAAATGCGCTCAGTACCTTCAATAGGCTGTTTCTTTTCTAACTCAAAATAATACAGGTACCCCTTTTCGAATTCCGACTCGTTATAAAAGTCGAAATGATTGATGAACTCACGTTTTCGGGTAAGCAACGAATGTACCCAGGAATCTTTCCGCTTCGGAAATTCTATAATGAGGTAATCGGAGAATTTGGCAAAGAATTCAGCCGATTTCAAAAATGGTACATTACCGGATAAGGTAATATGGTGGATCAGGGCCAACGCCATGGTCACATCCGGTGCGTAATCTTTTAAACGGTCGATTAATGAGTTGCGTTCCGTGTTATTAAATCCGATACCCGGAGCGGGTTGCAGAACATCACAAACCAATGGCAGCATGTTGGTCTCCCCATTCTTTTGCACCTGTTGGTAGTTATATCCTACGGCATTGTTATCGATATCGGTGACAATTACATCCTCTACAATGTCGATAACCGTTCGTGCGAATGTGCCATCATTCCCGCCCATATCGATGAGCTTTTTAACGGATAACGACTGAACCCAATCCCGGATGAGTTGTTTCTTGGCTTCAAAAGCAGCATCATCGTAATTGGTTTTATTGTAATAATCACCCCATTCACTGGCTTCTTTTAATTGCAATTTCTTAATGAAATCGAACAGACTGGTCAATATATTATTTTGAGCCTTTTTGGAAAGTTTGGCAACTTTTGTCTCCCCGGAATAATCTTCACTATGCTTGGATTCCATTTTAGCCAACAAATGGATATTGGTATACAAAGTAGAACTCAATTTTGTCTTACCCGGCAATAGGGACGCAATAAGTTGAACAGGCAATCCATCAATATGGGTTTGCATCATTTTGAAGATATCTGTGCCATGGTATTTGGCCAGTACCAGGGGGCCAAAAAAGTGAGTAATGAATTGCTTATAGGCTCGCCAGGGAGTATTATCCTCATAGAAATCGAACGAAAGTGTGTCGATAAAAACCGCTTTCCCTTTGTGAAATGTAATATTGTAGGCGGAAGCATCCTTCAGAATAAACCCTTTGGAAAGTGCATACTTCTGAATTTGCAGCGTGAGTAAAGCAGCATGTTTAAATTGTTCAAAACTCCATTCGTAAGGGTTGGAAATAAAAGGAATGGGTTCAGGGGTTATGACGATCTTGTCGTCTGCTACAGAGGTTTCCGTATGAGGAATAAGCAGCCCTTTTTTGATAAGGGTTTCAAAAAAGCCTGAATCTCTTAGTTGAGTGTATTGTGGAAAATATATGGGGTTGATAACCCTTCTTAGTACGCCTCCGTCGTGGAACATATACCCGGAAGGGTCCCGAAAAGAGGCTTCATGTGTTTGGTTAGCTGGCGTCATTGCGTTCAGTATCTTCCTCTTCAATATCTATGGAATCGTAAGTGTCCTCTTCATCCTTGATCAATCCGAAAAAAGCCTTCACTTTGTACCACGCATTCTTTGAAAACAGAAGAATTCCGGCCGCCGCTGCCACAATGGCCTGCACGATCATCGCTCCTAATCCCGGATCGAAATACAAAAATATGATAGAAAATTTACTCATGGTAAACGTATAATTAACTAAAACGTAACAAATAAACTAAAAAACGCCCATTTAACCCGAGGAATTTTCCTAAAGTTAGTCTTTGGCACGTTTGCGATCTACTTCCTTTAACAGTACTTTTCGCAATCGAAGATGGCTGGGAGTTACCTCCACATATTCGTCTTTCTGAATATATTCCAACGCTTCCTCCAACGAGAATTTGATCGCAGGAACGATTCGAGCCTTGTCGTCGGCTCCGGCCGATCTAACGTTGGTGAGCTTTTTGGTCTTGGTCACATTTACCACCATGTCATCTCCCCTGGAGTTTTCTCCAATAACCTGTCCTTCGTAGATCTTCTCTCCCGGATCGATAAAGAACTTTCCTCTTTCCTGTAATTTATCGATGGAATATGGAATTGCGGTTCCATTCTCCATGGAAACCATACTCCCGTTTTGTCTCTCCGGAATTCCTCCTTTTAAGGGCTGAAATTCTACAAACCTGTGAGTCATAATCGCTTCACCGGCTGTCGCAGTGAGCAACTGGTTTCTTAAACCAATGATCCCTCGGGAAGGAATCATGAACTTACACAACATCCGATCTCCTTTGGCTTCCATGCTTTGCATTTCACCCTTGCGAATGGTTACCATATCGATGGCACGACCGCTCACCTCTTCTGGTAGATCAATAGTTAACTCTTCTACCGGTTCACATTTCACTCCGTCGATCTCCTTGATGATTACCTGCGGCTGACCAATTTGCAGTTCATAGCCTTCACGTCGCATAGTTTCAATTAGAACGGATAAGTGCAACACCCCTCGCCCAAATACCATGAACTTATCGGCGCTGTCCGTAGGTTCCACTCTAAGAGCCAGGTTTTTCTCTAATTCCCTTTCCAATCGTTCCTTCACGTGTCTGGAAGTCACGAATTTTCCATCCTGTCCGAAGAAAGGAGAGTCGTTGATCGTAAACAACATACTCATCGTAGGTTCGTCGATGGCAATGGTTTCCAACGCTTCCGGACTTTCTAAATCGGCAACGGTGTCTCCAATTTCAAATCCTTCGAGTCCTACGAGAGCGCAGATATCACCGGCTTCCACTTTTGCTACTTTCTTCCTTCCAAGTCCTTCAAAGGTGTGTAGTTCTTTAATTTTGGATTTCAGTATGCTGCCGTCTCTTTTTATAAGGGAAACCTGCTGTCCTTCAACCAATACTCCCCGTTGTAACCTTCCGATGGCAATTCTACCCGTAAATGACGAATAATCCAGGGAAGTAATCAGTAATTGTGTATTTCCTTCGGAAATTTTAGGCGACGGAATGTGTTCCAATACCATATCCAACAATGGCTCGATCGATGTGGTAGGGTTTTGCCAGTCCTCGCTCATCCAATTGTGTTTGGCGGATCCATATACTGTTGGAAAATCCAATTGCCATTCTTCCGCTCCCAGTTCAAACATCAAATCGAAAACAGCCTCATGTACTTCGTCGGGAGTGCAATTCTCCTTGTCTACCTTGTTCACCACCACACAAGGCTTTTTACCTAATGAGAGGGCTTTTTGCAGTACAAAGCGGGTTTGTGGCATGGGTCCTTCGAAAGCATCTACCAACAACAATACCCCATCGGCCATGTTTAAAACGCGTTCCACTTCCCCACCAAAATCGGCGTGACCCGGAGTATCGATGATATTGATCTTGGTATCCTTATACACTACCGAAACATTCTTAGAGGTAATGGTAATTCCTCTTTCGCGTTCCAGGTCATTGTTATCGAGAATTAACTCTCCCGTTTTCTCGTTTTCACGGAACAGGCTACAATGATGCAAAATCTTGTCTACCAAAGTGGTCTTTCCATGGTCTACGTGGGCGATGATGGCAATATTTCTAATATTCATAGTGTCCTCATTTAAGGCAAAACGCGTTCACAAAAATGCTCATGCGTTCGAGGGCGCAAAAGTAGTGGTAATTAATGGATTTCAATGTATCTTTGCCACTTAAATTAACAACTATGAACCTCGCTTCAATTCCGAAGTTAAAACACACCGATTCCAACAATTTCTTCCTTTTGGCCGGACCATGTGCCATAGAAGGAGAGGAAATGGCAATGTTAATTGCTGAAAAGATCGTAGCGATCACCAATAGGCTGGAAATCCCTTATATCTTCAAGGGTAGTTTTAAAAAGGCGAATCGGAGTAGAATCGACAGTTTTACCGGAATAGGTGATGAAAAGGCACTGGAAATCTTGAAAAAAGTGTCGGACACATTTGATATCCCTACTGTAACCGACATTCATGAAGTGAGTGATGCTGCCAAAGCAGCCGATTATGTGGACGTACTTCAAATTCCGGCTTTTCTCGTTCGTCAAACCGATTTGGTCGTTGCTGCGGCTAACACCGGCAAGGTCGTTAATTTGAAAAAAGGACAATTTATGAGTCCGGAAAGCATGCAACATGCCGTTAAAAAAGTAACCGATAGTGGCAACGAACAGGTAATGATCACCGATCGTGGGACTATGTTCGGGTATCAGGATATGGTGGTTGATTTCCGTGGAATTCCTACCATGAAACAATTCGCTCCTACCGTGCTGGATGTGACCCATAGCTTGCAACAACCCAATCAGAGCATAGGCGTAACGGGGGGAAGACCGGAAATGATAAGCACAATTGCACGCGCCGGTATTGCTGTTGGCGTGGATGGTTTGTTCATCGAAACTCACTATGACCCCTCCAATGCCAAAAGTGACGGAGCCAATATGCTGGATTTAAAATTGCTGGAAAAGTTACTCACCGATCTGGTGGCCATCCGAAAAACGATCAATCATTTGTAGTATTGTCTATCTCTAAACGAATAAGCTTCCAATAGAATATCGGTAAGTACTTGTTCGTCGATATCTTCCAAACTGAAATATCTCAGCGATTTCATATGTTTTCTTTTCTCGGAAACAAGATGCTCCATATGTAATGTTAAGTGAGTAGCATGCCAGAATCCGATATCCACATAGCCTTTGGTTTGGTTTAGATAACAAAACGGCTGCTTACCATCCAGGTAATAAAAGGGTATTTTATACTTGTAGAGCATTTGCGCCGAGGGCAGGGTTTTTTCGATGACATATTGAACATGTAGTAGAATGGATCGGAAAGGTTCTTCTTGTTCGAGGATGTAGCGTTCGGCGGGATTCATTTTTAAATGTAAAAAGGTTGCTCGTAAAGAACAACCTTTATATCAAATAATCGCTTTTATTAACTCCCCAATTAACTTCTAAACGACTATTAATACTTAATTGTAATGGCTAGTTAGCGCTAACATTAAGCTTATACCAAAGATGAAATTTTCTTAAAAACGAGTCAACAGGGTTTTTCCTATTTTTTAGAGAGGATTTTTCCTGAATGTTAAATTCTTTTAAAATTTCAGAATAATCGAAATAAAAACACTTACTTTGTTTTTCAAAGTACTTTTATATGAGTGATCAAGATTATTTAAAAGACATCAGCGAGATCAAAGATCTGATGAATCGTTCTTCCCGCTTCATCTCTTTGAGCGGACTCTCAGGCATACTCGCAGGCCTGTATGCAATCGCAGGAGCAGCAATCGCCTATTTCTATCTGATCCCGGAAGGAGAATATTTGGTATTGGACAGTTGGAACTTCAAAACGCTGGTTGCTTTGCTTTTGGGAATTGCCGTACTCAGCATAGTCACTGCTTTTTTACTAACCACAAGAAAGGCCAAGCGCAATAACGAAAAGATTTGGGACGAAACAACACGACGATTGCTTATCAATTTTATGATCCCTTTGGTCACCGGAGGAATTTATATACTGATCAAGCTACAGAGTCAGCATTACGGGTTAACAGGTGCGCTAATGCTCATTTTCTACGGTCTTGCTTTGGTGAATGCTGCCAAATATACTTTGAGCAAGATCAGGTACCTGGGATATGCCGAAATCATCCTTGGGTTAGTTTGTGCCGCCTTACCGGGGTACGGATTTTGGTTTTGGGTTGCAGGCTTCGGAATATTGCACGTTCTTTACGGAAGCTGGATGTATGTAATGGAGAAAAAAGAAGGTTAGTGGGACTCATCGACGATATAAATAAACTATTTGACCACCGAATACGCCTGGGGATCATGTCGATCCTGATGGTGAATGATGACGCCGATTTCAATCGGTTGAAGGAATTGCTGGACGTGACGGATGGCAACCTCGCCAGTCATCTCAAGGCCCTGGAGAAAGAGGAATATATTCTGGTGGAAAAACAATTTATTGGCAGAAAACCCAATACCCGATATTCCACGACGAAATTGGGCCGACGCGAATTCAGGAAACATATCAATGCCCTGGAAAAAATAATAAGCAAGAAATAAATTTTTTTATAATTATACTTTGTAATTCAAAGTACTTTTAAATTTTTATGGTATCATTTTCATTTATCAAACATTTGGCCTTCCTGTTCTTCGGAATCGGAACCGTTTTATTTATTCTGGGGCTCATAGTACCCGATCCTATTGGCATATTCATTCTGGGATTCTTGTTTGTAGTAATCGCCACCTTCATATCCACAATCTTTGGCATAATACTGCTGATCGATCTCATCAAAAATGATCGTCTTGAGTCCTTCTTCGGACTCTGCCTCTTACTCGCCAATGTCCCCATAGCAATGGGTTATTTCTATATCCTAATCGAATCATAACATGAATTAATAAACATTAAATAGTAGCAATTATGGAATCAAAAAAAGGAAAATTTACTCACTGGCTTAGAAATTCAATTACCGCACGTATGCTGGTGGTTGGATTCTTACTCGTCGTATTACTCATCCCCCTGGAATTTGTAAAAAGTCTCATAAGCGAACGCTCTTTTAGGCAGGAAGAAGTGGTACGAGAAATCAACGAGAAATGGGGAAATGAAGTCATACTCTCCGGGCCCATTTTAAAGATTCCTTATAAAACCTACAAACAGGAAAAGGTATACATTCAAAAAACCAAAAGTTACGAGATCAAAACCGATGAAATATTGAATCATGCCTATGTTTTTCCGGAAAACCTGGATATCACCTCGAAGGTAAAGAGCAAAGAGGAACCCTTGAAACGTTCCATCTATGAATCGGTGGTTTATACTGCAGACATAGCCGTAGAAGGGAATTTTCCCATTATCGATTTCAGCAAACAGGACATCGCTCCTGAAGACATTCTCTGGGATAAGATTTCGCTGTTGGTCAAAACCACCAATCTAAAGGGCATACGAAATACGCTGGAAGTAAATATGGCTAATCAGGCCTTGTCCATGACTCCTAAATATTCCCAGGAATATTTGAACACCGTTCAAAGTGAATTTGTGAAGGGTTTGTCGGCTAAAAACAATAATCCCCTCCTCTTTAACTTTGACATTAAGATCAACGGGAGTCAGAGTTTGCAATTTATTCCTATCGGAAAAGAAACCAACGCCAGCATGGAATCGAACTGGCAGTCGCCGAGTCACACCGGAAAATATTTACCCGAAGACGGCTCACGTGAAATTTCAGCTGAAGGATTCAAGGCCTCATGGAAGGTACTGCAGATCAATCGGCAATTCGAGCAGACCTTCTTTAACGTGTTACCCGACCTAAGTGAGTTTGCCTTCGGAACAAAACTCATCGTCACCGTGGATGAATATCAGAAGAGTGAACGGGCGGCGAAGTACGGATTTATGGTAATCGGGCTCACTTTGTTGGTGTTTCTGCTCATACAACTAGCGAGCAAGATCTACATTCACCCTTTCCAGTACGTCATGATCGGGCTGGCCCTGGTGATGTTTTATACCCTTCTTATTTCCATATCAGAGCACAGTTCGTTCCTGAAGGCTTATCTCATAGCATCTTTCGCAGTGCTTGGGTTGATCACTTTGTATTCGAGGGCCATTCTAAAGGGATTTAAATTTCCATTATTAGTAAGTGCGTCTCTGGCCTCTTTGTATGGTTTCATTTACGTAATCATTCAGTTGGAGAAATATGCCCTATTGGTAGGAAGTATAGGACTTTTTGTTATCCTTGCTATTGTAATGTTCGCCTCGCGGAAAATTGACTGGGGGAACGATTGATGCATAATATAAGAGAAATACGCAGGCCCTACTTGATCGCCGGATTGTTGGTTCTGGGAACCGTAATTGCTATCGCTGTTTTCAGTACCAACACTTTCGTGCGAGGATTTGTGGGAGATGTCCTTAGTGTAGGGCTTGTGTATTGTTTGTTGAAGATTTTTCTGAAAATTTCAATGATCCGAGCCGTTTTGATCTCAGTGTTATTCGCCTATTTCATTGAATTCATGCAACTATTGGGCTGGACCGACCGTATCTCCAACGATTCACCCTGGTTGCAAATACTCCTAGGTTCGCATTTCGATGTGCTGGACCTGATTGCCTATACCCTGGGAGGAGTGCTCATATTTGTTTTTGAACGATTGACATTGAGCATAAAAAAGCTCCTGTTTGTAACTTGAAAAAAATACAAACAGGAGTTTCTTTTATACGGATCGATTAATACTGATCCAAAAGATATTTTATAAGATCGGTTGTTGTGACAATTCCCATTAATTCTCCATCGTCGATCACCGGAATGGCATGAAATTCTTTTTCCGCTAGAAGCTCTGCCGTTTCTTTGATGGTGGCATTACTTGAAACACTTACTAAATTCTTAGCCATTACCTGTTCAATGGTAAATAAATTGTAAACGGAAGTGTCCACATAATCTGAATCCATGGTAACGGCATCGGCAAACGAAATCCGCAATATATCGGTATAACTCAGCATTCCTATTACCTTATTCCCACTCACCACTGGAATGTGACGAATTTTTTGAGTTTTAAACAATCGTTCGGCGGTCTCTAAGTTGTCCTTATGATTCAGGGTGATCACGTCCTTGGTCATGATACTGGATACGGGTGTTCGCTGTTTCATTTTAATTCGGTTTTAAGTGATATAAAAATCACTATATCAGCAACCAAATAAAATGACGATTGTCATATCATGCCTACAAATTTGTAGTTATTCCTTACCGTCAACGTAATCCTGTAGATATGCGAACCTGGGAGTAAGTGTTCCTTCTGAAGTGGTGATTCTGGCGCGTTCAAGGATGCCGTCTTTATCATCATTGAAGAAAGCTGGGATCACGTGGTCCAGGAACATCTCACCAAAGCCTTCACTGGCATCTTTAGGTAATTCACAAGGCAGGTTATCGACCGCCATTACAGTGATGGCTCCCTTTGCCTCCATTTGCGTTTCTTTTTCTTCCAAGGGATCGTAACCATAAAACGGATCTTCGATGGTGGATGGGCGAATGGTGCTTGCCACAGGACCGTCGATATCGCAGGAAATATCGGCAACCAGGTTAATACTGAAGTTTGGATGGCGGGCATCTTCACGGGTAAAAAGATAAGGGGCTCCGTCACCGTAAAAGTGTCCAGCAATAAAGAAATTGGAGACCGCTGCGTATTTCAAGAAGTCGCTTTCAAATCCGCTAGGGTCTTTATAAAAATCGAATTTATCCCATGCCGCGCCGTCGGTTCGTTTGTTGTATTCGGTAACATCGATGAGGCAATAGACGGGCTCGTCGAAAGACTCATTCAAATACTTATCGTCGGTAACTTCCTTTATCTTTAGGTGATCCAGTATTACTTTGGCTCCCCTTGCCACTTTCCCGGTTCCCGAGAGTATGATCCTCAGATCGGATGGTAAGGAAATTTTGTCCAGTTCAGCCTTCACTTCACTGAGGTCGGCAAGGTGTTCTACCTTGGGTAAGTCGAAAAGTCCATCCCTGATTCCCAAAGCCCTGAAACCATTATAGGCTCCTACAAGTCCTGCATAAAACCCAAAACCGATGAGGCGTGCGCCATTTTCCTTGATAATGGTTTCATGGTCATAGAGTTCGATTTTCTTATTGAGGATGGCTCTTAACAAGTCGCGGTTATAGGGTTGTTTTTTGATGGTATGACTAAAGAAGAAGTATTTTTTCTTCGGAATGAGGGCATCAATGGGTACTTCTTTGACACCCAGCATCACATCTGCCTCACTTATATCGTTCATTACGGACAAACCTTGCATTTCATAGGCTTTGTCGGTAAAAACCCGAATATCGCTGGATTCGATCATAATTTCAGCTTCCGGAAAGGATTGTATGACTTCCTGACACTTTTCAGGTGAAAAAACGACACGTCGGTCGGGCGGATTCTTACGTTCCTTGATAATAGCAAAGCTGATGGGCATTTGGAATACTTTTTGTTACTTTATAATTGGCGGCAAAGATACTGATTTTAATGTATCTTTGCGCCCCGCGTTAGCGATAGCAGCGGCATCCCCTGTAGTGCCCTGAGGCAGTGCAAAGCTCGCTTCACGACTACCACAGGGATACAGCGAATAGCGCGGTCGTAAAGAGTCATGAAGCAGTGCAAAGTGCGATGCATGACTTCTTTACGGAACGCCCACTTCTCGATACATCCGTTGAAAACGGACACTCGAAGTGACAGTTCATTGAAAATACAGGGGCCGACTGGTTTTGACAGCGGGTTTCATTGTAATGTAAGCATGTCGAGCGCTGGGAAACAGCTCGTAAATCTCATTTTTCACACTTTTTAAACGGCGATAATAATTACGCCCTAGCTGCATAATCTGAATTATAGTAGGACTATGCCTCGGTCTGCAAGGCAGACAAGCAGGAAGTCACTCCCTTGCCTTGGTTTACGGCGAAGGAAATAGTGGCTTCGTAAAAGTAAACCTAGAGTTCACAGGGCTTCGATGTGATCTCGAAAATTAATTGAAGCTAAGTTGTGCGTTGGTGGTTTTTGACCGGCAAACGATCGAAAATTTAAACAAAAACTAAGCATGTAGAAAGCTTTATAACGGCACGTTTGGACGAGGGTTCGAATCCCTCCGGCTCCACAACACTCAAGAAACTGCATACCACGGTATGCAGTTTTTTATTTTCCGGAAAAGTCGAGCGTCGCTCAAGACTTTGAAGGGAAATTAAAATCAAGCAGCGATAGCTGCGTAGTTTCTTATTTGCAACATAGGTAAGGTGGGATCAACGAAGTTACTCCCTCGTTCCGCCTCTAACTCAATGCAAAAGCCTCCCAAAGGAGGCTTTAGTATAGATTGTAAGTTTTGATAGGAATGAACTAAATCACCCGCTCATCCACTTTATTACCTTCAGCATCAAAGAATGACCAATAGCCTGTTTGCGTGCCATTGTGGTAGGATCCTTTTGATTTCGGTTTCCCGTTTTCGTGATAGAAAATCCATTCGCCCGTTTGTTGACCATTTACATAGACTCCTTTGGACTTCAATTTTCCATTGTCATAGTATTCTCTCCATTTCCCATTGAGCGAACCACCGGTATAGTTTTCGACCGACTTCAATTTCCCATTGGAATGATAATTTTTCCATTCCCCATGAGGTTTTCCTTCAGCGAAATCACGTATGAATTTAATACGTCCATTCTCAAAATGTCCTATTTTTTCTGTGGGATCATAGGATTCGGCCGATACCGTAACTTCATTTATAGCATCTTCCATACGCACAACTTTGGCCTCCTCTTCCATCGCTATTGAAGTGGTGGATTCCAGTGCTTTGATCAATAACTGCTGACCAATTTTTAGATTATCATTACTTAGGTTGTTCCATGCTTTGATCTCGCTTACGCTCACGTTGTATTTATTGGCAATCTTACCCAGAAATTCTCCACTGGCAACACTATGATACATCGTATTCTTAGAAGCTTCTTCCTCGGCTTTCTTTTTCAATTCCTCTGTTCTAGCCAATTCGGCTGCTTTTTCCTCTGCCAGCCTTTTGGCTTCTTGTTCGGCCTTCAATCTTTTTTCAATTTTTTCCGCTTCAATTCGGGCCAATTCTTCTTTGGCATCCGCCAGTTTTTTGGTTTCCATTTCAGCAGCCTTTAGCTTTGCCGCTTCATTTTCGGCGGCCAATCTCCTCTCCTTTTCAAGTTTTTCGGCTTCAATCCTGGCTAGTTCTTTCTTAGCCTCTTCCTTTTTGGCCTTTTCCAATTCGGCTGCCTTGGCCTTCTTGTCCGCTTCAATTTTAGCCAATTCTAATTTTTCCATTTCGAGCTTGATCGCCTCTTTTATCTCAGCCTCTCTTTTCGCTAATTCAACTTTCTCGCGTTCCTTCTTTTCTTCTTCTATCCTTGCTAATTCCTTTTTGGCTTCTTCCTTCTTGGCAGCTTCAGCCAGGGCGGCTTCTTTTCTTGCAGCTTCAATTCTCTCCGCTTCCTTCTTAGCTTCCTCGAGTCTCGCCAGTTCTTTCTTAGCCTCATCTAATTTGGCTGCCTCGAGCGCCTCTTTTTCAGCTGCGGCTTTCAAGGCTTCTTCACGTTTCTTTGCCTCCAAGAGGGCGAGTTCCTTCTCGGCTGCCTCCTTGAGTGCAGCTTCCTTCAAGGCATCTTCACGCTTTTTAGCTTCCATCAAAGCCAGTTCCTTAGCAGCTGCCTCCTTTAAGGCAGCTTCTTTTAATGCAGCCTCTTTCAAGGCTTCTTCTTTCATCGCAGCTTCGCGATCGGCTATTTCTTTTAATCTTGCTTCTTTCAGAGCAGCTTCCTTCAGTGCCTCTTCTTTAAGTCTTGCTTCTCTTTCAGCTGCTTCTTTTAATGCTATTTCTTTTTTCGCAGCTTCGGCCAGAGCAGCTTCTTTCAATGCTGCTTCACGAAGAGTCGCTTCCCGTTGCTCTGCTTCACGTTTCGCGATCTCTTTTAATTTCGCTTCCTTTAAGGTAGCCTCTTTCAGGGCTTCTTCTTTCAAGCGAGCTTCTCTTTCTTCCGCTTCCTTAATCGCCAATTCCTTTAATGCAGCTTCCTTTAATGCTTCTTCCTTTAGCAGGGCTTCTCGCTCGGCGGCTTCTTTCAATGCCAATTCTTTCTTGGCGGCTTCTGCTAGTGCGGCTTCCTTTAATGCTGCTTCTTTTAATCGAGCTTCGCGTTCCTCCGTTTCGCGCAGTGCAATTTCCTTGAGTTCTGCTTCTTTTAATGCGGCTTCTTTGAGGGCTTCTTCCTTTAACCGGGCTTCGCGCTCTTCCGCTTCTTTTAAGGCCAATGCTTTCAACGCTGCCTCTTTCAATGCAGCTTCTTTAAGTGCCGCTTCTCTCAGGGCGGCTTCGCGTTGTTCAGCTTCGCGCAGGGCGATTTCCTTCAACTTAGCTTCTTTCAGTGCAGCCTCTTTCAATGCTTCTTCTTTAAGTCGGTTTTCCCGCTCTTCGGCTTCTTTGATCGCCAATTCTTTTAGGGCTGCTTCTTTGAGGGCCTCTTCTTTAAGACGAGCCTCGCGTTTCTCAGCTTCTTTCAGAGCCAGTTCCTTTAGAGCCGCTTCTTTAAGTGCTGCTTCCTTCAATGCAGCTTCTTTCATGGCAGCTTCACGTTGTTCCGCTTCACGTAAGGCAATCTCTTTTAATTTGGCCTCTTTTAAAGCAGCTTCTTTCAACGCTTCTTCCTTGAGGCGTGCTTCTCGTTCTTCGGCTTCTTTTAATGCTAATGCTTTCAGAGCTGCTTCTTTGAGCGCGGCCTCTTTCAAGGCAGCCTCCTTCAGCCTTGCCTCGCGTTCTTCGGCTTCCCGTAGCGCGATCTCCTTTAATTTGGCTTCTTTGAGGGCAGCCTCCTTGAGTGCTTCTTCCTTAAGTCGGGCTTCTCTCTCCTCAGCTTCTTTTAGTGCCAAAGCTTTTAATGCAGCTTCCTTCAATGCTGCTTCTTTCAAGGCTGCTTCACGTAATGCCGCTTCCCTTTGTTGTGCTTCTTTTAAGGCAATTTCTTTCAACTGAGCTTCTTTTAAGGCGGCTTCCACAAGGGCTGCTTTCTTAAGCTCGGCTTCTTTTTGGGCTTCTTCTTTGAGCTGCAATTCCTTTAATGCAGCTTCTTTTAACGCGAGCTCTTTTTTAGCGGCTTCCATCAGGGCCGCTTCTTTCAGTGCAGCTTCTTTAAGCCTGGCTTCACGTTGTTCTGCCTCCTTCAATGCGACCTCCTTAAGCTCTGCTTCTTTCAAAGCAGCATCTTTGAGGGCGGCTTCCTTTAAAGCAGCTTCTTTATTGGCTTTTTCCTGTAGCGCCAATTCTTTTATCGCAGCTTCTTTTAACGCTTCTTCTTTGAGCTTAGATTCTTTCAGTGCGGTTTCTTTTTGAGCCGCAATCTCACCGGCAGCTTTATTATTCAGGGAAATGATAGCTTCCAGTTTTTTAACCTTGATGAAGTGCTCTTCCAACTGTTTTTTGAAATAATCCACGCGTGCCGCCTCTTTCTCCAATTGCTTCCCCATGGTAGTGAGGTTTCCGGAATCATCGAAATTGGAATTATTGGAAACCAAACTGGTATTGTTTTGCTCTTCCAGCTTAGCATAGGTATTTTTAAGACGGGAATAGCTATTTTCCGCCGCTTCTAATTCCTGGGTTAGTTTTTGCTGAGTTTCGTCCATATTCGAAAGATCCCCGGACGCATATTCAGTATTCGATTCTTCCCCAATTTGCACAATTTGGGTTACATTATCGACCTCGTAATTCGTTAATGTTTTATTGTTGATGGAATAGTTTACAACGGTGGCTACCGCTCCGTCGAGCTCGTAAAATTCCCAAATACCGGACTTTTCTCCATTCTCAAATCGTCCCTTTGCCTGAAGGTTTCCGTTGGGATAATACATTTTCCATTCTCCTATTTGAAGGCCCTCTTTATAGTAGCCGTTGGCCTTGAGTTCCCCGTTCTCATGAAAGTATTTCCAGGATCCTGTTTGCTTATCTCCATCCAATGCTCCTTTGGCACTTATGGTTCCATTATAATATTGTTCTGCAACGTAACTTAATTGAGAATATCCGGTAAAAAAGAGCATACCGAGACCTAGTGAGAGTACTAATTTTTTCATGCTGCGAGGTTTTCAGATTGTTTATACTCTTGTGGGGATAATTAAATATACGGAATGCTGGCATGAGTTCATATCTTAATCGCCAAAGGATCATAATATTACGATGAACTTCAAAAAATTTTAAGAATTGAGCTGAAATTTGGCAAAAAATGGCCAAAATCCCACGGGAATAAAAAATGGAGGCAGCTACTGCTGCCTCCACTTAACTACTATTTGAAGTAACCTTAAGCGGTTAATATATGTGATTGATTTTCGGGTTTGAATTTATGATAATGGAATAAGAGTGAGGTATAGAAATTCAAATCCTTCTCACTTCTTTCAAGGCACCCTTTAAGCGTTTCTTCCAAATTGGCATAAGACACTTTCACCGTACCAGCCTCGTTGATATCATAAAGCCTGTTTCTGGCATCCTTTCTGGATTTAGTTCGATATAGGGTGATTTCTTCCTTGTCATAATCGATGGTTACATCCACTACTCCAAAATAAAATTTCAGTAAAGATTTTTGAAATCCGTAAGAATCCCGATTGAGATTTTCTGTGAACTCACAGCTCCTGTGTATGAGCAGTCTCATTTCATCATGAATAATTTGGTCTTGAGTTTTCATAGCTATATTTTTTCTGAAAATAAGCACGAAAACAGTAGCAATAGCTGAATTCAGTTGAATTTAGCTTTATTTTAACTCACTTGAAATCAGATTGTTAAATAATTTAAGAAGTATATTAATTGATGGTTTCCAATCCTTTATCTTCCCAGGAGGTAAGGCCTCCTTGAAGGTCATAGACTTTGGTGAATCCCATTTCTTTCAATATCCGGGCAGCCTGAGCACTTCTCCCTCCTTTTTTACAATAGACATACACAGGTTTTTGTTTATCAAGTGAAGCCACCTTTTCTCTAAAGTTATCGCTGGTCACACAGATATTCTGGGCATTTTTCAAATGACTTACCTGGTATTCTTCTTCGGTTCGAACATCCAGCAACTGAAGACTGTCTTCTCCATAGACGGCTTCATAAACCTGCACAGGAGAAACCATCTGGATTTCAGCATTACCGGCGTTATTGCAAGCGACAAGAAGTGCCACCGCCGCAATAAATCCTAATATTCTAATCTTTCTCATCTTATATTGGTTAAGTGGTTGTTTCTCCCTCCCATTCGGTAATACCTCCTAACAAGTTGTAGGTATTCTCAAACCCGAGAGAGTCTAATATCATGCAGGCTTGTGCGCTACGACCACCCGATTTACAGTATATGTAATAGCTTTTTGACTTGTCCAGCTCATTAGCCGAATCCATAAATGCACCGGCATTTTGAATGTTCATTTGTTTAGCACTAGGGATAATCCCTTCCGCCACTTCCATGTCGGTTCGAACATCTAAAATAATTGCATTTTCATCCTGGGAAATCTGGTCTCGCCACTGACTCTGAGAAAGGTCCTGCATAGTGTTAATTTTTCCTTAAAATTACGAATTCTCTATCAATAGACGTAAAAAAACCCGAAATGTTACAAAAAACAGATCGGGATTTTGTTAAACATTTCGAGCCTAGTTAAATTTTGATGACTTTTTTGAATATGTCACCTCGATTAGAGCTGATTTGTAGAAAATAAACTCCTTTCTCAAATTCAGAAATATCAATACTTTCCTGTAATCCAAAAGATTTTATCTTTTGTCCTAAGTGGTTGTAGAAGTCCAAATTCAGAATCTGGATATCATCAGTATTTTTTAATAGAATTAATGATTCAGTCGGATTCGGGTAAACAAAGATTCCTTGTAAAAAATCAAATCCTTCGGTTGCCAGATTTTCTTCAACGATTGTCTCCGCAAGATTCGTTTCAATTGGCAGGTTAAAGTCGAAATAAATATTCGCTGAATTGCTAAATACATCTCCTATTTGAAGATTATTATCTGTTTTTATTTTGAACAATACATAGCCTTGATTGGAGCCCTGCTGAAATGGTAAGTTTATGCCCTCAAATATGAACTCAACGAGATTATCGGTTATTCTGGTTATAAAATTATGACTTCCCTGAATCGGAATCATAGTAGAAATATCAAATTTGGTTTCATCGATTATATCGGTGATAACCACATTTTGTGCAGGAAAAGTTCCAAGGTTTTCGAATCGAATGAGATAGTAGACAAAATCACCCACCTCGGAAACCTGAATGGCTTCACCCAGCAAACAGGTCTTGTCGTTAGGATCAAAAGGGCCCACAACTATCTGTTCAAATACAATTTCGTTATTACCTGGGGTTTCATCCGAAGCAACAGGCTCTACAACACCGCTAAAAGTGAGCAAATCCCCCACATCCACTGGAGGGGTATCGGTTGGAGCATTTATATTGAAAGTAATATCAATTGTTCTAACCTCGAAAGGCAATAAATCCGTATAGTCCCATGTCATAAATCCGGGATTCTGAGAATTGGGAACAGGGTTGGTTGCAACAACATCCATCAATTCGTCCTCGAAGATAAAATCCACACTACCGGATAATATTTGGTTGCCACTGTTTCTGTAAATTAACTGGTAGTCGGCATCAAATCCCGGAACAGCAGGATCTACAGGAATTAAAACTATTTCCACATCCGGGTGAACACCCTCAGGTTCAATGCAAAAATTTTGATCGAACGGACTAGGATCTGTTGGAAAATCAACAGAAACTGTTTCCGGGCTTACATTGAAAAAGGAAGGGTTTTCCAATAGCGGAGAGATCATATAAACTCCCGCCTGTAGAGGGATAGAATATTGACCTGTTTCATCTGAGATCACCGTACCGTTTCCATCCTGGCCGGTCACTTCATAAGCAAAATAAGGAATGTTAGGGTCCGAAGTATCACAACCATCAAGATCGGGATCAAACTTATTCTCGCCTTGTATCACATAGAATTCACCTCCAGGATCGAATGAACAATAGGTATTGATGAAATAACCAGAATAGCCATAATCGATTGCCAATTCATTTATGTATTCAATCTCGAATGAATCAGCGCATATGTATTCTATATTAGGATTACCGCCAAAATGAAGTGTAATCTCTTCTGAATCGATTCCGTCTTTCAATAATAAATATTGCAAATTATTATCGTGTACGTCCAAATAACTGAGTACAGAATTATTCATCGTGCTAACCTCTGTGAGCTGATTCCCAAAAATTATCGCGAATTCCAATAGATTTAATGGACTGAGGTCAATTTCGGTAAGACTGTTATTCTGTAAATTAAAGCCCTCGACCAACGGTGTGGTACTAAAATCGATTGACGTGATGGAATTATTCCCTAGTTGCAGAAAATCGAGTTGACTTAAACCGGTAAGATCCAAATCGGTCAGCTGGCAGTTCAAAAAATTTATCGATTCCAAATTGGAGAGTCCCGTAATATTGACACTAGATAGCGGGCTAACGGCAGCCACGACTTCTGTTAAACTTGCAGCTCCGGTTGCCTCCAACGTTTCCAAACCACCTTCCCCACAATGAAAAATAGTCAAATTTGTCAAAGCATTCAGATTTGCCGTGGTAAACGGATTGTCATTCACATAAAGCTCTACAAGTGAATTCGGACCGCTAAAATCGAATGAATTTAGTTGATTGCTTGATGCGTCCAAAACTTCCAGAGAATTACACCCCATAAGGTCCAGATCACTTAAATTATTGATTCTACATATGAGTGTAGTTAAATTGGAAAGGCCCGTGACATTTAAGTCTTCAATTCCCGATTCAAGACACCATAATTCCTGAAGATTGGTAAGGGCACTTACATCCAGTGTTGTTAAGTCATGGCGGGGTACCGGGGCACCCAGGGCGAGATAATTCAAATTTGTAAAAAACTCAATCCCGGTCATATCATTAAAGGTGTATTGCCCCAAGCTCAATAAATGAACTTCTAAGGCTTCGGCAATACTAATCTCATTGTCTCCGTTCGAGTCAATGGTGATAAAATCTCCATTAATATCAGCTGCGATGCCAATGGATGGATTGGCATCCAACAAATTCTGCTTAAAATTGGGATCGGTGAAATTGATAATCTGCGCCGAAAGTATCCCCGATATAAATAGGCACACAATAAATGCAAGGTAGTTCTTTGTCATAGCTCAGAATTATAATGGGGAAACTAGTTCATAATTTTACAAAAAAAAGCTGAAATTCAATGAATTTCAGCTTTAAGTATTCAATATTTTATTCTACACCTTGATGGAACAGCCAATAGCCTTGGTTTCAGTTACTGAAACCTCCTTACCATCCAGTAGCTCGTAGATCGCATTCGCCAGGAATCGCTCCTTGACAGCACTTCCATTCCTTACGTTATCGTCGATGGCGCCAATATATTTTACAATATTTTGGTCGTCTTCCTTCTGTAATAAATATACGTGTGGAGTTTTCTTAGCTCCGTATTCGGCGTATACCGATCGGGACTCATCGTAAAGATAAGGGAATGTAAAGCCCTTTTCTTTGGCCTTTTTTTGCATCAACTCGAAGGTATCAGCAGGCTGTACGGAAGGATCATTTGGATTGATTGCAATCACAGGATATCCTTTAGGTTTGAATTCTGCATCCAGTGCAATGATACGATCCTCACTGGCCACCGCATAAGGACAAGTGTTACACGTAAAAATAACGATGAAGCCCAGGGCATCGGGATAATTATCATAGGAGACCATCGTATTATCTACATTCAACAAATTGATATTCGAGGCAGCATCACCGATGGTATATCCGGCACTTTCCCCGGAATCACCATAGGTGGAAAATGCCGCAATCATAGTAAAAACGGCACCAGCCAAAAAGACGAGTAAAATTTTCTTAGTATTCATAGTATATTATAAAAACGATTTAACTTCAGTTTCTAGTTCAGCATAATTGAAAGAACGTTCATAAAACTTGCTTCGGTCCCGGCTAACTACAATGGTTGCAGGGATGGCACCGCTCCATTCCTCACTAACTTTAGGAATCCAGGTATTATGATCGGAATCGTCCAAAAGTATCACTTCCGATTTCAACCCTCTTTTCTCCATAAATGGGACGACATGTGAATTCAGGTTTTCCGGGAAATCCAAACTCACCAAAACAACCTTTACCTTGGCATCAGTATAATTCTCGTTGATGGCTTCAAAAGCAGGCAGTTCTTTGATACATGGTTTGCACCAAGTAGCCCAAAAGTTGAAAACATAGGTGGTATCTGTAGTTACATTTAAGTATGCTTCTTCAAAGCCGTCATAATCGTAGACAGGGATTGGAGAATCCAACTCCTTCTCAGTGACAACTTCTACCACTTCGGAAATTTCCGGCGAAGAAGTCTTGACATCTCCCTCCTTCTTCTCTCCACAAGAGACCCATAAAACAACGCTTAATGCAAGTAGCATTCTTTTCATACTTTAAAAGTAACCATTGGCACGTATTGGAAGAAAGGATTTAACATTACATTATTATTACTCTTTTGTTTGCAAATGCTAAAATGTTGTTAATGCATTTTTCAGAAACAAAAATTATATTACATTTGTATATACATTTGTTGTAGATACAATTATGAAAATAGAAGATGCTATCAAATCCACGCGCAAGATCGAACTGCATAACAAGTCGATCATCAATTTGCTCTATACCTCCAGGTTTATAGAGCGTGAATCCGACCAACTCAAGCCTTTCGACCTTAGTATGCAACAATTTAATGTGCTCCGAATATTGAGAGGCCAAAAGGGAAAACCTGCCAATTTGAGTACGATCCAGGAACGCATGATCGACAAAAGCAGCAACACTACCCGACTGGTTGATAAACTGATCGCAAAAAAATATGTGGAGCGACAGCAGTGCGCGTCCAACAGACGTAAAGTGGAAATCTTCATCACTTCCAACGGAATGAAACTGCTCGAAGAGATTGATCCGCTGGTAGAGCAAACAAACAAGAGGCTCACGTCGAACCTATCAAAATCGGAATTAGAAACTTTAAATAAATTACTTGATAAACTAAGAAATGATGAATAATCTAAATTTTAAAACCATGAAAAAGTCAATAAAAATTATGACAGTACTTGTATTAGCACTAAGCTTTGCGGCATTTACGCCGCCCACCGAAAAACTGACGGTGAAAAATAGTTCAGTTACCTGGGTGGGTAAAAAAATCACAGGACAACATGAGGGAACTATAGACCTTCAGCAAGGATACCTTGAAATGGATGGAGAAAATATCGTGGGCGGAAAGTTCGTGATCGATATGACTTCGCTTACCGTTACCGACTTAACCGGCGAATACAAAGGGAAACTCGAGGGACATTTAAGCTCGGACGATTTCTTTGGAATTGCGAACCATCCGACGGCTACTTTTGAAATCAAAAGGTCAAAGAAAAGTGGAAACTCATACACCTTAATGGGCGACATGACAATTAAAGGAAAGACCCAACCTATCAATTTTAATCTGGAAATGAACGGGAACTCAGCCACCGCGAAAATTACAATCGATAGAACCAAATACGGAATTATTTACAAGTCCGGAAGTTTCTTCGATAACCTGAAAGATGCAGCGATTAAAGACAATTTCGAATTGGTGGCCAATTTGGAATTCTAAGACCTAAATAAAATGACTTAAAACTCCGTTTTCCCTGGGAAGCGGAGTTTTTTTATACAATATTCACACCTTCCATATCTGTGGACAGCACCTTTGTTTTATCTACCTGAAGCCAATCTTCCAATATATTGGCATAAATACTTCTGAAATCGACGACGTATTTCAGATCGCCGTTATCATCAAGATTACTAAGATTCGGCGCCGCATTAAACAAGCCCGGAGTCTTCAGCTTACTTCCAATAACAAACACATTATTCGCAGCTCCATGGTCGGTTCCAAGAGCTGCATTTTCGGCCACTCTTCTTCCAAATTCAGAAAAAGTAAGAATCAAGGTGTCGTCAAAACGATTGTTCGCCTTAAGGTCCTTTACCAAAACTTCTATGGAATCCGCATAGATGCTCATCAATCGTTCCTGTCTCACTTTTTGACCGGCATGGGTGTCGAATCCCTGGAGCGAGGCAAAATATATGCGGGTATCCAGACCGCTGTTGATAAATTCCGCAATCGATTTCAACTGTTTTCCAAACTTTGATTTCCCGTAATCCATGGACGAACGGTACAAACTCGTCTTTTCGTGAATATAATTAGCCGACTGCTTCGCATCGATCATGGTTTGGTACAAATAACCCATATTATGCTCACTTAAATGCGCATCTCCACTCGTTCGGATCAAATGGTCAAAGAACGGATCTTCAGAAATTCTATAAAGTAAACGGGCATTCTCGGTAACGATACCACTCTTATCGTTCCCTTTCATAATCATCGAAAGTGAATTTCCAATTTCTATGGCTCCGTGGGCATTCTCGGCATAATGATCCAAATACTTTCCTATCCAGCCTTCGGTAAGCACTTCATCATGAGCACTTGCCGTTTGCCAGATATCAGTAGACCTGAAATGCGAGCGATCCGGATTAGGATATCCTACATTGTTGATGATAGACAATTCTCCGGCATCATACAATCTTTTCAAAGGCTTGAGTTTCTTATGAAAACCAAGTTCTCCATTGATGGACAGGACGTCTTTTCGCTGGACCCCGAGGGTAGGACGATTTCTATAATATATATCATTTCTGAACGGCACTATACTATTCAATCCATCATTTCCACCAGCCAATTGAATTACAATCAATCTTTTATAGGAATGGGGGATAAAGAGTCCCTTGTCGCTGGCTTTGATAAAACCGGGGACGAAGAATACGCTACTCGCCAGTGCAGAATTTTTTATAAAGTCTCGTCTTTTCATCATCACTTAGGTTAATTGGAATTCCGGGGTTGACATCAGTTGAATGCAAAAGTCTTGTCTTTCCATGCCATCCAATCGCTGACTCAAATTGGTAATTGCCGAACTGTTTTCTTCGGAAAGAAGGGCTGCCGTAATATCTTCCGCATTAAGATCACCATAGTGCTTGTCAAAATAAGACCAATTTGCCGCTACTTTGATCTTATGGCCAAAGGCTGGTCGGTTCTGCATGGCCGAGATCCCGTTATATGGAACTCGTCCTTTTCCGAACAATATTGAAGGTAGCTTCAGCCGGGCCAAAATGGTATTGGTATCAATCCAGGACTTCCCTCCTTTCCAGCCCGCCACATTAGGTGGATTAAAAAGTACTTGTCCTAAAAGTCGTTGAATGAATATATGTTCTTTCTCTCCTGTAAATTGAAAAGGAACAGCCTTATAAATTGAAGACATAAGATCCATGGGAGATTTCAATTTATTTCCACGATTTCCATCCGCATAAAACCAATCACTTTTCAACATGAAAGTCATTAGATCCGAAATTTCATATCTAGGGTAAAAGGTCGCTACCATTTGATCTATCGCAAGCGGATCAATCTCTTCATTCACAAAATACCGATAGATCCTGCTACAAATATATTGGGCGCATTGCTTCTCGTTGGTAATGATATTGATCACATCGTCACCAGATAGATTACCTTTAAACCCAAAGAACTCTTTGATTCCGAAATCGTGGTTACGCCGCAGGAAACGGAACGTTCCATTTGGAAAATGAGAATATCCGGTAAACGCCCGGGCCGATTCCTTTATGTCTTCTTCTGAATAGTTTCCGGTACCCAGGGTGAATAATTCCATGAGTTCCCTGGCAAAGTTTTCATTTGGGTGGTCTTTCTTGTTTCGATTGGTATTTAAATAACGGATCATCGCAGGTTCTCGCGATATTGCTTTCACCAGGTCCTTGAAATTACCCAAGGCATGTTTCCGCAGGGTATTGTTGAATTGCTGAGCATAAGGAACTACTTGATCCTGACATACAAATATATTCGCCCAAAACAGGGTCATTCGCTCTCGCAAGGGCTCTTTCGGATTACAAATTCGTTCCATCCAGGCCCTATTCAAAGGAATTCTGAGTTCCTTGTTTTTCTCAAAAACGGGTTTGAATTGCTTGTAAGTGGCGTTAGGATTGCGCTCAAAAAATTCATCGAACGGACTCAAATCGATCGCAAGCGGGGAAATATTCCTCGATTGACGGAACAACTCCCGCACCACCTCTTCTCTGGATTTTTCTTCCAATAAGCTGGCGTCCTCGGGTAAAATTCCAAAGCCGGCTCTTCGGTAAAGATGGTATACATGTTCGATTTTCATAACCAGTTAATAGTAAAAACTATGCCAAAGCTTACTTTTGGACTTTTTCAACTTAAAATGGTTTGATATTAAATATATCATTTCTATATTTGACCTTCAATGAAAAGAAATAACGTACATACTTGGTGGTGGAATCATTTACGAAAGAACGTCGTGAATTAGACCCCCTTGTATTGATCATATACAAAAGCCTGTCTTTCGCGACAGGCTTTTTTTGATAGTAATAATTACTATGAAATATACATTAAAGACGACTTATAAAAAACTGCTGGCCGATACACTAACACCGGTTTCAGTATATCTGAGGTTACGGGATAAATTTCCAAACAGCCTGTTGCTGGAGAGTAGCGATTATCATGCAAACGATAATAGTTTTAGTTATATCTGTTCCAATCCTATTGCTTTTATCAAAGTTGAAAATGAAACGGTTACTCAGCAGTTTCCGGATGGTACCACCTCCTCTTTTTCAATCAATTCGGAATCGAATCTACCACAATTGCTCGAGGGATTTGCGGCAAGTTTTGATTGCGACGACAGTGAATTCAAATTCATCCAAAACGGAATTTTCGGCTACATGGCCTATGATGCCGTACGTTATTTTGAAGATATTTCCATAGAGAAGAAAGAGGGAAACCTCGGCATTCCGGATCTTTATTACGCAGTTTATCAGAACATCGTTGCCATCAATCATTTCAATAACGAAGCCTATCTGTTTGCACATTGTTTTGAATCCGAAAGTAACCTGGACCAACTGGAATCTTACTTGAATACCAAGAGCTTTGCAGAATTTCCATTCCAAAGGCAAGGAGACGTGCAAACCAATCTGAAGGATGAGGAATTCAAGGAGCTCGTATCAAAATGCAAAGAACATTGTGCTCGAGGTGATGTTTTTCAAATAGTTCCAAGCAAACGGTTTTCTCAGGCCTTCAAAGGCGATGAGTTTAACGTATATCGTGCTCTTCGAAGTGTGAACCCATCTCCTTACCTGTTTTATTTCGACTACGGAAACTTTAAAATATTTGGTAGCTCGCCGGAGGCCCAACTGGTGGTTCAGGATAATATCGCAGAAATTCATCCCATTGCCGGCACCTTTAAAAGAACCGGAAACGACGAACAGGATGCGCTTCTGGCGCGTCAACTTTCCGAAGATGATAAAGAAAACAGCGAACACGTTATGTTGGTAGATCTGGCAAGAAACGACTTATCCCGTCATGGTCATCACGTAAAGGTTGACACTTTCAGGGAAGTACAATTTTTTAGTCATGTAATCCATTTGGTAAGTAAAGTGACCGCTCAGAAGAATGAAGATACCTCAACTTTGCAAATTGTTGCGGACACCTTCCCTGCGGGAACGTTAAGCGGCGCACCGAAACACCGTGCCATGCAGTTGCTGGAAGATTACGAGAACGTGAATAGAGATTTCTACGGAGGTGCCATCGGCTTTATGGACTTCAAGGGAAATTTCAATCATGCGATTATCATAAGGTCTTTTGTGAGTAAAAATCATGAGTTGCACTACCAGGCAGGAGCTGGTATTGTTTCTGAAAGCAATCCTGAAAACGAATTACAGGAAGTATATAACAAACTAGGTGCCCTCACCAAGGCTCTGGAAATAGCTGAAAATATTTAGGATGAAGATATTAGTGATTGATAACTACGATAGCTTTGTGTACAATCTTGTACACTACCTGGAGGAACTGGATTGTGAAGTGACAGTGAAAAGAAACGATCAGTTCGAACTCGAAGAAGCCGGGAAATATGATAAGATTCTATTATCTCCCGGGCCCGGAATACCGGATGAAGCAGGTCTGCTTAAAGCAGTGATTAAACAATATGCAGGGAAAGTTCCCATGCTTGGCGTTTGTCTTGGCCAACAGGCGATTGGAGAAGTATTTGGTGGTTCCATTATCAATTTGAAAGAGGTATTTCATGGTGTTGCCACCCGAACTACGATTGTGGTAGAGGACGAACCATTATTTAATGGTTTGGATACGCAAATTGAAGTAGGACGTTATCATTCCTGGGTGGTGGATCGAGACACTTTCCCGAATGAATTGGAGATTACCTCCGAGGATGAGAACGGTCAGATTATGTCTTTACGACATCGAGAATATGATATACGTGCAGTACAATTTCACCCTGAAAGCGTGCTCACTCCCCAAGGCAAAACAATGATTAAGAACTGGATAAACATGTAGTATGAAGGAAATTTTGAATAGATTGATCAATCATGAACAGCTTTCCAAAGAAGAGGCGAGAAATGTGCTGGTATCCATTTCCGAAGGAAATTACAATCCAAGTCAGATCGCTGCCTTCATCACAGTGTATATGATGCGTAGCATCGGACTCGAAGAATTGGAGGGTTTTCGCGATGCCTTGTTGGACCTTTGTATTCAATTGAATGTGGAGGACTACAATACTATCGACCTATGTGGAACAGGAGGGGATGGGAAGAACACTTTCAACATTTCTACGTTAGCATCTTTCGTGACTGCGGGGGCTGGAGTTAAAGTAACCAAACACGGAAATTACGGGGTCTCTTCCATTAGTGGTAGTAGTAATGTGATGGAGCAATTAGGCATAAAATTTAGTAACAATACTGATTTTTTGAAAAGATGTCTGGACGAAGCAGGTATTTGTATCCTGCACGCACCTTTATTCCACCCGGCTATGAAAAATGTGGCTCCCATCCGAAGAGAACTGGGAGTAAAAACCTTCTTTAATATGTTAGGGCCAATGGTGAATCCCGCCTTTCCAAAGAATCAATTGGTAGGTGTATTTAGCCTGGAACTGGCCAGGATGTATGGTTACTTGTATCAAAAAGGCACCAAAAATTTTACAGTATTGCATGCCATGGACGGTTACGATGAAGTTTCCCTCACCGGCGATGTAAAGATGATCTCAAATCATTCGGAACAACTTTTAACTCCTTCGGATTTCAATCTTAACCCCATCCAGGAATCTGAAATTTTCGGTGGCGAAACGATAGAGGAATCGGCAGCAATTTTTACCAGTATACTGAATGGAAACGGGACCGAGGCACAGAACAATGTGGTTTGTGCCAACGCAGGACTCGCCATTGCTACTGTGGAAGGTAAGAGTATTCTGGAGGGATTCGATATGGCAAAGGAATCGCTTCTATCAGGTAAAGCGCTACAAACATTGAAACAATTACAAACACTTTCGGCCTCATGACAATCCTGGAAAAAATTACTGCTTATAAAAGGAAAGAGGTGCTCGCCAGGAAAGAAGCAATCCCGGTGACATTGCTGGAGTCGTTTGAACATTTCAGCAGGGAAACAGTGTCCATGTCAAGATCGATAGCCAATTCCGAAACTGGCATAATAGCAGAACACAAGAGACGTTCACCCAGTAAAAAGGTGATCAACGATACTACTGAATTGCCTGATATTGTAAAAGGATATGAAATGGCAGGAGCCAGTGCCATATCGGTACTTACCGATACTAAGTTTTTTGGGGGTTCGTTAGACGATCTGTTACTGGCAAGACATACCACTTCCCTGCCCTTGTTGAGAAAAGAGTTTATTGTGGATCCTTACCAAATCTTCGAGGCGAAAGCTTTTGGAGGAGATGCGATCTTATTGATCGCTGCCTGTCTAGACGCCGATGAGTTAACTGAATTCGCCAGCCAGGCTAAAACCCTAGGGCTCGAAGTGTTACTGGAGGTACATAATATGGAAGAACTTCAAAAATCGATGATCCCCGAAGTGGATATGATTGGGGTGAACAACCGTAATCTGAAGACATTTGAAGTCTCTACTGAAGTGAGCAAATCACTTTCCGAACATATCCCCGATGATATTGTGAAGATCTCCGAAAGTGGTATCAGCGCTGTAGACACTATTAAAGAACTTCAGAAATATGGCTACCAGGGTTTCCTGATAGGTGAAAACTTTATGAGGTCAGAAAATCCGGCAGATGCCGCCCGAACATTTATTCAAAAAATCTAAGATGAAGGTGCAGCTAAAAATATGCGGAATGAAATGGAATGTGAAGGAAGTGGCCTCTTTACAACCGGATTATCTAGGGTTTATTTTCTATGAAAAGAGCCCCAGGAACTTCACCGGCAGCATTCCGGATATTTCACCGGATATAAAGCGAGTTGGTGTTTTTGTGAATGCGGATCCTTCTTTTATTGCTGAAATGGCGCGTACCCATAGCCTGGACGTGCTCCAATTACATGGAGATGAAACTGCAGATTATTGTCAGGATTTGAAGAATTCGACCTTATTGGAGATTTGGAAAGTTTTTGGTGTAAGAGACACTTTCGACTTTTCAGTACTTCAATCCTATGAAAATGTTGTCGATCGGTTTTTGTTCGATACACAGGGGAAAAACAAAGGGGGTAATGGATATACCTTCGACTGGTCCCTATTGAATGATTATCCCAGTAAAAAATCCATTGTTTTGAGCGGTGGAATTGGTTTGGAAGAATTACCCCGGTTGAAGGAACTGTTTGAAACAACCTTGCCCGTAGAGGTGATAGACGTGAACAGTAGATTCGAAGAAAAACCCGGCCTAAAACGAATAAATGAATTAAAACAATTTATCGATGAATTATAATGTAGATGAAAAAGGATATTACGGAGATTTCGGAGGTGCCTATATTCCCGAAATGCTATATCCAAATGTAGAAGAACTGCGAACGCAATATTTGGAAATTACAGCCAGTTCAGAGTTTCAGGATCAGTTTGATTCTCTTCTGAAATCTTATGTAGGCAGACCAACCCCTCTGTATTTTGCCAAACGTCTTTCGGAAAAATACCAAACAAAGATCTATCTGAAGAGAGAGGATCTTTGTCATACCGGAGCTCACAAAGTGAATAACACCATTGGTCAGATTCTTTTGGCTCAACATCTCGGAAAGAAAAGAATAATCGCTGAAACAGGTGCCGGTCAGCATGGTGTTGCCACAGCCACGGTTTGTGCCTTGATGGGACTGGAATGTATTGTATACATGGGGGAAGTAGATATAAAAAGACAGGCTCCCAATGTGGCTCGTATGAAGATGCTAGGTGCAACGGTGGTGCCGGCTACCAGTGGGAGTAAAACTCTGAAAGATGCTACCAACGAGGCTATCCGGGATTGGATCAACAATCCAACAGATACTCATTATATAATAGGTAGCGTGGTAGGTCCTCATCCCTACCCCGATATGGTGGCTCGGTTTCAGAGTGTTATTTCAGAAGAAATTAAAAGTCAGTTGCTACAATTGGAAGGAAAAGAAAATCCGGATTATGTGATAGCCTGTGTTGGGGGAGGAAGTAATGCAGCAGGAGCCTACTATCATTTCCTTAATACACCTGAAGTGGGAATCATTGCCGTTGAGGCCGCAGGTAAAGGTATAGACACCGGAGAAAGTGCTGCCACCTCCGTTTTGGGTAAAATGGGAATCATTCATGGGAGTAAGACACTGTTGATGCAAACTCACGACGGACAGATAACGGAACCCTATTCAATATCTGCCGGCTTGGACTATCCTGGTGTGGGACCCCTTCATGCACATTTATATGCTTCTGGTAGAGGGGAATTTATCTCGATCACAGATGATGATGCGATGAAAGCCGGATTGGAACTCAGTAAACTGGAAGGTATTATTCCTGCCATTGAGACGAGTCATGCGTTCGCCATTTTTGAAAATCGGAAATTCAAACCTGATGACATTGTTGTCGTGAATCTAAGTGGTCGTGGTGATAAAGATTTAAATACGTATATAGAATATTTCAATTTATGAACCGAATAAAAAGTAAGTTACAGGAAGACAAAAAACTCTTGTCGATCTACTTCACGGCAGGATTTCCGGAAATCAATGACACGGTGAATATAATTGCTGAACTGGAAAGCAATGGAGTGGATATGGTGGAAATTGGGCTTCCGTTTAGCGATCCTCTTGCAGATGGGCCTACCATTCAGGAAAGCTCTACCGATGCTCTGAAAAATGGTATGACCAGTGAAACTTTGTTTTCACAACTGGAATGCATTCGTGAAAAGGTTGCTATTCCCCTGATCATTATGGGTTATTTCAATCCCGTGTTGCAATATGGCGTAGAAGATTTTTGTAAGCGATGTGCTGAAATTGGAATCGATGGATTAATTCTTCCCGATTTACCCCTGGCGGAATACCAGGCTCATTATCAGGATATTTTTGAAAAGTACGGATTGATAAACACTTTTTTGATAACACCCCAGACTTCCGAAGCGAGAATCAGAGAAATTGATGAGGCTAGTGATGGCTTTATTTATATGGTGAGTAGTGCCAGTACCACTGGGGCCAAATCTGGCTTCGATAAGAAACAAAACGATTATTTCGATCGTATCTCAGCCATGAATTTAAAGAACCCGCAGATCGTAGGTTTTGGAATAAGTAACACCGAAACGTTCCAGGCAGCTACTCGTCATTCGAAAGGAGCCATCATAGGAAGTGCTTTTATTAAAATGCTACGTAAAGAAGGCATTAATGGTATTCCTGGATTTGTACAAGGCGTGCGAGGATAGCTTCCGATGCTAACCGAAGTATTTTTGTAACTTTATCTCTACCAACAATTTAAAATAAGTTTTATGGGAAAAGGTGACAAGAAAACCAAACGAGGAAAAATTATCATGGGAACTTCCGGAGCTCGAAGACCCAAAAAGAAGAAGAAAAAGCCTCAACCACCGAAACCGAAAAAGGCTACTAAAAAGAAAAAATGATAGAATAAAAACCCCCTTCGAAATCGAAGGGGGTTTTTTTGGTTGGTTAGTTAAAGTTACTCTTTAATGAGTCTCTTAACCGTGCTGGCCTTTTCACCCAGGATGTGTACTACATACACACCGGAGGCTAAGTTGGCCACATCTATAGTTTTCTCCTGAATCATATCGCTCAGGTCTA
>WUAI01000029.1 GCA_009827225.1 Flavobacteriaceae bacterium | reverse complement strand
CCAGTCACTGCTTTTTATATCATTTTCCAGCCCTTTGTTAAAGAAGATATCCGGGGTGGCAAGTCTATTTTCACCAGGTAGTGCTTCAAAGGCACGGAAGAAAGAAGCTACATAGGTTTCCTGAGCATCTTTCTGAAGTTCATCTGCATCATTTAGTGCCTGATTGAAAGCCGGATCCTTGGTGTTATTAGCCAGACCTTTCAGGATATCTTTTACGGATACCTGAAGGATTACGTTGATTCCACCTTTGAGGTCAAGCCCTTTGTTTAACTCTTTATCTTTGGCTGTTTTATAATCTATTCCTAAGAATTGTGGCTCGGTTGCGATAGAATCTAAATACTGAGCTTCGGCTGCAGCTCTTTCGCTGGGTTGGGTTTCATCGTATAAACTTTTGGCGTATTCCTTGGCCTTGTCTTCCACATTGCTTGTGATGAACGTGAAGGAGAGCTGATACAAGCTCACCAATCCAAAAAGTATCGCAAATACGGTAATCAGTCCTTTATTTTGCATTCTATCGGTATTTAGATAATTTTAAAAACGTGCAAATATAGGTTTTCAAAAAGGAAAAGACAATTATTTTCCTTTGAAAAATTGCACAAAAAAGGCCGCTTAAAGCGACCTTTTTTTAGGGTCTATTCTTTTGATTTTAAAGCTCCAGAAGCCCATTGGTTTTGGACACTCCGGCAGCACTTTCCTGCATATGTGCTTTTTCAGCATCGTTAAGCTCAAGTGCTACGATTTCTTCAATTCCATTTCTTCCTAGAATTACAGGAACTCCGATACAAAGATCGTTGAGTCCGTACTCCCCGTCCAACAAAGTAGAACAAGGGAACATTTTCTTTTGATCACATGCTATGGCCTGCACCAAGCCTGAAACAGCCGCACCCGGTGCATACCAGGCCGAAGTACCCAATAGCTTGGTAAGAGTGGCTCCTCCCACTTTGGTATCTTCTTTCACCTGATTCAATCGTTCTTCGGAAATGAATTTACTCACAGGAACACTATTTCTGGTCGCAAGTCGTGTAAGAGGGACCATTCCTTTATCGCTGTGCCCGCCAATTACCATACCATCTACATCGCTGATAGGCGCACCCAAAGCCTCCGCCAGACGATACTTAAATCTTGCACTGTCCAGGGCTCCTCCCATTCCAATGATTCTGTGCTTGGGTAGATCCGTAGTCTTATGCACCAGGTAGGTCATGGTATCCATAGGGTTACTTACCACAATCATAATCGTGTTTGGTGAGTGTTCGATCAAACTGGCAGATACACTTTTAACAATGCCGGCGTTGATCCCGATAAGTTCTTCGCGGGTCATCCCCGGTTTACGTGGAATTCCACTGGTAATTACACAGATATCACTTCCTGCAGTTTTCGAATAATCATTTGTAGATCCGGTGATTTTCGTATCAAATCCATTCAAAGAGGCTGTTTGCATGAGGTCCATTGCTTTTCCTTCGGCATATCCTTCCTTGATATCCAATAAAACTACTTCGCTCGCAAAATTCTTAATAGCGATATACTCGGCACAACTTGCACCTACAGCACCCGCACCTACAACTGTTATTTTCATATGATTAATTTGTTTTTATTGTTGAATAATTCAGGCTGCAAAAATACAACTATCTCCTCAAATTATTCACATAATATGGTAAAAACAAAAGGCCCATTCCGTAGAAAACAAAATGGGCCTTCGCTTGATTTGCAATTGTTTATGCGTCGATGTTTGCGTAGACAGCGTTTTTCTCAATAAATTCACGTCGTGGGGGTACTTCATCACCCATCAGCATGGAGAAAATGCGATCTGCCTCGGTACCGTTATCGATGGTTACCTGACGCAGCGTTCTGAACTCCGGGTTCATCGTAGTATCCCAAAGTTGCTCGGCATTCATTTCTCCAAGACCTTTGTAGCGCTGAATGTTAGCAGATCCACCAAATTTCTGGTTGATCATATCACGTTGATCATCGTCCCAGGCATATTCCTTCTTCGTACCCTTCTTCACAAGGTAAAGAGGAGGCGTTGCAATGTAAACGTGACCCGCTTCGATAAGGTCTTTCATATATCGGAAGAAGAAAGTAAGGATCAAGGTTGCAATATGGCTTCCATCCACATCCGCATCACACATGATCACTATTTTGTGATATCTCAGCTTCTCCAAATTCAAGGCTTTACTGTCTTCTTCAGTACCAATAGTAACACCCAGTGCGGTGAAGATATTTCGAATTTCTTCGTTCTCGAACACTTTGTGCTGCATCGCTTTTTCCACATTGAGGATCTTTCCACGCAGTGGTAAAATGGCCTGAAAATTACGATCACGCCCTTGCTTCGCCGTTCCACCTGCCGAGTCTCCCTCTACGAGGAATACTTCGCATTTTTCAGGATCTTGCTCGGAACAGTCAGATAGTTTTCCGGGGAGACCTCCGCCACTCATCACCGTCTTTCGCTGCACCATCTCTCGTGCTTTTCTAGCGGCATGTCTCGCCTGTGCCGCCAGGATCACTTTCTGAACAATGGTCTTGGCATCATTAGGATGCTCTTCCAGGTAATTTTCCAGCATTTCTGAAACCGACTGACTCACAGCAGAGGTAACATCTCGGTTCCCAAGTTTTGTTTTGGTTTGCCCTTCGAACTGAGGTTCGGCAACTTTTACCGAAACAATGGCCGTCAAACCCTCCCGAAAATCGTCTCCAGATATGTCAAATTTGAGTTTGTCGAGCATTCCAGACGCATCCGCATACTTCTTTAGGGTGGTCGTTAAACCTCTCCTAAAACCGCTTAAATGCGTTCCTCCTTCATGCGTATTGATGTTATTTACATAACTGTGAAGGTTCTCGTTGAATGAGGTATTGTATACCATGGCCACTTCCACCGGTGTTCCATTCTTTTCGCCTTCCATGGAGATCACGTCGCCAATGAGAGGTTCACGATTTCCATCCAGAAAACGGATGAATTCCTTCAATCCTTCTTCACTGTAGAACTCCTCACCCACAAATTCGCCATTTTCTTCTTTATGGCGCATATCGGTCAACGTAATAGTAATCCCCTTATTCAGATATGCCAATTCTCTAAGACGACTGGCCAGGGTATCATAGTTATATTCTCTTGTGATTTTAAAAATCTCAGCATCGGGCCTGAACGTAACAATGGTTCCTCTTTCTGAAGTGGTACCCGTGGATTTTACAGGATATAGTGTTTTTCCTCTTTCATACTCCTGCTCCCAGACTTTTCCATCTCGGTGAACGATCGCATGCAAATTTTCTGAAAGTGCATTTACACAACTCACTCCCACTCCATGAAGTCCACCGGATACTTTGTATGAATCTTTATCGAACTTTCCTCCGGCACCAATCTTAGTCATTACCACCTCAAGGGCCGAAACTCCTTCTTTCTTATGAATGTCCACCGGTATTCCCCGCCCGTTATCCTTAACGGTAATGGAATTATCTTCATTGATCGTGACACTAATGGTATCACAGTGGCCGGCGAGGGCTTCATCGATAGAATTATCTACAACTTCATACACTAAATGGTGCAATCCTCGCACCCCAACATCACCGATATACATGGACGGGCGCATACGCACGTGTTCCATGCCTTCAAGCGCCTGAATATTATCGGCTCCATAGTTGGTTTTTTGCTGTTCTTCGCTCATAAAAAAATAGGTTGTTTTATTCTTTATTTTGATAACAAGCAAATATAACGAAATCCCCAATAAAATCGGTAGTTTCGGCAATATTTCGACCCTAAGTTATTAACAAATTTTTGTGAAAAAATTCCTGCTGAAATCGCTTCAAAATAAAACAGTTACAACCTTGTAAGTTTTTTATGGTTTCACCGACCCAAAAAGGAAGTTCCGAAACCTAAATTTTCACATAAAATTATCATTTCGTGGCTCGGAAAAAATATACCTTTAACATCTAAAATCAATCGTATGAAAAAAACACCACTTCTTAGTCTAATCTTATGCACTCTTTTCGTTCTTTTTAGTCAAGATGCAGAAGCTCAAAAATTTAGTAAAATGGATGTGAGTCCGATGGATGCCGCTGCCTATCCAAGTGACTATCGCAACTCCGACAAACTGATCAAAATTACTTACAGTCGGCCGCAACTCAAGGGACGTGAGCTTAGCTCCCTGGCTCCTAATGGGAAAGTTTGGCGTACAGGTGCTAACGAAGCAGCTGAACTTACGCTTTACACCGACATGAACCTGGGCGGTACTGCGGTAAAAGCAGGCACGTATACCTTTTATACCATTCCGGGAGATTCGGAATGGACTGCCATTGTTAGTTCCGATTTGAACGTATGGGGATCGTATTTTTATAATGAAAGCAACGATGTTGCCCGTATCAGTGTACCGTTAAATGAAGGAAGTGAATCACTGGAGGCATTTTCCATTACTTTTGAAGAAAGTGACAATGGTGTGGATATGCACATGGGATGGGGAACGGCCCGAGTTACAGTTCCTTTCACCAAATAATACCAAAGCAATTTCTGTAAAAAATCCGATAGATCGACTATCGGATTTTTTTATGGAATGTTGAGATACTTATGTGTTTGCAGGGAAACCGTCCATTTGGGATGTTCCATCACATAATCCACTATCAAAGGCATTACCTTATCCCTTTTGCTCCACTCGGGCTGTAGATACAATTTGCAAGCTTCACCTACCTTTTTCGCCTGCTCTTCGGCAAATCGTAAATCGTCTTTGTTATACACAATCACCTTAAGCTCATCTGCTTTCTCGTATATTTCTGAAGTGGGTAGTTTTAGTTTCTTCGGAGATAAACAGATCCAGTCCCAGGTTCCCGTTAACGGATAGGCCCCTGAGGTTTCAATGTGCGTTTGCAAGCCTTTTTCTTTCAACAGATCTGTAAGCGGCCCCATGTCCCAGGTGAGTGGTTCTCCTCCTGTAATGACGATGGTCTCTGAATATTTCGCAGCATTCTCAGCTATCGATTCAATACCAGTAGGAGGATGGATATCTGGGTTCCAGCTTTCTTTTACATCACACCAATGACACCCCACATCACAACCTCCTACCCGTATAAAGTAAGCGGCTTTTCCTTTGTGGTAGCCTTCACCCTGGATGGTATAAAACTCTTCCATCAATGGAAGCATTGTACCTTCATCCACCATTTTCTGAACCTCTTTTATCATTGACGGCAAAGATACAGAATTGCACGGTCCGCCAAGATATGAATGTACTATTAATTGGATTTTACCGCAACTACTTCGATCTCGATCTTTGCGCCTCTGGCCAGGGCTTCTGCAGCGAAGGTAGTGCGTGCAGGTTTCTGCGGAAGATATTCGGTATAAATTTCATTGAAGGCACTAAAATCGCCAATGGTATCGAGGATCACCGTCGCTTTTACCACGTCCTTCATTTGGAGTCCGTGATGCTCTAATACCGCTTTGATATTTTCCAATGTCTGACGAGTTTCAGCCTGAATACCTCCGGAAACAAGGGTCCGTGTGGAATGGTCCATTCCGATCTGACCCGAGAGATAAAAAGTATTACCAACCTGCACGGCGTCGCTAAAAGGTGCATCCAATTTTTTAGGTTCGTGGGAGGCATGAAAAACGGGGGAAATGACTTGAACTTCTTTTTCAGCAGAAGTAGACTCTTTCTTGTTGCAGGACAAAAGAACAAGTGCTAAAACAGCCAAACCGAATTTCTTTAGACTCAATTTCATCTCTCTAAAATATAAAACTATCCAGTTAAATTTTAGTAGCTACCCCACAATTCCTATTTTTATCAAAATTTTTGATCGATGGCAGACAAGCAAGTATTTTTCGACTATATCAATAACGGCTATACCATGAAAGGCGAAGCCATAACGCTGGGTGCAGCAATGTTGGACGGCGAGACGGTTACCAATGCCCTGGTAAAGGTTCCCCTAAAAACTATGAACAGGCACGGGCTCATCGCAGGTGCTACAGGAACCGGTAAAACCAAAACACTTCAAGTACTTGCAGAAAACCTATCGGATAAAGGTGTACCCGTATTGCTCATGGATATGAAGGGGGATTTAAGTGGAATTGCACAGCCCAGTCCGGGACACCCGAAAATCGATGAACGCCATGCAGCCATTGGAATACCCTTTGACGCCAAAAAGTTTCCGGTGGAAATACTGACCCTTTCCGAACAAGATGGGGTACGCTTAAGAGCGACGGTGAGTGAATTTGGCCCCGTTCTTATCTCGAGGATTCTTGGGGTTTCAGAAACACAGGCCGGTATCATTTCAATCCTCTTCAAGTATTGTGATGACAATAAATTGCCATTACTCGATTTAAAGGATTTCAAAAAAATCATACAATACGCCACTGAAGAGGGTAAGGCGGAAATCGCGCGGGAATACGGAAGGATTTCACCCGCATCCTCAGGCGCCATACTTCGAAAGATCGTTGAACTGGAACAACAAGGCGGGGATTTATTCTTTGGTGAAAAATCTTTTGATACAGACGATCTTTTACGTGTGGACCGAGATGGGCGAGGTTATATCAATATTGTACGTCTTACGGATATACAGGACAGACCCAAGTTATTCTCGACCTTCATGCTTTGTTTGTTGGCGGAAATTTATTCCACCTTCCCGGAGCAAGGAGATAGCGGAAGACCGGAACTCGTGATCTTTATCGATGAGGCCCATTTGATATTTAAAGAAGCGAGTGACGCTTTATTGGATCAAATTGAGAGCATCGTAAAACTGATCCGTTCGAAGGGCGTGGGTCTTTATTTCGTCACTCAAAATCCTACGGATGTACCGGATGCGGTTTTGAGTCAGTTAGGTCTTAAAGTCCAGCATGCACTACGTGCCTTTACTGCTAAGGATCGAAAGGCTATTAAATTGACTGCAGAGAATTATCCTTTGTCGGATTATTATCAAACCGATCAAATTCTCACTTCCCTGGGTACGGGAGAAGCGCTGGTGTCTGCACTCAACGAAAAAGGGATTCCAACACCATTGGCAGCCACCATGATGCGCGCTCCGATGAGCCGCATGGACATTTTGGAAGATGATGAATTAAAAGACCTTATCGAAGGTTCTAAGCTGGTGAAGCAATACAATGAAGAGGTAGATCGAGAAAGTGCCTACGAATTGCTGAACAAAAAAATTGAAACAGCCAATGCAGAAGAGGCCAAAGAGAAAGCCGCCAAAGAAAGAGAAGAAACCCGACGCAGCACCTCAGGTCGTAGTCGTAGCAGAAGGTCTTCTCGCCGTAGCTCCCTTGAAAAAGTCCTAACAAGCCCTACTGTGATACGGAGTGTGCTGGGTATTTTGACTAAAATGATAAAATAATTTATAAAATTTCAGAATGAAAAAAACACTTATCCTAGGAATCGTTATTTCCACTTTATTTATCCAATGTGCCAAAGAGAAAGATCCTTTTCTCATATCTACAGGTGCTATTGGTAAACTGAGTAAGGAAGTCCAGATGAAACAGGTCGATTCTATTTTCGCGCTGGATTCTATTGTCAAGTTGAATCCGGTTGAAAATGCCCTTGGCACACAAGGCGAAGTCGAGGTCTATGAAAAGAGCGGAAATAAACTGTTGTTGATTTCCCCGGAAAACGATTCGGATCCCTCTTCAAAAATTACAAATATCCAGGTTTTCGATGCTCGTTATCAAACCGAAAAAGGACTGAATGTGAATAGCACCTACGGAGATATAAAGGCCAACTATGAGATCTCAAATGTTGAAACTACCATCAATTCTGTGGTGGTGTTTCTAAAGGATAGTGAAATTTATGTGACGATCGATAAAAAGGAATTACCGGAAAACCTACGGTACAATATGAATGCGAAAATCGAGGAAACGCAAATCCCGAATACAGCGAAATTCAAGTATTTTATGCTGGGGTGGGACATTGAAGATTCAGAAGAATAACAGAACGAAGTAACAGGGAAGCCTTCCATTGTGAAGGCTTTTTTTATGGACAGAATATTAGTACATTACGTACAAATTCTGACCCATGAAATTTCTATTCACTCTCTTGTTACCAGCTATGGTATTCGGACAGTCTTATTCTGAATACAACGTTTCGGTTGAAAATCCTTTCGGAAAACTGAATCCCGAAGCTCCAGCAGAAACAGCCGATTACGCTCCTTTAATAGGCATTTGCGACTGTAAATCGGATATCCGAAATCCCGACCAAAGCTGGGCGGAAACCAAAGATATGACCTGGACTTTTAAGTATGTGATGAACGGAACAGCCGTGCAGGACGAAACCATGTTCAAAGATGGGAGAAGCGCCGGAAGTATTCGTCAGTTTATCGCCGATAGTTCTAAATGGTATGTGCATTTTTATTCCAATACGGCCCCCACTCCTAAACTTCTTGCATGGGAAGGAGAAAGACGCGGCGACAGTATCATTTTATATAATGAACAAAAAGCTCCCAATGGTATGGATGGCTTCTACAAAATCGTTTTTAGTGACATTAGTGAGGACGGATTCAATTGGTTGGGAGCCTGGGTAAATCCAACGGAGACGATTGTATTTCCAACGTGGAAAATTCGATGTACCAAGCGAAAAGGGCTTTCAGACAGAGATCAGTTACTACAAAATATGAAAGCGTTCTCTGCTGCGTATATGAGAAAGGATACAGAAGCTATTGCCAATATGTATACTGAAGATGGTAAACTATTTCCGGGTAGGAGGGATATCCTGGAAGGGAAAGAGGCCTTGATGGAATATTGGAAGTTTGCCGAAGGAAGCAAAGACCTCTATCATAAATTGACCCCGATTGAAATTCAAATCCTAGGAGACTATGCCTATGATTATGGTTATTATGAAGGAAGCCTTACCAATGCGGAAGGCGAACCTGTCAATTTTAATGGAAAATATGTAATCGTCTGGAAGAAAATCGATGGAGCGTGGAAAATGTACCTGGACATTTGGAACCGTAACTAGGCATGCTCACAAAGTCCGAAAAAAATAAGTACAGGGATGAACTCTTTAGGCATCTGGATGGGATTGCGGTAGCTCCGGTCGCCTTTGCGCTCAAAGAAAAAGGAGTGCTCGACCATTTGCTGTCCTCCCAAAAAGTTCTGATATCTGAAATCACTTCAAAGTTCGATGCGAATGAAGGTTACTTGAATGTGGCACTTCGCATGCTGGCCTCTCAGGGTTGGTTGGATTATAGTTTAAACGAAGATCATACGATAACCATTTCGGTGAATGCACAAAGTGCCGAAGCCTTTGACCTTGTGGACATGTATCGCGATGTGGTTCATTTCATGAAAATTTCCGAAGAATTCCATCCTCGGCATTTCGAATTGGAACAGTTCGTGGAGCTTAATAAGATCTTCAATAAGTATAAGGATAAAGTATATTCGGATGGCAAGGAAGTAAATGACTTAAGCACCATTGAATTCCAAATACTCAAACATATTGAAGGAGTTTTGGTGGGGCCCATAACGGTCTTTCTGGGAATGGACGGCATGTTTCACAAGTATTTCATGGAAGCCTCTTTTAGCGCAGATGAGTTCCATGAAGACCCTAAAAGTTTCAGCAAAATACTGGACTTCTTCACTTTTCTGGGTTGGTTTGATAAGAAGCAGGAACATTATCGATTCACGAATAAAGGATTATTTTTTGCCAGGCGTTCCTCGGCTTATGGCGTAACTGTTTCTTATATTCCTACTTTCAGGAGAGTGGATGAGTTGATCTTCGGAAATGCACTGATATTTAAAAGTTCCATCCCAACTTCCCATGAGATTCATGTAGACCGTGAAATGAATGTTTGGGGCAGCGGGGGAGCGCATTCCGCTTACTTCAAAAAAATCGATGAGATCATCATCGCCCTGTTTAATAAACCTATAGAGGAACAACCCAAAGGAATTTTAGACATGGGTTGTGGAAATGGCGCGTTTCTTATTCACTTGTTCGAAGTGATCGAACAGCGCACCAAACGGGGAACAGTATTGGAAGAACACCCGCTATTTTTGGTAGGGGTGGACTTCAACAAAGCTGCTTTAAAAGTGACAAGGTCTAATTTGGTGAAGGCTGATATTTGGGCGAAAGTGATCTGGGGCGATATTGCCAGTCCGCAAAAACTGGAAGAAGACATACAAACCAGTTATGACATTGACTTATGCGATCTTTTGAATGTAAGGACCTTTTTAGATCATAACAGGCCCTGGAGTGAACCAGGCGAAATTGATAGTCAAAGAACCAGTACCTCCACCGGAGCATTTGCCACCCATGGTAAACGCCTGGACAATGCGCTGGTAGAACAAAATCTCAAAGAGCATCTGGAAAAGTGGAAACCCTATATTAAAAAGTTTGGACTTTTGCTCATTGAACTGCATACTATCGATCCTTCGATTACAGCACAAAATATCGGTAAAACGGCGGCCACGGCTTATGATGCCACTCATGGATTTAGCGACCAGTATATACTGGAACTGGAAGTTTTTCGAAAGGTTATTTCTGAAATTGGACTTAGCTCCATTCCGGAATATTTCTCAAAATTTCCCAACAATGAATTGGCTACCGTTAGTATTAATTATATTGTAGAAAAAGAATAACTATGTCTCAATTGCGACCCTTCCATCTTGCAATTCCCGTTGATAATGTTCAAAAATGTCGTGCCTTTTACCGGGATATTTTAGGATTATCTGAAGGCAGGAGCAGTGACCATTGGGTGGATTTTGATTTTTTCGGACATCAGCTCGTGATCCATTATAAGGAAAATGAAAATGGAGTTCAGGCGCATAATCCGGTTGATGGAAAAGAAGTACCGGTTCCTCATTTTGGCATTGTGCTCGACATGGAAACTTTCAAAAACTTTTCCGCAGGATTAAAAGAAAAAAATATTGAATTTATCATCGAACCTTACATCCGTTTTGAAGGTGAAGTAGGTGAACAGGCAACTATGTTTTTTAAAGATCCTAGCGGAAATGCGCTGGAGTTTAAAGCGTTTAAAGATTTAAATCAATTATTTGCAAAATAGAATCATGATTTCACCTAACATCATCCGACAGGTCTTCGTCCTACTGCTCATTATTATTATGGGCGGACTCATATTCAATGAACTACTCCCCTATTTTTCCGGAGTTCTGGGAGCTATCACTATTTATGTTTTGATGCGTGGCTGGATGATAAAACTAGTGCGCAAAGGCTGGAATGCGAACATCGCAGCGGCATTTATATGCGTGCTTTCCTTTGTGGGTATATTATTGCCAGTCTCCGGAGTACTAATGCTGCTCGGGAATAAAATTGGAAATGCCGTTCAGAATTCAGAAAAAGTAATCCTGGCATTTAAGACTCAACTGGAGTCCTGGGAAGATCAATTCAATTTTGATCTGGCCTCTCAAATAGATGTAGGAGCTATTTCTTCCTGGTTGTCCAGTAACTTACAAGGTTTTGCTGGTAGCACTTTTAACGTCTTTATCGCCATTGGTCTTATGTATTTCATTCTTTTTTATCTGCTTACGGATAGAAATATGATCCAAAACCAGGTGGGGGCCTATGTGCCGGTGAGTAAGGAAAACCTGAAGGTCATCGGTCAGGAAATTAAAGCCATGGTGCGATCCAATGCGTTGGGAATACCCTTGGTTGCTATTGCCCAGGGAATTGTTGCGTTGATAGGTTTCCTGATTTTTGGAATACAGGATCCACTGTTTTGGTTTGTGATAGTAACTATTGGTTCCATGATCCCATTTGTTGGAACCTTAATTGGGATACTCCCGGTGTTTATCCTGGAGCTTTCCAGCGGCAATACAGGTCAGGCCTGGGGGATATTGATCTATGGATTGGTCGTGGTTGGTTCGACAGACAACCTGATTCGACTTTACGTACTGAAGAAGTTGGATAATGTTCATCCCCTGATCACATTGATAGGGGTGATTGTTGGCGTACCTCTTTTTGGGTTTATCGGATTGATATTCGGCCCGCTTTTAATCAGCTTATTTCTGGTGGTAGTGAGTATCTACAGGAAAGAATACTCCTAGTAATTACATCGACTTACGCTGCTCTCTGGCCAACAGGGTATTTTTTAACAGCATAGCGATGGTCATAGGACCTACTCCCCCGGGAACGGGCGTAATGAAAGATGCTTTTTTACTTACATTTTCAAAATCCACATCCCCGCGGATTACATATCCTTTAGGGTGAGATTCGTCCGGAACCCGTGTGATTCCCACATCGATAATCACCGCATCGTCTTTGACCATTTCAGCCTTTAAAAAGTTGGGTACTCCCAATGCTGAAATAATGATATCCGCCTGGGTGGTAATCTGTGCGATATTCTTGGTGTTACTGTGCGTTAGCGTCACTGTACTATTTCCCGGCCATCCTTTTCGACTCATTAAGATACTCATGGGTCTCCCTACGATATGGCTTCGACCGATAACCACAGTGTGTTTTCCTTTAGTATCCACATCATAGCGTTCTAGGAGTTCCAGTATTCCAAAGGGAGTGGCAGGAATGAAAGTACTCATGTCCAGCGCCATTTTTCCGAAATTTTCCGGATGGAATCCGTCTACATCTTTACTTGGGTCCACTGCCATCAGAACTTTCTGAGTATTTATTTGTGGAGGCAATGGTAACTGGATGATAAATCCGTCGATATCGTCATCAAGATTGAGATCTTCGATCTTCTGAAGTAATTCAACTTCACTGGTGGTATGCGGTAATTTTACCAAAGTAGATTCGAACCCGATTCGCTCACAGGCCCTTACCTTACTCCCAACGTAGGTGAGACTCGCACCATCGTCTCCTACCAGGACGGCCGCCAGATGAGGAACTTTCTCTCCGTTGTCTTTCATCTTTTGGACTTCGGAAGCGATTTCGTTCTTAATGTCGTTGCTTATCTTTTTACCGTCTAGGATTACCATACTGAAAGTTGAATTTTATTACTGAATCGATTAGCGCATTTTACCCATCATTTGCATCATTTTACGACCACCGCCGCCTTGCATCATCTTCATCATTTTACTCATTTGATCAAACTGTTTGAGTAATTGGTTCACCTGTTGCACCGAAGTTCCGCTTCCTTTGGCAATGCGTTTCTTACGGCTTGCATTGATCACGGCAGGTTTCGACCGCTCTCCCGGCGTCATTGAATGTATGATAGCTTCGATATGTTTAAATGCATCATCATCGATGTCCATTCCTTTTAATGCTTTTCCAGCGCCCGGGATCATTCCAACCAGGTCTTTCATACTTCCCATTTTCTTCACCTGCTGGATCTGTTTCAGGAAATCGTCGAATCCAAATTGATTCTTCGCGATTTTCTTCTGAATTTTTCTCGCCTCTTCTTCATCAAACTGTTCCTGGGCTCTTTCCACAAGAGAAACCACATCTCCCATCCCGAGGATTCGATCGGCCATACGAGCGGGATGAAACACGTCAATAGCATCCATCTTTTCACCGGTACCGATAAACTTGATGGGCTTATCCACCACGCTTTTGATGGATATCGCTGCTCCACCACGAGTATCACCATCCAATTTGGTAAGGACAACTCCTTCAAAGTTCAAACGGTCGTTAAAAGCCTTGGCTGTGTTCACAGCATCCTGGCCCGTCATGGAATCTACTACGAACAAGGTTTCCTGAGGTTGTATTGCGCTGTGAATATTGGCAATCTCGGTCATCATCTCTTCGTCCACCGCCAAACGACCGGCCGTATCTACGATTACTATATTATGACCATTTTGTTTGGCATGTTTAATTGCATTTTCAGCAATTTCAACAGGATTCATGTTGCCTTCTTCACTGTAAACCTCAACACCGATCTGATCACCCACGACATGCAACTGATTGATCGCCGCCGGACGATATACATCACAGGCCACTAAAAGAGGTTTCTTGGATTTCTTTGATTTCAGAAAGTTTGCCAGCTTACCGGAAAAGGTCGTCTTACCACTACCCTGCAATCCCGACATTAGAATGATACTGGGGGTTCCGCTAAGGTTTACACCGGCAGCATCACCGCCCATTAATTCGGTGAGTTCGTCCTTAACGATCTTCACCATAAGTTGCCCGGGCTGCAAGGTCGTCAATACGTTTTGACCCAATGCTTTTTCCTTGACGCGATTGGTAAATTCCTTTGCTATCTTGAAGTTGACATCGGCATCGAGTAATGCCCTTCTTACTTCCTTTAAAGTTTCAGCAACATTGACCTCGGTAATACTTCCATGCCCTTTTAAAACATGTAACGCCTTATCTAACTTATCGCTTAAATTATCGAACATAGCTATGCTTTCTTTCTAAGTGGGCAAAGATACAAATTGAGCAGGGAGTGTCAAAGTCGGGAAAGATGAAAGATTTTTTATTTATATTTAATCCTCTCTAAAAAAATTCCCCGTTGTTTATTGAATCTTTAAATGCTCCGTTAAGAGCACTATGAATAATTGAGTAATTAACTATGGCCAAAAAAATTAAAGTATTTGTCACCTACTCCTGGGATGATGAAAATCACAAAACAAAAGTAATTTCATTTACCAATTTTTTAAGACAAAATGGGTTTGATGCGGATTTAGACCGCGGGATAACACAGAACGAATCGGCAGCAGATTTTGGCAAAATGATGCATTCTCATATCACCGATTCAGATAAAGTTATAGTGGTACTATCAAAAAATTATAAAAAGAAGGCGGAAGCTTTTAAAGGTGGTGTCGGGAAGGAATACAGATACATAATTTCTGATATTGACAAAAATCCTGATAAATATGTGTTGGTAAGCTTCGAAAAAAATAGCTCTCGAATAAGGAGATCTATTGCTCCTATGGAATTTAGTTCTAGAGAAATTGTCAATTTATATAATGACGAATCGAAAAATTTCAACAAACTTTTTGGCAAGTTAATGTCAGAAAAAGAAGTGGAGTTAGATGAAGTAACGAATCAATTACCAAATATTGAGATTGAAAAAATCCCAGTATTTACACTAATAGGTAAAGAATTAAAATCCGAAATCGCTGATTTAAATGAATTGACAAATACTTTATTCCAGCGAATAGGCCAGGATTCCTATTTTGAAGAGTATATTACTTCCATCACTTGTAGACATGCCATTATCAATAAGAAACTGGTTATTAAAAAAGAAGTTGATACCAAAATTATTTTGAAAAACCCAGTAGACAACTTTATTGAGGAAGCCAACTTTTTTACACCCTATAAATTCTCAACTATCGACGGAATTGAGGATAAAGATCTCTTGAAACTTGAAAAGCTAAAGATCAAGGTGGACAATGCGAAACTTAAAGATATTTCGGAGTCGATTCTTATTAAAATAGATTATGATGGTGATTCTAAGATTTACGATGACTGCGTCAAATTTCAATATCAAAAAGTTGAAGAAAATCATGCTAAATCATTAATAGTACCGTTTGAAAATAAACTCATACTCCACTTAAAAGAAGAACGCATTGTACCGCGCCACGATACTATTTATTCTAAAAAAATTAACAAACTCACGAAAAAATTTGAATTATCTTATAGTTTTGAGGATTTCGATGGAACGATTATTGGTAATTGTTTTAGTAGTATTTCAGAAAAAGATGATATTTCTTTTGATAGGGACGGTAACAATTCTCTTAAAATAAGTACTAATAATTGGTTATTACCCGGAGATGGTATATTCATTCTACTGAAATAATATCGTATTAAAAAATAGTATATATTTGTATTAAACTCATCTAATTATGAAACAGAGAGAAGAAGATTGGTAGGACATTCCTACCTGGCGATCCCCAATCGTTATGAACTTAAAAAAACTGCTTGGTATACAACTGTGCTAAACAGTTTTTTTTATTTCCGAATATTTCTCCAATATCGCTTTTGGAGACCCCTTTGCCTCCCCCCGAAGTAAGAAAGATACTACTAAACGAATTACCTCTTCCATTTGAAAATTAGTAGCTTTATGCTGCTGTAAATCAATAGTTTACAAAAACTCCCCTTTTTTCCACTTTCCTTTCATGTATTGGTACAGATAATTAATTACGGTTATCGCATAAACTTTGAGTACTAACCAATATTTACATAATATGAAACATTTAAAAATTGTAACACTTTTGTTCATTATCCTGGCTATTTCAGCCTGTGAAATGGGTCAAAAACGATACACCCAAACTTCGGCCGAAATTGATTCTTACAAACAAGCCATCGCTGACTATGAAAGCGGAGACTGGGAAGGATATCAAAGTCATTTTGCGGACACTGCGGTAATTTTCCATAACACTGTGAACGACTCGGTTTCTCCAGCTCAAGCCGCCGAAGGAATGAAAGAATCGTTAACTCAATTCTCATCCTACGAATTTGTCGACGATGAAGGTGATATGGAAATGGTTATAACCGATAAAGAACAAACCTGGGTAAACTTTTGGGGAACCTGGAAGGGGACACTATCGGCGAATGGAAAAGAACTTACGATTCCTGTACATACCACAGCACAGTTTGTCGATGGAAAAATTGTGAAAGAGTATGGTTACTGGGACACGGCGCCGATAATGGAAGCTATGATGGAAATCGAAGCGGCAGCCGCCGCAGCTGAAGAAGGAGAAGAAGAAGCCAGTGAAGAATAAGATTTCATATAAAAAGTAGCACCCCGGTCTTTGTTGGGAACGAAGACTACCGGGGTGCACATTCATAATTAACTACTAACTAACCAATCAAATTATGAACAAACTATATGAAGTTTTTACAGTTGAGGCAAGATAACTTTATCTATCGCGTGGACTACTCCATTCGCTGCCTGAACGTTTGTAACTATGATGTTACTCACACGACCGTTTAGATCGGTGATTGTCGCATTTGTTGCGTCTATTTCAATATCATCTCCAAGAGTACCTACTGTACCACTCACCAAATCTTCTGCTCTAACATTTGCCTCAGCAATTACGTGAGTATTTAGGGTAGCAGTAAGGGTAGCTCCATCTATATCATCCAGACTACCTACACCTAGTTCGGTTAACAAATCACCGAAAGCATCATTGGTTGGCGCGAACACAGTAAAGGGAGCAGGTGAAGTTCCGTTTGGAGTGCTCAATACACTTACGAAGTCCGGTTGATCACCTCTTGTTAAAGCAGCTACCAAAGTTTCAAATGTTGGGTCTGCTACTGCAAAGGTTACTACCGTCGGCAAATCGATCACTGCATTTACGATGTGTACCACACCGTTTGCAGCTAAAACGTCTGGAGTGGTCACATTTGCCACACCATTAATTTTTACGCCTGTTTCAGTATTGATATACATACTCAAGTTATTTGCGCTTGTACCGTAAGTAGCAAGCGTTGTGGTATAACTGGTCTCCAAATCGGTAGAAAGTGCGATACTACCTAATACGTGGTTCAATAATACTTGGGTTAAAGCTTCAACAGGAATATCCTGAATATCGGCTCCATCAAGGAAAGTGTCGAATGCTGCATTGGTTGGTGCGAATACAGTAAACTCTGCCATTCTATCATCCAATACCTCATCCAATCCAGTAAGTTCTAAAGCTTCTCTTAGTGTAGACAGGTTACCGTTTGTCTGAGTTAGACGAGTAATAGTAGGATCGATATCATCAATCACCTCTTGTGGTAACAACACTCCATCGATAGCATGAATAACCCCGTTGTCTGTTTGTACGTCGGTTGCAATGATATTAGTTGGCATACCGGTAGCGTCGATAATCTTAGGACCATCTACTAAGGTAAAAGTAACGCTTTCTCCCTGGAAGGTTTCAGCTTCCAATCCTTCACTCAAATCTCCGGCTCTTACATTCGCAGGAGCGATTAAGTGATAGTTCAATACTCTTTTCAGTGTAGTTTGCGGAATTTCATCCACCGATGATACACCTAATGCTTGCAATAATGCTGCAAAGGCATCATTATTAGGAGCAAACACTGTGAACGGTGACGATGATGTACCGGCGAAGAAATCAACATAATTAAATTCTTCATCCGAAGCGGCAACCAAAGCGTCTACCAAACTTGAGAAATCACTATTCGCCGTAGCCTGAGTAACAATCGTTGGCAATCCAATCACATTATCTACTGCGTGAATAACTCCGTTGGTAACTCCCACATCTGCTGTAGTTACGTTCGAAACACCATTAATGGAAACTCCTCCGTTGGTATTAATAAATAAACTTAAGTTGAAGTCTGTTTCGCCAAAAGTGGCAAGGGAATTAATGTACCCCGTGCTCAGAGCAGTAGATTCCACCGTTCCGTTTACAACATGGTTCAAAAGAACATTTGTCAAAACTTCGGTAGGAATGTCACTTAGAGCGGTAAATCCGTTCGCAGCAAGAAATGCGTCGAACGCGTCATTATTCGGGGCGAAAACTGTGAATTCATCCGTTCCGTCTAATACGGTAACGAGGCCGGCTCTTTCAAGCGCTGCCAAAAGGGTCGAATAGTCTTCATTACCCTCTACAAAATCGGCAATCGTGCCTTCGTTTTCAGTTGGATCTGGTGTATTGTCGTCATCATTACTACATGCAACAAATCCTAATGTGAGGAACAGTATTAAACTGAATTTAAAAATCTTTTTCATTGTCTGTTTAGTTTAGTGTGTTTATGAATGAAACAAGGGGAGTTAAAAAATTACTACCCCAAAAAATGACTTTAGTAAATATTTAACTTTTTGTTTAACTATTTAAAAATAATGTTAAACAAAAAAGACCCTCAATTTTGAGGGCCTTGCAATGTATGCATTCTTTATTTATTCACAAATCGGAATGATATTTAGTATTTCCGCTCTTAAGATTTCATTCGAAGTAATAGTGATTGATTCGCCATTTTCCAACCGAACGGTGATCGGATAATTAATGGTCGCAATAATTTGTGTTTCAATATCCTGAATACCCAAGAAGGTATCGCGATCATGATTGAAAGTCAAGGTTTGGAAATCTGAATTATCGGGATTGAAAAGCGACAAGCTCACCGGATAATTGAAATCGATACAAGTAATGGTATCATTCCAGAGGTCTCCGTTTTCGCACTGCTGGGCCAATTGCTCCATTTCTTCATACGAGGCCAGAATTGCTTCCACATGGTTGGCATACGTAATACTTACAGGGAAAACAGGGATTAAGGTGTCGTACTTCGTAAAATTTTCAATATCCTCAACTGAATTTACTGTATATGTTTCTCCGTTTACCTGACAAACATATGGGAAATCAATACTGAAACAAGAAGCTCCGTCTACTACATCATCATAAGAACCATCATGTGTAGCCACCGACTGGACAAGGGACAATAATTGAGCATCCGCCGCAGATTCCGTTTCATCCTGATTCTCCACAACGGTGAGCTCTTCTGTTTGGCAAGAAATCATCAACATCATCATTGCCAATACCGCATATTTTTTCATAACTACATTTTTCAACTGTTAATATAACAATTTCATTCCAAAAATTCCTACTTCGATTATTTTATATCTTTGCGCGAAAACCAGCTAAATGGATAAACCGCTCTTTAAAAATGTATGTGACGAGCAGGTATTTTCACAATTATATAAAAAATGGTCGAAAGATCTTTACAATTTCCTCTATTATAAGTTTGGAGAGAAGGTAAATCCTGAAGACAAGGTGCAGGAGGCCTTTATAAAGCTTTGGAAAAACTGTAAAGAAACACCCCCGGAAAAGGCAAAAAGCTTCTTATTTACTGTGGTTAGTAATTTGAGTTTAAATGAGATCAAACATCAGAAGGTGGTGTTGAAATTTCAGGAAAAAAAACCAAAAGACTACACTAATCTCACTCCCGAGTTCATGATGGAGGAGAAAGAGTACATGGCAAAATTTCAAAACGCACTCGGAAAACTATCCGAAGGACAACGCACCGCATTCCTGCTAAACCGTGTGGAAGGTAAGCGACACAAGGAAATTGCAGAAATGTTGGGAATCTCCCGAAAGGCAGTGGAGAAGCGGATTTACACGGCTCTCGAGAAGCTGAGACAAGATATAGAAGAAATTTAATGATATATAGGTAGGAATTTCTTGCCTTGGGTTGTTATATATATGAATTGACATGAAAAAGGAAGATTTAATTATTAAATGGTTGGATAACAACCTTAATGAAAGTGAGCTAAAGGCGTTCAAGCAATTGAACGCCTCTAGTACTTTTATGAAAATCGACCAGGCGGCCAAACAATTCAAGGCTCCGGAGTTTGATGTAGATGGAAATCTACAGAAACTCCTTGCTGAAAAACCACAACCTACAAAAACCATCCAATGGAGACGTTATATCTCCTCCGTTGCGGCTGCCATCATTGTTACTTTAGGTATTTATTTTGCATTCTTCAATCAGGAAGAGACCACTTTTTTTGCCCAAAATTCCCAACAGCTTGAATTTAACCTACCCGATGCTTCCGAAGTATTCTTGAATGCAGAATCAAATATTACTTTCGATGAGAAAGGCTGGAGCAATAATCGATCCCTTACCCTTCAGGGTGAGGCCTTTTTTAAAGTAAACAAAGGAAGTTCTTTTACCGTGCACACCGAACAAGGTGATGTTACGGTTCTTGGAACTCAGTTTACTGTTAAAGCAAGGAAGAACTATTTCGAGGTCGTTTGTTACGAAGGTTTGGTAAGAGTCTTACACAAGAATAAGGCTTACCAACTACCAGCAGGAAACAGTATTAACTTTGCCGGTGACAAAGTTCATAAAGATATCACCAAATTGACTGAACCTACCTGGATTCATGCCAAATCATCATTTGTAAGTGTCCCATTTTCCGAAGTAATCGAAGAGATGCAACGTCAATATAACATGAACGTGACGTTAAATCCATCTTATGGTGACACCTTATTTACCGGAAGCTTTACTCACGAAAATTTGGAAACTGCCTTGCAAGCTATCACAATTCCCCTTAACTTGTCTTACGATATTAAAGGAAACGACGTGGTGCTTAAAACAAAATAGCAGTGACCAAAACCAGAAAGCTTACATTTCTTTTTTTCTTACTTTTTACCCAACTATCACACTCGCAAAGCAAGACGCCGCTAAGGCAGTTCCTCGATAAGGTTGCACAACAGTTTTCGTATGATTTTTCGTTTATAGATGCTGATGTTTCCACACATTTTGTGGATTCACAACCTCTCAACGATTTTGAAACGACCCTGCGCTTTCTAAGGACGAATACGCTGTTTCAATTCACGGTTTTAAATGACCGCACCATTGCAATCAGCAAGAAAGAAAATTTGCTCATTAGTTGTGGGTTGGTGTTTGATGCTGAAAATGATACACCCTTCGGTAACGTTGCCGTTACGAGTCGATATCAACAAGTGATTACCGATGACAACGGAGCTTTTACTCTTTGGGCACTGTCCCCCAGGGACAACATCAGCCTTCAATTTGCAGGCTTTGCTCAATTGGACTTGAAATCGGGTGACCTGCTGCAGTCTCCTTGCCGTAAGTTAAGCATGGAACCCAAAATTGAGTTGTTGAGCACAGTGAAACTTTCTAATTACTTTGCCAAAGGGATCAGTAAGACGCGAAATGGATCGCTGAAAGTGAATTACTCGGATTTCGACATCCTTCCCGGGCTCATCGAACCGGATGTACTTCTTACCATTCAGGCGCTTCCAGGCATTCAAAGTGTGAATGAGACCGTCTCCTTTCTCAATATACGTGGAGGCACCAACGATCAGAACCTCATCCTTTGGGACGGAATAAAAATGTACCAAAACGGACATTTCTTCGGACTCATTTCAGCTTTCAATCCATTCCTCACCAAGGAGGTAAGCATTACAAAAAACGGAACATCGGCAAGCTGGGGAGACGGAGTTTCTGGGGTCATTTCCATGCTGGGGGATTCAGAAGTGAACCAAGACCTAAAAGCGGGTGTTGGCGCAAATTTACTTAGCACAGATGCATTCGTTGATATCCCTCTTGGCAAGAATGGCTCGATACAGGTTTCAGGGCGCAAGTCTATAAATAACATTGTACGCACACCTACGTTCGATTCCTATTTTGATAAGGCTTTTCAGAACACGGAATTAACCACTTCCGGTAACATCTTGCCCACTTCGGATGATGAGTTCAATTTTTACGATGCGAGTTTTCGGTTGTTGCTGAAACCCTCTGAGCGAGATGAATTTCGCGCGAACTTTCTCACTCTTGGAAATTCGCTCAAATTTCTGGAAAATGGGGAAATCGAGAATGACTTCCAGTCATTACGAAGCAATCTTGAACAAAACAATGTTTCAGGGGGCCTTTATTACAAGCGAGACTGGAATGACAATTTTAATACGGAAGCACAGGCCTACGGTACGATATACAAGCTGGAAGCGACCAATTTCGATATCATAAACGATCAGCGTCTTATACAAGAGAACAATGTGGACGAAACCGGTATCCGAATTAAAAACAACATGCGTTTTACCAATACTCTAAGCGGAAGTTTCGGTTATCAGCTCAATGAGACAGGAATCACGAACTTTGAACAGATCAATAACCCGTTTTTTGAAAGGACCGACAAACAGGTAATTATTACCAATAGCTTTTTTGCCGAGGCTAATTATATTCCCAAAAAGAATATATTTATCAATGCCGGGGTCAGAGCCAATCATATTGGAAAATTCAATGAAGTATTGGTTGAACCCCGTCTTAGTGTGAATCTCCAATTCCTGGACTATTTCAATTTCGAAATTCTTGGAGAGCTAAAGAGTCAGACCACCTCTCAAATTATCGACTTCCAAAATGATTTTCTTGGCGTAGAAAACCGCCGATGGGTGCTATCACGACCCGATGAAATCCCCATTATTAAAGGGAAGCAGATTTCAGCAGGAATTACTATGAATCGAAAAGGCTGGTTGGTGAGTGCAGAACCATACCTAAAGGAGGTTACAGGTATTTCTACACAAAGTCAGGGTTTCCAGAATCAATTTTTAAATGAAAGGGTGAATGGAAGTTATACCACTTACGGAGTGGACCTTTTGATCAATAAGAGATTCAAGAAAATCAACACTTGGTTGAGTTACTCCTATGCAAAGAACGATTACGAATTTTCGGAATTGATCCCTAGCGAATTTCCCAATAATATTGACATCCGGCATACCCTCACCTACGGTATCAATTATTCATTTAATAACTTTAATATTTCCGGTGGTTTCAATTACCACACAGGAAAGCCCACCACGCAGCTGGTACCTGGAGCTGAAGTGGATGAAGGAGACCTTAATTTTGCCAGTCCGAATTCCGACAATATCAAAGATTACCTGAGGGTAGATCTGTCTGGAACTTATCAGTTTGCCATCAGCAGACAAACCACAGCCTATGTGGGAGCTTCTATCTGGAATCTGTTGGATACCGAAAATGTGGTGAATCACTTCTTCCGTTTGAATCAGAATAATGAAATTGAAGAAATCGACGAATTCGCACTTGGGTTTACTCCTAATTTTTCTTTCCGACTTACCTTTTAACCCTTCTGTTAGTTCTATAGAATTAGCTATCTTTAGCGGCATTCAAACAATCAAGATATCATGAAGAAAAATATTCTAATTCTGGCATCTCTCCTATCATTTAGCCTGGTATTTGCTCAGACTGAAAAAGAAAAAGTAGAAGAAACCGTAAATAAAAGTACTATTGAGGGTCATATCTATTTTCTCGCAGACGACCTTTTGAAAGGTAGAGAAACGGGAACCGATGAAAATAAGATCGCTGCTTCTTATCTGGCCAATACTTTGCGCAGTTATGGGGTAAAACCCAATCCTATGACCGGAGACTACTACCAGAAAATCAATATGAAAGATATAAAACCACCTCGACGGGTAAATCTGTCCTGGGGAGGAAAAGAAAACAAAACCGAAATAAAAAATAAAGTGGTTTTGGAACCTGCGAAAATGACCTTTACGGGAGAAGCCGTATACCTGGGCTTTGGGACAGAGGAGGATTTTAAAGGCAAAAATCTTCGTAAAAAGATAGTGATCCTTCAAGGTGGAGATAACAAAAATCAAGACGTTAGATCCGCATTCAGAATGCGCCAGGAAAAAAGCGACCGGGCCAAGGCCGCAGGTGCTCTTGCTGTGATTGAGCTGATCAAAGCAGATGCGCCCACCTGGGGTTTCGTAAAAAGTAGATTCGATCGTTCGAGAGTGGATATTGCAGATGGTGAAGTAACCAACAAAGGTAGAGCCGGTGCAATGGGATATTTATGGGTTCAGGATGAATATGGAGCCTATGTTAACGATTTTAAAACAGGAACCCAACAGGTAAAACTGAAGATGGAAGGAGCCAGTGAGAAACCCCTGTACTCTTCTAACGTTGTGGGTGTAGTAGAAGGTACCGACCCGCAGTTAAAGAACGAATACATAATTTATTCGGCGCACTATGATCATGTTGGAATTGGAAAGGCCGATAAAACAGGAGATAAAATTTATAATGGAGCCCGTGATAACGCCGTAGGAGTAACTACGGTTTTAAGCATGGCTCAAAACCTTGCCAAGTATCCTACGAAACGTTCTGCCTTATTCATTCTCTTCACTGCGGAAGAGAAAGGTTTACTCGGAAGCAAATACTATGTAGACAATCCGGTGCTTCCCCTGGAACAAATGGTTTACTGCTTTAATAGTGATAATGGTGGGTATAATGATACTTCCATTGCCACGATCGTAGGTTTGAACCGAACCACTGCATCCGGAAATATCATTTCAGCAGCCAAGCAATTCGGATTACAGGCAACAGACGACCCAGCCCCTGAACAAGGTTTATTCGATCGCAGTGATAATGTGAACTTCGCTGCGAAAGGAATCCCGGCTCCCACCTTTTCATTGGGATTTACGGCTTTCGATGAAGAACTCACTAAGTACTATCACCAACCCGGAGATCACGCAGATAGCCTCGATTATGATTATCTTGAGAAATTCTTCCGTGCCTATGTCATGGCAGGGCGAAATATAGCCAACGACCCTGAAACTCCTTTTTGGGTAGCTGGAGACAAATATGAAACCGCTGGTAAAAAATTATACAGGAAATAATTCCTATCACAAATAAACCCATTTAAACCGCCTTTTTTAGGGCGGTTTTTTTATTGGGAATGCACCTACATGAATTCATACATTTTTTAGTCCTCCCTGTATTCAATGATGCCAATCTTATTGTCTGTCAATACTTTAGCATCGTAATTAATACTAATCCGATTAAACATTTTATTATGAAAAAATTAGCTGCAATTTTATGTATTACCCTGATGGCCTTCAGCTACCAACTGGAAGCTCAGAACTGTAACCAGGGAGAGAAACTCGCAAGGGACACCTGGGAAGAATGGGGACCCTGGAAACCAAACATTAGTTTGAACCCATGGAAGAATAAGGTTCAAAGAATTAAAAATGTATGGAATGCGATCGCTTCCAACGGGAGTGCTACCATTGGACCTCGTTATCTGGAACTGGACGGAGGAAACGAAACCGGAACCATCCTTGGTAAAACTAAGAGAACATTCGTTACACCACCTTCCTTTTATAATAAGGTAGAAGTTACGATCAACAAGTACGACGGTAAGGCGAAAACAGGAGTAGTGATATGCGTCATGGGTCGAGACGGGGTTTCTTCACAAAGGGTGAGTTACGAATTCCCTAACGATCGCAATGGAAAGGTGAAAAAATTCACTTTAAACAATGTAAAAGGTAAAATCATCATGATCGCCATGCGAAACAAATCGGTGGGAAATACCTTTAAGTACCGCGTAAACGCCAAGAAGAAGTAACTAATCACTGAGGCCGGTTTCCCCACCGGTTTCAAATAATTCCACTACAATGAAAGCAATTATCTTCTTTTTACTTCTGCTACCGGGATGCCTATCAGCGCAACAGGTGTATGCGATTGAGCCGGTACCCAATAAAGATGTAGCGTACACAGGAAATATTTCCGAAGGAACACAACTCAACGATCTATCGTGGGCATGGAACAGCAGCAATGCCTGCTTTCCTGAAACACAAAAACAGAAATTTACAGGCAAGCATTTGTTTTTTACGGGTGTCATTCCCAAATACAGTGAGATGACGGTCACCGTAGTTCCAAAAGACCCTACTAAGAATTTTAGCTTATATGCCTATGAAATTGGCGTGAACAGTAATAAGCTGGTGCCAGATCTACCTTCTTGCATTCGATGTGAAGCCGATCATAAAAGGGAGCGAGCTTTTAGAGGGAAAGCTCCGCAAGACCATACACGCACTGTCTCCAACCTTGTTGCTATCAATAACCCGTATCGTGTGGTGATCGGGGTCACCGGTGCCGACGGATTGGACGAAGGTGAATTTACGCTCGTTGTGAGCACAAAATCCAGATAAAATGAGCACCCGTGGGCTATAAAAAAATTTATATCTTTTAGGTATGATACACATTCGATTCGGTTTATATATGTTGCTAATTGCGGTTTCCTTGGGGTTACCGCAATCTGCGTTTTGCCAGGAAATCCTCAAACAACGCATTGACAGTACCCTTAACACCCTGGAGAAGAAGAATATCGATGAAAGACTGAAAGCCTATGAATATTTGAATAATATCATACGAAAGGATAGAGATAATTCGGAGGCGCTGTTTGAATACACCCTTTCCAAAGATAGCACCGAACTAGCACAGATGGTCTTATTGGACAGGTACAGCCAACGAATTTCATGGCGTGGGAATACTCGTGACGCCTTGGAATTTAAGCTAAAGGGATTGGAGTTGGCAGAAAAACTTAACAGGGAAAACTATATCATCGTGTACCAAATGTCTGTTGCCAACGCTTATGTGTACCTGAACCAACTGGACAAAGCCCTTTTTCATCTTAACGCGGCGCAGTTGTTAGCTGAAAAGCCCGAGAATAATAGCTTGTTATGGAATGTATACTACAACAAGGGCCTACTTCAGAGTTCCTTAGGCAATATTGACGGCATTACCGAGAATTATCTGAAGATGTGGGAGTCTTCAAAAGATTATGAAAACAATCCCACTCAGCGTTTCGTATTGTATGTGATCGTAGAACATCTTACTCAGGTTGATGCTCCCGTTGAGTTGGCAAAATTCACGGAGATCCTGGCTGAAAAATATGAAGAAGCGCATCCCAATACTCCGGCCGGCCATATGCCTATTAAAGACATCTTTGAAAACAGAGCAAGTTCAGAGAACATACCGAAGCTGAAAGAAGCAATTCGGATTAGTGATAGCATCAATAGTATGAATTCTCTGGCGTATAACACCATCGCGCTAGCCAGGACTTATTTGGAGATGGGACAGCCTAACCAGGCAATACCATACATGAAGAATGCTATAGATTCCGTCAAACAGATTCAAAAACCTCAGGTGCTGCTTGATTTGTATAAGGTGGATATCGAAACTCAAGTTGCGGCCAATGATTATAAAAAAGCCTTCGAATCTAAGGTAGAAGCCACAAAGATCCGGGATAGCGTGACTTCGGAACGCATGCAACGCAATATTGCTGAATTGGAAGTGAAGTTTGATACTGAACAAAAGGAACGAAAAATTTTGGAGCAGGACCTCACTATTGAGAAAGAAGCCCGGCAAAAGAACCAAATCCTGATGTTGACAGTAGGATTGGGACTTATCCTGTTTCTCACATTTATTTTCTTCAGAAAAAGGCTCATGGATCAAAAGACCATTTCAGAACAAAGAGATGCCATACAACAGCAGGAGATAAGGGAACTTGAGCAAAAGAATAAGCTGTTGGCTCTGAATAGTATGATCGAAGGCCAGGAGGCCGAAAGGTTACGAATTGCAAAGGACCTGCATGATAGTCTCGGCGGATTACTGAGCACTGTGAAGGCACATTTCAGTACCATTCAAAGGGAGATAGAGCAATTGGAAAAATTGAATATTACCGAAAAAACGAACAGTCTTATCGACGAAGCCTGTATCGAAGTGCGCCGTATTTCGCATAATATGATGCCCCATGCATTAAGTATTTCGGGTTTGAAAGGAGCCTTGGAGGATGTGGCCGAAAATCTTAAGGAGCAGGGATATGAGGTTTCACTGGAAATCAACCAACTTCCTGAAACTTTAGAATCTACGAAAGAGGTAATGATATACCGACTTATACAGGAGGTTATCTCTAATATCAGAAAGCACGCAGACGCCAAATCGATTCTGATTCAACTATTGGGATATCAGGATGAGATTAGTTTAATTATTGAAGACGACGGTAAAGGATTCGACTACGAACAAGCCTTGGATCAGGGAGGACTTGGTTTGAAGAGCATTAACAGCAGAGTTGAATTCTTAGACGGCACCATACATTGGGAAAGCCAATTCAACCAGGGAACTACCATAACCATTAATTTACCCGCATCATGATAAAAGTTTATATAGTGGACGATCACAAAATGGTGATCGAAGGAATGGAGCTTTTGTTACAAAGTGAAACCGATATAACGGTAGTAGGAAAAGCGTATAGCGGAAATGAAGCCATCACACAGATCCCGAATGAGGATGTGGATGTGGTCCTATTGGACATAAATATGCCGGAAAAGAACGGTATCGATACTTGCAAAGAACTGATAAAGATAAAACCGGACCTGAAGATCATAGCGATCACCATGCACAAAGAAAGCAGTCTAATCAAATTAATGCTTAGTCATGGGGCAAAAGGATACATTCTGAAAAATGCCGGACAAGCAGAAATCGTGGAAGCCATTAATGCAGTGTATAACGATAAGATCTATCTTGATGATACCGTGAACGAGATTGTGGTAAACAGTGTGGTCCATAAAAACGGACACAAAATAAGTTCTCCGTTTCCTACCCTATCTCGCCGGGAGAAGGAAGTCCTCCAGTGCATTCTGGATGAATTTACCACCCAGGAAATTGCCGATAAATTACACATTAGTTTTGGTACCGTGGAGACACACAGGCGAAATATGCTGATTAAAACTGGTGCCAGAAACACCGCGGGGTTAGTTCGTATCGCTATAGAGTATGAACTGAATAAATAGTTTACATGCGTTCAGGGACAGTGATCCCCAACAGTGAAAATCCTGTTTTGATGACATCTCCTACCGCTTTGGAAAGTTGAATTCGGAAGTTCTTATCTTCCACTCTCTCAGCACCCAAGATCGTCACGTTTTGGTAGAAGGAATTGAATTCTTTTACCAGATCGAATGTATAGTTCGCTATCAACGCAGGGCTATAGTTTTCGGCTGCACTCTGTACAGTTTCCGGAAATAGCTGCAATTGCTTTAACAACTCACGTTCCTTTTCGTGCAATTCAATATCGGCTACCGGAACCTCATTGGTCGCACCCGCTTTTCGAAGAATGGATTGAATACGAGCGTAGGTATATTGGATAAATGGCCCGGTATTTCCTTGAAAATCCACGCTTTCTTCCGGATTGAACAATATTCGTTTTTTTGGGTCCACTTTCAGGATGAAATATTTTAGAGCTCCTAATCCAATAGTGCGATAAAGATTTTCTTTTTCTTCTTCTGAAAAATCATCGATTTTTCCCAGTTCTTCGGAAATGGTCCTGGCGGTTTCAGCCATCTGCAGGATAAGATCATCGGCGTCTACCACCGTTCCTTCACGGCTCTTCATTTTACCGGTGGGTAAATCCACCATGCCGTAACTGAGATGAAACAAATTTTCGGCCCAATGATAACCCAGTTTTTTAAGAATCAGGAACAACACCTTAAAGTGATAGTCCTGTTCATTCCCGACCGTATAGATCATACCGTTAATATCCGGGTGGTCCTTTACCCTTTGAACGGCAGTCCCAATATCCTGGGTCATGTACACGGCGGTACCATCACTTCTAAGCACAATTTTTTCGTCTAAACCTTCATCAGTGAGGTCACACCAAACCGAACCGTCCTCTTTCCTATAAAATACTCCTTTTTCAAGGCCTTCCGCGATATTATCTTTTCCAAGCAGGTAAGTGTTGCTTTCGTAATAATAACTATCAAAGTCTACACCTACGGCCTTATAGGTTTCAGCAAATCCATCGTATACCCAGTTGTTCATTTTTGTCCATAATGCAACTGTTTCCTCATCGCCTGCTTCCCATTTCCTCAACATCTCCTGTGCCTCCAGCAAGATCGGTGCTTGCGCTTTAGCCTCATCCTCGCTCATTCCTTTATCGACAAGTTCCTTGATCTCTTCTTTGTATTCTTTATCAAAACGAACGTAATAATTGCCCACTAGTTTATCTCCTTTCAGTCCGGTGCTTTCAGGCGACTCACCATTACCAAAACGTTTCCAGGCCAACATACTTTTACAAATATGAATACCACGGTCGTTGATGATCTGCGTTTTGTAAACTTTTTTACCTGCGGCCTTTATTATTTCAGCAACACTATACCCCAACAATACGTTTCTCACATGTCCCAAATGCAGCGGCTTGTTTGTATTGGGAGAACTATACTCTACCATAAAAGCATCACTGCCCTGAGGCGAAGTTCCAAAATTGCTGAAATCACCAACTTCCCTGAAGAATGAAAGAAAATAGGCATCCGATAGCACCAGGTTCAAAAAACCTTTGACCACATTGAAACGATCTACAGCCTCCATATGTTCAACAAGATAGTTCCCGATGGCCTCACCAATTTGAACCGGATTGCCCTTTACCACCTTGAGCATTGGGAACACTACCACGGTAGTATCTCCTTCAAAATCTTTCCGAGTGGCCTGAAATTCCACCGATTCCAGCTCGGCCGAATACAACTGAGATACCGCTTCTTTTACATGTTTAGTAAGTTGCTCATGAAGGCTCATGCATACTGGATTTTAAGGGGACAAAGATAAAATTTTATTTCTGAAAGCCGGATAAGCCAAAGGGTATTGTTATCTTGCTTCTATGAAAAAAATCGTCCTAATTTTATGTGTAGTCCTGCTTGCCGGGTGTAAAAATACTACTGAAGAAACGGCTGAAACCGTTGCTGTAGATACAGATTTGGAATCCTTGTTTGAAATGATGCAGGGATCGTTTAATTCTGAAGCTCAGGCCCTCCAGGACAGCTCTTATTTCAATATATCCTTACATATGTATCCCATCTGGGAACAGCACGGAAATTACCTGTATGTGGAGCAGGCATTAAATAGTATGCAGGACAAACCATATCGGCAGCGAGTATACGAAGTGTCCCGACTCAATGACTCTGTGATCAGCAGTGCTGTCTATACCCTCGAAGCCGATTCGCTATGGATTGGCAAATGGAAAGATCCGAAGGCCTTTGATTCGATCTCACCAACTGAACTTACTATTCGGGAAGGTTGTGCGGTGCTTCTGCAGAAAATTTCAGAGAATGCCTTCGCAGGCGCCACCTCTCCCACCGATTGCAAGAGTTCTTTAAGAGGAGCCACTCATGCGACTTCCAAGGTGGAAATCAGCCCGGGTAAAATTGCCTCCTGGGATCAGGGTTGGAATTCAGAAGGAGAACAGGTTTGGGGTGCAGAAAAAGGAGGCTACATCTTCGAGAAAGTTAACTAAGTTTTAAGTGAATTTGGCAGCATACACACTATCTTTAAACAAAAAATGCTTGTCAACGTTTCTTATAATAACAAATCGGTTACCAAGGCCATAGATGAGGCTGTGGGTAAACCTTTTTCTTTAAAAGAACGAATACGCAAAGGAGGAATAGGATCTCCGCGTCTGGTGATTTCCGAAGCAAGTGTTCAGATTAACAATCTCCTGATACTTGATAATAACAGGAACTATTGCAACGTGGAAATACGTCCAAAAGGAATTATCGTAGGCTTTCGTTCGCTGCTCGAATCCTATGCTCTGGTCATTCCCTTTTACAAACTTACATTATACAAGGGCAAAGCTGAAGAGTATAGCATCCATAAGGACAATTATTTCGTGAAGATCGAAGCTAAAGCCCGAGACCGTGGAATCCACAAGTTTTTTCAGAAGTTATTGCATCTCAAGAATGAAAATTCGGTAACACGAATAGAAGACCTGTAGCTTTCTATGAGGCCCTGCGGTTCTTAGCAAAAACGGAAGCCAATAGACCAAGACCTCCCAGTACAATTTTAGCAATGCCTTGTTTTACGTCCACTTCTGCCGGCAGAAAGAAATCGATGAGACCCCAAACGAGTAAAGTACAACCCATTAAGACAAGAAATAAACGTAGAAGTTTCATAAAGAATAAAGATGCGAAAAAAATGCAATACCTTAACGTTGAAAATCAATAAACTCAGACATTGAAAATACTTCTTACTGGTGCTAACGGATATATCGGAATGCGATTATTACCCATGCTCCTGGAACAGGGCCATGAGGTAGTTTGTGCCGTCCGCAATGCAGCAAGACTGTCTGTGAGTTCATCGGTTAGAAAGCGGATAGAGGTAGTAGAAATAGATTTTCTGAAATCTCCGATTCCGAATATACTTCCCAAAGATATTGATGTAGCCTACTATCTTATCCATTCCATGAGCAGTTCTACTTCCGATTTTGACGAAAAGGAAGAACTCTCCGCCCGAAATTTTAACCGATACCTTTCTGAAACCCAATGTACGCAGGTAGTTTACCTTGGTGGAATCGCCAATCAGGAACAGTTATCAAAACACCTGCAATCCCGAAAACAGGTCGAAGATATCTTGTTTGAAGGAAAGGCAAATGTAACGGTTCTAAGGGCAGCAATAATTGTGGGTTCAGGTAGTGCATCATTCGAGATCATTCGTGATCTATGCGAAAAATTACCCATAATGATCACTCCCCGTTGGGTGAAAACTCGATGCCAGCCTATCGCTATTCGGAATGTGATCCAATACCTCATGGGAGTGTTAGGAAGGGAAGAATGCTATAACGAGTCTTTCGATATCGGAGGGCCTGATATTTTAAGCTACAAACAAATGATGCAAGGATATGCGCGCATCCGAAAATTGAGATTGTTCATTATAGACGTTCCGTTCTTATCGCCTAAATTGTCTTCTTACTGGTTGTATTTTGTAACCTCAACTTCCTATAAACTGGCCTTGAACTTGGTGGATAGTATGCGGATCGAAGTCATCACGAAGGATAATCGACTACAGCAAATCCTGAATATTCGGCCTATTCCTTACGAAGATGCCATTAAACTGGCCTTTGAAAAAATCCGCCAAAACCAGGTGGTGTCCAGCTGGAAGGACTCTATGGTTAGTGGTCGATTCAGAAAGGAACTAAAACAATACGTAAAAGTGCCGGTCTACGGTTGCCTGAAGGACGCACAATCAATTCCTGTGACGAACCCGGAAAAAGCACTCGAGAATATCTGGTCCATTGGCGGAAACAGAGGATGGTATTATGGGAACTGGTTATGGAAGATTCGTGGATACCTGGATAAGCTAATTGGTGGTGTTGGATTAAGAAGGGGTCGCACCCATCCAAACAAAATCTTCGAGGGAGATGCCTTGGACTTCTGGCGAGTCATTCTGGCCGATAAAGAACAAAAACGCTTGCTATTATTTGCTGAAATGAGAGTCCCGGGAGAAGCTTGGCTGGAATTTGATATCGATGAAAACAACATTCTGCATCAAACTGCCACATTTAGGCCCAAAGGTCTATGGGGAAGGTTATATTGGTATCTCATGCTGCCTTTCCATTATTTTATATTCGGCGGCATGATTCGAAAGATCGCTGCTAATTAATATAGATCAGGTTCCACTTCCGAAGCAAGGGGAAGGAACACTTCCGCCATCATACAACGGGCACTACCGCCTCCACAGGTTTCTATGATAGAAAGGTCACTGCTTAAAATCTCGCAATATTGCTCGATAAAATCGATTTGGTCCGAGCGTAAGCTACGATGTGCTGCCAAGCTCATCACCATGTACTTCTTATCTCCCTCTCCCCTTACCTGCAGCATATTTCCTGCGAAATGATGCATTTGATCTTCTGTGATATCCAGCACTTTCTTTCCACTTTCTTTTAAGTGTCGGAGAACGTTCTTTTTTTCCTTTTTATCATCGATAGAATCCAGGCAGATCACCGCAAAGTTTTCGGCTAATGCCATCATCACATTGGTATGGTAAATGGGCAGTCGTTCGCCATTCACCGTCTGATTTGCGGTAAAAATTATCGGATCGCACTCAAAATCTTCGCAGAATTCTATAAATAATTCTTCATGGGCCCTTGGTGATAAGGCACAATAGGCTTTATGATGCACCCGATCCAACAGTACGCTTCCGGTACCTTCTAAAAAGACTCCTTCATCTTCCGCTGGGGTATAGTCCATATAACCTTTGATATAGAATCCTTCTTCCTCCAACCGATCCATAATCTCTTCACGTCTTTCACGTCTACGGTTCTCGGCGAACATGGGATATAAACCCACAGTACCACGACGGTGAAAACTCACCCAATTGTTCGGAAAAATGGAATCCGGAGTGTCATTTTCCAGAATATCGTCTTCCACAATCACCCTCACTCCAGCATCCCGTAATGTTTTAACGAATGCATCGAACTCTTGTTGAGCTTTGGTGTTCACATCTTCACTATTGAAGGTACTTTCTTCCTGAAAATAGTTGTTTACGGCAGTTTCTTCGTTCATACGAAAAGCTACCGGGCGTATCATTAGAATGGTGTTTGTAATCTGTCGCATTGGGGATTATTATTCGTCACAAAAATACTGTATTTTGTATTGAAATTTTGATTAAAAACTCTCAATAATTCATTAGTTAATGACCGAAAAACAAAAAATGCTTGCCGGTGAGATGTATGATCCTTCCGATCCCTTATTAGTGGAAGAACGAAAATCTGCCAGGCTAAAATTTCAGCAAATAAATGCGATGGGAGAAGAGCAATTTCAACAACGCATGAACCTATTAAAAGAGCTTTTGGGACGAACGGATGGAGATTTTTATATAGAGCCTCCGTTCTATTGTGATTACGGTTATAACATCGAACTTGGGAATAATGTATACATGAATTATGGCTGCTGCATCCTGGATGTAATGAAAGTAATTATTGGTGATAACGCAATGTTGGCACCGAATGTGCAGATTTATACGGCCACACATCCACTGGAAGCAAAGGCTAGAAATTCAGGAAGGGAATTTGCCAAACCTATCACCATAGGAAATGATGTCTGGATTGGTGGTGGCGCGATTATCTGCCCGGGAGTTGATATCGGCGATGGAGCGGTAATTGGCGCGGGTGCTGTGGTCACAAGGGACGTGAGCCCCAATACATTTGTGGCGGGAAATCCTGCGAAATTCATCAGGAATATTGAAAACTAAAATACTCATATTAGGCTTCATTTTAAGCCGTTTTGTATCGGTTGCTCACCCTCCATGGGGTCTTGAAATCGACGCAGAGGGAAATTTCTATTTTGCGGATATCTTCCACAACGAAAGAGGGACTTTATGGAAGCTTAGTCATGATGGAAAGCTGGAGGCATTATTAAAAGACTTTCATGCCCATAATGTGGACCTTGATTCCGATGGAAATGTGATAAGTGCGCATGGTGAGGATAACCATACCATGATACGTCTGCTAAAAAACGGGCAGCGAGACACCTTGTTTCATACCACCAACTTTAAGGAATTCTTCGGGGGTAATTGCACCTATACCCCTCAAGGGGATATCATTTTCCATATAGAAAAATTTCTTTGGAAAATTAATGCCGAAGGACAGCGGGAAAAGATCAGCGATCATGAGTTCAATTGGTCCCAAACTATTTATTCCGATGCGCTAGGGAAGGTATATGTGCCGGATATAGGAGTGGGCAATGGCAGTCTCCTTCAAATTGGTGTTGATGGAAAAGCGACTGTTATTGCAGAAAATCTAATGACATTGGAAGATGGAATTTTTGATCCAACCGAAGATGTATTGCTCGGAATTACAAAAGATGCCAAGGGCAATATCTACATCGCCGAGACCGGTGGACGTCGAATCATAAAGATCGATCCCTCGGGAAGCACTGAAGATTTCTATAGCAGTAATGACAAGTGGTTTCCAACTGCAATTGAATTCTTTCAAGGCGATAGTTATGTTCTTGAATTTAAAGCGGATGGAGGATATGGCGGGCCAAGGATTGCCAAAATCACCGCTGAAGGGGAGATAAGCGAAGTATTCAATTATGACACTTATACACTTGCAAGGAAAAAAGACCTAGACGAAGATCCCGATGAAAATCGAAATGTTTATTTGGTACTTTTCGGAATAGCCGCCTTACTCGGTATTTTCATAATTTTCTACAAGACACTTCTAATCAGGAAGAAAAAAGTATCTGCCAAGGGTTGACATCAATCTCTGATCAATGGCATCGTGCTGCAACGCAGCAGCCCACCTTGCTTGGCGATCTCGGAGTAAGGAACCTCTTCCACTGTAAAGCCCTGGGAACGAAGCCAGTCGTTCAATCGTGTGAAGTTCTTTTCAGAAATAACCACATCTTCTGAAATTGAAAATACATTCGAGAACATCTGGAACATTTCATAACTCGTAATATGAAAACAGTTGGCCTCGCCGAAATAATTGATTAGCCATTCATACTCTTCCTGTTCAAGGAAACCGTCCTTCTGAATGATAGCCTTACCTTTTCCTAAAGGCTGAAAACAACAATCCAAATGCAACGCATTCTCCTCAGGAACGGTATTGGATTTACAGAGGTTAAATGATTTCACAATTTTGTCGGGAAATTCGGCCTGAAGTGCTTCCACCGCTTTCATATTGGTTCGAGCAGTAATAAGGTCCGGATAGTCTTCCCCACGGTAAGTACCCACGAAAATGTAATCACCCCATGGCATCACATCTCCACCTTCCACATGGGCCTCTTCAGGTAATACAATTCGTTTCTCCTTTGGGATTTGAGACCATATATATTCTATGGCGTCGATTTCTTCTTCCCTATCCGGGAGAATATTCGACTTCACCATCTTATCACCAATCACAAACGCTATATCACGAGCAAATATTTGGTTACAATCTTCGATCAATTCCGGACGATACACCTGGACATCATACTTTTCAAATACCTTTGCCACAGCTTCCATTTCTGGAATCATATCTTCTTCCTTCGGATAATTTCCGGCCTTGATATACATAGCTGAATTGGGGTCGTAGGCGTCCTCAATTTTAGGGGTAGGACCGTTACTCTTTGCAATTCCAAGAACTACGGCACGAAGTCTTGAAATTTCATCATTCACATTTAGTTTGATCATAAGTGGTAACATGAAAAAGCACCCGATATTTCGGATGCTTTCTTTATTTAGGTTGTGGTTTATCTGAAGTCAATATCTTTAAATGGGCGATGATTTTCACCTATATAAACCTGTCGCGGACGACCTATAGGTTCCTTTCTTAACCTCATCTCACGCCATTGAGCAATCCAACCGGGTAAGCGACCCAACGCAAACATTGCTGTAAACATCTCTACCGGTATTCCCATAGCTCTATAAATGATTCCTGAATAGAAATCTACATTCGGATACAATTTTCTATCAACGAAATACGGATCCTCAAGAGCTTCTTTTTCGAGACCCTTGGCGATGTCGAGAATAGGATCTTCCACACCAAGATCGTTCAATACTTCATCGGCCGCAACTTTGATAATCTTGGCTCGCGGATCAAAGTTTTTGTATACCCTGTGTCCAAAGCCCATTAAACGGAAAGGATCGCTTTTGTCCTTGGCTTTTGCCATATATTTTTTGGTATCACCTCCATCTTCCTTGATGGCTTCCAGCATTTCGATTACCGCCTGGTTGGCTCCTCCGTGCAGTGGTCCCCAAAGTGCGCTGATCCCGGCTGAAAGGGAAGCAAATAGGCCCGCATGCGAGGATCCCACGATTCGCACTGTAGAGGTAGAACAGTTTTGTTCGTGATCGGCGTGAAGGATCAATAATTTATCCAATGCATTTACGATTACCGGGTTAGAGTTGTATTCGCCACTCGGCTTTTTGAACATCATTTTAAGGAAGTTGTCCACGTATCCTAAGCTGTCATCTCCATAGTCCATGGCAAGGCCGGCTCTTTTTCGATAAGCCCAGGCCGTTAGCACCGGAAATTTGCCCAGAATGCGAACGATCGCCAGGTACATGTCTTCCGGGCTGTCTACATTCACAGAAGATGGGTTAAACGCTATCAATGCCGAGGTAAGAGATGAAATTACTCCCATAGGGTGGGCAGACTTCGGAAAACCATCTAAAATCTTCTTTATATCCTCGTCTACATGAGATTGATCTTTGATATCATTATGAAACTTATTCAGTTCCTCTGTGGTTGGCAGCTCACCAAAAATAAGGAGATAAGCGACCTCAAGGAAATCGGCTTTCTCCGCCAATTCTTCTATAGAATACCCACGATATCTGAGAATTCCTTCTTCCCCATTCAAAAATGTGATTGCACTCTCGCAAGAACCGGTATTCTTATATCCGGGATCCAGTGTGGTAATTCCACCTGTGGCAGTACGAAGTGCCTTTATGTTTATTGCTAATTCTTTTTCCGTTCCTTCGATTATAGGAAACTCATATTTTTCACCATTTATTTCAAGGGTAGCGTTCTTTGACATAGGAATAATTTGATTGTTGTACTTGAATAAAGCATTGCTAAATTACGAAAAAATGGACGATTTTTTTAACATTTACACATTGATGTTTGGTTAAATAATCCTTAAATCGAGTAATTGATAATCTTACTTTGGGATATAAAAAAACCCCGAAAATTCGGGGTTCTTATTTTTTTGGAAGTATTTTAAATCTTAAAAGCAGATCGCCCGGGATAATAAGCAACCTCTTCAAGGTCTTCTTCAATACGAAGCAATTGATTATACTTTGCCATACGATCACTTCTGGATGCAGAACCTGTTTTTATCTGCCCGGTATTCAAAGCAACTGCGAGATCTGCAATAGTATTGTCTTCGGTTTCACCACTTCGGTGGGACATTACAGAAGTGTAACCTGCATTGTGCGCCATATTTACCGCTGCTATGGTTTCGCTTAATGTTCCTATCTGATTCACCTTGATAAGAATGGAATTCGCTATACCCTCATTGATACCTCGTGAAAGTCGCTCCACATTTGTTACAAACAGATCATCTCCTACCAGCTGTACTTTATCACCAACCTTTTCGGTTAAGTATTTCCATCCTTCCCAATCGTTCTCATCCATACCATCCTCGATCGATATGATCGGGTATTTTTCGGAGAGTTCCGCCAGGTAGTCGGCTTGCTCCTGAGAAGTACGAACTTTTCCTTTCTCTCCTTCAAACTTAGTGTAGTCATATTTACCGTCCACGTAAAATTCCGCGGATGCACAATCCAGAGCAATCATCACTTCATCTCCGAGTTTATATCCGGCTTTTGCGGTAGCCTTAGCAATGGTCTCAAGAGCATCCTCTGTACCATCCAAGGTTGGAGCAAATCCTCCTTCGTCTCCTACAGCGGTACTGAGATTTCTATCGTGAAGTACCTTTTTCAGATTGTGAAATATTTCAGAACCCATTTGCATGGCGTGTGTAAAGCTTTGTGCTTTTACCGGCATCACCATAAACTCCTGAAAGGCAATGGGAGCGTCACTGTGCGATCCTCCGTTGATAATGTTCATCATAGGGACCGGTAGTGTTTTAGCACTAACACCACCCACATAACGATATAATGGCAGGCCTAATTCGGCAGCTGCCGCTTTTGCCGCAGCCAGTGAGACTCCTAGAATTGCATTGGCTCCCAGCTTGGATTTATTTGGAGTGCCATCGAGATCAATCATGATCTGGTCGATCAATTCCTGCTCAAAAACAGACACCCCCAGTAAGGTTCCAGCAATCTTTCCATTTACATTTTCAACTGCATTCAGAACTCCTTTACCCATGTAGTCGTCTCCTCCATCACGCAATTCTACGGCTTCGTGTTCTCCGGTAGATGCACCGGAAGGAACAGCAGCTCTTCCCAGTATTCCATTTTCAGTATATACATCCACCTCCACGGTTGGATTTCCTCTTGAATCAAAAATTTGACGGGCTCGGATATCGATTATTATGCTCATAATTAAAGTTGGTTTTGGGTTTGTGAAGATACGAAAGTCTGTGAATTTATTCCGCTTAAAACCCAACAATAACAAGGGTTTTCAAGCTTTTTTAACACTACAACGTTTTCGTAATAACAAAAAAAAGACCCATTTCTAATGGGCCTTCACTAATTTTGAATTTTTAATATTTTCAATGAACTCATCAAACAGATAAGAAGCATCGTGTGGTCCCGGACTCGCCTCAGGGTGGTATTGAACGGAGAACACAGGTTTATTTTTCAGTTTGATACCGGCGACAGTATGGTCGTTAAGATGCATATGCGTTATCTCAATATCCGGATGTGCTTCCGTTTCTTCACGATTGATGGCGAAACCATGATTTTGTGATGTAATCTCTCCTTTACCGGTGACCAGATTCTTAACCGGGTGATTGATCCCGCGATGACCGTGGTGCATCTTGTAGGTTGAAATACCATTGGCAAGAGCGATCACCTGATGCCCAAGGCAAATTCCGAAAAGCGGGAGACCGGTCTCGATGATCTGCCGTGCTGTTTCGATGGATTCTTTCAAGGGTTCCGGATCACCGGGGCCGTTTGACAGAAAATATCCATCCGGTTCAAAGGCTTCCATTTCAGAAAAACTGGTATTGTAAGGAAATACCTTGATATAGCAATCTCTTTCGGCGAGGTTGCGCAGTATGTTCTTTTTAATCCCGATATCAAGCGCAGAGATTCGATATGTGGCATTTTCATTTCCGAAGAAATAAGGCTCTTTAGTAGATACACGCGACGCCAATTCTAATCCTTTCATACCAGGGACTTCGGAAAGCTCTTTTTTCAAATCATCGATTCTATCCACTTCGGTGGTGATTACGGCATTCATGGCACCGTTATCGCGTATGTAGCTCACCAGTGAGATCGGAAGAGCACACGGCTG
>WUAI01000028.1 GCA_009827225.1 Flavobacteriaceae bacterium | reverse complement strand
AATATGAGGATCGTAACCATGATTGGGATATATGTATCATTCATGAATTGAGACCACTAATTTGTGCAATCCGTAAGTCGGGATCGTATCTTTTCATAATGGGAACACATAACGATTTAGGGATGCTGGGAGAAGAAATGGCAGTGAATTTTCTCTGCGGAAAGGGATATCAGATTTTGGAACGGAATTTTCGATTCCAAAAAGCGGAAATTGACATTATTGCAGCCATGAATGAAACTCTAGTCGTGGTGGAAGTGAAAACCAGGAACAGTTCCTTTTTTGGGGATCCTCAAAGTTTTGTTACTCCGTCAAAAATCAAATTATTGGTAAAAGCGGCTAACGAATACATTATCTCTCGTGGAATGGATGCTGAGGTGAGATTCGATATCATTGCAATTTTAAAGAACAAACAGGTTGAAGAAATTCGGCATTTGGAAAATGCCTTTTATCACTTCTGAATTCCCTGAAGTGCATTTAGTGCTTTTTCTATGGTATCAATTTTTTCGAAGGTGAGCAACAATCGGAGCCCGTTTCGGGTTTGCTTCTCTTTCATTTTAACGGTATTCGCATGTTGTTGGACATACAGTAATACTTGCCCAAAACGGTCGCTTTGGTAATAGGCACTTTCCTGATCACTGATAAAGTAGCCTATCAATCTGTTCTTTTTCATCACGACTCGCTCCAAACCAATAGAAATTGCTAACCATTTCAATCGAACACTGTTCAACAAATCAATCGCCTGTTCCGGCAGTTCGCCAAAACGATCTACAAGTTCTCTTTCAAATTTTACCAATTCATCTTCAGTTTTTAACTGATTCAATTTCTGGTATAAGCTCAATCGTTCTGTAATGTTGTTGATGTAATCGTCCGGGAACAATAGTTCGAAATCCGTATCGATCGTGGTCTCTTTTAGGTAATCCTTCTTTTCATGTTCCGTTCCAGCATACAGATCTTTGAATTCCTTTTCTTTAAGTTCATCAATCGCCTCCGCTAAAATTTTCTGGTAGGTTTCAAAACCTATTTCATTGATGAAACCGCTTTGTTCACCTCCTAATAGATCTCCGGCACCACGAATCTCCAAATCTTTCATAGCGATATTGAAACCACTTCCCAGTTCGGTGAACTGCTCCAGGGCTGTAATCCTTTTGCGAGCATCCTCAGTCATAGCGGAATAAGGAGGCGTGATAAAATAACAGAAGGCTTTTTTATTGCTTCTACCTACTCGCCCTCTCATTTGATGAAGGTCACTAAGCCCAAAGTTATTGGCGTTGTTGATAAATATGGTATTCGCATTTGGGACATCAAGTCCGCTTTCAATAATAGTAGTCGACACCAAAACGTCGAACTCGTTATTCATGAAGGCCAGCATAAGTTGCTCCAGTTTTCTTCCTTCCATTTGCCCATGACCAATCCCGATCTTGGCATCCGGCACGAGACGTTGGATCAACCCTGCCACTTCCTTAATATTCTCGATGCGATTATGAACAAAAAACACCTGTCCGCGTCGGGATATTTCGTACCGAATGGCGTCCCGAATGGTTTCTTCGCTAAACCGAATCACATTGGTTTCCACCGGATAGCGGTTTGGAGGAGGCGTGTTGATCACACTCAGATCGCGGGCGGCCATCAAACTAAATTGCAAAGTTCTTGGAATGGGAGTCGCGGTAAGAGTTAATGTATCCACATTTTCCTTCAATGTTTTTAGTTTGTCTTTTACTGCCACGCCGAATTTCTGTTCTTCGTCGATGATCAATAATCCAAGATCCTTGAATTCGACTGTTTTACTAACCAGCTGGTGCGTCCCTATTACAATATCCAGTTTCCCGGATTTTAAATTCTCAAGAACGGTTCGTCGTTGTTTCGCACTTCGGAAACGATTGAGATAATCTACATTCACCGGCATGTCTTTCAACCGTTCGCTAAACGTCTTGAAATGCTGAAAGGCAAGAATTGTCGTGGGAACCAGAACTGCGACTTGCTTTCCATTATCCACTGCTTTGAAAGCCGCTCTCACAGCCACCTCTGTTTTTCCAAATCCCACGTCACCACACACCAAACGGTCCATGGGGCGCTCACTCTCCATATCGCGTTTTATATCGTTGGTACTGGAGGTTTGATCAGGGGTGTCCTCGTAGATAAATGAAGATTCCAACTCATGCTGAAGGTAGGAATCCGGCCCGTATTGAAACCCTTTTCTCATCCTTCTTTTTGCATACAATTCGATAAGGTTGAAGGCGATTTCTTTGACCCGCTTCTTGGTTTTTTGCTTTAATTTTTTCCAGGCGGTACTTCCCAGTTTGTAGATCTTAGGTGTGGTGCCGTCTTTTCCATTGTATTTGGTAATCTTGTGCAGGGAATGGATACTGAGATACAGAATGTCTCTTTCACCGTAGATAAGTTTAATGGCTTCCTGTTGCCGGCCCTCCACATCGATTTTTTTCAACCCGCCAAATTTGCCGATTCCATGGTCGATATGTGTTACATAATCTCCAACCTCCAGGTTGGTGAGTTCCTTGAGCGTTATTGCCTGCTTTTTGGCATAGCCATTTTTCAGTTGAAATTTATGATACCGTTCAAATATCTGATGGTCGGTATAGCAGGCGAAATTTTCCGTAACATCTATAAAGCCCTGGTATAATGGAAAAACGATGGTCTCATACTCATCCACTTTTTGCTCTGCATCATCAAAAATATCATGGAATCTTTGTGCTTGCTGATCGCTGCTGCAAAAGATGTAGTTCTTAATTCCCTGTGTCGAATTAGAATTCAGATTTTCAATCAACAAATCAAATTGCTTGTTGAAGGACGGCTGCGGATTTGTATTTAACGTAATATTGCTATCATACGTTGATATGCTATTATTACTTAGATAAATAGTGGTAAAGTCATCCATTTGAGATCGCAATAAATCCGAAGTACAAAATAGTTCCTGCGGTTCAAATTGCTTCACTTCTCCCTGCAATGCGTGGAACGATTCGGTGGCTTTTTGAAATTGTTTATCGATACTCCCGCTTAAAATCTCTTCGTTTTTTAACACCACCACCGTTTTGCCGGAGATATACTTTAAAAAGCTCTCCCTGCTTTCGTTTATGGACTTGTTTTCGACGTTGGGGATGATAGAGATCTTCTTGATGGGTTCATTGGAAAGTTGTGTTTCCACATCGAAGGTTCGAATACTTTCCACTTCATCGCCAAAGAACTCAATTCGATAAGGTTCATCGTTGCTGAAACTGAACACATCAAGGATTCCTCCTCTTACTGAAAACTCTCCCGGTTCGGTGACAAAGTCGGTTCTTTTGAATTGATATTCGAACATCACTTCATTTACGAAATCGATGCTCAATTCATCACCGGTAGTGATCTTCAGGGTGTTTTTTTCAAGTTCCTTTCGGGTAACCACCTTTTCGAACAGTGCTTCCGGATAGGTCACAATGAGTGCCGGTTTTTTTCTGGAATTGATGCGATTAAGGACTTCACTTCGCAACAAAACACTGGCGTTATCGGTTTCTTCGATTTGATAAGGACGACGATAGCTTCCGGGATAGAACAGCACATTTTTATCGCCGAGAAGATTTTCAAGGTCGTTCAAATGGTAAGCAGCTTCTTCTTTGTCATTCAGAATAACTAAAAATGGCAGTTGGGATTGCTTGAAAATTTCAGAAATAACCAATGAAACCGATGACCCTACGAGTCCGTTGAGAAGGATTTTATTTTGAGAATGGGCAATAGCTTCCCCTAGTTTTCGAACATTCGAAGACTGGGCATAAAGAGACGAAACCAGGGTTTTGCTCATAGAGCGGCAAAGATAGGCCGAAGCCGGTTTATATAAAACAGGAAATTAAGTTTTCTACTTCTTTCTTTGTATTGTATACATGAGGAGAAATTCGAAGGGAGTTGCCTCGATACGAAATCACGATATTCTTTGAATCGATCCTTTTCTTTATTTGCTCAAGGTCATGACGATCGTTCAGGTGAATTCCAAAAAGATGTTTGGCCCTGTTGTCTGGATCTTCAATGAAATAACCTTTCGATCTCATGACTTCTAGTCCTTCTCGAGTGAGATCGTCACAATAGGATTGAATGTTGTCCGGTCCCCAATTCAGTGTTTGTCTTATTCCCTCGGTGAGCATAGGAACGAGGATGAAATTACTGGACTCGCCTACATCGTAACGGACGGCTTTCTCTTTTAAGTTCTGATTATAATTCACTAGATTTTTGAAGTCTTCACTGTTCTCATGGTTCATCCAGTTATTATCCAATGGCTGTCCGTGATCGAACCGACTACCAAAATAGGCTGCACCCAGGCCATAGGCACCCATCAACCATTTGTAGCCACCACATATCAAAGCGTCGGGCCGTATTTCTTTTACCGAAAAAGGGAGTGCGCCAACACTTTGAGTACCATCGATGACGAGATATGCACCCACTTCGTCACATTTGGAACGAATGGCCTTGAGATCGAAGAGGGTGCCGTCCGTCCAATGTACATGCGGTAAGGAAACTACCTTGGTCCTGGAGTTTATTGCCTCCAAGATGGTTTGATTCCAAAGGACTCCCCGACCTATTTGAACAGGGGGAGCTTTAATGATACTCAAGTTAACTTTTTGGTCCACTTCCAATTGTTTCCAGGAATAATAGTTACTGGGAAATTGTTCTTCCAATAAAACAATATGATCACCTGTTTTGAATTCAATATTCTTTAAGACGGTAGCAATCCCAAAAGAAACGGATGGGACAACTGCTATACGCTGAGGGTCCTCTTCGGAAATCAATTCGGCAAAAACACTTCGCAATTGTTCTTTTCCTGTAAAGAAATCTTCTTGTGTTATTTTGTAGGGCTTCGATTTGCGTTTTAAATGGGCGATTCCAGCCTCCTCAACCGAGCGCAATTGCGGACTCATATAAGCACCATTCAAATAAGTGATGCCTTCATCCATATGGAAGAGGTGTCGTTGGTTATCCATTTCTGAAGAATTCGATGGTTTTGATCATGGGGTTGGTGCGCCAGTTTATCATACCATGAATCACGGCAGCAATTAATAAAACAATTCCGCAAACATTGGCTACATCAGTAATCAAAGGCTGAGCATCACTATTGGCGACTCCTATTGCAAACAGTGCCCAGGCACCCACCAAGGCGAATTCCCTCATATTGCGTTTCCAAATTACGAGAAGATTGAGCGATGTGGCGATCCCGATCATAACCATTGTCCAGGAAATTTCAGAAATACCCCAACCCGACCATTCAATTTGGGTGAGCCATGCTGCGACGTTGGCGACAGTTGCCACGGTTATCCATCCTGCATACACCACAAAAGGCCACCAGAAGAAGGCGATCACGGGTATTGGTGCATCCCATAGTTCCATCTCATTTTTTAGAACGATCTGAAGCAATGAAACCAATAGAACCAACATAAAAATCAAAGACAGTAACAGGTAACCATATAACCAGCAAAAGACCCAACTCGAATTCGCCACACAGCTGATTATGAACCAGAATCCCGTGCGTTCAACAATTCGAACAGAAGTCTGCTTTCCTGTGAGTGCTCTTGCCTGGTAAATCACGAACCCAAGTAGCAACAAGTAAATAATACCCCAAATAGCAAAGGCATATCCGGCCGGTGTGAACAGATTATTGTAGGCTCCGGAAACATCACCAATGGTAGCGTCATTTATAAGCCCTGTATTAGACAGGTAATTTACTGCAATCGTAATGATAAAGGCAATAATATTTAGGACGGCTAAAGTGTCTTTCATAACAGCTTTTAAAGGTAACATTTTCGCTATAATGAATTTCTGTGTTAAGAAAAGTTTAGGTGATTTTTCCCGCTCCAGGCAGCAATAAAAAGAATAACAAACTTTATATTTGTAGTCTAATTAATTACTATGTCTTTTACCGATTTATTTAAAAGTGGACAACGCAGTCGAAACCTTAGTCACTTTGCTTCCATTACTAGAATGGCCTTTTCGAGTGGGGAATTGAAAGAAACCGAAGGAAAGCTGTTAAAACGCTTTGCGCGGAAGCTGGATATCAACGAGACCGAATACCAAAATATACTTAAGGACCCCGCCAAATATCCATTTACGCCATCCAACTCTGCCGAAGAGCGCTTGGAACGTATGCTGGACCTCTTCAAAATGATCTACGCGGATAACGAGATGGACGATGAAGAACAAAGATTGGTGGAGAAATACGCGATCGGATTGGGCTATACAGAAGAGTTGGCCTCAAAATTGATCAATAGATCTATTGAAATATTCAATGGAGGGCTGGATCTGGAAGATTATCGTTACCTGCTAAACAAGTAAACAACCGCTTTACCTGATTAACTTTTCAATTTGTTTGAATAATTCCCTCTTGGAATAAGGTTTGGGAAGAAATGCCGATGCGCCCGATTCAAGCACTTCATGCTGCTCGGATAACATGGTACTGCCACTCGCCATTAAGATGGGCATATTAGCGACTTCATCAGAATCATTCTCTCGTATTTCCTTTATCAGATCCAGGCTGTCCATATCCGGATAAGTACGTTTGATCAATAACAGGCTGTATGGTTTTTTATTGATCAGTTCCAATACATGAGCACCGCTACTCGCAATCTCAATCACATAACCCTTCTCATTATTAAGAAAAGTTTTCATGAAGAGCATTTGATTGGCCGACTTCTCTTCTGCGATCAGAATTCGTTTGCTGATAAGAATTCCCGATCCTTTGGCAACGGTCTTTTTCTCCCTCTGGGATTTTCTAAGTTCAAATGGTAACTCCAGTTTGAAAGTGGTTCCTTTACCAGATTCACTGGTTACAGAAATGGTTCCTTCCAGTAATTCAGTAAGATCTTTTACGATCTTCAATCCCAGGCCTTCACCGATAGGCTTCACCTTGTCTAGTTTTAGCTGATAGTAGCTCTCGAATATTTTATTGATCTCTTCTTCAGGGATTCCCAGCCCCGTATCGGAAACTTCAAAAGTCATCATCGCATGGTTATTCGGCAGTTTTTCGGCTCTCATCCTAAGGCTCACTGTACCTTTCTTGGTATAACGGAATGCATTCTCCAAAAGATTAAAAAGGATCTGGTTGAGTCGCATCGGATCTCCCTTAAAGGTTTTTGGGAGATTGTTTTCCGAAATTACCTCCAATGAGACGTCGCTCGATTGATACTTGAGTTCAAAATGGTTTTGAAGGTTCGCAATGATAGAACCAAGGTAAAAATTGACATGCTTCTTTGTGAGGACTCCGCGTTCTATTTTCGAAATATCCAACATGTCGTCCATGAGCATTTTGATATGAGCTCCTGTTTTCTGAATTACCTTCAGGGTTTCATGCTGTTCATAATTCAATTTGGTTTCCGACAGCAATTCGATGAATCCGAGCATATTATTGAGCGGATTACGAATTTCATGATTCAAATTCGCCAAGAAACTATTCTTAAATTCATCTTTGGCCTGTAACAATTTCTGTTCAAAAGCCAATTTGTTCTTCGCAATAGACGATTCATTTTTTTCCTGAACCAACGGATGAGATGCTTCGTAATGTTCGGTGAAATCAAATAACAGAATGAAGAATTTATTCTGAAATTGGAACAGTTCAATGTCTATTATTTTCGAGCTACCATTTATATCAATGTTTACACAAGGAAAAGTGACATTCTTTGATAAAGACGGTATCAGGAACTTGATGCCTTCAAAAAATGGATGAAAGGAAGAAATGTCGGCTCCTTTTTTGAATTCGAAAAGAGCGTTGTCACTTTGTAATACGACACCTTCTTCGGAAACTTCGATTTGTTGTATGCGATGGTTTACAATTTGTTCTTTCAGCATCAATGAATCCATCTACAGCATTTGTTTAGTGATATTCATAAATACTTCTTCCACATTATTTCCGGTTTTGGCACTGGTATAAAAACACTGTTTAAAATGTTCATCCTTGAAAAAAGATTCATTAAATTCTTTGGTAAATAAATCCGATTTGTTACCCACTAAACTCACCGGAGTGCCTTTGTAATTTTCATCCAGAAAACTCATTTCTTCTGAAAGGTTTTCATACGTTTCCGGACGGGTTACGTCAAACACGTAAATAAAACCGTTCGTTCCTAACAAATACGAATTTCGAGCTTTATCAATGGAGCTGTTTCCCTCGATATCCCAAATGATCAGGGATACGGTTTCATCACTAATTACAACGCTCTTTTTCTTGACATGGACGCCTACAGTCACAATGTAATCTTCACTGAACGCCTGGTCGACATATTGCCGGATCAAACTGGTTTTACCAACTCCGAAATGACCAAGAATTACCACTTTTTTTGAGAGGGGCATAGGGGGTTATTTTATGCTTTTGGTTTTATAAAAATTTAATCTATATCAGCATCTAAATCCTGTTGCAGCCTGTCGGCTTCTTGCTGAAACTTTTGAATGCTTTCTTCGATTTTCCCTAAGATACCGAGTTGTTTAGAATTATCGGTAATTTTTTTGAGATTTTCTACGTTATCAGCGATTTGTTCAAGCTCAGAAATGATGTGCTCATCTATTCGGCTGCGCATGAATTCGATATACTTTTTCCTTTCTTCCTTATGTTCTGCCTTCAGTTGAAACGCCTGCTCGTGCAATAATGCCGATTTCTTTTCCTGGGCTGCTTCATGCAAATGGGCATAATGTTCGGTGTAGTCAAACAATAATACTGCCAAAAATCCTCGTTCCTTTTTTACAGTGATATCACAAACCCCGATTTTACCATTTATTTCCAGTTGAACACATGGGAAAGCAAGGCTTTTGCGGAACTTGGTATTGCCCGCTAATTCCGGTTTTAGGCTTTCAAAAAAAGGATGCAGACTGTATAGATTTACCACGGAATCCAGATCGAATATGGTATTAGTGCTGGAAAGAATGGAACCATCCGGGGTGGCCTGGATTTCCTGAATTTTATTTGAAAAGTATGATTGTTGATCCATCATTCCACTAATTTTTGAGCGAGGTTCTCGAATAATTCATGAACTCCTTCGCCGGTCTTTGCACTTACAAATCCATCGATTTGAATTCCTTCCATGGAAGAGGCCTTATCAATATCATCTTGTTCGGCCAGGTCCTTTTTATTACCAACCACCGTTAAACGAACCTTCGGATAATTAGATTTTATGAACTTTATATCGTCTTGAATTCCGGCATAGGTCACCGGACGGGTGATATCGAAAATATAGATAAATGCATTGGAACCCAGCAAATAGGACGACCTTGTTGCTGCCACCGAATTAAAACCTTCCAAATCCCATATAATTAAAGACAGCTTCTTTCCCGAAGGAAGTTGCAAGGTTTTCTTTTTGATTTGTACGCCTAATGTTGGGAGATAATCTGTCTCGAATATATCGAGTAAATATCTTCTGGCTATTGATGTTTTCCCCACCCCAAATTGGCCTAAGAGCACAATTTTTTTGGTTAATTCCATTCTTTGAAAAATTTCTCTAAAAACGAATCGATTTCAACTCGAGTGAGTGTAGAAACCTGTGGGGAGAGTTTTTGAGACAGTTTGAGTAATTTATTTTCTATTTTACTTTCGAACGATCGGGTATAATTGCCCGAAACTACAATGGCAATATAATAACTAAAAAAGTTCTGGATATGAATGTTGTATAACTCATATTCAATCGCTTCCAGGTTTTGGGCCCCTCCAGAGAAGGCATCTTCCACAAAACTTTTAATGGCGGTAAGCATTCCGGAAACCATGTCTTTATCAAGAGTCTCTGTCTTGCTATAATTGCCCAACAGAATTCCGGAGCCTTTTTGAATCACAAATATTTCATTGATCACCGGGGGATTCGCTTCGGCCAGAATGATGTCGCTTTCTTTTACCCCGGTAAAGGTGGCCTTGACTTTACGCCTCAGGGAGTTAAACGAGAAGGCATTATTTACCTTTTTATTGATATTTTCTGAAAGCCGTTTAATCTCATTTTGGACATATCGCTTGATCATTTTCCCCATGATAGGATAAAGTGCTTCCACCACCTGTTCCTTCGAATTTTCAATCTCCTGTTGGAGCGTCTTGGTGATCACCGGCCCCAATTGAGTGGGGATGGTGGCTACGAATTTGTCCAATCTTTCTTCTACTATAGGATCAACTTTTTTTGAAAGTTTTTCGCGCTTTTCCAGGGTCTCGGAAATGGCATTGATACGTTCATTTACGGCACGCGCTACCTCCCTGTCATCCATTAACAGGATATCTCTTAGGAGCTGAAGTTTATCTTCCTGTTGAACCATGCCGAAATGTTACTATGAAAATTATGAGCTTATTTTCTCGCCCAGGCTAATGAGTAGTTTCCCCAACTTCCGACGATCCATTTTGTCATCATCCAGGGCTTCTGCTTTGGCCTCCAGATTTTGTTCGAGATCGGTAATTCGAATATTTACGTCGGTGCTCAATGAATCGATAGACTGCATCAGTTCATTCCGGGCTTCATCAATATAAAGTTGAAGCGCCTCTTTTTGCCTGTCGATTTCCTTCTTTAAGGTTTCAAATTCACTGTCGTACTGAACGATGTTTTCCCCAAAAATTAAGTTTTTTATCGCCTCAATTTTGGAACTGGAATCCATAGGATTCTCCTCTGCGGTTGCTTTCTTCTTGGCCATAGGTTACAATTGATAGTTAATTAAAGATATAAAAAATGGGGAATGTTTACTAATTCTAGCTCTTGGCGGCCTCCATGAACGTCTCTGCCTTTTCAACCATTTGTTTACTTCCACAGAAAAACGGAACCCTCTCATGTAAGGTAGCCGGTTGAATGTCCATGATCCTTTCAAAACCATTACTCGCTTTTCCTCCGGCCTGTTCTACAATATACGCCATTGGATTGCATTCATACAATAATCTTAGTTTACCATCCGGATCTTTTGCAGTGTTAGGGTAGATATAAATACCGCCTTTGATCATATTTCGGTGTATATCACTCACCAGCGAGCCAATATATCTGGACGTATAGGGACGTTCTCCTTCTTCCGCCTGGCACCACTTGATATAATCCTTTACTCCCTGTGGGAAATGCACATAATTACCCTCATTCACCGAATAGATCTTCCCGGTCTCTGGGAACTTCATGTTTGGATGAGATAAGTAATACGTACCGATGGCAGGGTTTAAAGTGAAGCCATTCACACCGTGCCCTGTAGTGTACACGATCATAGTGGAGGTACCATAAATGATATAACCCGCCGCAACCTGCTGGTGACCAGGTTGCAAGAAATCCTGTATAGTTACGGGCGTTCCCGAAGGGGTCACTCTGCGGTAAATGGAAAAGATAGTTCCTACAGAAACGTTTACGTCGATATTGGAAGAACCATCCAGGGGATCGATCAATACCACATACTTATTATCGTTTTTCTCGTTGCGTCCTTTGATGGTGATAAAATCGTCCTCCTCTTCGCTGGCAATACCGCATACAATTTCCCGATTGGTAAGTGTTTTGATAAAAGCTTCATTAGCAAAAACGTCTAACTTTTGCTGATCTTCTCCCTGAACATTGATGTCTCCGGCTGCGCCGAGGATATCCACCAAACCGGCCTTGTTTACCTCATGGTTCACCACTTTCGCAGCCAGTCGAATAGAATTGATCAATCTTGAAAGTTCTCCGGAAGAATACTTGAATTCCCCTTGGTTCTCGATGATAAATTCGCCAAGGGTTTTATTTTTTTGCGGCATTTGGAGTAGGTTGTTGTGAATTTGCAGCAAATATCGGCATTTTTAAGAAATTTGAACCGATATTTGTGTCCGAAAATAGCAAATCATGAAGCCTGTAATACGATACGCGACTCCGGAAGACATGCCTTCGGTTCTATCACTGATCAAAGAATTGGCAGTTTTTGAAAAAGAACCCGATGCGGTGGATGTCACCGTCGACGTATTGTTGGAAGAAGGCTTTGGCGATAACCCGAAGTTTACATGTTTTGTGGCTGAAATGGATCAGGAAATTGTGGGTATGGCATTGGTTTACTATCGTTTTTCCACATGGAAAGGAAAGGCCCTGCATCTCGAAGATCTCGTGGTGAGGGAAGAGATGAGAGGAAAAGGTATTGGTGAAGCTTTGTACCGGCGAGTAATGGAATTTGCTCTTGAACAGGACGCAAAGCGAGTGAATTGGGTAGTTTTGGATTGGAACAAAGGCGCGGTAAAATTCTATGAACGAAGTGGTGCGGAAATCGACAAGAGGTGGTGGCAGGTAGCAATGTCCCAGGAACAGGTAAAGGCCTATTTAAAGGGGAAAGAATAAAGGGATCTGGTATGAGGATATTTAAATTTGGTGGAGCTTCTGTTAAGGACGCTGAAGGTGTGAGAAACCTTGTGAAGGTTCTTCGTGAGACCGGGGAAAGTCCTATGGTGGTCGTTGTTTCGGCCATGGGAAAAATGACGAATGCCATGGAGGAGGTAGTTCGGAATTATTTTAACAACCGCAAGGAAATGGATGCTTCAGTGAGTTTTGTGTACGATTATCACCAGAATATTCTATCGGATTTATTTCCGAACACTTCTCACCACGTTTATAAATTAGTTCAGGAGCGTTTCGATCAGTTAAAAAGCTTTTTAAAGTCCAATAAATCCGAAAATCATGCCTTCGTGTATGATCAGGTGGTGTCTTACGGAGAGTTAATTTCAACAACCATAGTATCTCAGTATCTTTCCGAAGAAAACATTGATAATGAATGGTTGGATGTGCGAAAGTGTATTGCAACCAACGATTTTTATCGTAGTGCGAAAGTGGATTGGGAAACTACGGCCGGGCGCATTTCAGATATGGTCTCAGGAAAGACCATAACTCTGACCCAAGGGTTTTTGGGTGCGGAACAAACCCATAATTTCACCACAACTTTAGGACGTGAGGGTAGTGATTATACGGCGGCCATTTTTGCGTATTGTTTGAATGCCGAAAGTGTAACCATTTGGAAGGATGTTCCAGGGGTTCTCAACGCTGATCCCAGGTATTTTGAAAACACCACCTTACTGGAGCATATCTCCTATCGAGAGGCTATTGAGCTGGCTTTTTACGGGGCATCTGTTATTCACCCCAAGACCCTACAACCTCTTCAAAGAAAGGAGATCCCGTTATTTGTTAAGTCTTTTGTAAATCCTAAAGATCATGGTACTTGCGTGGGGAAAGGCGTGACTCTGAGCCCTATGGTTTCATGTTTTATTCTGAAGAAGGACCAGGTGCTGATATCCTTGTCCTCCCTTGATTTCAGCTTTATGATGGAGGAGAACTTTAGCGAGGTATTTCAGTTGTTACATCGACACAAAATGAAGGTTGAAATGATACAGAATTCGGCCATTAGCTTTTCGGTTTGTGTAGATAATAAATACAATAATCTCGATGCCCTGATTAATAAACTGAAATCCAATTTCAAAGTTGAATATTTCAAAGGGGTAACGTTGTACACAATTCGTCATTCACAACCTGATGAAATTAAGCAACTTGTACAACATAAAAAGGTGCTTTTAAAGCAGGAAAGCAGTGAAACCGTGCAGTTGGCGGTGCAGGAGTAAAATAATTTCCTTTCCCTATATTTGTGTTTCCAACTAATCAATCTCCTCATGGGACTTGTAAACGCTAAAGAAGTTGCCAAAGCAATTAAGGTCGATAATTTCGGTTTTTTAGGCACTTCCTTAGGGTGGATTTTGATGAAAGTACTCAAGATCTCGACCATGAACAAGATCTATGACAAGCACAAGCATTTAAATGATCTTGAATTTATGAATGCGTTGTTGGATGAGTTCGAGATCCGGTTTGAAATTCCCGAAGAAGATTTAAAACGAATTCCCAAAAACGGACCGTTTATTACAATCTCTAACCATCCGTTGGGTGGGATTGATGGGATTCTCTTACTGAAACTATTGTTGGAACACCGGCCCGACTTTAAGATCATCGCCAATTTTCTGCTGCACCGTATCGAACCATTGAAACCCTACGTAATGCCGGTGAATCCATTCGAAAGCCATAAGGATGCTAAGAGCAGTGTGATGGGATTCAAATCGGCCCTGCAGCATTTAAGAGATGACCATCCGTTGGGAATCTTCCCGGCTGGGGAGGTGTCTACCTATCGCGATGAGAAACTGGTGGTCGACAAACCTTGGGAAGTAGCAGCCATGAAATTGGTAAAGAAAGCCGAAGTACCTGTGGTACCCATCTATTTTCATGCGAAGAATAGCAAACTATTCTATCGATTGGCAAAGATCAGTGATACCTTACGTACGGCAAAATTACCTTCGGAACTGCTTACTCAGAAAGAGCGTGTGATCAAGGTACGAATCGGGAATGCCATCTCAGTGAAGGATCAGGCAGAGCATGAATCACTGGAGGATTTTACAGATTTCCTTCGGAAGAAAACCTATGTGCTGTCCAATCCATTTCAGAAGAAAAAATTACTGGAGAATATTCCGAAGACACTTAAAATTCCCAAACCTGTCCGGAAAATTGCGGGCCCTGTTTCCGTAGAAACCATGGAAGAGGAAATCGCAGCCTTACGGGAGGACGATAAAAGATTGTTGATCAGTAAGAATTACGAGGTGTTCCTTGCACCTGCGGAAGCCATGCCGAATGTGCTGCAAGAAATAGGGAGGCTAAGAGAAATTACATTCCGAGCGGTAGGTGAAGGAACCAACAGGGCTACCGATCTTGACGAATATGATGCCTATTATCATCATATGTTTCTTTGGGATAACGAAGCCAAAAAAGTGGCTGGCGCATACCGAATGGGACTTGGTTCAAAGATTTACGAACGATTTGGCATTGATGGGTTCTACCTGCAAAGTCTTTTCCGGTTTGAACCGGAATTATACGATATGATGAGTAAGTCTATTGAAATGGGACGTGCATTCATCATCAAAGAGTATCAACAACGCCCCATGCCGCTATTCTTGCTTTGGAAAGGAATAGTGCATACCACACTACGTTTCCCACGGCATAAGTTTCTCATTGGGGGCGTAAGTATTAGCAACCAGTTTTCTGAATTCTCCAAATCATTGATGATCGAGTTCATGAAATCTAATTATTACGATCCGTATGTGGCTCAGTACATTCATCCAAAAAAGGAGTATAAGGTGAAATTAAAGGATGCCGATAAGGATTTTATCTTCGATGAGAGCGAAGCCGATCTTAATAAGTTCGACAAGCTGATCGATGAGGTGGAACCCGGAAGTCTGCGATTGCCAGTGCTCATCAAAAAGTATATTAAGCAAAACGCCAAGGTAATTGCCTTTAATGTGGATCCTATGTTCAATAATGCAGTGGACGGATTGATGTACATCCGGATTGCCGACCTTCCCGAAAGTACCGTAAAACCTGTTATGGAAGAGTTTCAAGCCGAGTTGGAAAAGAAATATGCCAATCGGAGCGAGGAGGAATAAACCACGATCAATTTTCCAACGTTTATCGATCCTGAATAATTCAAGAGCGAGGAGTTATTTATTTTAGGATTGTTTGCTAGAGATGAATAACCTGTTCGAAAGTTGCCACCGCAAATCCTTTAGTCGTTACTTCCTTATATGCATCGGAAGAAGTATCCAATACCGGATTCGTATGATTGAAATGAATGAAATGAATCTTCTTTTTTTCAGAAGCTGGTAAACGTTCGAACCTTTCCATACTTTCTATGATAAATGGATGAGGTATTTCTGAAATATCACGGGTGTTGATCTCTTCTCCATGATAGAAAGTGGCATCGACAAACGCATAATCTACCTTCCGTATCACCTCTTCAATCTTCACTTGCCATTGCTCCCATTTATCGATATCCGGAATGAAGAGCACTTTTACATTGGGTCCTTCAATCAAATATCCCACGGTTTCCGAATATTCATCCCTATGCGGAACGCGGAAAGGAGTTATCTGTAGTCCAGGACTTAGTTGGGAAGGAACGCTGTCGCGCTGAGGTACTATCCGAATATTACCTTCATTCACTAACTGACTCCAGGGGCCGTTTTCTTCTAAAAAACCTTGCATCCCGGGCATGGCAAATACAGGAATATTCTGTGCATTGGTCGCCTCTCTACCCAGGTACATGAGTCCGATATAGTGACCGATATGAGCATGTGTTAGAAAAATGCCGTCCGGCAGTTCTTTATCTATGCCCGAATGCCTTTTTAAAACCTTCAGTTGGGAAGGCATGTCCGGAGTGGCCTCCAATAGATATGTCTTCTCTTCTTCATGGTCGATGATACCCAAAGAAACCACTTTACGTGTCGGGTCCGGCTTTTCGAACAAATCCTTGCAGCAGGATTTTCTACAGGCAATATGCGGTGAACCCGCATCCTGAATAGTGCCTAATACCACAAGAATTACCCCGGAATCCAGAGATGAATCCTCGGAAAATGGCTCTTGGGTTCCTTCAGAATTATTACAGCTAACACATACGCTGAGGAATAGGAGAAGTAACACTCGTAACATGTGATGAAACTTAATCGTTAAGAAAATGGCTTAGCAACGAATGAAAATGGTGCACCCCTTTTTCGCGTCTGGGTGAAAATCTGCCTGTGGAGTAATATCGGGATTTCAATCCTTTATGAACTCCTTCCACGACAAACTCATCCTCTCTTTCTACCTTGTCCAGCAAGGCGCCGGCTCCACTGTGCATTTTGGATTCATCCAACACATAGGTAAGGAAAGATACCTTCGTCTTTTCAGAATTTATGGGCTTCACCACATTGATGGATAAGCCCCATGGATAAAAATTGAACATCATATTAGGGAATACCCAGTAGTAGTACGCCCCGATGTTTTTTCCATAGTCTATGTGTCCTTCCGGTAAGTCGAATACTTCTTCGGCGCTGGAGGCATAACCGATCTGTAGATTACAATGGTCGTAAATTTCAGTGGTATAGTTGCCATAGTCAAGGGCTTCATTCAAATCGGCATGGACGAAAGGTATGTGAAATCCTTCCAGGTAATTATCACAATATAAAGCCCAGTGACAATTCACCAAATAATCTTTACTCGAATCCTTTCGGAAAGTGAATTGATCCAAAGGAAGGAAACCAACCCGTTCATTCATTATGTCCAATACTTCGGAAATGTCAAACGAAGGCTCAAGCCCAACAAACAAATGCGGCCCCCAATTCTTCAGACTGAACTTTTTCAGATGATCGCATTCTCTTGGGAAATCTTTCGCCTCCTCGAATTCGGGCATGGATTTAAAGGTTCCGTCCATTCCAAAGCGCCGGCCGTGATAGAGACAAAGCAAATTCTTATTCTTTCCAGGATTATGCACAACCAAATTACCACGGTGTGTACACACATTGCTCAGGCAATGGACCTCATCACTATCGTCCCTGCTTAACAAGAGAGGCTCGGTAAGGTAGTTGTCGAGTAAAATGAAAGGGTGTACGGTATTCGTGAGGGGCACAAGATCATTATCGCCGATCCACTGCCAGCTTTTTACAAATACCTTTTCTTTCAAAGCTTCGAAAACCTCTCCATTTCGGTAAAATTCCGAGGGGAGTGTTTCCGCCTTAGTAATGTCGGGATGAACAGTATATTTTTTCATGATCTCTTGCGCTTTACATAATAAAATAGCAATCCAATCGCGATTAAAGTTACGGTAGTTCCTACGATTTTAATAATAAAAAGGGGTTTGTTTGTGACTATTTCCGAAGGAATCACTGCCAAAATCACCGACAAAAGAATCACCATCAAGCCTATGACGGAAACCAACCAATAAGTAATTCGGTGCTTCTCAAAAATTTTGACTCCACCTTTACCACCGGTGTTCTTTATGTTGTGTTTCAGCAAAGAAGAGAACATATATAAAAACGGAATAAAATATAAGAGTACCGACATATCGTACAAGAATGAATAGGCGTCTTGTACCAGTGTGCCCGATATGGCAATTCCCAATAGTATTGAAATGATGAGGCCTTGTACCATAAGGGAAACATAGGGAGTCCCGTATTTAGGGTGAATCTTACCCAGAGCTGAGGGCAAATATTTATCTAGCCCGATTACAAAAGGCAGGCGTGCCGTACCCGTGGTCCATGAAGCAAAAAGTCCTAACGTGCTTAAGGTGACAAGGACAGCACCAGCAATACCCAGGAATGGAATGGCAGTTTTATCGTTAAGAACCAGGAAGGTTTGGGCGATTCCATCTACGATATTCAGTTCGCCTTTTGGCAGCACAGATAGCAGTGAGAAGGTTCCGATGCAGTAGAGAATACTGATGATTACTCCTGAAATGATAATGGACCTCACAATGTTTCTTCCGGGATTCTTGATTTCGCCCGACATGACTGATGACAGTTCCAGTCCGCCGAATGAAAAAGTTATGGCAGCGAAAAATGGGAGGATGCCAAAATCTGAAAAGTCCGGGATCAATAAAGAACTGCTAAAGGGTTGAGCACTTCCGAAGGTCAGAACATAATAGATCGCCACTCCGAAAAGCAGGACAAACAGGATCCACAATGAGATCGCCCCGATATTCTGGATCCACTTACCGAATTTCAATCCGTAAATATTGAGTAAAATGGTGAACCAGAGAACTACCCAGGAGATAACACCAGCTACCCAAAAGTTTTCTTTTAAATACAAATAATCATCTCCAAAGATGTAGAGTGATGACAATACAATGGTGAGTAAAATGGCCGGAAACCAAACAATATTGCTCAACCAGTAACACCAGGCCGCGACAAAGCCATGCCATTCTCCGAAGGCCTTTTTTGTCCAGTTATAGAATCCTCCTTCACCCGGGATTCTCGCGTTCAAATCGGCCACCATGAGACCACTTGGGATGAGGTAGCATATCATGGCCAGTATCCATAAAGGAAAACTGGCCCATCCAAATTGTGCGGCTTGTGTTAGCGACGACAGTCCTACCACGCAGGCGATGTTCAGCAACACAAGGTCCCTTAGCCCTAAGGCTTTTTTAAGTTTGGGTTTGGAAGCTTCCGTAGACGCCATAAGGCGAATCTACGAATTTAAAACGGTAAGATATTCGGGCCAGGGGCCTACCTCGTCTTTGTATTGCTTGGCCATCACCCTGGAAACTTGAACGATATGTCCCAGATCATGAACCACCCAAGCGGAGAGGACTTCGGAAAGAATAACCGGTCCCAACTCAGGATGTATTCCCCCGCGATTGAGCTGTTCCGGAGACAGATTTAAACTCAAAAGTTCGTCAAGATTTGATTTTCTTAGGGATTCAAATTCTTCGAGCAGATCATTAAGCTCTTTTCCTTTACTGAGTCTGAATTGAGCAAAGCGATCGTAAGGTTCAAAGGTTTTATCCTCAGCATCACTTAGGATGATCTTGATGCGCGGCATCCAGTCGGTTTTTTCGCCATGAATCAGATGACCCACCACATCAAAAGGGCTCCATGTGTCCCCTCCTTCATTTTGATGTGTCCATTCTTTTGGAAGGCCCTGAAGCATCGATTTTAAGACGATGGGAGTACGATGTAATATCGAAATTGATTGGTCGAGATTAAATTCCATATTCCATGCTTAAGCTGAAATGGCAATAGGTTCTGGTTGGTAATTGAAAAGTGTGGAACAATCCATTATCGATGGAATTCCTTCCAATTCACAGAGCTTATCCACAGCGCCGCATAATCCTTTGAACAGGGTTTCTTTGCTGGTGGGATTCTTCGGTTTATTTCCATTGAAACGGAAAGGGACTTCATAACCACAACCTTTAAGAAATGCAATTTCTATCTGAAGTAATTCCTGAGGCTGATATCCCTGAAATCTTCGACCGATTCGTTGATGAACCGTCCCTACGTAGTTGAGATGAATTGATCCATGTTCATCGGAAAGGTGCCTCCACGCATCAGATTGGTCCAGAATGTTTCCAACGGCACATTGCCTGCAACATTCTGGATTAAGCTCATCAGTGTGAAAGGCGTTATATAATTTCTGAATAGCAACATCAAATCGATCCATACCCCTGATTTTTCAGAAAAGGTACAAAAAATCCAAAGTCATGAAAAGTAGTTTAACACTCCTTTTTAGCCCAGAGTGACCACAAAGATGGCGATTAAAGCAGGTAGGGCCTGTACGAAGAAAATCTTACGACTGGCCGTGATAGCTCCAAAAATACCCGCCACTGCAACACAGATCAAAAAGAACAGGGCAACGTTGGATTGCCACTCGAGGTCTGAGATAAAAAACGACCAAATAAGACCGGCTGCCAGGAATCCGTTATAAAGCCCTTGATTTGCTGCCATTGGTTTGGTAGGCTCAAACAATTCCTTAGGAAAACTTCGAAAAATTTTCCGTCCTCTTGTGGTCCAGGCGAACATTTCAAACCAGAGAATATAAATGTGTAGAACAGCGATAAAGCCTATAAGAATTTGAGCGGCCAGTGACATGGTTTATAGATTGGTTTCTATAAAGCTACGACAATAATCCTTAATCTCATTTCTTGCTTTCAGGAAGGCTGCGTGTTTTTCCGCTTCACTGCCGATCACTTTCGAGGGGTCGAAGAAATTATGATGCAATCGTTCTGCATTGGGTGCTGGAATAAAAGGACAGTTTTCATTCGCATGATCACATACCGTGATAATATAATCCCAGCGTATTCCCTGGTATTCGTCCACGTGATTTGAGGTATGTCCAGATATATCGATTCCGTCTTCCGCCATAATAGATACGGCTCCGGGGTTAAGTCCATGCGTTTCAATTCCGGCACTGTAGATTTGTGCTTTGTCTGATGCCATATTCTTGAGATAGCCATGTGCCATTTGGCTGCGACAGCTATTTCCGGTGCATAATACCAAGATGTTTTTCATATAGTTTATTTTTTTACTTCGTCTTTCTAATAAAATATTATCGTGCCATATCCCATCTCGATGCGACACCAGTTCCCGATATCCGATTTCCCTGAATCCACATTTTTTATGGAGTTCTATACTCGCCCGGTTCTGAGGGAAAATGCCGGCTTGTAAAGTATATATTCCTTGTTCCTCGCTGGCAGTTATAAGATGTTGGAGTAACTCCAGTCCATACCCATTCCCTTGTTCATTCGGAGCGACGTAGATGGTATCTTCTGCCACAAACTTATAGACATCTCTGGAAGATACAGGACTTAATGCACACCAGGCGACTACCTTATTGTTCTCCATTAAAACAAAACGGCAATTAGGGAGAAACTTCTTGTCCCAGGCCTTCCAGCTTGGAACAGAAGTTTCAAAAGTCGCTATTCCTGTGGCTATGCCATCCCGATAAATCTGCTCCACCTGTTCATAGTGGATGGGTTCTAAAGGAACGATTTTCATGTTAACAACAACCAGAACCCGGTGCACAGCTTTCAGCTTCCGCAGTGACTTCCACGGTTTCCGGAACACCACAGGTTTCTTTGGCTTTGCAATCGGTTTTTTCCACGGCTAATTTAAAGAGCAGGTTGTTCCCGTGTATTTCGAAATCGTTAATAAACAATTGTGCCGTGTGAAATAATGGATTGCTGTATTCGATTTTGATCTCAGCTTCCATGTCGTAGGATTTCATTCTACCTACCTTATTGAGAATTCCCATGGCTTTGTAAGTTGTCATATACTCGGTTTTCCCCAACTCAGACGGGCTTTCCCAGAGTTGCACGATCGTCTCATTCCAGGCATCGGTGCCGGCTCCGCAATCCACGGAGTCGATCTTCACATGTTTTACTTCCGTGATATGATAATTAGCACCCACGAGTTGTCCCTGGGTATATTCGAATAACAGTGATTTGTCCTGATGCTCTTGTAATACGTTGATAAATTCTTTTGTTTTCATGCTGAAGTGTTTTGCGTTAACAACATTTTTGCTCGGTGGTTTCAAAGAAATCATGAAACAGATCCTTCAAAGCGGTCAGTTTGTCCTTGTTAATGGTATAATATTGACTCTTTCCTTCAAATTTGCTTTTCAACAAACCGGACTTCTTGATCACCTGAAGGTGTTGTGAAGTGGTGGGTTGTGACAAGCGTATCTTTTCTGAAATGTCTTTGCACAGGCAACCATCGCAATCTCCGATGTAATTCAAAATTGAAATTCGGGCAGGATGCGAAAGCACCTTTGCCATATCGGCCAGCTGGTTCACCTGAACGGAATGTAAAAATCTCTTTGAAACTCCCATAATAAAATTATTTATTGCAATATTACGATGATAATATGAAATAAAAAAGCTTTTGGGAGAATTTTTCCAAAAGCTTTTAATGTTTTAGAACCAGGGTTTCTTATTCGCCTGATAGGTTTCGTAGAACTCTTCGTCACTTTTTGTGAGATAAATGATCCCTTCAATAAGAGAGACAATACCTACTGCCATAATAATGAAGATCCCAATCACAAAGCAATATGTTACTACACCAATAAGGAATCCTCCAAGGAGAATAAACCCTTCCTTGTTATAACCCAGTATGAATTTGTGAACTCCCAGATAGCCAACAAAAATAGCCAGTAAACCGGCCAGTAGTTTTTTATTTTCCCCACCTTTAGTTGCTTGATTCCAGCCTTCTTTGAATTCTTCAGTCGTACTTTTGGCTTCGTCTGCGATGTTTTTAGCATCGTCTTTGATTTCGTCGCCTAAGTTTTCGTTATTTTCTTCAGACATTTTGAATTTGGTTTTAGTTGAATCATAAAAGTATGAATTTTTTTTAAACCTATCCTATTGGAATTCATATACTTTTATGAATGAATATACCTATAAAAATGCGCTATCCACGGGCTCCCAAAGTTCAATTTTGTTGCCTTCAGGATCCAGGATCCAACCAAATTTTCCGTAATCGTATTCTTCCATTTCTCCTACTACGGTGACTCCTTCCTCTTTTAGAACTTCCAATAGTTCTTTCAAATTCTCTACCCGAAAATTCATCATGAACTGCTTCTCACTAGGGCTGAAGTACTTTGTATCTTCTTTAAAAGGACTCCATTGCGTCGAACACTTGTTCCCATCTTCGTCCCGCCACCAAAAAGTCCAACCGTATTGATCGGTAGGGATTCCAAGTCGTTCTTTGTACCATGTTTTAATAGCATCGGGATCTTTCGTCTTAAAGAAGAATCCGCCAAGGCCAGTTACTCTTTTATTCATTTTGTGTGTTTTTAATTACCAATCTTTCATTACTTCCATAGAACGTTTCATGAACTCCTCAAGGATCTCTACATCGATATCGTCTAGCCGATTAACATACAAACAGGATTTTCCGGTTTTATACTTACCGAGCTGGGACATCAGGTCTTTTTCTTTTTCAAATCCGGAAATAGCGTAGATGGAAATATTAGCCTTTCTTGGAGAAAACCCTATAAAGAACCATTCCCCTGAAGTCGATTTCCCCTGGTAGGTGTAGGATCCAAAACCTACGATGCTTTTACCCCACATTTTCGCCGGGTATCCGCTAATTTCAGAAAGCATATCCAATAACTTTAGTAAATCGGGATATCGCTCTTCGTTTTCAAAACCTTTTAGGAATGCCAGGACATCGGTATCATTCTGCTTTGTTTTTAGTTCGTACATATCAACGGTTTTTAACGTTATGCTCATAAATATCGATCCATTCCTGGACAGTCATCCTGGTACATAATTCGGCGATGAGATCATAAGGGATATCATCCATGCTCTTGAAACGAACGCAGCTTTTTCCCATATCTAATTTTCGTTTGCAATGTTTGGGGTATTCAGCAACGAACCAATCCAGTAATTCCTTTTTCGCATAAATACCGGAATGATAGAGCGCCACAAAATTCTTTTGCGATGCGATATTCATAAAAGGTAATGGTAGTTCAGGAGAACAATGATACCCATCGGGATAAATGCTGTGTGGGACGTAATACCCAATCATTCCATAGCTTATTCCTTCTTCAAATCCGTCGGGGATATTATCCTGGATCACCTTGCGCAATCGCTTCATAGGGGCTTTCCTTTCTTCCGGAATTTGACTGATATAGTCTTCCGGTGAATCTGCTTTGTACTGCATGATAAATTTATTTACGTTGTAATAGTAAGGCTGAGATCAAAGAAACAACGATCCCCATCATGACCACCGTAATGAACATGAGTGCGGCCATAAATCCAGAGCTTCCGTAATCAGCCATTTGCTGTTTCAGCTCTTCGCTTTTTACCTTGAATTCCTCCGCAGGGAGTTCTGCTTTCATAGTCTCTAACATGGTTGTCTGGTATTCAGCGACAAAATCTGGGTTGATAAAAGCGGTGTAGATATAATCTACGATCCCAAATCCTACGCCTGCAAAAGCCGAAATAAGCAAACCGATCAAAAATGCTTTTCCGAAGGAAACTTTTCCGTCGTTCACATTATTTCTGAAATGACGAATTCCGAAGTAAACAAATACAAGAGAAAGGGCCATGGTGGAATACCCAAATACTTCTTGTATGCTGTAAGACATTCCATCTCCAATAAATAATGCTAAGGCAAATAATATTGCAGCGAGTAATAGGGCGTATAATCCGTACTTGATAACTGTGTTTTTCATGACGTTGGTTTAAAGGTTGTTCAAATGTAGGAGTAGGTTCATGAAAATCGGTCATACTAAAGTACCAAAAACTATCCTACTTTAGTACGATTCACCTTTTTAAGCGATGATACGAAGTTGTTTGGCCTTTTGGATTGCCTGGGTTCGTCTTTTGGCATCCAATTTTACGAAGAGGTTGGAAACATGGGTCTTTATGGTACTTTCTGAAATGAAAAGTTTGTCCGCAATTTCCTTATTGGAGAGACCTTCCGCAATTTGCACCAAAATTTCATATTCACGATCGCTGATACCCAATTCAGAAATCTTTTCACGATCGATCTCTATCTGTGGATTGGCAATTTCCTGTCCTTTTGATCTTTTTTGATTTAGGTAAAGTCCGATAACAAAGAAAACCACAGCCACCACCGTAATCACCAATTCGATCTTTATATTCGACGTTGATATGGAATACTTGCTCAGCTGAAAGAGTATCAGTAGGGCCATAGCGAGTGCACCAAATATCAGAACGGTTTTTTTCACTCTAACTAGTTTAGAACTTCAGGTTATAACTCCAGGATTTTTTTTACCACCACCTTAGCCAGTTTCTCTTTGCTCTCGGTACTCCAACCAGCTACATGCGGACTCAAGATCACATTGTCCATTTCAAGAAGTTCTTTGAACTCTCTTGGCATTTTCGGAGTGAACAATGATTCGAACGAGCTCTTTTCATATTCTAAAACATCCAGTCCTGCCCCGAGAATCTTACCGCTTTTAAGGGCTGCCACCAGGTCTTTGGTAACCACACTCTTGCCTCTTGCTGTATTGATAAACCAGAAGGGTTTGTGAAAGGCATCGATGAATTCGGCATTGATCATTTTATCGGTGAGCGGGGTCCAGGGTGTATGTAAGCTCAATACATCACTCCTTTTTTGGAGTTGCCTTAAAGTCACCTGCTCAGCGTTTTTATCGTCTACCCCCTCAAGAATATCATAACAGATCACATCACAATGAAATCCGCGTAATTTTTTTGCGAAGGCGCTTCCCATATTTCCGTAACCAATAATTCCCACGGTCTTTCCACCAAGTTCGATGCCGCGGTTCCCTTCACGGTTCCAGGACCCTTGTCGTATTTCGCGATTGCTGTTCGATAATTTGTTCATAAGGGAAAGCAACATACCCAGGGTATGTTCACCAACTGCATCCCGGTTTCCTTCAGGAGCATTGATTAGATGAACCCCTTTTTCTTCGGCATATTCTGTATCAATACTATCCATGCCGGCCCCAACTCTTGCGATAAACTTCAGACGCACTGCCGCGTCTAGGAATTTCTTGTCGATTTTAATTCGACTTCGAATGACAACACCATCAAATTCATGAATTTTCTTTTCGATTTCCTCTTTACTTCCTTCATAATCTTCGAAATTCTCGAAGCCCTCCTTGGTTAAACTTTCAAGGAGGAGTGGATGATTGGTATCGAGGTGAAGAACTTTCAAAATTTAGATTTTTGGATATTGAGTTTGCGATTTTTCATGGATCACTTTCCCGGTGTGACGGGTTTGCTTCTTTTCAAAAAGGAGTACATGCACTTCCTCACCATTCCTGGTTTTAGGACAGTGTTCGACACCCTTGGGAACCACGATAATCTCACCTTCGTTTACGATTTCCATTCGATCCCTGAAATGCATTTCCAGGGTTCCTTTCTGAACAAAAAACAACTCGTCCTCATCTTCGTGGGAATGCCATACAAATTCATCTTTGATTTTCGCAAGTAAAACCTGCATATCGTCCACTTCGGCAATCTGGTGAGGGTGCCAATGAGACCGAATCTTATCAAATTTCTTTTGAACGTTTATAGAATTCACCGGAGGTTGTTTTTCTAAAACAAATTACGAATTTCTGCTGGTATTTTAGCGGGTTTGAGGGTTTTTCCGTCCAACAGGCACCATTCGGTTTTCGCAGTTACCAACAGGCGTTGATCCGATTTTCGATAGATTTCATATCGTCGTTCACTGCGCGCCCCTTCGGCAGTGCTGACCCAGGTAGTTACTTCAAGCCACTCATTTTCGAAAGCAGAAGCTTTATATTCAATAGAATGTTTCAGCACATACCAAACATACAGTTCGCGAATTGAAGCTGATGCTTTGGCTTCCCAGTGCTTTTCGGCCGCATCCAGGCACCATTGGAGATAGGATAAGTTGTTAACGTGATTTCGCGCATCGATTGCCGACGCCGGAACCTTAATTTTGATGGTGAACTTTTCCGAGGTCAAAACCCTAGAATGAGTTTAGAGATGTAAAAGAATAAGAAGATTCCGAAGATATCGTTGCTGGTGGTGATAAATGGTCCGGTGGCGATCGCAGGATCAATTCCTCTTTTATCCAGAATGATAGGAACAAAAGTTCCCACGAGGGCGGCAACTATAATTACAGCGAGTATGGATACGGCTACCGATATGGTTACCCGTTGTTCAAACCCGGCAAACAGTCCGAAGACTACTACGAGTCCGCCCAGTACAATACCATTGATCAATGCCAGCCCAACTTCTTTCAGCAACCGTTCCCACAAACTTCCTTTAATGATATCGTTCGCCAAACCCTGCACGATGATCGCACTGGACTGCACTCCAACATTTCCCGCCATAGCTGCGATCAATGGGGCGAAAAAGAACAGCACAGCGTATTCTGAAATAGCATCGTCATAATATTTCATTATAAATACGGAACCTAAACCACCCAAAAGACCGAGCACCAGCCAGGGTAAACGTGCCTTGGTGAGAAGCCAAATGCTGTCGTCGGCCTCCACTTCCTGGGTAATACCTGCCGCCAGCTGATAGTCCTTCTCGGCTTCGTCCACGATAAAGTCTACCATATCATCAATGGTAATTCTTCCTACCAGAATTCCTTCCTCATCCACCACGGGAATTGCTTCGAGGTCATATTTTTTCATGATTCTCGCTACTTCTTCTCCCTCCGTATGGACGGTCACATAATCAACTTTTGGAATATAAACATCACTGATATGTGCTTTTTCCGGAGCGGTTAAGAGGTCTTTAAGCGACAAGCGTCCTTTTAGTTTTCCATCCTTATCGGTAACGTAAATCGAATGAACCCGGGTAACATTTTTGGCCTGTCTTCGCATTTCACGAACGCAGCCGGCGATAGTCCAGGTTTCTTTAACCTGCACCAATTCCTTAGCCATGAGTCCCCCCGCACTTTTATCATCATATTCACTTAATTCTACAAGGTCGGCAGCCAGTTCGTCATCATCGATCTTGTCGATTACTTCCTGCTTGATCTCCTCGTCTAATTCTGCGATTACATCCGCAGCATCATCCGAATCCATCTCCACTAACTCTTCTGCAATTTCTTTGGGTGACAATCGATCCAGAATTTTTTCACGGACGTCCTCATCCAGTTCCATTAAGGAGTCACTGGTGATATCGCTTTCCAGCAGTTTTACGACGTAGGTAGCCTCATCAGTATTTAACTCTTCGAGGATTTCAGCTATATCGGCAAAGTGAAAGTCTTTTAGGATTTCCTTTATGGCAAGACCGTCCTTTTGAACAATAAGATGTTCAATTTGTTGGATCAATTCATTTGTGATCTGGAGTTGCATCACGTTCAATTTTAGTGGTCAGGCTTATAAAATCTTGCACCGATAGTTGTTCCGGGCGCTGGGCAAAGATAGTATCTTCTTTTAGTTTATCTGAAATTTGCAAGGTTTTTAGACTGTTCCTGAGGGTTTTCCTTCGTTGCTGAAAGGCGGTTTTTACCACTTTGTAGAACAGGTTTTCATTACAGGGAAGAGAATAATCTTCCTTCCTAGTTAATCGCAATACTCCACTATCCACTTTTGGGGGCGGATTAAAGACGCCCGGTTTTACAGTAAACAAATACTCACATTCATAGAACGCCTGAGTAAGGACTGAGAGGATCCCGTAGGTTTTACTTCCCTCTTTTTCGCAGATTCGTTGTGCAACCTCTTTCTGGAACATCCCAGCAAATTCAGGAATTAGTTCCTTGTTTTCCAAGGCCTTGAAAACAATTTGCGAAGATATATTGTAAGGGAAATTTCCAATGATTGCAAAAGATTCTTGTTTGAAAAGATCGGTAAGGTCACATTTGAGGAAATCCTGTTCAATGATCTTTAGATTGGGAGCCGGATATTTTTGTTCGAGGTAAGCAATGGACTCACTATCAAGATCCATCGCAATTATTTGAACAGGTTTTTCAATAAGGTATTTGGTAAGTACACCCATCCCCGGGCCTATTTCCAATATATTTTTATAGCCATTTAGTGAAAGGGTATCGGCAATCTTTCGGGCAATCCCTTCATCGTGCAGGAAATGTTGCCCCAGGTGTTTTTTTGCTCTAACCGACTTCTCCATGATAACATCAAAAATAGAAAATTAAAGGGCGCCGATAGGATGAAAGGTCATTAATCGAGTAAATAATTCACTTCAACTAAAAACTGTAGGAAAAATCCTTGATTGTACTACATTTGTTTTGAATCTAAACTTCAAACCTCACAAAATGAAGAAGTATTTCTGGCTGGCTGCAACCGTCGTTGTGGCAATTACTTATGCGCAGGCCCCCTATAATGTTTCTTTTCCCGAAAGTCCGTTAATGTCGGAAACAAAGGATACCATTGGCGACAATGGATTCAAGTTTGAAGCCTTAACAACGGGTATCAATTCCAAGTATTCGGATTATGGATCCGGCTTGTTTATGGATAAGTTTATTTCCTATTCTTCCAGGAAGATCGGAGCGATCTCCAAGAAAGATCCTGCAACCGATGAACCATATACGAAACTGTATTGCAGTGATATTGAGGATAACTGGGATTTAAGCCGTCCTTTGCTTTTTTCCAGGGTGCTGAACAAGAATGAGAACCTCGGAACGGTTACTTTCTCACAAGATGGTAATACGATGTACTTCACTAAGAATCATGAAGGAAACACCCAAAGTTTTCAACTTTATAAGGCGATAATGAATCCCGAAAAGACCGGCGAGTGGATTAATATTACTCCATTGCCTATCAACAGCGATGATTATTCAGTGGAAAATCCTCATTTGAACAAGGCAGGGAACATGCTGTATTTTTCGTCTAACATGGCAGGAGGCCAAGGAGGATACGATATTTATAAGATGAAAGTAAATGAAGATGGAACCTTCGGCGAGCCATTACCTATAGAAGGATTGATCAACACCTCTTCAGATGAAAAGTTTCCTCACTTATCCGTCGACGAAAAATTCATGTTCTTTTCTTCAAAGGGGCACAACAACCTGGGAGGATATGATGTTTTTAAATCCAGACGCACCAAAAAAGGATATGTGACCATACTCAATCTGGGCAATACGATCAATACCGAAAAGGATGAAATTGCCTTTGTGCCGGCCACTGAAAGAATTGGATATATTACCTCCAATAGGGATGGAGGAGAAGGAAGTTATGATATTTATCGAATCACTGAATATGTTTTGAGTCAGAGCGTGACCGGACGTTCTGTGGATTTCGAGACCGGATTGCCATTGGCAAATGTGTCTGTGAAATTGTACGATACCGACGGGACCGAAGTGGGGAGCATGCTTTCCAATGAGAAGGGAGTATTCGAATTCCCGATCTCTTCCTTCGAATATTATACGCTGGTTTCCGATAAGGAAGGATTCTTCAAAGGTTCGACCATCTTTAATACTGATAATATAACTCCGCTCTATGAAGCTGATGTTACTCTCAAGGCACGTCCTGCGGAAATTATCGTTACCGAGGAGAAATCATATATAAAGATCGATAACATCCAGTTCGATTACGACAGTGCAAAGATCAAGGAAATTTCAACTATCACCCTGAACACGGTTGTAGAGACTTTGAACAATAACCCCGAGATCAATATTGCATTGAATGCGCATACCGATTTCAGAGGAAATGATGCTTATAATTTTAAACTTTCGGATCGCAGGGCAGCTTCGGCCATGCAGTACTTAATCTCTAAGGGAATTTCTGTAGATCGATTACAGTCGAAAGGATTTGGAGAAACCCAGCCATTGATCGATTGCGACCCTTGCACCGAGGCAGAGCATGAAGCGAATAGAAGAATTGAATTTATTATTTTGGAATCTACTAACTAATCCCGATGTCCAAATAGACAAGAACCCTCCCAAGCCGGAGGGTTTTTTATTGCTCACTTATGATTTGTAATTCGGTTCTGAAAGCTACAAACTTCCCTTCGAATGGTTTGCTTTCAGCTCTCAATTCCTGGGCATTTTCTGCGTAATAGCGTTCCAGTGTTGTTTTGCTATCCGTAGTATATTGAATGGAATAAGTGATGCCTCCCATTTCTTCTTCGACCATTACCCGTGTCATTAATGCTTTACTGAATTTCCCGGTTGCCAGCATAGAGGGAATATGTTCTTCCTTCATCCAGGTTACCCAGGAGTCATGGACGCTTTCATCAATATTGATCGTTACGTTGTATATGTACATTGAGGTTAATTTATAGCATCTCCACGAAGCATGCGATATCGTTTACGGGCTTCGACGAAGTATATGCTATCTTCGAAATTGAAAATGATCTGCTCGTAAAATTCTTTGGCTTTATCAATTTGGTCTAATTGAGTTTCGTACAATTTTGCCAGTCTGAAATGAGCATCATCGGCGACAATATCTTCTTTGTAGAATTCAATCAGTTTTAAATAGTTGGCTTCTGCTCTTTCAAAGCGACTCATTTTTTCATTAATGATTCCCATTTTGAGAAGGGCTTCGTCCTCAATCTTTTCCCCTTTATGATTTTGCAGTATATCTTCGAGCAAAACAATAGCCTCTTGAGGTTTGTTCTGAAGATCCAGCAAATCGGCCCGTGCAAATTTCTTGAGAGCAGTTTGAGTGGAATCTTCAAGGCTGTTGTCGCGGATCATCAGGCTTAATTCCATCGCATCGTTGGCAATGAGTTGTGAGGCCGATTTCTTCAGTACATCCAATTGTATCTGAGCCCACTCAAAATCCCCTTTAAAGTAGCTGGTGCGGGCAACCTTAAACCTGGCTTCCTGCGCCAAAACATCGTTTTTTACTTTCTTTTGAACCTGTGAATAATAAATAAGAGCTTCGTTGAAGCGTTCGTTGAAAACCAGAATATCCGCAAGGGTAAGCTTGATCCTGGCTTCCTGATAAATCGTAAATCGGTTCTTTAATAGTCGTTTAAGATTTTCAATACCTGTTTCCGACTTACCATACTGAAATGCCAGGAAACGATTGAAGTCAATTTGAAGTGCATACGACAGTGGCCCTTCCCCAAAGTACTCAAGTAATTCAAGGTATTCCTTTTCGATGTCATCGTATTCCGAAGGAGCAGCCAATTTTATCTTAATGTCCATCAGGTACTGATTGGCCTCCATTTTCTCCTGAAATGTGTTCGAATTTTCAATCACGAATCCAATGATATCCTGGGCGTCTTCATAGTTTCCGTCCTCCATAGCGATATGCATGAGATCGATAATCCCTGTTGCATCTTCATTGGTTCTTTTGAAAATGGCCTTTTCCTGGATAAAGGCTTTTCGGTAATCTTTTTGCTGAATGAACAACCAGCTAAGCAGTTCATTGTATAATATATCCGGAGTTCCCTGTAATCTTTTCAAGAGAATTTTACGCAGAATAACATTGCCCTCATTATTAGGATCCTCATTGACGTAGTAAGCAAAATTACGTTGTGCTGACGGGCGGTAGTTACTGTTGCTTCGAATTATATCGATATATTTTTCGAACATCTTCTCGAGCTCTCCCTGTTCCCCGTAAATCTTTGCCAATTGAGGATTATAGTCCCGTTCGGGATCGAGTTCCATCGCTCGTTCAAAGGTTCTTGCCGCTTCATCCAATAAACTATAGTCCGAAAAAGCCCTTCCTATCGTATACGCATAAAAAGGCTTGTCTTCGATGGCACGAAACGCCTGCTGATAAGCAACTTGCGCGAGGCTATCCTGATCCTGCAAAGAATAATTATACCCTAATTCCACATAAAACTTCGGGAATACATTACGACCCGATAGTTTTTTTCGGATTATTTTTTCCGCTTCGGAAAAATTCTCCAACTGCTGATTGCACTTTATAATGAACAGCACATAGTCTGTGCGGCTCGGATTGGTTCTAGCCAATTTGGTGAACATGGACAACGCCTTTTCGTATTCTCCCTGCTCAAAATAGTTTTTTGCAAGAGCATCGTTTTGTGAAAACACAGAAACAGAAAACGCTAACGCCAGAATGAATATAATACCTCGCATGCGATAAAGATAAGGATTGATTTCTTAAAAAAACCTCAAATATCGGGCCAGTGGCTGCTCTTAGTCGATTATACTGAATCCGCAATAAGGAACCAGTACTTCGGGTACTTTAATACCTTCGGGAGTCTGGTAATTTTCAAGAATCCCTGCTAACACCCTGGGCAGGGCTAAGGCACTTCCATTTAAGGTATGTACCAGTTTGTTTCTACCATCGGCATCCTTGAATCGTAGTTTCAATCGATTCGCCTGGAAAGTTTCAAAATTAGAAACCGAAGATATCTCCAACCAACGATCCTGAGCCGTTGAAAATACTTCGAAATCATAGGTGAGGGCTGAGGTGAATCCTAAATCACCACCGCAGAGCCTTAAAATTCGGTAGGGTAATTTCAAATCGCGAAGAATGTCCTTCACATGTTCCACCATTCCATCCAATGCTGCATAGCTGTTATCCGGATGTTCAATTCGCACAATTTCAACCTTGTCGAATTGATGCAAACGATTCAATCCACGAACGTGAGCACCATAGCTACCGGCTTCTCTTCGAAAACACGGAGTATACCCAGTACAGGTAATGGGTAATTGGGTATGGGCCAGAAGATCTCCTCGGAACAAGTTGGTCACGGGCACCTCCGCCGTAGGGATCAAATACAAATCGTCATTGGTTACATGATACATCTGCCCTTCTTTATCGGGCAATTGACCCGTTCCGAACCCGGAGGTTTCATTAACAAGATGCGGAACCTGGTATTCGGTGTATCCCGCTTCTGTGTTCTTATCCAGGAAGTAAGTGATCAAAGCACGCTGTAATCTGGCTCCTTTTCCTTTGTAGACAGGAAATCCGGCTCCGGTAACTTTTACACCCAGTTCGAAGTCGATAAGGTCGTACTTCTTGGCCAACTCCCAGTGAGGAAGCGCATCTTCTGTCAAAGCCGGGATGTCCCCTTCTTTAAAGACCTCTTCATTATCATTTTCATCCGTACCGGCGGGAACCAGTTCATTGGGGATATTGGGCAAGGTGTACAGCAACTCCGTTAAGGTGTTGGCCGCTTCATTCAACTGGTCTTGCAGTTCTTTGGAAGCTTCTTTTAACGCACTGGTTTTGGCCTTCAGTTCATTGGCTTTCTCTACTTCTCCGTTTTTGAAAAGTATCCCAATCTCTTTTGAATAAGTATTGCTTTCAGCCAGTGTTTCATCGAGTTTTGCTTGTGTGGCACGACGGGTTTCGTCTGCTTTTAAAACTTCATCTAAAAGTTCCTTCGCATCCAGACCTCTTTTGGCCAATGCGTCGACATATGCCTCCTTATTTTCTCGTATGCTATGAACCTGTAACATGTTCCGTAGGATTTAAGGTGGCAAAGTTAGGGAAAATGGTTGTTCGGGAAAATGCTAAGCAACAATTTTACACTCTATTCCTCTTCCGCTGCCTTTTTTTTCTTTAGTGGAGACTCGTAATAGTTTTCAGGAGAGGGCAAGATCCATTCATGATGACTGAAATGCTGCCAGGGTACTGAAGTAAGATCGACTTCCGGATCTATAAAGGGATAGTAAAATCCATCATTGATTTTTACTTTGGAAGTGACATAAACTTCAACATCGTTTCCTTTTTCAGCTTCAATTTTCTTAATGCGCTGAGCAAGTTGCCACATCAGATCGGGTTTGGTTTTTACTGAACGGTACTGTTTTTTGGAAACCATGTTGCGATAAGGGTAATTATTTCTCTGTCCGGTTTCCTTATCAACGGTCCATATCATTAGTTGTCCGAAACGGCTCCTCAGCATCATTCGCCAGCTTAGGCGATGACCCTCTTCGGTCCAAAGTACATCATCTTTTATGAACCAATGTCGCAGAGGCAATGCAATCTGGATTACAAAATATATGGAAAACACTGTTAGTAAAGCCGATTTGTATTTGGGGATTTCTATTTCGTTTCCGGAGTACAAGGGTTTCTTCGGAAGGAATCGTTTTTGTAAAGTTTCCGAAGAGAAAAAGAAGAACGCGAAGGCAATAGACATATAAGGAAAGATTCCTATTTGAAATACCACCGAATTAAAGAGATGGAAAAACAATGAGATACAAAAGGCTGCCAATCGGGTGCGCTTCCACAACATAGCAGGAACGATCAACAGATCAAAGAAAATGCCCACATAAGCGATGGAATAGTGAACCCATTTGAGTTGTAGAAAATCTCCGATGAGCCAGTAGTCCTTTTTACCTTTCATAAATAGTTCGGCCACACTGGCATCCAGCCATGCGGGATATAATTTCGCCACCGTGGCATAGGTATAGACGATCCAGATTTGAAGGATTACCAGCAGGTATACCCAGCGTCCTACCGCCGGACTTTTAAGTTTGGCATTGTTCCTGGCATCTACCGAGAACCAGGTGTGTGCTGGAAGGAAAACCATGATCCAGCAAAGCAACATCATCAGGTAATAATGGTTGTTGTACGAGGTTTTTTGCATGAGGTATACGCTACTCCACATCAACGCATATCCGGCCATCGCATAGCGATATTTGTACCCGATGGTAACAAGGATTCCAAATATTCCCATCAGGGTGAAATAGAAATACATTCCATTTCCCGGAAGGGGTTGTAGAAATTCAAATCCGATGAAGTTAAAAGTGAAATCTGGCTCGATAAATACCCTTCTTACCCAGCCTGTCGCCATGGCGCCGAACGCCTCAATAGTGATCAATAGCCCGAAGGCAAGTCGCCAGAGAATGAGTCCGGTGTTATCTACTTTTTTAAATAGCAGTTGGGTCATAGGTCTTCAAGAAGTTTCTGGCGAATTTCTCATCATCGCCAATTGCTGCAATTAATTCCTGTGTGGTGTCAAATGTTTCTTCATCCCTGATATGAGTGATAAATTCGATTCTCAGGGATTGCCCATAGAGATCTTTCTCAAAATCCAGGTAGTGGGTCTCAATGGTGAGATCGGTTCCCCCAACCGTAGGATTCGTACCAATGCTTGTTAATCCATACACATTCTGGTCCAGGAACTTCGTACGTATCAGATACACTCCTTTGGGTGGGATTAGTTTATAATGTGCCCCAACGTGAAGATTGGCAGTAGGGTATTTAAAGGATTTGCCAATTCCTTTACCATGAATAACTGTTCCATTCAACATATAAGGATACCCCAGATAACGATTTGCTGTGGCAATATCGCCAATATGTAGTGCATTACGAATTTTCGTTGAACTCACCGCCACTTCATCCAGTTCCTGGGCACTTATTTCCTCGACCTCAAAACCATAGGTATCACCGTATTCTCGTAAGTCCTGAATATTCGATGTACGGTTTCGGCCAAAGCGATGATCATAACCAATGATGATCTTCTTCGCATTCAATTGATTGACCAGGATATCACGAACATATTCCACAGCAGTAAGCCTGGAAAATTCTTTGGTAAAAGGATGAACCACAAAATGATCCACACTTTCCTTTTCGATAAGTTCTCTTTTTTCTGAAATGGTATTGAGCAATCGCAATTGTTTGTCTCCCTGTAGCACCATCCTGGGGTGTGGGAAAAAGGTAAGCAATACTGAATCCAGGTCCTTTTGCTCTGCACTTTCTACCAGTTTTTTAAGAATGGCCTTGTGCCCGATATGAACCCCATCGAACGTGCCAATGGTTACCACACACCCTCGCGTGTTGTTGTATTTTGATGCTGAGGTGTATTCCTTCAATTTACTTTCCGTTAAAGGTGTTCATAGTTATATTTACCCCGGCCAGGCCAAAGGATTCGATGGCTTTTTGAGCCATTTCCAGTCTTTCTTTCAATTTTGAAAGTTCTTCTTCATTCCATTCTCCCAATACATAATCCACCTGCCGGCCTTTGCTAAAATCATCACTGATCCCAAACCTGAACCGACTGTATTTGGTGGTTTGGAGCACATCCTGAATGTCTTTCAATCCATTGTGTCCTCCGTCACTTCCTTTTGTTTTTATGCGAATGGTACCAAATGGTAAGTTGAGGTCGTCTGCAACCACCAGAAGGTTTTCCAGTGGAATTTTCTCTTTGGTCAGCCAATATTTAACCGCCTTGCCACTCAAATTCATATAGGTGCTGGGTTTCAAAAGGAGAAAAGTCCGGCCTTTTTTCTTGAAGGTTGTTACCGTACCTAATTTGACCGTTTCCCATTCGGATTCGTATTGAGCCGCCAAAAAATCTACAATTCTAAAACCTATATTGTGCCTGGTGTTTTCATATTTCGGACCGATGTTGCCCAAGCCCACAATTAGAAATTTTTTCATAGGATCCCCTTCGGTGTATGATTTATTTTTTTCTGAAGAAAATAGTTTTCTGAAAAAAGAGAGCATTCAGCGTGTTATATTTCAGTAAAAATAAAAAAAGCATCCCGAAAACGAGATGCTTTAAGTTTAATATTGTGAGAAGATTTATTCTCCTGCAGGTGCTGCTTCCTGAGCGGCTCCTTCTGCTGCAGGTGCTGCTCCTTCTGCTGCTCCTTCCGCTCCTTCTGCTCCTTCTGCTCCTTCTTCAAGCTCATCTTCTTCCACTTCATCCACAATGGCGGTACGCGAGGTTCTCACCTGACATATTACGGCATTGTCTACGTGCATGATCTTGAAATTTTCCTGAGGGACTTCGGTCACATACATTTTCGATCCGATTTTCATCTCGGTAATATCTGCCTCGATGAAATCCGGTAAATCTGCAGGAAGTGCTTTTACTCGAAGTTTACGATTTACGATTCGTAACACTCCACCATTTCTAACCCCTTTGGCGTTTCCTGTAATTCTAACAGGAATTTCCATCATTACAGGTTTATCATCGAAGATTTGGTAGAAATCGATGTGTAAAATACGATCGGAAACCGGGTGGAATTGAATGTCCTGAAGGATACATTCCACACTTGTTCCATCTTCTAATGCAACTACAACTGTGTGTACGTCAGGAGTGTACACCAAGTTCTTGAATGCAATTTCGTCTGCCGAAAAGTGTATTGGTGCTTCTCCTCCGTAAACAACGCAGGGAACCTTTCCAGCATTACGTAAGGCTTTGGTCGCTACCTTGCCCACGCTTTCTCTTTGAGATCCGTTGATTGTAATTGATTTCATTTTTAAATGTTTAATTAAATATCCGCTAACTTCTAATCTGTTAGAGGGCTGCAAATGTATGGTTTTTTCTTAAAATCCTGAAGAAAATAAAGGATTAATTAAGAGGCAATAATTCCACGTAATCCCTTAGCTGGATTTACATTAAGAACTTCGAACTGATCGACTTGTTTTCGTTGACGCTTCTCATAACGTCAGCAAACAAATCGGCACAGGTAAGCACACGAATTTTCGAGCTTTCTTGCCTCACCGGAATCGAATCGGTCACTATCAATTCTTCAAGTTTGGAATTTTCAAGTCGTTCGTAGGCATTACCGGAAAGAATAGGGTGTGTACAAATGGCACGAACGCTTAATGCACCTCGTTCCATCATGAGGTCGGCAGCTTTGGTGAGCGTTCCGGCGGTATCCACCATATCGTCTACTAACACTACATTTTTACCTTTTACATCACCGATGAGCTCCATGTGAGAAATCACGTTGGCCTTGGCGCGTTGCTTGTAACATATTACTACATCGCTTTCCATAGCCTTGGAATACGCATAGGCTCTTTTCGATCCTCCCATGTCCGGAGAAGCAATGGTGAGATTATCGAGATTCAAGGACCTGAGGTACGGTAGGAAAATCGTAGATGCAAACAAATGATCCACCGGCTTTTCAAAAAAGCCTTGAATTTGATCCGCGTGTAAATCCATGGTGATAATTCGAGTGGCACCAGCCGTTTCCAGCATTTTGGCAACCAGCTTAGCCGCGATTGGAACTCTCGGTTTATCCTTTCTGTCCTGTCGTGCCCATCCAAAATAAGGAAGCACTGCCGTAATATGTCTTGCGGAGGCTCTCTTAGCAGCATCCAGCATTAACAGCATTTCCATTAAATGATCGCTGTTGGGATGTGTGGACCCAATAATAAACACCCTGCTTCCTCGAACAGATTCCTCGAATGAAGGCTGAAACTCACCGTCACTGTAGGTGGACGTAATTACATTTCCTAGATCGGCGCCAAACGATTTGGCAATGGCTTGCGCCAGATCCTGACTTTGCTTACAAGGGAAAATTTTGGGTTCGGGAATGTGGGTTGGCATAATGTGGACTTTATTTGCTACAAATGTAAAATTCTAGAAATCTAAATTGCAAAAATGCTTTAGTGAATTACTAACAATTTTGGAATAATTGTTTATTTTTGCCGTCCACTTTGCCTTGGTGGCGGAATTGGTAGACGCGCTGGATTCAAAATCCAGTTCTTTCGGGAGTGTGGGTTCGATTCCCACCCAAGGTACGATAAGCCAAAAAAAGGTGAAACACGAGCGAGCTTCAAAAAGGAAGCTCGCTTTCTTTTTGAAGTGAGTCGAAGTGTTTCTTTTTTTGGCTTTCAAGCGGAGCTTGAAGGGAACAATGGCTTTGCCATTGAATCCCACTGGAGTTGTTTCTTTTTTTGGCTTTCAAGCGGAGCTTGAAGGGAACAATGGCTTTGCCATTGAATCCCACTGGAGTTGTTTCTTTTTTGGTTTTCAAGTGGAGCTTGAAGGGAACAATGGCATTGCCATTGAATCCCACTGGAGTTGTTTCTTTTTTGGCTTTCAAGCGAAGCTTGAAGGGAACAATGGTTCTGCCATTGAATCCCACTGGAGTTGTTTCTTTTTTTGGCTTTCAAGTGCAGCTTGAAGGGAACAATGGCGTTGCCATTGAATCCCGCCGGAGTTGTTTCTTTTTTTGGCTTTCAAGCGGAGCTTAAAGGGAACAATGGCTTTGCCATTGAATTCCACTATATCAGATGAAGCTCGCTTTCTTTTTAAAGTATGTCGGAGGATCTATTTCTGCATCCTACCTGCCATGCAGCTTACATATGATTTTGCTTTCTGGCCCAGTGTGTTTTTATCTCCTACCAAGGGATACCCCATTTTTGCGAGTTGGTTGATTACTTCTTCAACCCGGGACAATCGGTTATAATCAAAACTCACGGTATCTTGTTCATTGGAAACAACCACATCAGAGATCCCTTCGATCTTCGATATTTGCGTGGATACCTGATTTTCGCACCCGCCGCATTTAAGGTTTTGTATGTTCAGGGTGGTTCTCATAAAATGAATTTTTGCGAATTTGACCCAAATCTTGTTGAAATTCAATGATTTTGGTCAGTAGCGCATAAATCTTCACCTGATTTTTATCATTTCCACAGCCTGGGGTCAAATCTATCTTTGATTGTTCAGATTACCAGGATATTATGACTACTACCCCGGTATTTATCGATAAACTCAAGGCCTTTTTCATAGAAATTGGCGACATGTCCTATTTTTCCGGAAGATATCTCCGAGAGGTATTTACGCCACCGTTTGAGTTTAAGGAATTATTGCGACAGTGCTACAATATGGGCAACCGATCGTTGCTCCTTGTTGGGGTTACCGGATTCATTCTTGGGTTGGTATTTACTTTGCAATCACGCCCTACATTAATGGAGTTTGGCGCCGAGTCCTGGATGCCTTCCATGGTGAGTATTTCAATAGTCCGGGAAATTGGTCCAGTGATCACCGCTCTCATTTGTGCCGGACGTATTGGTTCCGGGATTGGAGCAGAGTTAGGTTCCATGCGGGTTACGGAACAGATCGATGCGATGGAGGTTTCCGGAACGAATCCATTTAAATACCTGGTGGTGACCCGAATAACCGCGGCGACACTTATGCTACCGCTATTGGTGATTTTTGGCGATGCTATCGCCATGGTGGGATCGGCTTTGGTTGAAAACCTAAAAGGAGGTGTGTCCTTTCAACTTTATTTTAATAAAGTGTTTGACGCATTGGCATTTAGCGATGTGATTCCTGCCACTGTAAAGTCCTTCTTTTTTGGTTATGCCATTGGATTGGTTGGTTGTTATAAGGGATATCATTGTAAGAAAGGAACTGTGGGAGTGGGTGAAGCTTCCAATTCTGCGGTGGTTTTCACCTCCATGTTGTTGTTTGTTATCGATTTTATTGCAGTATTTGTTTCTGATATATTCTTTGAAATATGAATACTTCCGTAGACATAAAAACCGTATTAGAACTCAAAGACTTGAAAAAGAGTTTTGGCGACAACCATGTTCTCAAAGGATTCAATCTTAAATTGTATGAGGGGGAAAACCTGGTAGTGATGGGGAAGTCGGGTTCGGGTAAATCGGTCATGATCAAGTGCCTTGTGGGTTTGATGCAGGCTGATGGTGGAAGCATTCAAATCAAGGATCAGAATATTGTGGAAATTGGCCAGAAAGAGTTGGATCTTTTACGCACCGAAATAGGGTTCTTGTTCCAGGGGAGTGCTTTGTATGATTCCATGACGGTTCGTGAGAACCTCGAATTTCCGCTTCGGAGACATAAGGAGAAATTGAATATGCAGGAATCGACAGAAGAACTGGTCATCGAAGCATTGGAGAATGTAGGGCTGGTCGATGCCATAGACTTAATGCCTGCTGAACTCTCCGGTGGTATGAAAAGGAGGGTTGCTTTGGCCAGGGCACTCATTCTAAAACCGAAGATCATATTATATGATGAACCTACCACAGGTTTGGATCCTATCACGGCGAAGGAGATCATCCAGTTGATGCGATCTATTCAGAAGAAATACGGAACATCCTCGTTGATTATTACGCATGATGTGGACTGCGCGCGAGTGATATCAAATAGGATCATTTTATTGATCGACGGAATTAATTATGCGGAAGGAACCTACGCCGAATTAGTAGCTAATGAAGATCCAAAAGTAAAAGCCTTTTTCAAACAATAAATGACGGAACTATGAGAAAATCGGCAGCACAAAAAATGAAATTGGGAATATTCATCGTCTTAGGAACACTCTTATTGGTGGTGGCCCTTTATTTTATTGGGAATCGGCAGAATCTTTTTGGGAAGAATATTAAACTCAACGCCCTTTTTTCCAATGTTAATGGGCTCCAACTTGGGAATAATGTGAGGTATTCGGGGATCGATGTTGGAACTGTAAATAAGATCGCCATGGAGAATGACACCTTGATACTTGTCGAAATGCTGATCAAGGAAAATGTGAGCCATCATATCAAAAAAGACGCAGTCGCCACCATAGGATCGGACGGATTGGTGGGCAACATGATCGTGAATATCATACCCAGGGAAAGCAAATTGCAATCTGTGGTTTCCGGAGATACGATTAGCACATACAGTCGAATTGGTACGGACGACATGCTTACCACTTTGAACGTAACCAATGAAAATGCCGCGTTACTTACAGCAGATTTGTTGAAGATCACTACCGAGATCATCGAAGGTAAAGGAACCCTTGGAATGTTGATCAACGATTCGATCATGGCCAATGATGTTAAACAAACGGTATATCAGTTAAAAAAGTCCAGCATGGATGCCTCTCGCACCATGGCCGAATTAAATAATTATATCGCTACCATTACCGAAACGCAAAGTGTGGCCAATGTCTTGCTTACCGATAGCATATCGGGTGAAAAAATGAAGACGATACTGGCAAACCTGGAATCATCCAGTCGAGAGATCAATACTATCACGGACGATCTGAATACCGTAATCGGGAAGTTCAAAAATGGAGAAGGGGCTATAGACTACCTCACATCAGATAAGGAATTTGTGCGAAACATAGATTCGACTATGATTGAGATAAAACAGAGCGCACAGAAATTCAATGAAAATATGGACGCCATGCGTCAGAACTTTCTGTTTAGAGGTTACTTTAAGAAACAAGAACGAGAGGAAAAAAGAGCGCAAAGGCGCAATCAAAAGAACTAAAGGGGGAGATTATGATAAAGATTCTAAGAATATGGGCCATGATACTGTTGGCGCTACTCGGTCTTTCTGCAACCTATGGAAGTTATGGCCTTTTGAGTGACCTCAGTGGAGCAAAATTGGGGTGGACGGTGGACCTTCTGAAAAACACACCCTTCAATGATTTTCTAATTCCGGGGATCATTCTTTTTGTCGCTAATGGATTATTGGCGTTCATCGTTTTTATCATGACCCTTCAAAAATCAAAGGGACATGGTTTGGGGATTGTGATTCAGGGACTCGTATTGTTGGTTTGGCTAATAGTGGAAATAATTTTCGGCATTTACGATGTTTTCTTAACCGCCGGTTTCGTGTTGTTAGCTGTTATGCTGATATATCTG
>WUAI01000027.1 GCA_009827225.1 Flavobacteriaceae bacterium | reverse complement strand
AACCCGACTTACCGCTATTTTATTCATCGTTTATGCTGTTGCTATGGCGATCGGGACCTTCATGGACAGAGGTTTTGACAGGCCGCCTTCTCCATACGCGCGCGAACTCATATTTAACGCCTGGTGGTTTGAATTGATCCATGTGTTGTTCGTGATCAACTTCGTTGGAAATATTTTCCGGTACAGGCTTTACAAGAAGGCCAAGTGGGCTACCTTAACATTACACCTTGCCTTTATTTTGATACTCGTAGGTGCTTTTGTAACCCGATATATTGGTTATGAAGGGGTGATGCATATTAGGGAGGGAGCCACAGAGAATACTTTTCTTTCTGAAGATACTCATCTCAATGTCTTTATTGATGGCGATTATATGGTGAATGGAGTCCCGCAGCGGCGGAAACTTCCACTTAAGAAATTGCGACTCTCGGAACGGCTGAACAATGACTTTTCCATTCAAACCGATTATAATCAGCAACCGGTTACCATTCAATACAGGGATTTCATTCAAAACGCCAAGGAAGGTTTGATTGCATCTGAAGATGGAGAAGAATACCTCAAGATCGTGGAAGCAGGAGATGGAAAGAGGCATGAGCATTATATTGAGAAAGGCCAGGTAGTGAACATCCACAATGTGTTATTTGCGCTTAATAATGAAACACCCGGTGCTATCAATATTTTTTACGATGAGGCGGAAGGGTATCGGATATCTACTCCTTTTGAAGGGACTTACATGCGAATGGCTGATCAGAAACAGGGCGCTGTTACAGCCGATAGTATACAGGAATTAAATCTTCGTTCGCTCTACCAGGTGGCAGGAATGGCATTCGTATTTCCGGATCCGTTATCTAAAGGACGATACGGTGTGATAAAAGCACCCGAAGGTGAAAAGACCAATACAGACGGATTGATCCTGGATGTGAGTTCGAATGGTGAAACAAAGACTGTTGAATTAATAGGAGGGAAGGGCGTCACTCCAGACCCTACCAGCGTGGATGTTGGTGGGCTGAAAGTTCACATGACGTACGGTTCTAAAGAATATGAGCTACCCTTCAGCATTACACTTAATGATTTTATTGCCGATAAGTACCCCGGAACTGAGAAAGCGTATTCCGCCTATAAAAGTAAAATTACAGTCAATACTTCCGAGACCGAATTCTACGACTACGATATTTTCATGAATCATGTTTTGGACGAGAGTGGATATCGATTTTTCCAGGCTTCATTCGACCCGGATGAAAAAGGAACTGTACTTTCCGTAAACCATGATTTTTGGGGTACCTGGATCACCTACATTGGGTATTTTCTATTATATTTTGGGTTAATGGCGATTCTTTTCGATAGAAAAACACGCTTCGCCGACCTAAAGAGATTCCTCGAAAAAGTAAAAAAGAAAAAGGCAGAGATCACTACAGTTCTCTTATTATTATTTTCACTCTCCGCAGTAGCACAGAATGAACCCCATAGCCCTAAAAAGGCTACGGTGCAGCAAATAGACTCGGTGTTTGCTGCCAACATGGTGAGCAAGGAGCATGCAGATAAATTTGCGCGTCTCGTTATCCAGGATAACGGTAGGATGAAACCCATAAACACCTTCGCAAGCGAATTGCTTAGAAAGGTCAGTGGTAAGGACAAATACAACGAATTGGATGCCAACCAGGTATTCCTTTCCATGACCGAGTTCCCATTCGTGTGGTATGAAACACCCTTAGTAAAACTCGACTGGAGAAATGACAGTATAAAAAAAGTTTTGGGGGTTGCCCTGGATAAGACCAAAGTATCCCTGATCGATTTGTTCGATGAAAAAGGGAATAGTAAGATCGCCCCTTATCTCGAAGAGGCAACGTCCAAGGCCAATCCGAATCAGTTTGAAAAGGACTTTATCAAACTATACGAGAAGACTTACCTGTTGAACGAAGCACTTAGTGGTTCAATTCTGAAGGTATTTCCGATCCCCGGGGATTTGAACAATAAATGGGTTTCTTACCCGGAACTGGGAGAAGCCAATCTGAAAGGCATGGATTCTTTATATACCAAAAGCATCCTGCCGTTGTATTTTGAGAGCTTGCAAAAAGCAAGAGAATCAGGAGATTATTCCAAGGCAGACGAATATCTCGAAAGTATTACCAATTACCAGAAGAAATACGGTAGTGAAGTGATGCTCTCGGATAGCAAGGTAAAGGCAGAAATCACTTATAACAAAGCAAACATATTCAACAGGCTTTATCATTATTATGCTATGTTTGGGGTGTTTATGTTCATCTTTATCATCGTTCAAATCTTCAATGAAAACAAATTGATCAATTTCCTGGTGAAATTTTGTAAAGTCTGTATCTGGGCGCTTTTCGTGATAATGACAGTTGGTCTGGCCGCACGATGGTATATCAGTGGTCATGCTCCCTGGAGCGATGCCTATGAAAGTGTGATCTATGTGAGTTGGGCGACGGTATTTTTTGGCCTGGCGTTTGGAAGAAAAAGTGACCTAACGGTCGCATCAACGGCTTTTGTCGCTTCCATACTGCTATGGGTGGCACATTTAAGCTGGCTGGACCCTACGATCGCTAACCTACAACCGGTATTGGACAGTTATTGGTTAATGATCCACGTTGCGGTAATTGTGGCTAGTTATGGGCCGTTTACCCTGGGTTGGATACTGGGTATCGTTGCGTTGCTACTTATGGTGTTCACTACCAAAAAGAATAAAGCTAAAATGGACCTTAATATCAAAGAGATTACGATCATTACTGAAATGGCCCTCACCGTGGGTCTGGTGATGCTCACCATCGGAAACTTCCTTGGAGGTCAATGGGCCAACGAAAGCTGGGGTCGTTACTGGGGATGGGATCCAAAGGAAACATGGGCATTGATCAGCATCATGGTCTATGCTTTTGTAATACACGCCCGACTGGTTCCTGGATTGAGGGGAAGATGGACCTTTAATTTCCTGGCGATTATAGCTTTCGCCTCGATCATGATGACTTATTTCGGGGTCAATTTCTATTTAACCGGGCTACACTCTTACGCAAGCGGAGATGTACCTGTGACGCCAAGTTTTGTGTTCTATATTCTGGCCTTCGTTGGGGTTTTAAGTATCGCTTCCTTTATTCAGTATAGAAATCATTATACAAAAAAAGGATAAGCAACGCTTATCCTTTTCTGAGTTGATTTGGAGAATACTAATTATAAATATAATCCGGCTGGGCGTCTACCATACGGTAGTCCTGCCTGATCTGTTCACTGATTTCTAATTTCTCATAGAGTTCTTTGGTCAATTCTTCCACTTCATGCTCATTGGTTTTGAGCTTTCTTGCGATTTTAGAATTGTCTTTCCCTTCCGAGATGTATTGAAGTAGTTTAATTTCTAAACCATCCAGGTCGTAGTGCATGATGAGGTTCTCTAGATATACCTCCTCTACAAGCTTCTCTGTTTTCCGACGCGTGGCAAGAGCCTCTTGTCGTTTCAGGAAAATTCGTAATTCAGCCTGACGTAATGCATTTTCTTCCTTTATGGCCTGCATGCGGTACATGATGGCGTAGGTTAGGATAAGCATTTCAGCAATAGCTGCCGCTTTAATATGCGTTGTTTGTGTTGCCAGAAAATCAATTCCTATTGGGTTCAACACAAAGAAATCCAGCGCGAATAACGCAGGGATAAATGTCGCGATCACAAAGAATTTCGGGTAATTTTTTTTGCTGAACAAAGAAACACCCATCACAAAATAGAGGGCTACCACAGAGAAGAGTGTTACGTTCGTAATATTGACAAACACTTCATTTTGTGCACTCCAGGCAAAGAATAAACTTATCATGGATACACCCACAAGTGACAAAGTGATGTACTTCACTTTCGGGAAGACCTCATCGAGGGTTAAGTATTTGGAAGCGAACAAGGCTCCAAACGAAACCGCCCCGAGCAGTAGTAATGATTGATTCAGGTATAATGCGTTTGATGTATCTATTCCCATGAGGGAGAATAGTCCGTCACTATAGAAAAGCAAAAGGGACATACTCGCCAATGCGAAGGAATAATACAGGAATGTCTTTTCTTCAAACAGAAAGAAGCATACCAGGTTTAACAATACCAGCATGATAGCAAAACCATAATACATTCCTTGTCGGAAAATGATCTGGGTATCTTCGGAGGCTGTTTCCCGAGTAGATGGTGATGTGGTTAGAAGATAACTTCCACTTCCCGAGTCGTTTGCTACAAAATTGTAGGAATTTTCTTCAAAACCAAATAAATTGTCGGAAAACAAAAAACTATCGTTGGCATAATGAATACCGTCGACGGGGGAACTGTAGAATGACGGATTGAGAACCGCATTTGGACCGTTAAATTCTGAACCAGTTTGGGCGCTAAGTATAGTGTTTTCAATGGTTTTAACGCTAATACTCTTAGCGGTAATGTCGGCACTATACGTCTTCTTTTTTGCAAACACAGCGGTGCATAGCAACAAAGAAAGGAGTAGTAAAACTGACCTCATAGTTAGTAGGTTTTTCAAATTTGGGTACGACAATATAACAAAAAATTACATTTAAACTAATAATTTTGCTTTTTGTCGATAAAAACTACGTTATTCCTACAAATTGTAGGAATTACAGCGCAATTACGAAAATTTGGGAATTTCGTTCGATTTTTTAGTTTCCAACCATATCCTCGGGGCGGACCCATTGGTCGAATTCCTCTGCAGTGAGATACCCCAGATTTACAGCTTCTTCCTTGAGTGTAGAACCATTTCTATGGGCCGTATTGGCAATTTCCGCGGCTTTATAATAGCCTATTTTGGTATTGAGAGCTGTTACCAGCATTAGGGAATTGTCTAACAGGCGTTTGATGACTTCATGATTGGGTTCGATTCCTTCGGCACAATTTATGTCGAAAGAAACACAGGCATCACCCAGCAACTGTGCTGATTGCAATATATTGGCCGCCATTACAGGCTTGAAAACATTTAACTCATAATGACCTTGCATTCCTCCCACACCGATGGCAACGTCGTTACCCATCACCTGAGCACAAACCATAGTCAGCGCCTCACATTGCGTCGGATTTACTTTTCCGGGCATGATGGATGAACCGGGTTCATTTGCCGGTATTATGATCTCACCAATTCCGCTTCTCGGTCCGCTGGCCAGCATGCGAATATCATTGGCGATCTTGTTCAGTGATACAGCCAGTTGTTTTAGAGCTCCGTGCGATTCTACAATGGCATCATGCGCGGCTAGCGCTTCAAACTTGTTCTTAGCGGTAATAAACGGTAATCCGGTGAATTTGGCTATGTATTTTGCCACTTTTTCCGCGTAACCTTTAGGGGTGTTGATCCCTGTTCCCACCGCGGTTCCTCCCAAAGCCAACTCAGACAAATGGTCCAGGGTATTTTCAAGGGCCTTCAGGCCATGTTCCAATTGAGAGGCGTAACCACTGAATTCCTGCCCAAGGGTTAGGGGAGTGGCATCCATAAGGTGCGTTCTACCAATCTTTACACAACCACTGAATTCTTCCGATTTTTTTACAAGGGTTTTATGTAATTGCCGAACACCGGGAATGGTTACTTCTACAATCTTTTTATAGGCAGCGATATGCATTCCCGTGGGAAATGTGTCATTCGAAGACTGGGATTTGTTCACGTCATCGTTAGTTGCTAAGGTCTTTTCGCCTTCACCTATGACATTCCCGGCCAATTGGTGACCTCGATTCGCGATCACCTCGTTCACATTCATATTACTTTGAGTCCCGCTACCTGTTTGCCAAACTACGAGAGGGAACTGATTGTCGTGTTTCCCTTCCAGTATTTCGTCACATACCTGGGCAATAAGATTTCTTTTTTCCCGACTAAGCACTCCTAGATCGTGATTGGTGTAGGCCGCTGCCTTCTTCAAATAGGCAAAACCATATACCACTTCCAAAGGCATCGTTGCAGGAGGTCCAATTTTGAAATTGTTGCGTGAACGTTCCGTTTGAGCTCCCCAAAGTTTATCGGCAGGTACTTTAACCTCACCCATGGTGTCCTTTTCAATTCGATAGGCCATAATCGTAGTTTTTTTGACTTTGCAAAGGTACGAAAACACGGCCTCTTACTCAATATTAGACATGTTTAATTCCTGTGAATAAATTGGGTGTTTTTGTTATTAATTCTGAAAAAATCATTTTATCTTTGCCAGGAATTAATACAACGAATATGTTTGAATTTGATCAATACTTAGGATTTTTAGCGTTCTTGACCATCCTTACCATCGGTTTTTGGTTGATGATATTTCTAATCTCTTTTATCCCTTATTGGATAGGAGGAGCGTTGTATGAGAATTGGAAATTAAAGCGCGAAGCCAAACGAAAAGAGCAGGAAGCGTAATTAAGATATAAATGAAAAAGGGAAGTAGTTGCTTCCCTTTTTTTTATGGTTGTCCTTCAAATCCTTCACCATCAAAATCTCCGTTTCCGTTCCTAGATCGACCGTTTCGCTGTTTTTTCTGGTTGAAGCGATAGACGAAACTTAAATTAAACTGTCGTTCCCTCCATTGAAATTCACTATCACTCACGAAATTATCTGTTTCTGTGAAGGATCTTCTTTTTCTGGAATTGAAAAGATCACTTACGTTAAAGGCAATGGTTGCGTTATCATTGATAATGTCTTTACTTATTGCGAGGCTCACGGATAATATTCCTTCGGATTCAGTTTGGGCATTATTTCTGGGGCCTCTGTAAAATGTATTGGTTTGCCAGTCGATCTTTCCGGGTAAGGTCAATTTCACACTTCCCCTTGCAAACCAGCTTTGATTCTCGGTACCATAATCGATTCCATTAAATTCTCCCTCGGTCTCAAAATTGAAGAAGTTAAAGCTTCCATTAAAACGTAACCAGCGTGCAGGATTATAAAGAACGGCTGCTTCAAAACCAATTCTTCGATTTGTGGAAAGGTTGATTGGAATAGTTCGAATAATGGGTATTCCGTTCGGTGTAAGTTGGCCTGTGTCTTCCTGAACTCGTTCAAACGCATCTGTCTCGTATTGGTAATATACCGAAGTGGTAAGTGTCAACTTCTTCCAACGCTTTAAATAACCCAGATCGAATGCACTGGCAAACGCTGGATTTAAGCCAGGATTCCCCTGAAATACGTTGGCCTCACTCGATCTTGACGGAAACGGATTAAGAAACCAGAATCTTGGACGATTGATCCGCCGATTGTATCCAAGGGTGATGTTTTCTTTGTCGGTGATTTCATAGACCAAATTCACTGTGGGGAACAGTCCGATCAAATCCTTGTCAAATTCAAAATTAAAGTCGTCGTTCGTAGTGATATCTTCTCCGGTAACCTCTCCTTTTAGTCGAGTAGCCTCCATTCTCAATCCCAGTAAGAAGGAGAAATTCCCAAACTTATTGCCATATTGGGTATACAGGGCTTGCACATTTTGAGTAAAATCAAAAACATTGGATATGCTGTCATTTCTCACAAACGGCCCTCCGGTGACCAACTGTTCTTCCAAAAGATAATCGGTTACACTGTTTTCGAATCTTCCTCGATAACCGGCCTCGAACTGTGCGTTTTCTCCAATGGGTAACACATAATCCGCTTGTAGCAAGTATTCAGTCTCATCTTGTATTTCGGTGATATCTTCGGCCGGAAGCTCAACCAGTGAAGGAAAAGTATTGGACTCCTCGATAAAAGAAGTTTCGGTTTCTTTACCAACTTCATATTGGAAATCGGCCGTTAGTTTATGGCCTTTAGGATTGAAATCGTTCACATAGTTTAATGAGAACTGGAAATTGTTGTCCTCTTCGGTTTCTGTCTCAATACGATCCCTACGAATCGCCAGAGCATTATTTCTATCGAGCTCATCGGTAATATTAGTGGTGATATCTTCATCATCACCCATTCGCAGGAAGCCCGATGCTGTGATCGATGATGTTTCAGTAATAAAGTATTCCACCCCAAGATTGGTGTTGAATCCTTTCTGTAGTCGGTCGAAAACACGATCTTCAACCACAGTAGGATTCTCAATATTTTCTGAAAAATAACGATTTCTGAAATTGGCATTACCCGGTACTTCACGATAGCGAACCCCCGTGGTGTTGAACACATTGAACTTATTCGTTCTAAGGTTGATATTACCTGTCACACCACTTCCAAAAGGATAGCTAAAGTTGGTTTGCACAGAACCGTTCAAACCTAAAGTCTTTTCTTTACGCAATATGATATTCAAGATTCCAGCGGTACCTTCTGCATCATATCGGGCAGAAGGAGAGGTAATCACCTCCACGCGTTCAATGGCCTCTGCCGGTAATTGACGTAATGCATCGGTAGAACCAAATCCGGCGATTGCCGACGGGCGTCCATTGATCAGAATCCGGACATTTTCATTCCCCCTCAATGCAATAGTTCCGTCCACATCCACTGTTACCGATGGTACATTATCGAGGGCATCACTCACCGTAGCACCGCTTGTGGTAAGGTCTTTACCAATATTATAAACTTTCTTGTCCAGCCTTATCTGTACTTCGGTGGTTTCAGCGCGTACCACCACTTCATCCAGACTTTCAGAATCCAGTGCCATGGAAACTGTAGGTAAGGTAGTGCTTTTCGAGATTCGTTGATTGCTGAGTGTTTCGGACTTATAGGATATGAATTCGAACTGAATCGAGTACATGCCCACAGGAACTTCAATGCGATATTCTCCTTTTTCGTTGGAAATTCCACCCGAAATTACTTTTCCTTCACGATCTATGAAGGCAACGGTGGCATACTCCAAAGGGAGTTCGGACCCCTGTTCCACAATTTTACCATTCACCAGAACATCAGGTCGATTATTGCCTGAATTCCGGTTTTGGCCGATTAATATCGAACTTGAAATAAAGAAAAATAACAGAAGTAGTGGGCGCATTTTCTTGAATAATGCACGAAAGTAGTAAGCTTATAGATTTTGCGCTGCCAAGCTTTTGTTAAAAGTTTTAAAGGATGGATTTCACATTTTCCGGAGGACGTCCCAGGGCCGCTTTGTTACCTTTGATCACAATAGGTCTTTCAATAAGTTTTGGATGATCGACCATTGCTTTGATCAATTGATTATCGGTTAATTGCTTGTTCTTGAAATTCTCTTTCCACACAGCCTCCGATTTTCGGATTAATTCCATGGGTTTCATGTCCAGGCGTTTTAATATCTCCTTTAGCTCTTCCTGGGTTGGAACTTCTTTAAGGTATTCAACGATAGTTACGTCCTCGTTCAAGGATTCTAATAATTGTAAGGTTTCCCGCGATTTTCTGCAACGCGGATTGTGATATATCTTGGTCATTATTCAGATGATTTTTTTTCTTTGCGCTTCTTCGTCCAGAAATCCAGGGACACTTCAATATCGTCACCAATAAAGTTTTCCATGGAGGTGTGTTTGAAATCGCTGGCAAGATTGAAATCGCTGCGTTTGATAATAAATCTCGCACTAAAACCTAAAGTGTTAGTGCCATCCCTTCCTGTCATCACTAAAGGAATTTCCATGGCCTTTGAAACACCATGAAAATCCAATGTACCAATGGCGATCATGCCATCTTCGGTCTTACGAATCGAAGTGCTCGTGAATATGATTTCAGGATAGGTTTCTGTTTCAAAGAAGTCGGAGCTGCGTAAATGCTCATCCCTGCCATCAATTCCGGTATCTAAACTTTCAGCTTTAATCGTGGCTATTATGGATGATTGAGTAATATCATCTTCAACATAGTCCATATTAATAGTGAACTCATTAAACTTACCCACCACCCGGGTGATGCCATTCGAAATTGGAACTGAAAACATCAAAGTAGAATGATTTGTTTCTGCTGTCAATTTAAGCGGATCGGTTTGTATGAATCCCGACAAGAATAAAAACAGGACCAATAATGGCAGTGTATTCTTTAATAAAGGAAGAGTTTTCATAATGGTGAGTTTTTGTAAAAAGATTCTTTTCCAGGCAACAGGGTAGTAAGTTCCACGACATGGCCATCGGGATCCCTGGTATATATGGAATGAAAATAAGTATGGTCTTGAAAATTAAAGTCAATATTCAATTCCTGATAATGGGCCCGGGCCTTTTCGAAATTTTCGTAGGACACATTGAAGGCAAAATGATCGATCCTGATTCCTTTATTCGGAATGTGAGTTGAATTCCCGGTTTCCGAAGCAGGAAAAAGTGCTACTCCGAACGTTTCCTTCAGCATAAAAACTGGAAAAGGGCCCCATTCCGCAACGTCATAGCGCTCCAGCCCCAAAACTTTTTGATACCAGGCCGCTGATGCCTCCATATCTGCCACCCGAATTGCTACGTGATCAAGTCCCGAAATTTCAAAGGGTATCATGGGTTATCTGGTTTAATTCATTACTATAATCGTGCTGAAGATCTTCATGCAACCCTTCAATTTTTTTACGAATAAGAAGACATTGCCTGTCCAGCAAGTTCATAAGCGTTCTGTTCCTTCGAATACTTGGTGTCATATCTAAAAGGGTCTCACAGAAGTGCAATAGCAACTCAACTTCTGTTTCTTTAGCATTCGAATAGCGGATGAACTTTTTTGTTTCTCTTAGAATCTTTCGAACGCTTTTTTTGATATAATAAAAACTAGTGGTATTGATCTCGGTAAAGCGTTCGTCGATATACGATTTTACCTCCTTCACATAGTTTTCTTCATCTTCCGCCTCAAAAAGCAAGTAGGTGAGTAGTTCCTTGTTTTCTTTTTTGAACCGAGCCAAACGCAAACACAAGGCCTCCAGTTCGTCCGAAGATCTGAATTTTAGTTCTTTCTTTAGTTGTGCAACAGTCGCAGCTTTCAACAGTCAGGCTTTTGGTAAAAGTACCCAATTCGCAACAAATATTTTGCGATCTCCAGTAGAAATTCCGGAAGATAGAAATGAAGAAAAAATCTCTAGTTTGGACTATTCGTTATAAGTCTTCGCAATGATCTTGTCGGTCTCTTCCAATGACTTGAATACTTCAAATGTTTTACCCTGTGTTCGCTGTGCACCCATGGCATTGCCATATTGAGCCGCTTTGATAAAGTTTATTGGTTCTTTAATGAGGCTGAATGCAATTCCACCGGCAAACGAGTCTCCACATCCTGTGGTGTCGATCACTTTATCCACCCGAACCGAGGGAACAAATTCTTCTTTCAATTCGCCGTTTTCAAGGGTATATACCATCACTCCACGGGCATCGAGCGTCACATACAGCGATCGCAAGCCGTGCTCCAGGCAATGCTTGGCAAACTTTGGAAGTTCAGATTCCGCTATTTCTTCATTATCCTTTAATTCATGGAGACCATATTCATTTTGGAACCAGCTACAGTTTGCTTCTTCGAGGTTCATTTTCAGTACATCGATATAAGGAAGCCACATATCACGATCTACCCAGAACTTTGTGACACGTTGACCCTTTACTGTAAGCGCAGTTGTAGGACCGTGTGCATCAAAAACAATGGAGGCGTTGCTGTTTGCTTTTATATATTTTAAAGTATCCAATGGCACTTCAAAATCGGTTACCGGAACACAAACAAAAACTTCGCAATCCAATAAAGGCTTTACGTCTTCCGGAGTAATGGGCCGCATAAACCCGGTTTGTGTTTCCACTCTTTTGTTTTGATCCAGGAATTTTAGTTGAATAACGTCTCCCTGGTCGGCTTCGGAAGAGATATAGTCCGTCGTGATATTTTTATACGGACCGAACAGCTCCAAAATAGCTTCTTTGTCTTGCTTTCGAACGTGTGTAACGGGGATAACCTCCCCACCATCTCCTATTAAATTAGATAGTGCTATGGCTGTATGAGTAGCACAACCGTATTTCTGAATAACCTCGTTATGATGTGTAATAATGTGATCTCTGGGGATAGGGCCCAGCACGGCAACCTTGTAATGCTTCATACTACAATATTAGCGAATTATAAATTCACTCCCAAGCGTTGAAGATCGGTTCTCAAATTATCCGCGGTAGTAAAATATAAGGCCTTCAATCCTACCTTCTCGCTCCCTTGTACATTGTTGGCACTGTCGTCTATAAAAACTGCTTTATTCCGGTTGATGTTGAAGCGATTCAGAAGTAACTCATAGATCTCGGGAAAAGGTTTTCTCATTCCTTCATTTCCGCTCACCAGTATGCCTTCAAACCATTGCAGCCATTCAAATTTTTCAAGAGCCTTCGGCCAGGTTTCACCACTCCAATTGGTCAAGGCATACACCCTGTAATGCGGACTGTCCACAAGCGTTTTTAAAATTTCCAGGGTATCATCATGAGTAAAACCGAGCATCTCTTCCCAACGTCCATAATACATCTCGATAAGTTCTTTATGTTCCGGGTAAAGGGCAATACGTTCTTCAGTAGCTTTGGCCAGTGGATAGCCTGCGTCCTGGTTGGCATTCCAATCCCAGGCGCAAATTTCATTTAAGAACCAGTTCATCTTGTCACGGTTTCCCCTAAATTCTTTGAGATATACATATTCCGGGTTCCAATCGATGAGAACGCCTCCCAGGTCGAATATTACGGTTTCAATATTTGAATTCATTCCTTTGAGATTTTTTGAAATAATTCCAACAATAGTTTTTTGAGTCGGCGAGTACTTTTTACCATCAGCAAATAGGGAATCAAGGTAAGAATTGCCAGGCTGATTATTCCACTTCGATATGCCGTAGGTGCGAAATTTGTTTTAGCATTAGAGAAATAAAAGATATATAAAAGAAACAAATACATCAGGATTAAAAACCCATAATAGAAATACATTCGTTTTCTAAAACTATTAATACATCCTTCGATTTTTATTCCTTTGTCATTTTGCTGAAATGTTCCATTAGCGATGGCCTTACTCAAATGAATATCAAACCAACCCCGCCGTTTTTTGATCTGAAATGTTGAATCGGTAATGATCCCTTTTAAATTATTCTCCCTAGATTCAAAGTGTTCGAATGCTTCTGATGTGAAGTTCACATCCCCATGGTCCACATTTTGCTTGAGTCGATCTAAAAACACCTCATGGCTCATTTCAGCACGAAAAGTGAAGCAGTCTTTTAATTTCAATTGTTTCAGAAAATAACTCAATAGAAAATAGAATTAAGTGCGAAGGCAATAATGGTAATTCCTATAATTACCAACATCACGGCAATTTCAAAACCTTTGGATCTCTGTTTATTATCGGGATCGAAGTTTCTGTCCGAATAATGATAGATTCTCACCGCGATTACGATTATAAGCAATCCGAGGACCGCCAATAATATGTCTTTCATTTGGTTAGTTTCAATACTTCTTCTACCAAACTTATTACTTTTCTGGCGTTTTATTCGGATTTCATAACAAAAATGTGCGATTGAAGTACCGGCAGTTCAGGTAGATTAAAGCTCATTGCTCTTTTCTCCCTGCCCGGTCATCATAAGGTACGACTTCAGGAATGCATTGATGTCCCCGTCCAGCACTGCATCCGTGTTTCCGGTTTCGTAGGCTGTTCGTACATCTTTGATCAATTTATAAGGGTGTAAAACATAATTCCTGATCTGCGAACCCCACTCGATTGCCATTTTGCTATCCTCAATGGCCGCCCGCTGAGCTTGTTGCTTCCTGAGTTCGATTTCATAAAGTTGGGATTTCAGCATTTGCATGGCTTTCTCCCTGTTTTCCAACTGAGAGCGGGTTTCCGAATTATGAATAACAATCCCACTAGGGTGATGCGTAAGTATGGCCTTGGTTTCGACTTTGTTCACATTCTGTCCTCCGGCACCACTACTTCTGGCGAAGTCCCAGGATATTTCAGCAGGATTGATCTCTATTTCGATAGAATCATCGGCCAGCGGATACACATAAACACTGGCAAAACTGGTATGCCGTTTTGCATTGCTGTCGAACGGTGAGATGCGTACCAAACGGTGGACTCCATTCTCACTTTTCAACCAGCCAAAGGCATACTCTCCGTCAATTTCAAGAGTGACTGTTTTGATCCCGGCCACATCCCCGGGCTGGAAATTGAGTTCTTTGACCTTATATCCGTTTTTTTCCGCCCACATGAGATACATCCTCATTAGCATTTGAGCCCAATCGCAGCTTTCCGTTCCTCCTGCTCCAGCAGTAATTTGCAAAACTGCGCTTAGATCGTCACCCTCAGCGCTCAGCATGTTCTTGAATTCGAGAGATTCAATAGCATCGAAAGCATTTTGAAAACGTTGTTCGACATTTTCTGCAGTACCTTCACCTTCCTTAAAAAATTCGTAGATAACATCCGCGTCATCAGTGAGATTTACGGCGTTTTCATAATCTGCCACCCACTGTTTCTTTGAGCGCAGTTGCTTCATAAATGCTTCGGCCTCCTTTGGATTGTTCCAGAAATTGGGGTCGTAGGTTTTCTCTTCGTCGTTGGAGATTTCTATGGATTTCCCTTCAATGTCAAAGGTACCTCCTTAACGCATCCAGGCGATTTCTAAGATCTTTAAGTTGATCGGTTGTAATCATTTTTCAGAATTGATACCGCAAAAATAGGATTAAACTTTTAGGCTGAAATGATTTTGACTTATTTTTTAGTAGTTTTAGAAATTGTAACGAAAGGGAGATCGTGAAATGAAAAACTTACTAACAGGATTACTGATTCTCGTCGGTGTCCAAACTATTTCAGCACAATTCTTAGATACTGAGAAAAACATCGAAGCTTTTAATGGATTCTTTACCTTTTATTATGCCGAAGACGAGGGCAGTATTTATCTTGAAGTAGATAAGGTTGATGAGGAATTTCTATACGTTCGATCCTTGCGAACCGGCCTTGGATCTAACGATATTGGCTTGGATAGGGGTCAGCTGGGAGATCAGGCAGTAGTTAAGTTTGTCAAAAGCGGTAACAAAATTTTATTGATGCAACCCAATTTGAAGTTTCGTGCCAACTCGGAAAATGAGTTGGAGCGGAAGTCAATTTCGGAGGCATTTGCAAAATCAGTGCTATTTGGATTTCCGATCAAAGAAGAAAAGGAGGGCAAATTTATTATTGATTTTACCCCGTTCTTAATGCGCGATGCTCATAATGTTGCCCGTCGCTTAAAATCGCAAAAACAAGGAAATTATAAACTCGACAAAACAAGGAATACCCTTTGGATGGAACGTACCAAAGCATTTCCGAAAAACGTAGAATTTGAGGCCTTGCTCACCTTTACCGGTGAGCCTACAGGCAACAATATTCGGAGTGTGGCTCCTGATGCGCAAAGTATCTCCGTGATTCAGCATCATAGTTTTGTTGCATTACCGGACTCTAATTATACAACTCGAATGTTCGATCCCAGGTGTGGTTCATTTTCAATGGACTACATGGATTACGCAACTCCTATTTATGAGCCCATTCAAAAGAAACTGATCACACGACACCGACTTAAGAAAAAAGATAAGAATGCTAATAAAAGTGAGGCGGTTGAGCCTATCGTTTACTACCTGGATCCTGGAACACCCGAACCCGTCCGCAGTGCTCTAATGGAAGGGGCCTCATGGTGGAACCAGGCTTTTGAAGATATTGGTTATAGCAATGCCTTCCAGGTGAAACTTCTGCCCGCCGATGCCGATCCAATGGATGTTCGTTATAATGTCATACAGTGGGTGCATCGATCCACAAGGGGATGGAGTTATGGCGGAAGTGTTATCGATCCAAGAACCGGAGAAATTATCAAAGGTCATGTGAGCCTGGGGAGTTTACGAATTCGCCAGGATTTTATGATTGCACAGGCCTTGATGAACCAACCCTTTAAGGATCGTGACGATAATTATGAAACCATGTTGGAGATGGCCCTCGCACGAATTCGTCAGTTATCTGCCCATGAGGTTGGACACACGCTTGGTTTTGCGCATAACTTTGCTGCAAGTACTAAAAACAGAGCCAGTGTGATGGATTATCCTCATCCTACCTTATCGGTGAAAGATGGGGAGATTGATTTCAGCAATGCCTATGCCACCGGTATTGGGAATTGGGATAAGGTCACTGTGGCGTATAGTTATAGCGAAATTCCGCAAGGAACTTCTGAAGAGGCTTATCTGAATGGAATATTGGAAGGTGCTTTTGCCAATGGACTGCGTTATATCACAGACAGTGACGCCCGGGCCTCCGGAGGGGCACATCCAAAGGCCCATTTATGGGACAATGGTGCCAATGCATCAGAGGAATTGAATGATGTGCTCGATCTCAGAGAAACGGCGATGTCAAATTTTTCGAAAGACAATATTCGAACCGGAGAACCCTTCACGGTTTTGGAAGATGTATTTGTGCCGTTGTATTTTTATCATAGATATCAAACCGAAGCCGCCGTGAAATTAGTTGGAGGGATGGAATACGATTACCTGATCAAAGGGTACAATGGAGTGGAACATAAACCCGTTCAAAAGAGAGAACAGAAAGAGGCCTTGAAGGCGGTCCTTCGAACTTTAGATACGGAGACCCTGGCGATTCCTGAGACCAAATTGGCATTGTTTCCTCCAAGGGCCTATGGTTACTGGAGAGGACGGGAATCTTTTAAAAGTAAGCAGGGCGTGACTTTCGATGCCTTGGCGGCTGCCGCTACGGCAAGCGACCTCACCTTAAAACTTCTATTGCATCCGGAACGTGCCAACAGATTGGTGCAGCAAAAGGCCTTGCATCCATCAAACCTTGGATTGAACGATGTATTATCGGGGCTTACGGACAAGGCCTTTTCCGAGGATAATAAGTCGGCCTATCATGCTGAAATTGAACGCATATTACAATACCAAACGCTACAGCAGTTATTCAAACTAGCTTTGAATAAAAATGTTTTTCCACAGGTGAAAGGCATGGTGAATGAAACCATCTCAGATTTCGAAAAGAAATACAGAAGTGAATCCGACAGCTTTTCAAAAGAAATGGTAAAAACCATAGAACAGTATAAGGAAGAGCCTGAAGAATTTGAAGTTTCCAACGCCCCTAAAATTCCGGATGGCAGTCCTATAGGAAGTTATCAATGTCTAACTAATTAGAACCAAATGAGAAGTATTCTTTTAATGTTGTTGATGGGTCTGGGGACCATCACATGGGCTCAGAACGACGAGAAGTACGTAGACGACCTTTCCAATGAATTTATAAGTAAACTGGCCGAGCGAGGAATCACGGATGTGGTTTCCTCCAAGCGACATTGCTCCGGAGCCATCGAGATGTTTCAAATTGATGGAAAGATCTGCACCAGCAAGGGATCTTATTACGAAATATTCCTGGTGTGGAAAGACGAGGATAATTCGTTTATAAAGAAGATCGATAATTGTGGCCTTTTCCTATCCGTGCCACTTGAAAGCGATACCATTGTGTCCTATATGAAGCAAAATATTTCGGATATCAAAACTGAAGAAGTTAAAAAATACAAGCTTGAAAATGCGGCCTCCGAACCCACATTACGGACTTCGGTGCAACCATGTTTCAGAAATATTCGAACCACTCATGGAGAAACTACTGTTGAGATCATTTATAATTTATTCGATGTGAGCAATGACGGTTCCGAAGAGAACCTTAACTATGGATATAACAATGCCCTGAATGTGGTGATATTGGATAATATGATATCAGAAGCCATTCAGAAAAACCAAAACAAGTTTAGAAGACAAAAATAATTCCCCAAAATGATCATTGACCTTAGAAGTGATACCGTTACTAAACCTACTGCGGAAATGCTCGACCATATGCTACGGGCGAAAGTGGGAGATGATGTGTACAAAGAAGATCCCACAGTAAATGAACTGGAAAGACGAGTAGCCGACCTATTCGGCATGGATGAAGGTCTGTTCTTTCCAAGCGGTACCATGGCCAACCAGGCTGCTGTAAAACTACATACTCAACCTTCCGAACAATTAATCTGTCACGAATATTCGCATGTTTATAACTATGAAGGGGGAGGAGTTTCGTTCAATAGTGGGGTTTCCTGTAAACTCTTAACAGGGGATCGAGGGATGATTACTGCCGATGCGGTGGAAGCTGCTATTAATCCGCCAGACTTTTATCATAGTCCACTCACGAGCCTGGTTTGTCTTGAAAACACCACGAACAAAGGTGGAGGTGCTTGTTATGATTTTGCCGAAATAGAAAAGATCAAAACGGTGTGCGAACTTCACGGCTTAAAGCTGCACCTGGACGGAGCAAGACTCATGAATGCGTTGGTGGCTAAGAATGAGGATCCGGCTCGATATGGAAATGTTTTTGACACCATATCCGTATGTTTTAGCAAAGGTTTGGGAACACCTCTCGGAACGGTTTTAATAGGAACAAAAGATGCCATGAGCAATGCGATGCGTGTTAGGAAAGTGCTGGGTGGCGGAATGCGCCAGGTGGGATATATGGCCGCCGCTGCATTGTATTCGCTGGACCATCACATCGAACGGCTGGCAGAAGACCATCAAAGGGCATTGGAAATTGCATTGTTGTTAAAGAGTGCCGATTATGTTCGGCAGGTAGAACCTACGGAAACGAATATTGTCATATTTTACCTGGAGGAATCGACGAATGCCATGCAGTTTATTTCGGATATGGAAGAGATGAATGTAAAGATAAGTGATATGGGCCAAGGGAAGTTACGGATGGTCACGCATTTAGATTATACCCAGGAAATGCACGAAAAACTATTGGATATTCTATCGAATTATAACAAATAAAAAAAGCTCCAACTGGAGCTTTTTTTATTTTTAGAGGGATCTTATTAAGCCTCTTTAACGTCTGCGCCAGGGGCATTTTTCTTTACAGATTCGATTCCGTTTTCCATTCCGGACTCTCCGGCATACATTTGGCTGCTACCGATAATTTGTCCGTTTGTGGATTTAATGTTGAAGTGGAATTTACCGTTTTTGGCGGTTTTTCTTTCGAAACAGTTATCGTCTCCACAATTAGTTTTCACAGACTCGATACCATTCATAGCACCAGACTTAGACGCATACATTTGGCTGGAAAGAATCACTTGCCCGTTTGCGGCTTTTAGCACGAAGTGATATTTCTCTCCGCTTTGTTTTAATTCGAACATATTTTTAGGTTTAGAAGTTATACGTATTCGTTAACGCAAAGATCGAAAAAAAAATAGTTACCACCTAACATATTGATATGACTAATGTTAGGGTTTTGTAGTACTTCGTCGTATCTAGATTGCAGGTAATCGAAAACAAATGTTGAATTCAAAAATAAGTAATCATTTACCAAGCCTTCAAAGCCTTTGACAAGGGCGCTGTACAATTTGGACATCAAAAGCTTTTTAGGTTTCCGGAATAGAAAATTAGCAATTATTTAAAGAGTCCGTCCATACCCGGAATGCTAGGCATTCCTTCTTTTGCTACAGCTGCAATTTCAGTTTCATGAACTTCCGAAGCCTTAGTGATGGCTTTATTCAAAGTTAAAATCAGATAATCTTCAAGTTGTTCTTTGTCCTTCATCAGTTCGTCATCAATTTCAATTGATTTGATCTCCCTATTGGCAGTGACGGTAACACGTAAAAGGTTGTCTGAGCTTTGCTCATCGATAAGAACGGTATCCAGTCTCTTCTTGGTTTCTTCAACTTTCGCCTGGGCTTCTTTTAGCTTCCCCATCATGCCCATTATATCTCCAAACATATTCTTGTTTTTAAATTGGGTACAAATTTACTATTTTACCCGTTTATAAAACAATAGATCCAATATGAAAAACTTAGTTCTTTTTTCAATCGTAACCCTTATTTTTGCCGCTTCGTGTAAAGAAAAAGACACTACAGAGAAACCCATGAATATAATTCCGCCAAAAGCCGATAAGATTGCTAAAAACCTTGAAATTCATGGCGATGTTCGAGTGGACAACTACTACTGGTTGAATGATCGTGATAATGAAGAGGTGATCGACTACCTGGAACGTGAGAACGATTATTATGAGAAGATGACAGCTCATACTAAAGATTTTCAAAAGGATCTATTCGAGGAAATGAAATCAAGGATCAAAGAGGATGATGAATCGGTTCCTTATTTCTATAATGGTTATTACTACATAACACGATACGAAACCGGATTTGATTATCCGATTTACTCAAGAAAAAAGGATTCTCTCAATGCAGAAGAAGAGATCTTGTTCAACGTGAACGAAATGGCTAAAGGCCATTCCTACTATAATCTGAGAGGAATCAATGTAAGTCGCGATAATAAATGGGCGGCGTTCGGGGTGGATACCGTAAGTCGAAGAAAATATACCCTCCACATAAAGAACCTTGAAACCGGAGAAATTTTGGAGGATGCGATTCCGCTAACTACCGGAAGTTCTACCTGGGCGAATGATAATGCCACCTTGTTCTACACACGAAAAGATGAGCAAACACTGCGTTCAAATCAGATCTACCGACACAAAAAGGGATCGGACGTTTCGAAAGATGAAATGGTCTATGAAGAAACCGACGAAACCTTTGGTACCTATGTGTACAAGACCAAATCCAATGAGTTTTTGGTGATCGGGAGCTATAGCACGCTAACATCCGAGTTTCAGTTCCTGGATGCCAACGATCCTGATGGGGACTTCAAAATCTTTCAGGAACGTACACGTGGACTCGAATACGGAATATCTCATTACGGAGATCATTTCTACATAGTTACGAATAAGGATGGAGCTACCAACTTTAAGTTGATGAAAGTTTCCGAAGAAAACACCGGTATGGACAATTGGGAAGAGGTAATAGGTCATCGTGAGGACGTATTATTAGAGGGTATTGAGATTTTCAAAGATTACCTGGTTGTAAGTGAACGGAACAATGGTCTCAACAAAATTCGCATCATGAGATGGGACGAGACAGACGACTATTATTTACCATTTGAGAGTGAGACTTATACTGCCTATCCAGTACGTAATGTGGAATTCGACTCACAGATTTTGAGATATAGCTATAATTCCTTAACGACTCCCGCCTCCGTGATCGACTTCAATATGGCCACCAAAGAGAAAGAAATCAAAAAAGAAACGGAAGTGCTTGGTGGTAAATTCAAAAAAGAGAATTACGAATCCAGGAGAGTATGGGCGACGGCCACCGATGGCACAAAAATCCCAATTTCAATGGTGTATCGAAAAGGAGTGGAGCTGGATGGAGAGAATCCGCTGCTTTTGTATGCCTACGGAAGCTATGGATCGACGATCGATCCCTATTTCTCTACGGTTCGACTCAGTTTATTGGATCGCGGCTTTATATACGCTATAGCGCATGTGAGAGGAGGACAATACCTGGGGAGAGAATGGTATGAGAATGGGAAGCTTTTGACCAAGATGAACACCTTCACCGACTTCGTAGATGCCTCCAAATTTCTCATTGCTGAAAAGTACACTTCCAAAGACCACTTATATGCCAGTGGAGGTTCGGCTGGCGGACTATTAATGGGTGCTGTGGTGAATCTGGCTCCGGACATTTATAATGGCGTGGTCGCTGCTGTTCCTTTTGTGGACGTTGTAACCACCATGTTAGATGATAGCATTCCATTAACCACCGGAGAATATGACGAATGGGGGAACCCGAATGAGGAAGAATATTATCACTATATGAAATCCTATTCACCCTATGATAATGTGGAAAAGAAAGGTTATCCTAACATGCTGGTAACGACTGGATTACACGATTCTCAAGTGCAATATTGGGAGCCGGCGAAATGGGTGGCAAAACTAAGGGAATACAAGACAGGAGACGACATTTTACTCCTTCACACCAATATGGATGCAGGCCATGGTGGGGCTTCAGGACGTTTCGAAGCATTGAAGGAAGTAGCAATGGATTATGCCTTTATTCTCGATATGGAAGGAATTACGGAGTAATTAAATATTTTGCACTAACTTTGTACCGATTTAAAGCCGAAATGTAAGTTTCGGTTTTTAATTAATCAATTCTTTATGAAGAACATACAAGCCCAAGATAGTGTGCTCGAACTAATAGGAAACACACCTTTAGTTAAACTAGATCGCATCACTTCGAAAATGAATGGTCACTTCTACGGTAAAGTGGAAGCTTTCAACCCGGGGCACTCAGCAAAAGACAGAATTGCATTGTATATCCTGGAGCAGGCGGAGAAAAAAGGTTTGCTTCAACCAGGAGATACCATCGTTGAAACTACTTCTGGAAACACCGGTTTTAGTATTGCCATGGTAAGTATCCTAAAGGGGTATAAGTGTATCCTTGCCGTGAGTTCAAAATCCTCTCCTGATAAGATTGACATGCTCAAGGCTATGGGGGCAAAAGTATTTGTTTGTCCTGCCCATGTACCGGCAGACGATCCCAGGTCGTATTACGAAGTGGCAAAGCGTATTCATGAAGAAACACCCGGATCCGTCTATATCAATCAATACTTTAATGAGCTCAATATAGACGCACATTATCATACGACCGGTCCGGAAATATGGAATCAAACGGCAGGTAAAATAACTCATTTGGTGGCTTGTAGTGGTACCGGAGGTACGATTTCAGGTACTGCACGTTTTCTGAAAGAACAAAACCCGGACATTAAAGTGTTGGGGATAGATGCTTATGGTTCTGTGATTCAGAAATACCATGAGACCCGTGAGTTCGATAAAGACGAGATCTATCCATACCGTATTGAAGGCTTAGGCAAAAACCTTATACCTACTGCGACCGATTTCGATACCATCGATTCATTTACCAAAGTAACCGATGCCGATAGTGCTCACATGGCACGTGAATTGGCTAAAACAGAAGGATTATTCCTGGGGTATACCAGTGGTGCAGCTATGCAGGGAGTAAAGCAACTGAACGAGGAAGGTGTTTTCGATCCAAATAGTGTAGTGGTGATTATCTTTCCTGATCATGGTTCCAGATATATGAGCAAAGTATATAATGACGAATGGATGCGTACTCAAGGATTCTTCGATCTTGAAGAGGAAAAACAGCAAGATATTCAATACGTCAAGTAATAAGAATGAAAAAATTAAACGAAGCCGCATTAAGCGGCTTTTTTTATGTTAAATTCTTTTGGAGCTCAGTATATGGCTAAACTGATTAAAATACCTATTTTTGCAACTTGTATTGAAACATGAGTACATGAAAGATCTATTCGAAAAGATTTACAAGGATAAAGGGCCTTTGGGAAAATGGGCTGAACAGGCAGAGGGATATTTCGTTTTCCCCAAATTAGAAGGACCCATTGGAAATCGGATGATGTTCAATGGTAAGGAAGTGATCACCTGGAGTGTGAATGATTATTTGGGACTTGCCAATCACCCGGAAGTTCGGGAAGTGGACGCCAAAGCCGGAGCCGATTATGGTTCTGCGTACCCTATGGGTGCTCGAATGATGAGTGGTCATACCAATCTTCATGAACAACTACAAAGTGAACTGGCGGCCTTCGTAAGTAAGGAAGCCGCTTATCTACTTAACTTCGGTTATCAGGGAATGGTTTCTACGATCGATGCCCTGGTTTCCAAAGACGATGTAATTGTTTACGATGTGGATGCTCATGCCTGTATTATTGATGGGGTGCGTTTACACCTGGGACAGCGATTTACCTACAAGCACAACGATATGGAAAGTATCGAAAAGAACTTAAAGCGTGCTGTAAAGGTTGCCGAAAAGACCGGAGGAGGGATTCTTCTAATTTCTGAAGGGGTTTTCGGAATGCGTGGAGAACAAGGAAAGCTTAAAGAAATAGTTGCCTTAAAGAAAAAATATAACTTCAGACTTTTTGTAGACGATGCTCATGGATTCGGAACATTAGGTAAAACTGGAGCCGGGGCTGGGGAAGAGCAGGGAGTACAGGACCAGATTGATGTCTATTTCGCCACTTTCGCAAAGTCTATGGCAAGTACAGGTGCCTTTATTGCCGCAGATGAAGAAATTATCAATTACCTGAAATATAACCTGCGTTCGCAAATGTTCGCAAAGTCATTGCAAATGCAGTTGGTGGTTGGCGCGTTAAAACGCCTGGACATGATGCGAAGCAGCACCGAGTTCAAAGACAAACTTTGGGAGAACGTGAATGCGCTTCAAGGCGGCCTTCGAGAAAGAGGATTCGACTTAGGAACCACGCAGAGTTGTGTGACTCCTGTATATCTGAAAGGGAGCATCCCGGAAGCTATGGCGTTGGTGAAGGATCTTCGTGAAAATTACGGAGTATTCTGTTCTATTGTAGTATATCCTGTAATTCCTAAAGGATTGATTTTGCTTAGAATGATCCCAACGGCTTCACATACTATGGAGGACATCAACGAAACGCTGGATGCATTTTCCGCGATACGTGAACGACTTGAAAACGGAACATACAAAAGACTTTCTGCTGCTGTAGCAGCGGCTATGGGGGAGTAAAAAGAATTGACTGAAAAATGTAAAAACCATCTGCTCGTCCAGATGGTTTTTTTATGCGAGATTTTTTCTGAAGGTACTACGTTCTTTATGCTGCACCGGATCGTAATCTTTCCACAATAATTGTACTGCTGTGTTTTCGATTAACTCTGGGTTGGTCTCCACCTTTTTAATTCCCTTGGCGTTGAACAGACGCTGCATTTCCGCAAAGATGATCGCTGTGACCCCTTTCCCCTGGTATTCAGGCTCGATTCCTATTAGATAGAATGCGGCCAGGTCGTTCTTTTTCTGGGCCTGCAGTATATGCCACCATCCTGTTGGGATAAGCTTTCCGTTGGCTTTTTTCAAAGCTTTGCTGAAAGAAGGCATCACCACGGAAAATGCAATCAATTTTCCCTGTTGATCCTCAATACAGGTTATGTAATCCGGATGGATGAAACTGAAATATTTCTCTTTGTAATAATCGATTTGATACTGCTGAATGGGAACAAACGTTTGGAGTGTATTGTAAGTATTGTTCAGCAGATGAAACATATCATCGACGTAGGGCAAAATTTGCTTTTTGTTTTTAAACCGAATCACAGAAAGCCCGTACCGCTCACTTACAATTCTGGAGAACTTTGCCACTTTTTCTTTCATTGACGGAGGAATGCTCATTCTGAATTCTACCCACGTGGCCTGCTTTTCAAAACCTAATTGTTTAAAATGTTCCTTGTAGTATGGAAAATGATACCAGGTGATCATCGTGTTCATTTCATCATATCCTTTGGTTAAGATTCCCGCCTTTTCCATATTTGAGAATCCTACAGGCCCTTCGGCATACTCTAGGTTGAGTTCTTTGCCTTTTTCGAATACTTTCTGAAGCAATGCTTCGGTAACAGCTACATCATCGATTACATCAAACCATCCAAACCGCACCTTCGGTTTTTTCTGTTCGTTAATCTCAAGGTGATTCACAATCACGGCAATTCTACCTGCGACTTTGCCATCTTTCAAAGCAAGAAAATAATCAGCCTCCGCATTTTTAAATACTGGATTCTTGTCAGGATCAAGCGTTTCCAGTTCGTCCTTGATCAAAGGAGGAACCCAATATTCACAATCCTTATAAAGTGAAAAAGGGAAGGTGACAAAACGCCTTAATTGCTTTGAGTTGGTTACTTGTAAGATTTCAATCATAGGCTATTCGGAAGGTATTCTTTCAATTCCACCATCACCATCATCTTCAATTTCAAAATCATCTTTACGCTTGCGTTCCTTTCTTTTTTTCTTCTTCAAGGCTTTGTTCTTTTGCTTTTCAGCTCTTCGCTCTTCACGTCCGGCCTTTCCTTTTTCCTCGATAAATTCGTCTTGATCATGCATGTCAAATCTATAGGCGAGTCCGGCTCTTACGTTGAACACGGTAGGAGTATCTTTGAAATTGATGGTCGCAGAAAGGTCTACATGCAGGTCTTCATTGATAAGGGCAGCTGCACCACCACGTAACAAATTGTCTGCATAAAAATCACTTTTAAAGCCTTGATTCTCTATAAAAATTGAAAAATAATCGTTGGTGGCATGGGTCAAAGTCACAATATATCCATAGGTAGGAAAATCCGTAGTGATCCTGTCCGCAATAATGTTGGTTACCAGAACAAATCCGCCGATCCAGTTATTTTGTGTCGACAGAACTACCTTCGGACTAATCGTCGATTCTGCCTCCGGAGTAAACGGATTATCTGCAAAGTCAAAATTGGCACCGGCGTAAATTGAAACAGCAGGGATAAGATCTGCCCATTGCCATTTGTTGTTCTTTTTCCAGCTATAGAGATTGGGCCCTTTCATTTCCATCTTCCGATAAGGATCATAGATAAGATATTTTGCTCCCAGGGTATTACTTCTGAAATTCGTAAAATTATTCTCAATACCCAATCCCTGAGTATCGGTTACCTGGTTACTTTGAAGGGCACCGATAAGACTAATTTCCAGTTCTTCTTTCCAAACTCCGTATCTCACACTGTAATCCCAGCCAAAAACGTTAGCTTCTGTTTGTAGAAGATCATGTTTTTCTTTTCCGTAAGAAAAACCCGTTTCGAATTGCAATACTTTCTTACCCACAGAAAATGCTCCCTGGGACACGCCGGGTCTGTTCGTGTTGATCATTTCGGTGTACTGTGCGGAGCTGTTGAATGGGACTAAAAAGAGGAGTAAAAATAAAGCTGCCAGGTTGCGCATGCGTTGTCGATTTGATTCAAAGATATAAGATTTTATCATTTATTTAATAGTTGTTTTTCTTCTTTTTAAGCCGCTTTGAGTACTTTTGAAATAGTTAAACAAAATTGATGGTTACCTTTCTCAAAACGATATTAATAATCCTCTTGGTATATTACGGGCTAAAGTTTTTACTTCGTCTTTTAAGTCCGTATCTGCTTCGGTATATCACTAAAAAAGCTGCGCAGCGTTTTGAAGGTGCTTTCGATGCCTCTTCTTTCCAGTCGGCTAAAGAAGAACCAGAAGGTTCCGTGACGGTGGATAAAATGCCGGGAAAAGATCGCTCTTCAGGCAAACAAGTGGGGGAGTATATCGATTTTGAAGAAATTGAATAAGCGACTATTCTCATTGATTTTTGTTCAAGTCCCCGTAAGTATTCTAGCATATTTTTTATAATTTCCCCAGAATCTTAAACAAGCGGTTCATGCGGACTCACATCCAGAAGTTTTTACCTCATCTCATTGTTATTATTTTATTCGTGATTGCTTCGCTGGCTTATTTTTATCCGGTGTTACAGGGCAAAACCATTTTCCAAAGTGATATTGTGCAGTATAATGGAATGGCTAAACAACAAAATGATTTCAAAAAGAATACCGGAGAAGAAACCTATTGGACCAATTCCGCATTTGGAGGGATGCCTACCTACCAATTGGGAGCCAGGTATCCGCATAATTATATCAAGAAACTGGATCTAACACTTCGTTTTTTACCCAGACCCGCTGATTACCTGTTCCTGTACTTCATCGGAATTTACATACTATTCCTGGTCCTTAAAATCGATTATAAACTTGCATTTATTGGAGCGCTGGCCTTTGGCTTCTCAACTTATCTCATTATTATTTTGGGAGTAGGGCACAATGCAAAAGCACATGCCATTGCTTATATGCCCTTGGTGTTGAGTGGTATTTTCCTCACATTCAAGGGGAAATATCTCCAGGGATTTCTGTTGACCACCGTTGCCATGGCCCTGGAACTGGTGGCGAATCACTTTCAAATGACTTATTATTTGCTGTTGCTCGTGGTGTGTATCGGTATTGCGTATCTCGTAGATGCATACCGCAAAAAGCTGCTTCCTCATTATTTCAAAGCTGTCGGAATAATGGCCCTCGGTGTCATCCTGGCCTTAGGTCTGAATGCTACCAATATATTGGCTACCAAACAATACGCTGCCAACTCTACTCGATCTCAAAGTGAGCTAACAATAAAACCGGATGGAACTCCTAAACCAAGTACCAGTGGCCTCACCTATGAATATATCACCGAATATAGCTACGGAAAGCTCGAAAGCCTGAATCTTTTTATTCCTGGATTTATGGGAGGTGGTTCTTCGGATCAATTTCCGGCGGATTCTGAAGCGATGGACGCTTTGCTAAAACTAGGAGCCGGACCACAAGAAGCGGCTCAGATTATGCGTCAGATTCCATTGTACTGGGGAGATCAGCCTATTGTAGCCGCACCCGCTTATATCGGTGCTGTCATAATCTTTTTGGCCGTGTTGGGTCTGTTCCTGGTGCGCGGACGTTTCAAATGGTGGGTGGTTTCCGGGTTGTTGCTGAGCCTGTTTTTGTCATGGGGAAAGAATCTTTCATTCCTTACTGAATTCTTCATCGAATACGTTCCTCTGTACGATAAATTTCGCGCGGTGTCCTCCATACAGGTATTGATTGAACTTATATTGCCCGTATTGGCAGTGGTAGGTCTGCACCAGTTCTTCAATGATTTTCATAAGCAAGATCAAAAGAAAAAAGCCTTAATGTACAGTGCAGGAATCGTGGGAGGATTGGCACTTGTTTTTATTCTTTTAAAGTCACTGTTATTTGATTTTACGAGCCCGTATGACTCGATGATCATCGAACAATTAGGGGTACCATTTATGGATGCGGTTCGTGAAGATCGGATGTCGGTGTTCACATCAGATGCGATTCGCTCGTTGATATTTGTGACACTAACTGCTGGAATCTTATGGTTCCTGCTTAGCGGAAAGATCAAAGAAAAATTTGCATTGGCTGGTGTAGGATTGCTGATTGTTATCGATCTGGTTGGAGTAGGACAACGGTATGTGAACAGTGATAACTTTGTACTTTCCAGAATCATGGAGACTCCTTTTCAGCAGAATGAAGCTGACATTGAAATCCTAAAAGACAAAGAACATTTCAGAGTATATGATCTTACAGTGAGTCCATTTAAAAGTGGAAGGGCTAGTTTTTATCATAATGCAATGGGTGGGTATCACGCAGCCAAATTGCAACGAATCAATGATATCAACGAGTTTTATTTGGCAGAAGGAGAGCCTGAAGTGCTTAACATGCTAAACGTGAAGTATTTTATCATCCCGGATGATAAAGGCGGCACCGGAGCTCAAATGAATCCTTTTACAAATGGAAATGCATGGTTTGTAGAAAGCGTGATGCCGGCAAACAACTCCGACCAGGAGATCCTTTTGTTAGATAGTTTGAAGACGAAGGAGACTGCAGTTATTCATACCGACTATTTGGATAAATTACCTACCAAGAACATTGAGCGCGATTCCACAGCGACCATAGACTTGGTGGAAGTTGCTCCTAATCGATTGGTATATAATGCTACTTCCGGTACAGATCAGTTGGCATTATTTTCCGAAATCTATTACCCGGAAGGTTGGAAGGTAACCATTGACGGTAAACCTGCGGAATATTTCCGTGCTAATTACATCCTGCGAGCGATGATGGTGCCTGCTGGAAACCACACTATCGAATTTAAATTCGAACCCAAAGTAGTACAAACCGGAAGTAAAATAAGTCTGGCGAGTAGTGCCTTTCTCTTATTGGTGTTACTCGGTAGCTTATACCTGCAATTTCGTAAATCGGCCGCAGAAAAACAGGAAGAATAATGAAACGCGTGCTCATCATCTGCTATTATTGGCCACCGGCCGGAGGGCCAGGGGTACAGCGCTGGCTAAAGTTTGTAAAGTACTTTCGGGATTTTGGAATAGAACCCGTGATGTTCGTCCCGGAGAAAGCTCATTATCCCAGTGTGGATGCCGCTTTGGAGAAAGAAATTCCGGCGAATATTGAAATCCTGCGAACCCCGATCAATGAGCCCTATCGTTTTGCCAAGGTGTTGTCTAAAAAGCAAACCCGAACCATTAGTCGCGGTATCATTTCGGAAAAAGATCCTTCCTTCATGGAGAAGTTGATGCTGTTCACGAGAGGTAACTTTTTTATTCCGGATGCCAGAGTAGGATGGGTGAAACCTTCGGTATCTTTTCTTCGGAAATATCTACAACAAGAAACCATCGACGCGATCATCACAACGGGGCCACCTCATAGTCTACATCTGATTGGCCTTCAGCTCAAAAAAGAATTGAACTTGCCTTGGATAGTCGATTTTAGGGATCCCTGGACCAGTATTCACTACCATAAATCCCTCCGACTTACCAAGGCCGCTGCACAAAAACACAAGGAATTGGAGAAAGATGTTTTGAATGCTGCCGATCATGTGGTTGTCACCAGTCCGGGAACCGAGCAAGAATTTAGAGGCATTACCGACCGCCCGATTTCTGTAATAACAAATGGTTATGACAGAACCGAAATCAAAGTGCCTTTGGATCCGGATTTTACCATAGTACATGTGGGATCGCTGCTCAACGAGCGCAATCCGGAAATTCTTTGGAAAACCTTGTCGGAGTTGGTGAATGAGGACCCGGAATTTGCAGCTCATTGCAAGATCAGGTTAGTAGGAAATGTTGGTTCTCGTGTTCTGGAGTCACTTACTGAATTCCAACTTTCTGATCGATTGGAACAGGTCGGGTATGTTGAAAACCATAAGGCGCTGGAGCACATGAGGCGCGCGCAAGTGTTGTTATTGATTGAGAAGAATTCCGAAGAGACCAAAGCCATTATTCCGGGCAAATTGTTCGAGTATCTAAACGCACACCGTTCGATAATTGCCCTGGGACCTCAGGGAAGTGATATAGAAGAAATTATGAAAGACACTCAAGCAGGAGAATTCTTTAATTATTCTCAGGGATCACAACTCAAAACTGAACTGAAGCAATTGTTCGCTAAATTTCATTCAGGATCCCTGGAAGCATCTACCCAAAATATTGAGAAATATAGCAGGAAGGCACTTACCGCACAAATGGCAGATCTTATTAAAAGCCTATAAAAGCGAAACCCCCCTTAACTCTTGCGAGCTCCGGAGGGTTTCTCACTAACCAACCAAAAAACTATAGTCCACGACCTCTTTTAGGGGCACTACCTCTTGAGCGTGAGTTAGAACTCTTTCTACTCATTGAGCTCTTGGACCGTGAATTTGAACTTTTCTTAAACGAACCTTTATTTCTGTTTGATGAACTGCTTTTGTTCATAAAGGAACGATTCGATTTCTTTTGTGTTCTTGCCATCGGCTTGGAACCATTACTTCTCGATTTTGAAAAGGTTCCTTTCGATGTAGTTCTACCGGAACGCTTGAAACTGCTGTTCTTATTACCGGAGAATCTGGAATCCTTTTTCGCAATTCCTCGGGTTACAGGTTTCGTGTTCCTGGCGAACTTATTGTCTTTCTTAGCAATACCTCGCGTTGTAGGACGGGTATTTCTATCAAACTTATTATCCTTTTTCGCAATGCCTCGTGTCGTGTTCGGACGTGTATTGCGATCCAGTTTATTGTCTTTCTTTGCAATACCACGAGTCGTATTCGGACGCGTGTTGCGATCCAGTTTATTGTCTTTCTTCGCGATACCTCTTGTGGTATTCGGACGACTGTTATTCGAAAACTTATCATCTTTCTTAGCGATGCCTCTGGTTACCGGACGGGTAGTACCGTCGAATCGGCTTCCATTTCTATCACCTCTGTCTCCACGGGTATAGGCAGTATTTACACGATTTGGATTGTAACTTCGATTTCTCGCTACACGACCGTCTCTATAATGAACTCTACTTCCCGGACGATAGAAGTCTCTTCTTGCGTTTGCATAGAATCGTCTTCCTCTATGGTAATAGTTTCTGTGGTATGCAAATCCGTAACGCACAGGGCTATACCATCTTCTGTATGGATAATCGTACACAATACAGTTAGCGTAGATCGGACGTACATAGAATACATGCCACGGGCGATACACATAAGTGCGATACCATGGGCTGATAAATCCAGTACAATAATCGAAGTATCCGTATGAATTGTAGAAAATATTCAAACCTCCTACACGTACAATTCGGCGATTGTTATATCGAATCTCAACATCTCCAGCCTGAATAATTCTTCCGAAGTTATCATAATAGATAGGGACGTTTTCAATTTGGATCACAGCTCCGTAATCGTCATACTGAACGTACATATCATAGTCATATCCAGAATTAAAGGATACGCTGGCGTTCGGTGTATTGATGTTCACGTTGACGTTTCCGCCCTGGTTACCCACATACACAAAATCAAATTGTCCATCTGGGAATACAGAGAATTCTACGCCTCCTTCAACGAAAATGTATGATTTTCCGTCGTAAAAATTGATTGTACTTTCTACTGAAATATTCTCGGCTGCCTTGGCAGTGAATCCGAAAAGGAATAATCCGAGTACGAGTGCTGTTACCTTTTTCATGATGTTTGTATTTAAGTTGTACTTGCCTTTATTTTTTGGTTGGGCGTGTACATTTATATTAATACCAACGACCGTGCCAAACTTGAAAAGTCCTTATTCTGTGCGGGTTACGAAAAGAGCGCATTCTGCATAATAAATCCCCATGTCATTCTGAGCAGTGCGAAGAATCTATTTGCCAAAAAAGGGGTTTAGAGAAAAGATAATTGCAATGTCCTTTTTATTGCTACAAAAGTGGATGTTTAGAGAAGAAGTTACAGTTAGAGAAAGGATAGCAAAAGAAAAACCCTCCTTCGCTCTAGCAAGCTCCGGAGGGTTTTCAAAAAAACTAACCAACCAAAAAAACTATATTATTCTGTTTCTTTTAAATCTCTTCTACCTTCCCACACATAGCCGTCATCGTCATCATCCCAATTATTCCAGTCGTCATCCCAGTCATCATTTACTCCATTGTGGGGGGTATCATATACATACCAATCTCTGTGCCAAAGTTTTCGATTGAGACGATTTATGAATCCGTAGGTATTTCTGATCTCACCTAAACGGTTGTACTGAATACTCATTCCTCCAATTTGTCTTAGCAGACCTCTTCGGTAGAATAGCGGCACCGAGCCAATCTGTTTTACCTTACCATTTCTCTGGTATGAAATGCAAACCTGATTCACACCAATCACATTTCCGAAGTAATCGGTCTTCACATGGATGGGCCTGTTGCCCCAACCTCTGTTTCTCACTGTTCGGTTGTGATTATTACCGTAGTATTTTACTTTATGGTTTCGACGACCATAACGGCAGGGTCTTCCATATAAATTAGTAAAGGAGAATGTCCCGTTGGTGTGAACCGTGAAAAGGATACCATCTTCTACAAAACGAATGGACTGCGCATTGTCATAGCGATGATTGTTCCCGTTTACAAAACTCCTTTGCTCTTTCTTCTGAGCGATTGCCTGTGTAGTGATTCCTCCCAGGAATACGGCTACTAATAGTAATACGTTTCTCATAATGAATGTATTTGGGTGATGCCACACATTAGCGGTGTGACTTACGCTATTTCGTCAGTGAAAAACCAATAGCCGTGCCAAAAATGTAAGACTTTGATTAGCAGTAATTTAAAGGCAAGAAGCCAAATAAAATATCGTTATCTATATGCAGGCCCTTAATTAACGATGAACTTTGTCGTACCGATCAATCGGTTGTTCGAATAAGTTTCTACAAAGTATAATCCTGCCGAATATTGAGAGGCTTCGATGATAAGCGGATTATTGTTGAAGGGTTGAATTTTCATAATTCGTCCAGTATTATCATAAATTACAACTCGATCAATGAATAGGCCGGCAGGCAATTGAAGGCTCGAAATACCGATTACGGGGTTTGGAACTACCGCCGAGTTCTCGAAAGACAAATTGTGGGTATTCAAGATATATTCACAATCTTCTATTCCATTGAAAAAGGTGGTTGTATCGTCACGGGTAAAACAAGCCAAATAATTTGTGTCGCCTTTCTGTAAGTAATATCCAGGGCCTATTCCTTTAGAGGAACCAATTCCTTCGTACCAATACTCGTCTGGTACATTCAATTGTATCCCACTATTAGTAAATGTTTCTAACGTGAGAACTTTACGCCATTCGTTCGCGATAAATTCAGTAGATTCTTTAGTTACTCTCAGGTATGCCGATAGGCTTGTAAAGCTCAGGATACAAGAACTAGTTGGGTTTTCAGGAAGATAAAAAAAATCACCCTCGGATAAGTTCATATCCAGTAGCACCTATTCAGTATTTGTATTATCCAGAAAGTAGAGTACCCCATTCTGTTCACGCCACCGACAATTCGTCTCTTCATTGTCGCGATAAACTATATGGTATATATTTCCATTGATTTCTTCCTTACCCTGAACAAAATAAGACCCATGCCAATAACCAAAATCCGATCTGAACCTAACACTCCACAAGTTGTCTTCATCAAGAATCGGAATATAAGCTTGTGACAGACAAAGAGCAGGAATAAAAAATGCTAAGATCAAAATCAATTTCATAGTAACTAAGAATACGGGGAGTATCCTAAATTTACTAAATTTTATCTTTTAAGTACTGTGCGGTAAATGACGATTCATGAATCGCGACTTCCTCGGGTGTTCCCTGGACCACTATTTGTCCGCCGTTTTCACCTCCTTCAAGTCCGAGGTCGATGATATAATCTGCACACTTTACCAGATCCAGGTTGTGTTCCACCACGATCACCGTATGTCCTTTATCAAGTAGCGCATAGAAAGAAGCAAGCAATTTTTGGATGTCATGAAAATGGAGGCCGGTAGTGGGTTCATCAAAAATGAACAGTGCCTTGTCTTTGGTATTTCCTTTTACCAGGAACGACGCAAGCTTGATACGCTGTGCTTCTCCTCCGGATAGGGTAGACGAGCTCTGGCCCAGCTGTACGTAACCGAGGCCTACATCCTGAAGGGGTTGAAGTTTGTTGATGATCTTTTTCTCATCGTGTTGTTTGAAGAAAGCAATAGCATCATCCACCGTCATGGTTAAGATATCATGGATGCTTTTATCATGGAATTTAACTTCCAGGATTTCTTTTTTGAATCGGCGTCCTTTACAGGTATCGCACTCCAGATGGACATCCGCCATAAACTGCATTTCGATGGTCACTTCACCTTCACCCTTACAGGTTTCACAACGGCCACCATCTACATTAAAACTGAAGTGCTTCGCTTTATAACCCCTAATATCACTGATCTTTTGAGAAGCGAATAAGTTTCTGATATCGTCGTACGCCTTTATGTAGGTCACCGGATTCGACCGACTCGAACGACCGATGGGGTTTTGATCGATGAACTCTACACTTTTAATGGTATCGAAATTGCCTTTGAGCTCGGTAAACTGTCCCGGTTTTTCACCATATCCACCAATATGCCTGAGAAGTGCCGGGTATAGAATCTTCCGTACTAAGGTACTTTTACCACTCCCGGATACCCCAGTGACTGCGGTAAAACATTCCAATGGGAAAGACACATCTATGTTTTTGAGATTATTCTGGCGTGCCCCGATCAATTCAATTTTACTCCGTGAGGTTCTCCGGCGTTCAGGGACTTCGATTTCGAGCGTACCGTTGAGGTATTTGGCGGTGAGTGAATCGGAAACCAAGATATCCTTAAAGGTTCCGGTGGCAACGATCTCTCCTCCAAAAGTTCCGGCTTCCGGACCAATATCAATGATCTCATCGGCCGCTTTCATAATCTCTTCGTCATGCTCTACAACAATCACGGTATTCCCCAGGTCTCTGAGCGACTTCAACACCCCGATAAGCCGTTCCGTATCTTTGGGGTGCAGTCCGATACTCGGCTCATCCAATATGTACATAGAACCTACAAGGCTACTACCAAGTGATGTTGCCAGATTGATTCGCTGAGATTCTCCTCCGGATAGAGTGTTGCTTTTTCGGTTCAGAGTAAGATAGCTCAAACCAACATCCATAAGGAATTTCAAACGATTATTGATCTCGATCAACAGGCGTTTTGCGACTTTACTTTCGTAATCATTAAGTTGAATAGTACTGAAGAAGTCGGCCACCTTATGCAGCGGCAGTTCCACCAGCTCCTGTATGGATTTACCGTTTATTTTTACATAACCGGCTTCAGGACGTAGTCGTTTACCATGGCAAGTATTGCATTTCGTTTTTCCGCGATAGCGCGAGAGCATTACACGGTTTTGGATCTTATAGCTCTTTGATTCGAGGAAGGCGAAGAAATCGTTCAGACCTTCAAAATGTTTGTTTCCGTCCCAAACCAGTTGTTTTTGTTCTTCGGAAAGTTCAAACCACGGTTTGTGAATTGGAAAATCGAACTTGTAAGCGTTGTTTACCAAAGTATCCCGGTACCAACTCATGCTTTCTCCCCGCCATGGGAAAATAGCATTCTCATAGATGGAGAGCGCCGTATTTGGAATGACAAGGTCTTGATCGATCCCGATCACATCTCCATAACCCTCACATTTCGGACAAGCCCCATATGGATTATTAAAACTGAAAAGGTGCACATTAGGCTCCAGGAAAGTCATTCCATCAGCCTCAAACCGATTATTGAATTCCTTGCGCTTCCCCGTAGAGAGATTGTCGATATATAAAGTCCCCTTACCTTCAAAGAAGGCCATTTCGGCTGCATCGGCAAGCCTGTTCAGAAAATCTTCATCGTCTTTAGTGATCACACGATCCACCACCAATTCAAGATCTTTGGGCAAATTCCCTTTCAATTCATCAATGCGAAGTACATCTCCGTTCAACTTTACACGGGCATAACCCTGCTGAGCGAGCGCTTTTATCTTATTATCCATACTTCGTCCATCTTCGAGATGAATGGGCGATAGGAGAAGGAGCTTTTCACCCTCCGGGAACTCTTTTATATAATCGATCACATCAGTGACACGATCTTTTTTTACTTCTTCTCCTGAAACAGGCGAATAGGTTTTCCCAATCCTGGTGTACAACAATTTGAGATAGTCATAGATTTCGGTGGAAGTTCCAACTGTAGAGCGTGGGTTGGTAGCATTTACCTTTTGTTCGATGGCGATGGCCGGAGCGATTCCTTTGATTGCATCTACCTTTGGTTTATTCAACCTTCCCAGGAACTGACGTGCATAGGAAGAAAGACTCTCAACATAGCGACGTTGTCCTTCAGCATACAGTGTATCGAATGCGAGGCTCGATTTTCCACTTCCTGATAAACCCGTTATAACCACCAGTTTATTCCGTGGAATGGCCACGGAAACGTTTTTCAAATTGTGCAATTTTGCACCTTGAATCAGGATATTTTCTTTGGTATTTAGGGAGGTTTTTTGCAATTTTTCGAAAATCAACTTCTCAGAATTTTGCAAAGATACTACTTAGTTTTGAAGATTTTATAGCCGAAGGAATCTTATTTTTTTCAGGAAAAAAAGGATTTTTTTTGCATTTCTGAAATGAATGTTGTTATATTTACCCTTCAAACAAAAACTTGTTGCCTATAGCATATTATTACTTTTTTAAATAAACATAGTCACTAAGCAACCAAATCTATTAGTTGTTTATTTTAAAAAAAGTATGGATATGAAACAAAGCACAACTAGTGATGCGCTCTTAGTGAGCGATTACATGAAAGGTAACGAGGCTGCACTGTGCGAACTAATTACCAGACACAAACAGAGAATCTACAGTTTCATCTACTCAAAGGTATTTGACCGTGATGTTGCTGAGGATATTTTCCAGGATACTTTCATTAAAGTTATCAAAACCCTGAAGCGAGGAGCCTACAACGAAGAAGGGAAGTTTTTACCATGGGTTATGAGAATTGCCCACAACCTGGTAATCGACCATTTCAGAAAAAACAATCGGATGCCAAAATTCGAAAATAATGACGATTTCAACATATTTTCGGTGTTGTCCGACGGAGCTTTAAATGCTGAAAAACAAATTGTTAAGGAACAGGTAGAAAGCGATGTTCGCAGATTGATACAGGAGCTACCGGAAGACCAGAAACAAGTACTGGTAATGCGCATGTACAAGGAGATGAGCTTTAAGGAGATCAGTGAGCAAACAGGTGTGAGCATTAACACGGCTTTAGGCAGAATGAGATATGCTTTGATCAATTTGCGCAAAGTAATTGATAAGCATAACATTATATTAACAAACTGATACAATAAAGGGTATAATAGCACGTTATTAAGGCAACAATTAACCTCAAAATAACGTTCTATGGCAAACTTGTACTCTGAAACTTCACGTCGGGAACGCGTGAATGAAAACTTAGTTCCTAAGGAAGAAACCATAAAATTTCTTCTGGATTATTCGAAGGCTTTAAGTGTTATAGATTATAATAAAATGAAGTTTGAAGCACTTCTAAACTAAACTTTGGAAAACCCCCGGAATGAAAGTTCCGGGGTTTTTTTTACTTATTTCAGACTGCAGGATGGTGCAAATTGTTAAAATAGGCCGCTGGGCCCTAACCCTGGTGCTGTTATTAATTCTCGTAATCACGGGCTTTTTCGTATTGGATAAGTACATTTTTCACCCCAATATAAAAGGCATAAGCCCCGTGGATCTCAAGCATATTGCCTATTATCTGATCATCCCCATTCTTGTTATGATACTGCTGGCCAGATTTTTAGAGCGGGTTCTTCCGCAGAAATCCTGAATTATTTCTTCTGAAATTTTTTGTTGTATTCGTTTATCACAGATTTTCGACCGATAGTTCGTGTGATAATGTCTTTCTCCAAGTCCCAACCCCTGGCAGGAGAATACTGCCTTCCATACCAGATGATCTGAAGATGTAATTTGTTCCATAAGTCCTTCGGAAATAGCCGTTTTGCATCTCTTTCTGTTTGGACCACATTTTTGCCGTTACTGAAACCCCAACGGTACATCAATCTGTGAATGTGTGTGTCGACCGGGAAAGCAGGGATGCCGAACGCCTGTGAAACCACCACACTAGCCGTTTTATGTCCCACGGCCGGCAGTTCCTCCAGGGCGTCAATATCTTCAGGCACTCTTCCGTCATATTTATCGATTAGGATTTGTGACAAGCCGTGAATTCCTTTTGATTTCATAGGAGACAGCCCAACAGGTTTTATAATTTCCCTTATTTCTTCCACGCTCAGTTTCACCATATCATAGGGATTGTCCGCGATTTCAAAAAGTATCGGAGTAATCTCATTTACTTTTACATCCGTAGATTGAGCTGATAATAACACTGCGATCAAAAGTGTATAGGGATCCTTATGATCCAAAGGAATGGGTATTTGAGGATATAACGTATTTAACGTTTCAATAACAAATTCAACCTTTTCTTGCTTCGTCATTATGGCTATTTTTACACAAAAATAAGCGAATGAAAACTTTAAAAGAAGGGGACAAGGTTCCAAATTTTACCGCCGCCGATCAGGACGGCAATACCATCTCATTATCAGACTATTCCGGGAAGAAATTAGTAGTGTTTTTCTACCCTGCAGCAAATACGCCCACATGCACTGTGGAGGCCTGTAATCTGGGTGAAAACTACGAAGCACTTCAAAAAGCTGGCTATGAAATACTGGGTGTAAGCGCAGATACTCAAAGAAAGCAGAAGAACTTCAGCGAAAAATTCGGATTTCCGTATCCATTGTTAGCAGATGTCAACAAAGAAGTGATCAATGCTTTCGGAGTGTGGGGGCCCAAGAAGTTCATGGGTCGTGAATACGATGGTATACATCGAATTACCTTTTTAATCAATGAAAATGGGGTAGTAGACCGAGTGATCAACAAAGTAAAAAGCAAGGAGCACGCTGCCCAGATTCTGGCTTAATTCGCAATTTTTTCCGGAGATTTTTTACAACCGAAGGATCCTTTCTTCTTGATGATTTCGGGAACGCCGGGCGGAAGAAACTCTTCCCAGCCCTCTTCGTTGTTCTCGATCATACTAAGAACGCGTCGTGAGAAGATATTGAGGATATCCGGATTGAAATTGTCTATATCGACTACTTTTCCGTTGTACTTGAAGAATTTGTATAATTCCTTCATACGCGGATGTACTTTCAGATTCTCGCTGGTGATGTATTCCCCGGTCTCCGAGTCTTTCATAGGATAGAGATACACTTTCAGATCCTTAAAGAATAACTTACCGAAGGCTTCCAGAATACCTCCACTCAAGTGGCGATAGTATTTTTCATCGAAAATATCCACGAGGTTGTTTACTCCCATGGTTAATCCCATTCGGTTTCGAGTATAATTGCTGAAATATTCAACCAGTTTGTAATATTCCTGGAAATTTGAAATAAGTACCGTATGACCCAAAGAACAAAGCAGTCGGGCACGGTCCATAAAGTCCTGTTCATCGATTTCTCCTTCCGCCCTCAGGTTTGAGAGTGTAATTTCAAATATTACCAGTGTACGGTCCTTATCAACGCGATTTTCATTGAGAAACATTTCATATGATTTCTCAAACATGTCAATATTGACCTTGGTCACCGGCCGGAAACTTCCTCTCAGCGTTAATACATTCTTTTTGTAAAGGATACGAGCCGGTAATATATTATTGCCATCAGGGCCAAAAATCACCGCTTCCGTCATTCCATTCTTAATAAGCTGTAAACTCATCAAACGATTGTCCACGTCCTTGAACTTGGGTCCGGAGAAATTGATAGTGTCTATCTCGATTTTGTCCTTATCGATATGATCGTAAAGATATCTGAGAAGCTTTCTGGGTTGGTCGTGCTTATAAAAAGCACCGTAGATCAGGTTTACTCCAAGAATACCCAGTGTATTTTGCTGAAGTACGGCCTCATTCTCCTTAAAACGAATGTGAAGAATTATTTCACTATACTCTTCGTCTGGTTGGGTTTGAAATTTTATACCAATCCATCCATGCCCTTTGTATTTCTTGGCAAAATCAATGGTAGCCACAGTATTGGCATAGGCGAAGAACATTTTATTCGGGTGATTTTCACGAACGATACGCTCCTCAATAAGGTTGATCTCGTGGCTTAACATGCGCTTTAAGCGGGACTCGGTCACGTAACGACCGTCTTGTTCGACCCCATAGATGGCATCACTAAAGTCCTTATCGTAAGCTGAAATAGTCTTCGCAATGGTTCCGGATGCACCGCCCGCCCTAAAGAAGTTTCGAACGGTTTCCTGACCCGCACCAATCTCGGCGAAAGTACCGTAAATATTCTCGTTTAAATTTATGCGTAACGCTTTGCTTTTTATCGAAGGAATGTTTTCAAATTCCTTATCTCCCGGAATGATCTCTGGCATAGCAATGAGGTTTACAAGTCCTAATAACAAAGGTAGTAAATACAATAGGTAAACAAAAAAAATACTGTTATTTTTGTAGGAATGAATTCTGCCCTTACCGTGACATTTTTAGGTACCGGAACTTCACAGGGAATACCCGTAATTGGAAGCCATCACCCTGTTTGCCACTCCGAAAATTTTAAAGATCGCAGACTCCGTGTTTCCGTTTTATTGGAATGGGAGAACTATACTTATGTCATAGATTGCGGGCCCGATTTCCGGCAACAAATGCTCCGCGAAAACGTCACCCGTATCGACGGTATCCTTTTAACTCACGAGCATAGTGATCATACGGCGGGCCTCGATGACATTCGCCCCTTTTATTTTAGGCAGGGCGATGTTCCTTTCTACGGCCATAAGCGTGTTTTCGAATCACTTCACCAACGGTTCGGGTATATTTTCAAGACCAAGGACAAGTATCCGGGTGCACCCACTATCACAGAGATTGAGATCGACAAAGATCGCCCGTTTGAAATAAGCGGTAAGAAGGTAATTCCCGTTGAAGCGTTTCATGCGGATCTGCCTGTTTTGGGATTTCGAATCGATGATTTTGTCTATCTCACAGATGTCAAGACGATTTCCGAAGAAGAGAAGATGAAACTTAAAGGCCTACGCGTATTAGTAATCAACGCATTGCGGGAAAAGGAGCATTATTCGCATTTAAACATTGCCGAAGCGCTTGAATTAGTGGATGAATTAAAACCCGACACAACTTATTTTACACATATTAGCCATTTAATGGGCTTTCACGACGAAGTGGAAGCGAAATTACCATCAAACGTACACCTGGCGTACGACACCCTTAAAATCGAAATAAAGCGATGAAATCAAAAATTTTTATGTACCTCTTCTTTTTCGCGGTGCTTTATATCATATTTCAATATGCGAATGAGAAATCGATCTTCGAATCTCAGGATAAAAAAATCAACTCTTTAACGGAAAAGAACGTGGCTTTCGGAGATTCGATCAGTTTATTGAACGATCGCATCGCAGAACTCAATTATTTTACATTGCAGGGCAATGAAAATGCAATGACCTATATCGAAAATTTAGGGATGGAGACAACCGCTGTTGAGAACCTGGTTAGTGAGGCTATCCTCGAACAAAACCTTGTTAAAGGGGGAAATCCTTTGATTCCGTTAGAAGGAATGGATGGTGAAATGCGGGTGAACAAGATCAAGTTTCTGAACCACAGATGGGTGTTGGCCGATTTTAGTGACGGAAGTTTCTGGGGAGAAATGCTCATCGAATACTTCTTTGATGAGAACAATGAATTAGAGTTCACCACGCTGGATGCCGTGTTATACCCTAATTAATGGTTATGACTGGTTGGCCAACCAATCCTTGAATTGATAAAAATTTTGTGGTGATACACCATGACCCACAGGGAATTCTGAATAATGAGAATCGATTCCCAGTTCTTTGAGAAAAGGTTGCGTTCTTCGGGCCCATTCCACAGGGATTACCTGGTCCACCGTACCGTGTGATGTATACACATTCAAATGTGAAAAATCGCTATTTGCGTATCCTTCTTTTAAGATAGGAACGTTGATATAACCACTTAACCCAATTACATTTTTAACTTTCTCGGGATAACTGAGAGCCACTGCCAGGCTTAGTATCGTTCCCTGGCTAAAACCAAGTAGCGTAATATTTGAAGGGTCCAATTCATAAGTGTCAATGGCTTCATCGATAACGATATTTACCAAATCACGTGAAGCAATGGCTTCCGCATCATCACTCCATTTTCCGTCGGTATTGTCGAAGTGGATCGAATACCATGCGTTCCCAAATGGTTGCATACGATGAGGAGCTTTGAGGGAAATAATGGCATATTCGGAAGGTAATTCCGAAGCAAATGAAAACAAATCATTCTCGTCACTTCCATATCCATGAAGCATAATAATAGCAGGTGGCGAAGAAGATAGGGCGGATGGTCGATAATTATGCTCCAGAGAAAGTGATTTGAAGTTCATACGTTACAATAATAAAGCCGCGACCTTTGCGATCGCGGCTACAAAAATATCTGAATTTATATAATTATGCTACTCCTTTGAACCACTGCTGAAATTGCTCTCCTAAAAGCGGAACCGGTTTCTTTTCACCTTGCAGTGCACCAATGAATCCGAGTAACCAAAAAGCGAACATCAACAACTGGATGATCCAGCCCAAAATGGCACTTCCAATCGTAAAAGCTAAAAAGACATTTAAGATGTATAGTGCAAAACCAACGATCACGATTCCAAGCATTTGTCTTATGTGAAATGCTCCTAAATCGGTTTTATTGTTATTATGCATGACCAGCGCTATGATCCAGCCAATAAGTGTGAGATAGGCAATGATACCTATAGTTTTTCCATTGTCCGTGGTAGTTTCTGACATAATTATTGATTTTAGGTTAGTGAATTAATTTTACTAAAGATAAACTTTCTAATCCAAAAACTTAAACCAAGTCTGAAATTTCTCACTTAAAAAAGGGATCGCTTGCTGCCGATTTAAAATGGCCATACCCAAAGAAAAAATCCACATAGCCGCTGATATCCAATAAATTATGGCGCCGACGATATATTCCTGCAAAGCAACAGAGGTAAAAAGCAAAAGCACCAAACCAAACATATTCTTTATATGCCAGCCGGCAAATTCATGCTTGTGATCTTTATTCATGAAATAGGCAATAAGAAGGCCGATAAAAGTCAGATAAGCAACTACTCCAATGAGTTTCCCTTCCGGTTTATTCATGAATCAAAATTTGGTCATTATTGATAATCCCGTATGGTCTTGCCGCAAGTTGCTGACCCAACTGTGCCGCATTTTTAGAAGTTGACAGGATATCTGCTTCACCGAATTCGTGATTGTCGCTTGGATTAAAAAGGCTAAGTACAGCTTCATTTCCTTCTTCTATGGAATGAGAAGCTACACCGAATGGTGTTTTTAACCCCGTTAGCGCTGCAATTGAATTCTCCATACCGATTTCACTTACTAGCGCACCAAAACAGCTTTCAAGTCCGATACTGCCAAATTTTGCATGGTCGAATTCAGTTCTTTTGTTTTCGATGTCCAGGGGCTCATGATCACTGGTTACCCCGTCGATGGTGCCGTCCTGTAATCCTTTTATGAGAGCTTTATTATCCTTAGCCGTGCGCAGTGGAGGCATTAGTTTGAATCGAGTGTCGAAAGTCTCCAAAGCATCGTCAGTGAGAGTAAGGTTATTGACCGATACACTGCAGGAAACGTTCAGTCCCTTCTTTTTGGCCTCTTTGATCAATTGTACGGATTTTGCAGTGGATATTTCAGGGATGTGTAGTTTTCCCCCGGTATATTCCAGTATGTAAAGATCCCGGATGATCTGCAATTCTTCAGAAAGAGATGGCATGCCATTTAAACCCAGTCGGGTGCTGTTGATATCTTCGTTGGCAACCCCTTTTCTTGCTATACTCGGATCGAGTGGAAAGGATTGTACGAGCCCGTTAAAATTCTGTGCATACTGCAAAGCTATTTTCAGCAAATTGGGATTGAGTACCGGGCTTTTAAAGTCGTAGAATGCTA
>WUAI01000026.1 GCA_009827225.1 Flavobacteriaceae bacterium | reverse complement strand
ATCGTGGTTCGCTGCCGACTTATTTGAGCGGACTGCAACTCACTTTCGGCATTTAGTGTCTTGATCTGTTCTTCTTTGAGTTCGGTTTGGTATTTTGTGGCTAGTTCGGCGATGGAAGTTCGAATATTTAGCTGTGCAACCGAATCTTTGACTTCTATATATTTTTCCAATGAAGACAAACTAGCGGAAGTATTTCCTAGCGCTGAATAGGCTTCCTTCATTCCTTGGTAAATACTTAATTTTAACGTATCCGTAGCCCTTTCCTCTGCCATTTGATAAAATCGTATGGCGGTATTCCAATTTTGTTTACGAGCATGAATAGTGGCAATATCATATCGCGTAAGTGGTATGGTTGCGTCGAATTTTAATTGGGAACGCACTTCCAGTTCCTTATCTGCGAATTCGAGGGACTTATCATATTCCCCAATTCGAAAGTAGTGATTCCTTACATCCGAATAGGCTACGGCTAATAAGTTAATATTGTTCTCTTTTTTTGCTATTCTAACGATATCCATTGCCATTTCGATAGTAAGGTCCATCGGGACCGGTCTGTTTTCATTATCCGTGATAAATTTTTTATGTGATTTCATTATCTCCGAATTCTCGGAATATTTCATGGACTTTTCAAAGAAGTCGTCTCCTAACTCCTTCTCTCCACTTTCATAATAAACAAGACCAAGATCAAGATAGCATAGCGATATTGTACGTGTGTTCATCGCCTCATTAGCCAATTTAAGTGCCCTGGTTAAATTAATGACGGCACTATCCGGAATCACTTGCATCCGATAAGAATTTCCCAGGTCCCGATACGTTTTTGCCATAGACAGAGGAGAAAGCTCATGCGATGCATTTAAATTAAACTGCAATAATTCAATAATAGAAGCATATTCCTTTTTCCGCATCAGCATTTTTGAGCGAGTCAAAATAGTCCTCGATTTTAGATGCACATCGCCTGTCGCATCAACATCATTTTTAATACCGTCTAGTATGTAAAGAGCGCTATCAAGGTTGGTCTCGTAATAGGAATTTGCTTTGAGAATTATCGTATCCAACCTGGCAATTTCGAAGGAGTCTATATCCTTTGATTGACTCTGAGTCGCTTGTACGAATATTAATCCAAAAATAAGTGCCGAAAACGTTCGCATAAATTTATTGCCTAACTCATTCAATTTACAAAAAATGTGTGTAAGAAACTGAATTTTAAGGATTCATAACAGAATGAGAATTCATCAAAAAAATTAAAATTTTATTATGCATGCATAGGATTTTAAAGAATATAATTGTATCTTCGTCACCCGAAAAATTAACGATAAAACAACAAAATTTATATGAAGATTTTAGTGTGTATCAGTCATGTACCAGACACTACTTCCAAGATCAATTTTACGGAAGGAGACACCAAATTCGACACTAACGGAGTACAATTCGTAATTAATCCAAACGATGAATTCGGATTAACACGAGCCATGTGGTTTAAAGAAAAACAAGGCGCTGTGGTTCACGTTGCAAACGTAGGAGGTCCCGAAACCGAGCCCACATTGCGAAAAGCGCTGGCCATTGGTGCTGATGAAGCCATTCGGGTAAATACTCCCGCTACAGATGGCTACTCTGTCGCTAAGCAATTGGCAGCCATTGTTTCTGAAGGTGGTTATGATTTGGTGATCGGCGGTAGAGAATCCATCGATTATAACGGGGGAATGGTCCCAGGAATGCTTGCGAAGATGACCGGAGCCAATTTTGTAAATACCTGCATCAGTCTTGAAATTGATGGTACGAATGCGACTGCCGTACGAGAAATCGATGGTGGTAAAGAAACTCTTACAACCAGTTTACCACTGGTTATTGGTGGACAAAAAGGGTTGGTCGAAGAAAGCGACCTTCGTATCCCAAACATGAGAGGAATTATGCAAGCCAGAAGTAAACCGCTTCATGTGAAAGAACCTGTGGATGCACAACCGGAAACCCAGGCCACCCAGTTTGAAAAGCCTGCTCCAAGAGGTGCAGTAAAACTGGTGGACAACGTAGACGACCTGATCAACTTATTACACAACGAAGCAAAAGCTATTTAAAAGAAGAAATATGTCAGTATTAGTATATACAGAATCCGAAGGAGGATCATTTAAAAAGATAGCACATGAGGCTGTATCCTACGCACGTGGAATTGCAGATGCCATGGGAACTAGCGTTACAGCAGTAAGTATCAACTCGTCCGGAAGCGAAGAACTGGGAACATATGGCGCCTCTAAAGTATTGGAAATAAACGACGCATCCCTGGATACCTTTAACGCCAGTGCCTATGCCGATGCCGTTGCTGAAGCTGCCAAGAATGAAGGTGCAGAAGTGGTAGTGCTTAGTTCTAGTGCAAATTCGAAGTTTATGGCTCCGCTAGTAGCCGCGAACCTGGACGCCGGATATGTTCCTAATGTCACCGAGTTACCGGTTAACACTTCGCCATTTCAGGTGAAACATACAGTATTTACCAACAAGGCTTTTGCACATACGGAAATTTCAACATCAAGTAAAGTAATTGGTCTTGCCAAAAATGCCTACGGCTTAAAAGAAAATCCGACCTCTGTGAGTGCGGAAAGCTTCTCTCCGCAAGTGAGCACCGGAGGAGTGGAAGTAGTTTCTGTAGATAAGGCTACCGACAAGGTAACGATTGCAGATGCCGAAATAGTGGTTTCAGGAGGAAGAGGATTGAAAGGGCCTGAGAACTGGGGGTTGATTGAAGACCTTGCCGAAACTTTAGGTGCCGCTACTGCTTGTTCCAAACCGGTAAGTGATATGGGCTGGAGACCACATAGTGAGCACGTAGGACAGACTGGAAAACCTGTAGCGTCTAATTTATACATTGCTATAGGAATTTCGGGAGCAATCCAGCACTTGGCAGGAATAAATTCTTCGAAGGTGAAAGTAGTGATCAACAACGATCCGGAAGCACCATTCTTTAAAGCAGCCGATTACGGAATCGTAGGAGATGCTTTTGAAGTGGTTCCTCAGCTCACCGAAAAATTAAAAGAGTTTAAAGCTCAAAACGCATAATTTTTTATTATTTTGTGCCTTATAAAAAGGGCTGTTTAAATAAGGAAAGACCCTGTTTAGACGGCCTTTTTCAATCCATTGTATGAGCTTAGTTAGACTGAATATAAAGGGGATATCATACAGCCAAACACAAAACGGGGCCTATGCCTTAATTTTAAGTGAAGAGGATGGTGAACGAAAACTGCCCATCGTAATTGGAGCCTTTGAAGCACAATCCATTGCCATCGCCCTGGAAAAGGAGATCAAACCTCCTCGTCCCCTCACCCATGACCTGTTCAAAAACTTTTCGGATCGATTCGAAATCGTGATCAAACAGGTGATCATTCATAAGCTGGTGGACGGTGTTTTTTATTCCAGCATCATTTGTGAAAAAGATCAGTTAGAGGAGATCATCGACGCTCGTACCAGTGATGCCATTGCATTGGCATTGCGTTTTAAAGCACCTATTTTTACCTACAAGAATATTCTGGATAAAGCCGGAATCTACCTGAAGACACCCGGGAATGAAGATGAGATATCCAAAAAGGAAGAGGCCGTCATCGAAGAGCTTATCATGGGGGAGGAAAAGGAATCGAGATCATATTCAGAAGATTTCAGCAAACACACATTAAAAGAACTCAAAAATATGCTCGACCAAGCGGTTGTGAATGAAGACTATGAGAAGGCCGCTGCTATTCGTGACGAAATTTCTAAACGTGGAAAATAGCTTATGAGGCAACTCTACCTTCTTCTCGCATTCCTCTCTTTCGGAAGTTTTTTTGGACAGAACATTGAACAAAACTGGAATTTCGATCGCATAGAAAACAGTTCCGGGGAATCCCTGTTTTCCATTCACCCTGAAAATGACATCTTCCAATTGGCCGATGGCCGGTTTCAATACAGTTTACAAGCTAAAGATAGTTTAGAAGCTTCCGGGGATTATCTGATTCAAAATAACTTATTGGTTCTCTTTTACGAGCAACCAAAAGATACCATCCGGCGATATCGAATCACCGAGTCGACCGACTCTACCCTGGTTTTTACCGAAAACAATGTTAGCTATAAGTTTGTTGCATCTGAGACTGATACAGCTATAACTCCAGTAAGCGAAGACAACGCAGAGGTTGCTGAAATTATTCCGTCCCAGGGATTTACGATGAATAGTCTTTGGCGCGGAGTATTGGGAATGTTCACCTTGATATTGATCTCCTACCTATTCAGTGCTAACAGAAAGGCCATTAACTGGAGAACCGTGGGAATCGGGTTAGCATTTCAATTACTAATTGCAATCGGGGTACTCAAAGTGCCGTTCATCAAGGCAATCTTCGAGGCTATAGGTAAAGTCTTTATAAGTATACTCGATTTTACAAGAGCCGGTAGTAAATTTCTATTTGAAGGCCTGGTAGTGGACATGGATACTTTTGGGTTCATTTTTGCATTTCAGGTACTCCCTACTATTATTTTCTTTTCGGCACTTACTTCTGTATTGTTCTATCTGGGCATCATCCAAAAAGTGGTGAAAGCCTTCGGATGGTTGTTATCAAAACTTCTCAAGATCTCTGGTGCTGAAAGTTTAAGTGTGGCAGGTAATATCTTCCTGGGGCAAACGGAAGCACCCTTACTAATCAAGGCATATCTCGAAAAGATGAATAAATCGGAGATTCTACTCGTGATGATTGGTGGAATGGCAACCGTGGCAGGTGCGGTATTAGCGGCATATATTGGTTTCCTCGGTGGAGATGACCCGGAATTACGATTGGTTTTTGCGAAGCACCTACTGGCGGCTTCCGTAATGGCTGCACCGGGTGCCATTGTAATCTCTAAGATTTTGTACCCTCAGACAGAAGAAATCAACACCGATGTTTCAGTTTCCTCTGAAAAAATTGGAACTAATCTTTTGGATGCCATAGCAAATGGTACTACAGAAGGTTTAAGACTTGCCGTAAACGTGGGAGCTATGTTGTTGGTTTTCGTGGCCTTTATCGCAATGGCCAACGGTATTCTTGGTTGGGTAGGTGATGTTACCAATCTCAACGCCTGGGTGGCGGCAAATTCAGCTTATCCCGAGCTCTCCCTGGAAGCGATTCTGGGAACCATCTTCGGTCCCTTAATGTGGCTTATTGGAGTCCCACAGGAGGACATGATGATGATGGGACAGTTATTGGGAATTAAATTAGCTGCCAGTGAGTTTGTAGGTTATATCCAACTCGCTGAACTAAAAAATGCGGCCAACGCCCTTCATCTGAACTATGAGAAATCCATAATCATGGCGACATACATGCTATGCGGATTTGCAAATTTCGCTTCGATTGGTATTCAGATCGGTGGGATTGGATCCTTAGCTCCCGGGCAAAGAAAGCTGCTTTCAAAATTCGGAATGCGCGCTCTTTTGGGAGGTTCGATCGCTTCTCTTATTTCGGCGACTATTGCCGGAATGATTATTGGTTAAATAGTTAATAACTTATAATAATTCTGCTTCCAACGAGTTAGTTTCAAAAGAGATAGTTTTATATTTTTAGCCATCTTATTACCTATTTGAAGATGAAGCAATACCACGACCTTGTTAAGCATGTTTTAGAACATGGAAATGAAAAGAGCGACCGCACAGGAACCGGCACCAAAAGTGTTTTTGGTTACCAGATGCGTTTCGATTTGAGTGAAGGATTCCCCATGGTCACCACCAAAAAACTTCATCTTAAATCGATAGTTCATGAACTATTATGGTTTCTGAAGGGAGACACCAACGTAAAATACCTCCAGGAAAATGGAGTACGAATTTGGAATGAATGGGCGGATGAAAACGGCGACTTAGGTCCGGTATATGGTTATCAATGGCGCAACTGGAATGGGGATGAGATCGATCAAATTTCAGAAGTCATTCGAAGTCTTAAAAATAACCCGGACAGCCGAAGGATGTTAGTGAGCGCCTGGAATCCAAGTGTCTTGCCCGATACTTCCAAGCCTTTTTCAGAAAATGTGGCCAATGGAAAGGCCGCGTTGCCTCCGTGCCATGCATTCTTTCAATTTTATGTAGCGGATGGAAAGCTTTCTTGTCAGCTATACCAGCGCAGCGCGGATATTTTTCTGGGAGTACCCTTTAATATAGCTTCCTACGCCTTGTTCACCATGATGATGGCGCAAGTTTGTGGGTATGAAGCAGGAGACTTTATACACACCTTTGGAGACGCTCATATTTACTCCAATCACTACGAACAACTTGAGCTTCAGTTGTCGAGAGAACCACGCCCCTTACCGAAAATGTTGCTAAATCCGGATGTAAAGGATATATTTGGCTTCAGTTTTGATGATTTTACCCTGATCGACTATGATCCGCATCCACACATCAAAGGAGTGGTTGCCGTTTAAAAACTTACTTATGAAAAAATTGTTATTCGCTTTGGTCTTTGTGATAAGCACAGCCGGCATGGCGCAGGAATGGGGAACGGTGAACAAGAACAAAGTTACTATGAAAGAAATCGCTCCGGTATGGCCGGGTTGCGAATCAAAAAGTGGCGCCGGAATTGACGCCTGCTTTAAGCAGAAATTAGCCCAGCATATTGGTAAAAACTTCAGGTATCCCCCGGATGCGTACAAGAAGAATGAACAGGGCAAGGTAATCGTTGAATTTTTTGTGAACGAACAGGGATTGGTGGACATTAAAAGTGTGTCGGGTGGAAGTACATTACTACAAGAAGAAGCCAAAAGAAATATCCTGGCAATGCCCAAAATGGCCAAACCAGGTATGATGGCCGGGAAACCTCGAGCCATTAAGTACACGGTTCCTATTACCTTTAAAACCGGGAAATAAGAGTTAACAAATTATAAACAAGCTCGCAAAGGAGATTTTGTATATTTAAAGTGTCAACATAAAAGTTGGCACTTTTTTATGATATCTACTCAAAACCTAACATCCCTACTCCTTGAAACCCGAGAACGCACCGAATCTATTTGCAAGCCCTTGGAAATAGAAGATTATGTGGTTCAGCCCGATATAAATGTGTCCCCTCCTAAATGGCATTTGGGACACACAACCTGGTTCTTTGAAGAATTTATACTGAAACTACACAAGCCCAATTACCGTCTCTTTCATGACGATTTTGCATTCGTGTTCAACAGTTACTACGAAAACATAGGGAAGAGAGTTGTAAGGAGTGATCGGGGTAATCTTTCTCGACCGGGCGTCGCACAAGTTTACGATTACAGGCACTATGTGACCAATGAACTGAAGGAGTTTCTTTCCGGTGATATTTCCGAAGAAATTGAAGAGGTGCTGCTTATCGGGATCCATCATGAAAAACAACACCAGGAACTGCTTTTAAGTGACATCAAATATATTTTGGGGAATAATCCTTTGCTGCCGGCATATCAGGATTCTATCAACGAATATCCCATTCAGAACCAAGAGCAGGAATGGATAGATATTTCCGAAGGTGTTTATGAAATTGGCTTTAACGATTCAGGGTTTTGCTATGACAACGAGCTGGGAAGACACAAGGTATACTTACATGATTTTCAAATCTCCAACCAACTGGTGTCCAATGGGGATTATATAGAGTTCATAGAACAAGGTGGCTATTCCGATTTTAATCTTTGGCATGCCGACGGATGGACCTGGATTCAGGAAAACAATATTCAGGCGCCTATGTACTGGCATAAAGTTGACGGAGATTGGCACTATTTTACTTGTAGCGGACTCCAAAAAATTGAAAGAAGCGCTGCGGTCTGCCATATTTCATATTACGAGGCTTTTGCATTTGCGCAGTGGAAAGGAGCTCGCCTGCCCACCGAATTCGAATGGGAGGCTGCCCAACCCTATTTTGATTGGGGTGACCGTTGGGAATGGACTGAAAGTTCATACCTGCCGTATCCCGGATATGCCAAAGCACCCGGCGCTATCGGTGAGTACAATGGCAAATTTATGGTGAACCAGAAAGTGCTTCGGGGAGGATCCGTTGCCACTCCGCCAAATCATACCCGCCCAACATATCGCAACTTTTTTCAACCGGAATTACGCTGGCAATTCACGGGATTAAGGTTAGCCAAATAATTCCGACTATATTACCAATGAACACTGAAACCAACGTTGCGGTCGACGCTACATTTAAAAAAGACGTACTGGAAGGGCTATCCAGCTTTCCAAAGTATTTGTACTCTAAATATATCTATGACTCAACGGGTGACCGCTTGTTTCAGGATATCATGAAACTGCCCGAATATTACCTTACGAATTCGGAGTATGAGATTTTCCAACTTCATAAATCGAGCATTGCTGATTTTTTTCGTGGTCTGGGCCACGGGTTCGACCTGATAGAGTTAGGAGCCGGAGATGGAGAGAAAACCAAAGTACTTCTGGAACATTTCATTAACAGGGGACTCGACTTTGTTTACAAACCCATTGACATCAGCGAGAATGCGCTTTCCGGTTTGGCCGATTCCCTTCGAATGGAATTCAGTGAGCTCGAAATAGCCCCGGAAAGAGGTGAATATTTCGAAGTGTTACAGCGCCTGGGTAATTATGATAAACGCAAAAAGGTGATCATGTTACTTGGGTCCAATATGGGGAATCTTCTGCATGACCGGGCGATCCAGTTCTTATCTCAGCTAAGCGAGAATATGAATGAAGACGATTTATTGTTCATGGGCCTGGATCAAAAGAAGGATCCTCAGGTCATTTTGGATGCCTACAATGACCCCACCGGTGTTACTGAAGCATTTAACAAGAATCTACTCACGCGTATCAATAGAGAGTTGGGAGGTAATTTCGACCTCGACAAATTCAAACATTGGGAAGTGTATGATCCGGAAACGGGAACTGCAAAAAGTTATTTGGTCTCTTTGGAAACACAAGAGGTAACTATTGCGGAATTGGGGGAAACCTTTAATTTCAAGCAATGGGAAACCATTCATACTGAAATCTCACAGAAATATGACGACGCTGTTGTGGAATGGTTAGCGGAGGAATCGGGTCTTTCGATTGAGTCTTCGTTCAGTGATTCGAAAGAGTATTTTAAAAACTATATTTTCAGAAAAAAATAAAAAATGAAAGCTATTTGGAATGGAAAGGTGATCGCAGAAAGCGATCAGACAATCGTAATTGAGAACAACCACTATTTTCCTAAGGATTCAATTCAACAGGAATTCTTCAAAGAAAGCAGTACGCATAGTACCTGCCCCTGGAAAGGTGAAGCAAGTTATTATTCACTGGAAGTCGACGGGGCAACCAATACCGATGCCGCCTGGTACTACCCCGAGGCATCACATGCCGCAAAGTCTATCGAAGGATATGTTGCCTTTTGGAAAGGCGTGGAAATCACTGAATAATCATTTTTGACCTTTCAATACTGCAAAAAGATGTTCAAGGTCTTGTTGTGTATTATACAAATGAAAGCTCAGCCGGATTCCGTCACCTCTTAAGGAGCCAATGATATTGTTCTCTTTCAGTTTTTGAAATAGAGCCTGGTCGCCTTTAATGTTGAAAATGGTGGACATATTCGATCTTGGGGCACCTAGTTGATTTAACAGATCCATGGCGGAAAGTTCCGCTTTTATCTGTGCAGTGAGATCATCGAGATGTGATTCGATATTCGACATCCCAATACCTTCCAGAAATTTAAGAGATTCACCAAGGCTTCCATAATTCAGGGTATCCTGATGTCCCGGTTCGAGATGACCAATGAACTCAATATCGTTCTTTTTGGAAAAATCTGCATCCGCAGAATTGTACCCTATAAATTTAGGATGAATACGATCCTGTGCATGTTCTTTGATCAGGAACAAACCATTGCCGTATCCTGAAAGTAACCATTTATAAGCACTGGCCCCGATGATATCCAGTGGGCTCTCATTAAAGTTGAAATTGGTAGTTCCCAAAAACTGGGTGCCATCGACAATAAACAGGGTGTCCGGATATGTGCTTTTCAACTCTTTGAGAAATTCCATATCGAGTTTGAGTCCGCTCACGTATTGCACCAAACTAAAAGCAAAGATCTCCGGTTGCTGTTTTTGGAATGCTTCGGAAATATGCTCCTCCAAATTGGAGGCCATAGGAACGTAAGCAATGTCGAAGTCCCTTCTTTCGAAAGGCCAGTTCACCGAAGGATAATCGCTTTCGATCAATAATACTTTTTGCCCACGTGACAGACCATCTATCAAGACATTAAGGCCGAAGGAAAAATTTGGCACCATCGCTACATTCGATACGATCGTTTGAAAAAAACGAGCAATGGTCTCACGAATCTCTATGATATGTGCTTTGTGGGTATCCCTGAAAATACTTCCTCCTTCCAGCAACTTTCGATCATGTTCCCGTCTCCAGGCGACCAGAGAATTTGACAACAATCCGCAGGAAGCAGTATTTAAGTAGGTGTAATTCGCCGTTAAAGGGAATTCGGAAGTAAAGTCGACCATAGAAGTGAGATAAACGATGAAAAATGGTATTTTTACCTTGATTGTAAAAGTAACCAGCATGTTCTCAAAAAACAAAAAAAGCTCTCAGTTAGATTCCGAACAGCGCGAACAGTATCAATATGCGAGGGCAAGGATCAAGCAGAAGAAACGTTTGATGCAGCATTTCATATTGTTTCTTGCAGGTTCTGTAATCCTAATCATTATTAACCCTGTTTTGGGAGTCGGCAAGGATTTCTTTATTAAAGACTGGTTCATTTGGGCGATTTTACTTTGGGCCCTGTTGTTTGTTGTTCATATGCTGAATGTTCTATTATTGAATAAATTCATGGGGAAAGATTGGGAAGATCGTCAGTTGGAAAAACTGAAGGCTCAACAAGAAGCACGAATTGCGGAATTAAAAAAGCAAGCCATCCAGGAAGTCACGGTAGCTGAAGTAAAAAAAAACGAAAGTCAGGAACCAAACCAGCCCGATTGATCACCATGATCGCCGCGGCGGGAGAGAACAACGAATTAGGGTTGGAAAATGCCCTGGTTTGGCATTTACCTGATGACTTCAAAAGATTCAAACAACTCACTACCGGCCACCATATCATAATGGGGCGAAAGACCTTCGAGTCGTTTCCAAAGCCTTTACCCAACCGAACGCACATTGTAATTACCCGTAATCCAAACTATCAATATCCAGGAGTGCTTGTCACCTCATCACTTCAAGAGGCTCTTGATTTGGCAGCCGATGATCCGGAAATCTTCATAATCGGAGGCGGCGAGATCTACTCACTTGGGCTTGAAGTTGCCAACAAGATTGAGCTTACCAGGGTGCATGGAGAATTTGATGCAGACACCTACTTCCCTGCTATTGATGAATCGGATTGGACGCTTACCAACAGTGTGTATCATTCGAGGGACGAACGTCATGACTATGCGTTTACCTACGAGACCTGGTTAAAGAAATAATTATCGAGTTCAGTGATGGAAAGGATACTCCGAGCGATCATAGAGAGGAATCATTTCGAGCTACAGACATACACCAGACTATTTGGAGGGGATATCAATGAAGTGTATCGCCTTTCCGGTCCCGAGAAGGATTGGGTGGTCAAGATCAATGACGCCGCTACCTATCCCGGCATGTTTGAGGCGGAGCTTCGCGGACTTGAATTGCTCGAAAGCACCAAGACCTTTCGGGTACCAAAGGTCATTGGAAACGGAGAGATCGAAAACAAGTCCTATCTATTGATAAAATTCATAGAACAGGGAAATCCAGGCCCAACCTTTTGGGAGTCATTTGGAATCTCACTCGCTCGTTTGCATCAAAATACCTCAGAGACTTTTGGATTGGATCATAGCAACTATATCGGAAGCTTACCTCAGCCCAATGGTAATCACTCTAGTGCGAAAGATTTCTATATCCATGAGCGGCTTCGACCTCAATTTGAAATGGCAGAAAGGAGAGGTTTCCGATTTGAAGCCTTGGAAAGATTCCTTTTGAATATAGAAAATGAAATACCGGTAGAAGGACCGTCCCTTATTCATGGCGATCTGTGGAATGGCAATTATTTGGTGGATCATAACGGTGCCCCGGTATTGATTGACCCTGCTGTTTCATTTGCGCCGAGAGAGATGGATTTCGCCATGATGCATTTGTTCGGCGGTTTCCCTCCAGTGGTTTTCGAGAGTTATGAGTCGATTTTTCCTATGTTACAAGGTTGGAAAAATCGACTTGATATCTGGCAACTCTATTACTTGCTTGTCCATTTGAATTTATTTGGTAGCGGATATCTTTCACAAGTTAGAGCTATTGTTAACCGATATTCTTAGAGAATCCATTATTTTTGTCAGCGTAAAATCAAACCGATGAAAGCATATTTATTTCCGGGTCAGGGAGCCCAATTCACTGGAATGGGACAGGACCTGTACGAAGCTTCAGACAAAGCCAAAGAATTGTTCCAACACGCAAATGAAGTTTTGGGCTTCGATATCACTAAAATTATGTTCGAAGGCACGCCAGATGAGCTAAAGGAAACCAAAGTAACCCAACCGGCGATTTTCTTACATTCAACGATTCTCGCGGAGGTGATGGGATCCGACTTTCAACCGGATATGGTGGCGGGTCACTCCCTGGGGGAGCTTTCTGCCCTGGTTGCCAACCGCACTCTTGCTTTTACTGATGGTTTGAAACTGGTCTCTAAGCGGGCTATGGCTATGCAACGTGCCTGTGAACTGGAACCTTCTACTATGGCTGCCGTTTTAGGCCTGGAAGACAATGTGGTCGAAGAAATTTGTGTCAGCACCCCGGGAATCGTAGTAGCCGCGAATTACAATTGCCCGGGACAACTGGTAATATCGGGTGAAGTGGAAGCCGTGAATACGGCCTGTGAATCCTTAAAAGAAGCAGGTGCGAGACGCGCCTTACTATTACCTGTTGGGGGAGCTTTTCACAGTCCTTTGATGGAACCTGCCCGGGAGGAATTGGCAGCGGCCATTGAGGATACGGTTTTTACCGCTCCAGCCTGCCCTATTTACCAAAATGTGAGTACGACGGCTGTGACAGACCCTTCAGAAATGAAAAAGAATCTTATTGCTCAGTTAACCGCACCTGTAAAGTGGACACAGAGTGTTCAGAACATGATTGCAGATGGTGCTACTCAATTTATCGAAGTTGGACCAGGTAACGTATTACAAGGACTTGTAAAGAAAGTTGACCGCAGTCTCGAGACTCAGAAAGCGTCCATTTAGACCAAAAATTACTTCAGGAAAACTTTATCGGAAGTTACTTCCCGTTAAAGATATACCCTTTTTTTTAGGGTAAATCTTTATCGGCATTATCCATTTTTTAACATTATGGCTTTAAGTTCGATGAAAAATGAATGCTATGGACAAATTATCACTAACATCCGTAAACAAGGGCGCGGTCCCTTATGTTGAGAAGTCCGTTGAGAAATTAAACTGGACTTTCAGTGCTAAACAAGTAGTGAATGACTTGGTTTCTAAATTATCGCTTATGTTGTACAATTTTCATCAGAACAGACTCACCCATTACAAACGAATTGTTGAAAACAGAAAAGGGGAGACCATAGAAATGGTTCGACCTGTTGCAGCGCCAAGGGTTGCTTCTATTTCAATTTCAGAACAAATATGGAATGATATCCTGGTAAAACTAGAGCTCTTCGAAATTGAAAAGGGCTACCTGAACCAGCATGTGAGCTTGAACTCCCTCGCAAAGAATATTGGCACCAATCATAGCTACTTGTCGAAAACGATCAATAGTGTGAAGGGCAAGTCGTTCAAGAATTACCTGAACGATCTCAGAATTGCGCACGCATACACCGAATTACAAAAGGATGCCCAATTAAGGAAATTTACCATTGAGGCTATTGCTTTTGAAAATGGATTTAAGAGCGCAGAGAGTTTCTCCAAGAAATTTAAAGAGAAATACGACATATATCCCTCCAAATTTTTGAAGACCTTGGAAGCCTGATTTGGCTTACAATTCTCCTAATAGTTCGTTGGCTAATTCGAAGTTGAAATTTGAAGTGTTGGACACCAGTTGTTCCAGCACTTCTTTTGCTTTATTCTTCTCTCCAAAGTTCAACAAAGCGAGTGCTTTGAACCATAAACCTTTGGAGCTATCCAATGCATCTGAATTGATGAGGTTATCAAATTCCATTAAGGATTCTTCCTCATGTCCCAAATTCATGTGAGACAAACCTGTGTAGACATACACATTGGGATTGATGTTTTCAGGGTTTGAGGACAAATATGCTTCGAATTCTTGCAGAGCCTCCTGATAATTCTCATCCTGGAATTTGATCACGGCATTCTCTAGTGCATCGGTGGTTTCATCTCTTTGGATGATGGCCGGGACATCTTTTTCTGAGTAATAGGCAGCATACAACCCTGGACCGGTGTTATTATTCCCAAAATATACCACTCCAGCCACTGTTAAGAAAAGGACTGCAATGGCCGCCACCCTAAACAGGCTGTTATTCCAGAAACCTTTTTTCGGAGCCGGAGCGTACTCCTTCCCAGCCTTGGCAATGGCTTCACGAACTTTGGTGGCTTCTTCACTTTGTACAAACTCACGAATCTTTTCGGTATACTCATTGTCTGGAACCGAGTCCTCACCAATGGTATCAGAAAGATGATGATTGACCTGTTTGGCCAGTGCCACCTCCTTAGCGAGGTCCGGATCGTTCTGAATCTCCAATTCAAACAATCTGGCTTCCTCTTCAGAGAGCTGATTTGCCAAATAATCTTCTATTTTCTGTAGTCTAGATTCGTCCATGATTACACTAAATCGCGATATCTGGGGTCATTTTTAATGAGCTCGGTTAAACGTTTCTTGCATTTAAAAACACGTTGAAATGCAGTATTTTCGGTCGCATAAGAAAATTTCTTAACGATTTCACTGTAAGGTACTTTTTTAAAGTAATCTTTCAAAAGTTCCGCACAATTTCCGGATAATTTCTGCAGCATTTCCTCGAACAAATCCCAGCGATCCTGGTATAAAATCGCCTCCATAGTTTTATCCTCACTCGCTTTAAGTTCGAAGACCCCATCATTTCTTACCTCTTTTTTCGATTTATTTAACTCTTTGTACCAAAGATTCTTGCAAACCGTAAAGAGATATGCTTCGAACGAAGATTTTATCTCGATACCCTTTATCTTAGCCCGGGTAATCACCTGGAACAAGGCATCCTGAAAGATTTCTTCCGCATCTTCGTAACTACCCTTATTGTTCTTTACAAATGAAATTACTTTTGGAAATACGCTGGAATAGGTATTGCGTATGGTACGGTCGTCACCATTAACTAAATTGGCCAGAATGTTTTGGGAGGAGTTAGAATTCATTCAAAGCAATGTCGATGGATAAAAATAAGGAATTCCCTCATAGAATAAAAAACGAGTTCTTTGATTGGTCAAATGCATTTCAAATAATTACACGTTTACTTATCAGATATCCGCGTTTATTCATCATATTGAACCATTATTACATTCACAGCTCACATTAGACAAATTTATCTTATATTCGGTGTCGTTCAACGTAAAAACATTAATAATTACTATAGTTTAGAAAGGAAAGTAAAAAATCTTTTTTTTAAAAGGGTAAGATTTAAGATTATGCTGAACCCTATAGCAGAAACTAATAGTAATTATTTTTTTAACATCTAAAATTAAACTTATGAAAGCGAAGTATTTATTAACTGTTTTTATCCTCACTTTAACCTTTATTTCATGTAGTACCGAAGAAGCTTTGGTGACCGATACAGGTGATGTAAATCTTGAAATGACTTTAGATAATAACTCGGAAATGGTTGATTCTGGAATCACCCAGACAATCGCGGACCCCAAAACAAATCCGCAAAATGGTGGAAATCGTTCCCTTTGTAACGGTACGGCACCGGTAGCTCCTTTCGGAACTTCTGGAGTGACTTTTATAATCCATTACGATCCGAGTAGTCACAATAACGACCCTGAAGAGGTAAACTGTACCCGCATGGAGTATATGGGAATGTTTTGTGGTTTGAAAATGACTTTAATTCAAAGTCAGGACCCATGGGTTGATTCATGGGTGCTAACACAAGATTTAAGTTGTGGTGGCGGTGGTGGAATGCCTACCAAGCAGGACGTTGACACCACTGTCGATGGCGATCCAAGGCTTTGTATCCCAGGCTTAGATTGCTAGGCGAACGCTAAACTTTGAAAGAAACTTCCCCCGGCATTTAACTTAAGTGCCGGGGGCGTTTATTTATTATAAAAGGTTCAAACTTTTCGTAAATTTATCATGCATAGGTCGCTAAAAAAATCTCCCCACTCCATGCAAGATATTTGTTCAAACTATTCTCTAAGATTCTGGATTGCATTCCTGTTATTCTTTAGTTCTGCATTACTCATTGCACAAGACAATTGGGTTCAGGAGATATTAAAATCGGAACTTGAAAATGAAGTCAAAATCCAAAAGTTGGATTCGCTTTTTTCAGAACTGGATGAAAGCACACAAGAGTCGTTGCCCAAGTTGTACCAGGATTATGCCTATTGGTTGTTTGATTACGACCTTGACAAATGCATCCAATATGAGGAAAAGGCATTGGCACTTGCGTTGCAGCAACCAATCATTGACTCCACATTTATTCAAACCAGTAATACATACCTGGGATTTTATTACAATAGGAATAGAGACTATAAAAACAGCCTGGAGTCCTATTTAAATGCCATACGGGTAGATGAAACCACATTTCGGGCAGGCAGGGCGTACTTGAAAGCCGGATTGGCCTACACCAAACTTCAGGATTTCTACAATGCACTGGACTATTATAAAATAGCCGCAAAAGTACTACCCCGCCACGCACAGAATAAGCGTTATATGCTCGAATGTTATCAAAACCTTGCCAGTACTTGTTTGAGAATTAATTCTGCGGAAAGTTTAGATGACGGAGTGAAGTATGGAAAAATGGCGGATTCACTTTCCCAGATACAAGCTACTTCCTCCTCAAACCGTTTCAAGATCAAATACGTAATTGCAGAACTTTTTACGCGCGACCTCAATTATAGTTTTACAGAGGCCACGAACTATTATGACCAGGCTTTGGAAATAGCTTTGGAAAGAAATGATTCTGCCAATATTCGAGATGTGAACCTGGGTCTGGGAGTAATCAATTTGAACCGAGATTTGGATAAGGCAAGGAAATATTTCGAAGAGTCGATCAAATTCACTAGAGCGAGGGATACATTCATGATATACCAGAATTACTGCAACATTGGACAAGTTTACGACAATAAAGACCTTCGTAAAGAAAGTATCCAAATCAGAACCGAATCCCTCAATCTTCTTATGGGGCTGCCATTTGACCAGCCCAGTATGATTCCGGACCAACTGATCTCGGATTCTCCGTATAAGAAAAATTTGGTAGTCTCGGTACCCGATCTCGCCGAGGCCTATTTACAAGAATTCGAAAAAAACAAAGATCCCACATCACTTACCAAAAGTATCGAATTCTTTGAATTGGGTGATAGGGTGCTCGACTTTGTAAAATTGGACAGCGAAGACTTTAAATCAAGATTGTTCTGGCGAAAATTGAGTACGGATATGTATGGCAAGGCAATTCGAAGTTGTTTTTTAAATAAGGAATACGACAAAGCCTACTACTTTATGGAAAAGAATAAGGCCCTTTTGCTTATGGAGGACCTTGCACGCAACCGTTTTGTCAACAACCTGAAACTTCCCGATAGCATCGTAAATGCTGAAATCGAATTGCGGAAGGAGATTTTAATGAATCGAAATCTGATTGAAATACCGGGCATGGACGAAAGAAGAAGGGATTCTATTCAGAAGAGGATCATCGACGCCGAGATTCAAGTTTCCGAACTAAGAAACTCTTACGAAACCACTGCCTCTCTCAACCTTAATCTCGACATCATCGAATTAAAGGAAACCCAGCAATCACTTGCCCCCGACGAGATCGTACTAGAATATCATATCTCGGTCGATGACGGTTTCAGTGTATATTCAGACAACGGAAATGCATATCTCATGTGCATTGCTCATGACGCCGTGAGGATGGTGGAAATCGATTCAACTGAGGAGTTAAAAACGAATGTCGCCACACTAATCGGATTAATCAAGAAACCTTTCATCTCGGAAGATGACAAAAGAACATATACCAAATTATCATTTGAAATCTATCGGCAACTAATCCCAGACGATTCAATTCAAAGGCTTGTTTATGGAAAGAAAGTTCAAATTGTACCCGACGGCTATCTATCTTTCCTACCTTTTGAGGCTTTGTCCACTTCCAGAGAATCACTGGAATTCTTGATCAAATCATGCGAAATACGCTATACCTATTCGAAATCATTCGAAAAGCAATTATCAACACCAGATAAAACAGGCAAAAAGTCATTTCTGGGAATAGCCCCGGTGCAATATAGCTATGGTTCATTATCGCCATTAGCCAATGCAGAAATGGAACTTAACGCGCTGGCAGAATTTTATTCCGGAAATTCCATCACCTATGATGGCGCCACCAAACAATCTTTTATGGACAATCTGGGTAACTCGTCTATAATCCACCTTGCCACTCACGCCGATGCACAGGATCAGACTTCTCCCTGGATTGCTTTCAGCAATGAAAAAATATACCTGGATGAGTTATACCTCACCAAGAATGAAGCCTCGTTGGTCGTTCTAAGTGGCTGTAATACGTCTCTCGGTAAACAGGAAATTGGAGAAGGAGTGATGAGTTTGGCTCGCGGATTTTTCTATTCAGGTTCCAAGAGTGTGGTTTCATCACTGTGGAACATCGACGATCGATCTACTTCCGAGCTTATGGGTGCATTCTATAAAAACCTCAGTGATGGAAAAACAAAATCAGAGGCACTACATCTGGCAAAACTGGATTATCTGAAAAGCCATTCGCTATCCGATAGCTCCCCATACTATTGGGCATCATTAATTCTGATGGGCGAGAACGATACCATTCCAGCTGATAACTCCCTGATCCCGTATTTATTAGGCGGATTACTACTTCTGCTTATAATAATTCTCTCCACGCGAGTCCGAAAAAAGAAAGATTCTTAAGGGTAAGAATCTCACTCTTACTGAACGAATAGTTACATCTGTAAAGGGAACACTAAACAGTAATTAAGTTTGATAAGTTAATTCTCCTCAAAGCTTTTTGGGAAGAATAGAGGGTAGTTTTTGTAAGTTAAGATGTATAATTCTTACACTTAGTTTCGAAGGTCCCGTCCTTCATTGGGCGGGGCTACTCCTCTACAATTTCGGGATTATTGTTTATACACTTTTCCCTCTTTCATCACGAATACCACATCTTCCATAGTATCGATGTTATCCAAAGGATTGTCGTTTACGGCAACAATATCGGCAATGAAGCCTTCTTTAATTACGCCAAGCTTGCCTTCCATATCCAATAATTTGGCATTGGTTATGGTAGCCGATTGTATGGTCTTCATCGCCGGCATTCCCGCTTCAACCATATATCCGAATTCTTTACCGTTTTCTCCATGAGGAAAAACTCCGGCATCGGTTCCAAAGGCAATATTCACGCCTTCATTATAGGCCATGGCATACATATCCTGGATTTTGGATCCAATCTCCAAAGCCTTAGGTACAATAATAGCCGGATAGTAACCATCGATCTTAGCCTTATCTGCCACATATCTCCCAGCAGAAATAGTAGGCACAAGGTAAGTCCCATATTGCTTCATCAACGCTGCCGTTTCTTTATCCATAAGAGAACCATGCTCAATAGTGGTAACGCCCGCCCTAATAGCACGTTTCATTCCTTCAATGCCATGAGCATGGGCAGCTACTTTCATTCCATACTCCTTTGCTGTTTTTACAATTTCATTGACCTCTTCTTGCGTAAACTGCGGATTCTGACCACTTTTTGCTACGCTTAACACGCCTCCTGTGGCTGTGATCTTGATCCAATCGGCACCATTTTTATACCGCTGCCTTACCGCCTTGCGCGCATCTTCCACCCCATTGATCACGCCTTCTTTAGGCCCCGGATCTCCCATCAGTTCCTTTTTTCTTCCGTTGGTAGGATCGGCATGACCCCCGGTTGTCCCAATGGCTTTTTCAGCAGTAAAAATTCTTGGACCCGGAATTTTACCCTTGGCAATGGCTTTTCTCAAGCTTACGTTTACTCCGCTCCCACCTAAATCTCTCACTGTGGTAAATCCAGCCAGCAACGTACGGTTTGCGATTTCTGCTGCATTAAACGCAACATCCGCATCATTTAGGGTAAATGCCTGTAGGTATCTATCCGGATTTGTCTCGCCTTCTATGTGAACATGCATATCTATCAATCCCGGCATCACCGTTTTGTTCCGCAAATCAATCACCGTATTTTCTCCGGTGGCATCTCCAACAAATCCGTCCAAAACATTTTCAATAATACTTCCTGATACCACAACGGTCTTATTGTTCACAATGGTTCCATTCTCAGTATCAACGAGCTTACCGCACTGTAAATACTTTTTTTGCGCCATAGACACGACTGAAACCATAAGTAACAGAAACAAAACGAGCTTTTTCATATTCTATAAGTTTCTGATTTTCTTTTCCCACTTCCAGGCAGACTCGAGGGCATCTTCCATAGTTAGTTTAGTGGACCATCCCAACATCTCTTTTGCCTTGGAGGTGTCTGCATACACAGAAATAACATCCCCGGGACGTCTGGCAACTATTTTGTAGTTCAATTTTTGTCCGCTCACCTTTTCAAACGCACTTACGACCTCCAATACAGAACAGCCACGGCCCGTCCCAAGATTATACACCTCATATCCGGCATCATTTTGTTTATTGAACAATCGCTGCAGTGCAATTACATGAGCCTCGGCCAGATCTACCACATGAATGTAGTCTCTTATGCAGCTTCCGTCGGGCGTTGGATAGTCGTCTCCAAAAACAGAAAGTGCCTCTCTGAGTCCGGCTGCCGTTTGAGTAATAAATGGAACTAAGTTCTGCGGAGTTCCTATAGGTAATTCTCCAATTTCAGCAGAATCATGAGCGCCTATCGGGTTGAAATATCGCAAAGAAATAGATTGAAGATCGGTAGCTTTACAGGTATCGACCAGGATCTCCTCGCTTATTTGTTTCGTATTTCCATAGGGGGAATATGCTGCCTTAACTGGAGCATCTTCCGTTATTGGTAATTCATCTGGCTGACCATATACCGTACAAGAAGAACTGAAAATGAAATGATGAATTTCATGTTTTAGACACTGCTGAAGCAGATAGGTCAGAGTGTGCAAATTGTTTTCATAATACAGCAACGGATTGGCAACACTTTCTCCCACTGCTTTGCTTGCAGCAAAATGAATGATTCCATCTACCTCATTCCGAAGAAAAAAATCTTCCACATCATCTTTGATACGCAGATCAATTTTTTCGAAGTGTGGTTTGGTGCCTGTTATGCGTTCAATACCCTCAAGGACATCCAGCTCGGCATTGGAGAGGTCATCGATAATCAGGACCTCATATCCGGCATCCAAGAGTTCTACCGCGGTATGGGATCCAATGTAACCCAAGCCACCTGTGACTAAGACTTTTTTCATCCCTGATTCACAAAATTTATGACGGTTTCGGTGATAAAGGAAATCTGCTCATCATCAAGTTCAGTGTGCATAGGCAAGGAAACTACCTGTGTGACCAACTCATTGGTTACCCCAAAATCATTTTCGTTGTATCGCTCATCCAAATAAGCCTTTTGGCGGTGCAGTGGAATCGGGTAATACACTCCACAAGGAATACTATTATCATTAAGATGTTTGACGAGTGCATCTCTGTCTGTATTTAAAACCCGTAATGTATACTGATGAAAAACATGACAATCGCAGGAGTCGCATATACTATTGCCTGCGTCACAAAATCCTGTAGGGGTGATAATATTTTCGTGCCCTTCAAAGGCTTTAGTATACTTTCTTGCAGCATTTCTTCGAGCTGTATTGTAGCTGTCAAGATTCGGTAATTTGGCGCGTAGCACGGTCGCCTGGATGGAATCCAGCCTTGAATTTACTCCCACCACATCGTGATGGTAACGAACGTACATCCCGTGATTTACAATACCTCGGATCGTATGAGCCAAATCATCGTCATTGGTGAATATCGCTCCCCCGTCACCATAACATCCCAGGTTTTTGGAAGGGAAGAAGGAAGTAGAAGCCACGTGACCGATACTTCCGGTCATTTTTTTACTACCATCTCCCGAAGTATACTTTGCTCCGATACCCTGGGCATTGTCTTCAATCACATATAAGTTATGTTCTTCGGCGATCTCCATGATGGCATCCATATCCGCTGAAAGTCCAAACAGATGTACGGGCACAATCGCCTTGGTTTTCGGTGTGATCGCTTTTTTTATTGCTGAAATATCAATGTTGAAATTAACTGGATCCACATCCACCAGAACAGGAGTGAGACCTAACAAGGCAATCACTTCCACGGTTGCCGCAAAAGTGAAATCGGCAGTGATGACTTCGTCACCCGGTTGCAATCCCAATCCCATCATTGCAATTTGAAGGGCATCCGTGCCATTGGCACAGGGAATCACATGTTTCACCCCCAGGTAATCCTCAAGCTCTTTCTGGAATTGATGTACCTCAGGGCCGTTGATGTATGCGGTGGATTCAATCACATCTAGAACCGACTGATTTACGCGTTCTTTGATGTGCTCATATTGACCCTTTAGGTCAACCATTTGGATCTTCTTCATATGGTCTTCTGAATTTTTTCAAAACTACAAAAATTGAATTCGGGATACAATGCAATTACTTAAAGAAACGTATTTTAGCGGGACAGAGTCTGTAAATGCAATCATTATACGATTTATTAACCAAAGGGAGCAAAGTATTCCTTTGGTCCTCTAAATTCTTCAGCCGCAAAATGAAACTATTTGTGGAAGGAAGGAAGAACGTTTTCGAGGTTCTGCAAACTAAGATTGCCCCGGAAGACAAAACGCTATGGTTCCACTGTGCCTCATTGGGCGAATTTGAACAAGGATTGCCCATTATTGAAGGGGTCAAATCCCGATTTCCAGACTATAAAATCGTAATCACCTTTTATTCTCCATCCGGTTTTGAAGTAAAAAAGAACGATCCAGTGGGCGATGCCATTGTATATCTCCCTATCGACACCAAAAAGAATGTGAATGAGTTTCTTCGCCTGGTGCATCCCAGCATGGCGATCTTTGTGAAGTACGAATTCTGGCCGAATTACCTTTTGGAACTAAAAAAGAAAAACATTCCTATTTTGTTGGTTTCAGGACTGTTCCGCAAGAACCAGGTGTTCTTTAAATCTCATGGTAGCTTCATGCGACGAGCGCTCAAATCGTTTGAACATTTCTTCGTTCAAGATACCAATTCAGAACGGCTTTTGACCTCTATTGGATTCGAGAATATCACAGTGAGTGGAGACACCCGTTTTGATCGGGTTTCGCATCAGATAGAGAATGACAATACTCTTCCTTTCGCGGAATCTTTTGTCAAAGATTCTCTTTGTGTGGTCTGTGGAAGTACCTGGCCCGAAGACGAGGCAGTCTTAATTCCATTTATCCAGGAGACCTCCCAGGATGTCAAGTTCATTTTTGCCCCTCATATTATCGATCGGGATACCATCGATGCTTTTCGCTCTAAATTAGGCGTCCCGTCCGTTCTCTTTTCAGAAAACAAATCAAATGCTACGGATTCAAGGGTACTAATTGTAGACGCCATAGGGTATTTAACCCGATTGTACAGTTATGCGGATGTGGCTTACATTGGGGGAGCGATGGGTAATACCGGGCTGCACAACATACTGGAAGCTGCCACATTTGGCGTTCCTGTGATCATCGGAAATAACTTTGAGAAATTCCCGGAAGCTAAGCGCCTCCAGCAATTAGCGGGATTATTTTCAGTTTCAAACAGTGATGAGGCTTCCACAATCTTAAAAAAGCTTTTGACCGAAGAAAAATTCAGAAGACAAACAGGCATGATCAGCGGGCACTTTGTAAACAGTAAGACCGGAGCCACTAAGATTATTATGAATTACATCGTTCGCTTACACGGAGACCGCCTCGTTTAAATACCTTCGGAACGGCAACATTTCTAAGTAAACTTCCGTGAGCACATCCTGAAAATTTGCATTTTGCACCTCCTCATGGGTAAAATAACATCCTACGGCAAAGGTCTTTCTCTTGAGCAGACCGATGTGTGGATGGTCTTTATCATAGCCTTTAGGTGCCAGGGTCAGTGTCTCCGCCTCAATCATATCCCCGAATCTCTTTTTGAACGAAGGCTTATTCAAAATGGCGACCAATTCTTCACCGTTATAGTCGATGGCTTCTCGGATACTATTGAGAAACTTTGATGAGGGATGCCAATAGCCGCCACCCACAAAGCAATTTTCAAGACCTATTTCAATATAAAAATCTCCTTGTTTGCTTACCTGATCCAATCCCGCCCCAAAATGATCTTTATAAACCAGCCGATTGGGATGATATAACAAATTGTTGTTGATACGGTTGATCGCCTTTCTTCCGGGAGTATCAAAATACAAAGGATCGACAGCCGCAAATCTTTCGTTGAGCTCATCCAACCATTGGATGAAGAAATCCCGAACTGCATGGTACTCTTTTCGATGAGCATCCATCCAGATTTTATCATTATTACTGTTCAATCGTTGAAGAAAGTCGAATAATTTCGGAAAGCTCATGAGTTAATCGTTCAAACTTTTGATCTGTCCTTTGAGTTCATCCATGGATTTCTGAAGTTGACGAAGCAGGGTACTTTCTGAAGGTTCTTCCAGGCCAAAGGTGAGCTTACTATTTACTTTCCATAATTCCTGAATATCCTTTACATCCACGTCGATTGGCAGATATTCGGGGTTTAGAGAAATAAGCCGAACCTTATCAGGTGCATTGGCAATTTTCTGAAGCTTCTTTACCAATACCGAATCCTGTAAAACTATAATATAGATCTTACTGTCACTGGCTTCCGAAATATTGGCCACTGCTTTTCCCAAAACCCATTCATTGGGTCGGATATTTGGTAACATACTATCTCCTTCCACCTGGAATCCTCTGTAAGTTGCATTGCGATATTCGGGTAAGGGAATATTGAAAGCGGGCAAAGTTTGATACCATTCCACATCTCCAATATTATTGGGATATCCTGCCGCGGCTTTCTGATTCACTAGCAGGATGGTATCTTTTTCTTCAGGATTAACGGCTATTACCTTCGGACTCACATCACCACCATTTGGATCCAGGTGTTGCACAAAACTCTTTCCGAATAACCACAGCGGATTGATATTAAACTGTCGTAATAATTCCATCACTACGGTACCGGACAATTTTGTCTTTCCGCGTTCAATATCAGCAGTACTTCCACTCAAACCAAGGAGTTCAGCAAATGCTTGTTGGGTATAATGATTTTCCTCTCGGATCTTCTTAAACCGTCGAATTTCTATCGCTAATTCTTTATCCATGCCGAAAGATAGGATTATTATGGAAATATTCCAATATTTGTTAGGAAATATTCCAAAACCCGAAATTCCCTCAGGAATAGTCTGTTACAATCAAAATTTTAGTTAATTTTAACATTTAATTTTAATCACTAATCTTATCAACTATGAAAAAATTATTTTTATCATTTGCAGCATTGGCCCTTGTTGCTTCGGTTTACTCTTGTAGAGAGACCAAAGAAAAAGCTGATGAAGCTACAGACACTATGACTGAAAACGTAGAAGAGACCGTTGAGGAAACTACAAACGCGATCGAGGAAGCCGTAGAAGAAGTGACCGAAGAAGTAGAGGCAACCGGTGAAGAGGTTGAAGAAGCTGTAGAAGGAGTGGTAGAAGAAGTAGAACAAGTTATCGACTCTATTGGCGGAAACTAAACTTTAATTACCCCATATAAAAAAACCATCTGCGATTACAGATGGTTTTTTTATCTTCTTTGTTTGCCTTACTTGGCTACGATTATAAATTCAGATCTTCGGTTCAACTGGTGCTCCGCCTCGCTACATGGCACTCCGTTGGAGCATCGATTCAACAACTGTGATTCGCCATACCCGCGACCGGTGATTCTATTTCTGTCGATGCCTGCACTCACAATATAATCTACTGTGGATTTCGCGCGAGCATCCGATAACTTCATATTGAACGCATCACTGGAGCGACTGTCTGTATGCGATCGCACATCAATGATCAATGTAGGATTTTCCCGCATTGCCTTGATCACTTTTTGTAATTCAACAGACGCATCCGGACGAATGTACGACTGACTCAAATCAAAATAGATAGGATTCAAATTTAGAAGTACACCAAGGTCTTGTCCAACCTCCATGATATCCACTTCTTTCTCCGGTGCCAAATACAAAGTCTTTTTAGAAGTTCCTTCATACTCACCAGTAGTCGTAAATGTTTTTTCTGAAGATCCGAAACCATCTTTGGTGGCTCTAAGAGCATAGGCCGTAGAACACTTGATCACATCGAAAGAGAATTTTCCTTCGCGATCTGAAGTAGTTTCTTCAAGCACATTATTGTCGCTGTCCAATAAGATCACCCTGGCTTCAGCAATCAGATCCTGGGTGTCATTATCACGTACTTCACCGTCTAATGTCTGACGACATTCCTTAATGAGTTGTGCCGTTTGCTCAAATGAATAAATATCGTCTTCTCCTTTTCCGCCTTCACGATTGGAGGCAAAATAACCCAAGCCTGTTGAGCTATTGATCACAAATGAAAAGTCGTCACTCGCACTGTTAATGGGTTCTCCAATGTTAAACCCTTTATCATAGGTGCCTTCGGAACTCAATTCTGCTACAAAAATGTCCAGCCCTCCAAGGCCAACATGTCCGTCGGAAGCGAAATATAGATCCCCGTTCGTATCTACAAATGGAAAAGTCTCACGACCTTCAGTGTTCACAGCATCACCAAGACTAACGGGTTCGCCAAAGCTATCCCCGTCGATCGAAACTTCGTAAAGATCAGAAGCTCCTTCACCACCCGGCATATCACTCGCGAAAATCAGGGTTTTCCCATCTGCAGTCAAGGCAGGATGTGCTACGGAATAGTTGTCACTATTGAAAGGTAATTCTTCTGCTTCACTCCATCCTTTTTCTGTTCTTTTAGCTCGGTATATTTTTAAGTTCGTAATTCCTGAACCGTCCTCACCTCTTTTTCTATCGGTGAAGTTATTTCGGGTAAAATACATTGTTTGTCCATCCTTTGTAAATACCGCCGTAGATTCGTGATACCTGGAATTTATTCCGTCGCGATAACGCTTCGGGCTTCCTTCTTCACTTACTGTAATAGCATATAATTCTGAAAAAGGCTGGTCGTTCCAGTCGTGGAATCTTTGTGATGCGGTTCTGGTCTTTCTATTGGAAGTAAAGATTACCTCTCCACCATTAAGCGTAGGTCCAAAATCAGAATAATTCGAATTGAATGGAACGGTAAAGACGTTGAAACGCCCCGACTGTAATTCAATCAGCTTCAGATAGTTTCTTTCTTCTTCAAAAAGTTCTCCCCGATCATCTTCGGAAGTCATTTCGTTCAACTTATCCATGATGCGGTCTGCCGTGCTGTATTTTCCAATCGTTTTTAGCGACTGAGCGTATCTATAAACGTACTCCTTATCGATGTCTTCAGAAAAAGAAAACAGGGCACCATACCATTTGGAGGCATCTTCGTATTCCCCATTGAAATAATAGGAATCTCCTAGTTTAGACAGGATGTTAGCAGAGCGGTAGCCACTTTCAACAGCTTTGATGTAAGCATTTCTTGCATCGATAAATGCATAACCCGCATAAAGTTCATCTCCTTTAGCTTCCTTTCCATTGCCCGATCCTTGCGCTAATACTCCTGCGAAAGAGAACACAGCTGCAAGAAGTAAAATATATTGTTTTGTTCTAGTCATCATAATAGTAAGGTTTTAGAAGAATCTTGGATTTTTGAGTCCGTCATTACGGTTGAACAATTCAAATCGAAGGAAAAATTCAAACGACCCATCATTATATTGTTGTAATTCTGTTGTTTCGCGATCGTAAGCAACTCCTAGCATGATTTGGTCTGAAACCTGGAAACCAACCAAACCACTTAAGGCCGCACTCCATCGATAGGCGGCACCTAATGTAAGTTTCTCATAAATCAGGAAGTTTGCCGAAAGATCCACCTGCAATGGAGAACCTTCTACCAGCTTGGTAAGCACGGCCGGCTTGAACTTCAGATTTTCACTTACATCAAAAGTGTACCCCGACATGAAGTAATAGTTAACTCTTTCTTCTGCTGTTGCACTGGAGTTATTACTATTCGAAGACTCATCATAGTGCTCGGTCTCCAAAATATTTGGAACACTGAGTCCTAAGTAGAATTTATCGGTATAATAAAATGCTCCGGCTCCTACCTGGGGCGAGAATTTGTTATCGATATTGATCTCAGTATCACCATCTCCGTTGTTGAAAGGACCGGTATTCAGACGATTGCTATCGATATTCAGCAAATGAGCACCTCCCTGGATTCCCAGCGATAGTTTGCTCTTTTCTGAAACATCCAGGGTATAGCTGAACGCTACATCAATGAAAGTTTCATCTGCAATAAAAATCTCATCTCTTGTAAAGTTGACTCCAAGACCCACTTTCTCTCCCACCGGAGAATGCAGAGAGAAGTTCATGGTAGTTGGAGCACCGTCCAAGCCTACCCACTGACTTCTGTATAGTCCTACAAAACTAAACACATCTCTGGTACCGGCGTATGCGGGGTTCACGCTAAGCGGATTGTACATATACTGAGTATATTGAGCATCCTGCTGGGCATACGCGGAATCTGCATAGAGTCCCAGTGCGATAAGAGCTATTATGGTTAAAAAATATTTTCTCATAGGTTTCAATATTGCGCCTGCAGGGAGGTGAGCCCGACAGGCATTTATATCTTTAGTTTATCTTCTGTTTATGTATAATGGTCCAGCCAATTGTTTACTCTCTCCGTCCTTGTTCACATAGTTAAGTACGTAGTAATAGGTTCCAACTGGTAATCGGTCTCCCTGATTGATCGTAAGTCTACCTTCGGAAAATCCACGGAAGAACTTATCGTCTTGTCCGTATCCTTCAGCGTCATATACTTTCACTCCCCAACGGTTGAATATCTCCAATCTGTTGTTCGGGAAGTTTTCGATATTTCTAATAGTGAACACATCGTTCAATCCGTCTCCATTTGGAGTCATGATATCGAATACATCAAGGTTGTCTTCCGCATTTGGATTACCATTATTCTCTTCGACATGATCCGGAATTCCATTGTCATTGGCATCCTGGATGTCGATCACATTTCCGTCTTCATCAGTAACAACCTCGTCTCCGTTCTCAAGTCCGTCATTATCACAATCAAGCAATAACCACTCATCACTTACAGTAGTGATATCCTGACTTTCGAATAAGAAGTCACAAGGATCTGTTGGATCGGTTTCGTCTATCACCTCCTGGCTGTTCGTTACACCATCACCATCGCAATCCAGCATATCCCATTCTTCCGAAGGAGTCACTGTTTGATCTGCGAAAATGAAATCACAGATATCTAGCGGATCGGTTCCACCATCTACCTCGTCTCCATCAACTACACCATCTCCGTCGGTATCTGGATCTAATGGATCGGTTCCAATTATAACTTCATCACCATTTGGAAGTCCGTCTCCATCACAATCTGCATCCAGCCATTCCTGAGAAGGATCAACGGTTTGACTTTCTAAGATGAAGTCACAGAAGTTCAATGGATTGGTTCCATCCAGCAATTCGTCCTTATTGATCACTCCGTCTCCGTCGCAATCCAGGTTATCCCACTCTTCACTGGTGGTAGTCACATCCTGACTTAATGGTTTGTATTCACAAGGATCTACCGGATCGGTTCCATCCAATACTTCCTGACCGTTGGTCACACCGTCACCGTCACAATCTCCATCCAACCATTCCTGAGAAGGTGGAACTGTCTGACTCATAAAGTCAAGATCACAAGGATCCAGCGGGTCGGTACCATCGATGATCTCATCACCATTGGTAACTCCATCACCATCACAATCGGTATCCAACCATTCCTGAGTTGGCGGAAGGGTCTGACTTGCTAATACAAAGTCACAAGGATCGGTAGGATCGGTTCCATCCAATACTTCCTGACCGTTGGTCACTCCATCACCATCACAGTCTCCATCCAACCATTCTTGTGTTGGGGTGGTATCCTGACTGGTAAATACCAGGTCACATTCATCTAGCGGATTTGTTCCATCTAGGATTTCCTGTCCGTTGGTAACACCGTCACCATCACAATCCAGGTTCTCCCAAGCTTCACTAATAGTTGTGGTATCCTGGCTCAATGGATCATAATCACAAGGATCAACAGGGTCGGTACCATCGATCACTTCCTGACCGTTGGTCACTCCGTCACCATCACAGTCTCCATCCAACCATTCCTGAGAAGGATCAACTGTTTGACTGGTCCATACCAGATCACATTCATCTAATGGATCAGTACCATCGGCAATTTCATCACCATTGGTTACACCGTCTCCATCACAATCTAGATCTAACCACTCTTGGGTAGGAGTCGTATCCTGGTTCGCTAACACGAAGTCACAAGGATCAACCGGATCGGTTCCGTCTATAACTTCCTGACCGTTGGTTACACCATCACCATCACAATCAAGGGCATCCCAGGCTGCAGTTGGTGTCGTATCTTGATTGGCAACGATCAGATCACAAGGATCTAATGGATCGGTACCATCTATAATTTCTTGTCCATTGGTCACACCATCACCATCACAATCCAATGCTTCCCATTCCGGGGTAGTTGGAATCGTCTGGCTCGATAGCATGAAATCACAAGGATCAACAGGATCGGTTCCATCGATGATCTCGTCACCATTGGTTACACCGTCTCCGTCACAATCACCATCGATCCAAGCCTGGCTAGGTGGTACTGTTTGACTGGTGAATACCAGATCACACTCGTCCAATGGATCGGTACCATCGGCAACTTCATCACCATTGGTTACACCGTCACCATCACAGTCCAGATCTAACCATTCTTGTGTAGGAGTCGTATCCTGACTCGCTAATACAAAGTCACAAGGATCGACCGGATCGGTTCCGTCGATGATCTCCTGACCATTGGTTACACCGTCACCGTCACAATCAAGGGCATCCCAAGCTGCGGTTGGTGTCGTATCCTGGTTGGCTGCGATCAGATCACAAGGATCTAATGGATCGGTGCCATCTATAATTTCTTGTCCGTTAGTCACACCATCGCCATCGCAATCCAGCGCCTCCCATTCTGGAGTTGTTGGAATTGTCTGGCTGCTTAATACAAATTGACATGGGTCAACCGGATCGGTTCCGTCTATAATTTCATCACCATTGGTAACACCATCTCCATCACAATCTCCATCGATCCAAGCCTGGCTAGGTGGTACTGTTTGACTGGTGAATATCAGATCACACTCATCCAGCGGATCGGTACCATCGGCAACTTCATCACCATTGGTTACACCGTCACCATCACAGTCCAGTGCTTCCCACTCTGGTGTTGGCGGCAACGTCTGATTCGCAAGAACAAAATCACAAGGATCAACAGGATCAGTTCCGTCTAGGACTTCTTGTCCGTTGGTCACACCATCACCATCACAATCTGCTGCTTCCCAAGCTGCCGTAGGTGGTACGGTCTGGCTGGCAACAACAAGATCACACTCATCAAGAGGATCGGTACCATCGGCAATTTCATCACCGTTGGTTACACCATCACCATCACAATCAAGTGCCTCCCATGCGAGAGTAGTAGGTACTGTTTGACTTGATAGCATGAAATCACAAGGATCAACCGGATCGGTTCCATCGATAATTTCATCACCGTTGGTCACACCATCGCCATCACAATCTCCATCAATCCAAGCCTGGCTCGGTGGAACGGTCTGACTGGTGAATACCAAATCACACTCATCTAATGGATCGGTACCATCGGCAACTTCATCACCGTTGGTAACACCGTCACCATCACAGTCAAGGGCTTCCCATGCTGCGGTGGCAGTAGTATCTTGATTTGCTAATACGAAATCACAAGGATCAACAGGATCTGTTCCATCAATGATCTCCTGACCGTTAGTTACTCCATCACCGTCACAATCAAGGGCATCCCACGCGGCGGTTGGTGTGGTATCCTGGTTAGCAGCGATTAAATCACAAGGATCTAATGGATCGGTGCCATCTATAATTTCTTGTCCGTTGGTCACTCCATCGCCATCACAATCCAAGGCCTCCCAGGCAGGAGTAGTTGGAATTGTCTGACTAGTCAATACAAATTGACATGGATCAACCGGATCGGTGCCGTCGATGATCTCATCACCATTGGTTACCCCGTCTCCATCACAATCTCCATCGATCCAAGCCTGGCTCGGTGGAACTGTTTGACTTGTAAATATTAGATCACATTCATTTAATGGATCGGTACCATCGGCAACTTCGTCACCATTGGTGACACCGTCACCATCACAATCCAATGCTTCCCAAACTAGTGTTGGTGGTAAAGTCTGACTTGCCAAAACAAAGTCACAAGGATCTACAGGATCGGTTCCGTCGATCACTTCCTGACCATTGGTTACCCCATCACCATCACAATCTGCGGCATCCCATACTGCTGAAGGTGGTAATGTTTGATTAGCTACAACCAGATCACATTCGTCTAGTGGATCGGTGCCGTCTATAATTTCTTGTCCGTTGGTTACTCCATCACCATCACAATCCAATGCTTCCCATGCAGGAGTCGTTGGTACTGTTTGGCTGGTCTGCATAAAGTCACAAGGATCAACAGGATCGGTTCCATCAATAATCTCATCACCGTTGGTTACACCATCACCATCACAATCCCCGGTTTCCCATGCTGTGGAAGGTGGAACCGTTTGACTTGTAAATATCAGATCACACTCATCCAGCGGATCGGTACCATCGGCAACTTCGTCTCCATTGGTAACACCGTCTCCATCACAATCCAATGCTTCCCAAACTAATGTTGGTGGTAAAGTCTGACTTGCCAAAACAAAGTCACAAGGATCTACCGGATCGGTTCCGTCGATGATCTCCTGACCGTTGGTCACTCCATCACCGTCACAATCCAGAGCATCCCATGTTCCAGAAGGTGTTGTATCCTGATTAGCAGCGATCAAATCACAAGGATCCAATGGATCGGTGCCGTCTATAATTTCTTGTCCGTTGGTCACTCCATCGCCATCGCAATCCAGTGCTTCCCAAGCAGCCGTAGTTGGTTCCGTCTGGCTTGATAACATGAAGTCACAGGGATCCTGTGGATCGGTTCCATCGGTTATTTCATCTCCATTGGTTACTCCGTCTCCATCACAATCCAATGCGTTCCAGGCAGCAGTAACATTCGCTATTACCTGACTCACCGGATCAAAATCACAAGGATCGAACGGATCGGTTCCGTCGGTTTCAGCTTCAACACCATTGGTCACTCCGTCACCGTCACAATCGGCAGCCGCCCAAATATCGTAGGCTGTCTGCGCTGGGGTACCCGGTGCCATTGGGTTGGTAGGAATCGTTGCAGTCGTTACATCACAAGGATCGTAAGGATCGGTTCCATTACTGGCTTCTGTTCCATTATCTTCACCGTCGCCATCGCAATCGGCTGCAGCCCAAACTCCATAGTTAGGATCGCTTGGGTCTGGAATAGTGGCAACCGTAACACTACATGGATCGAATGGATCGGTTCCATTGGTAACTTCTGTTCCATTGTCTTCGCCATCTCCATCACAATCAGCAGCAGCCCATATGGCATAGTTCGGATCGGTTGGGTTTGGTATTACTGAAGTAGTCGCCACACAAGGATCTTGTGGGTCCGGATCGGTTCCGTTTGGATCCCCGTCTCCATCACAGTCTAATAAGTCCCAAGCAGCACTTGGTGTTGTTGTCTGACTGGCAGCCACATAATCACAAGGATCCTGTGGATCTGTCCCGTCAGCTATTTCGTCTCCGTTGGTCACCCCGTCACCATCACAATCTAACAGATCCCATCCTGAAGACTGGGGTCCGGTAATGCTTCCGGCCATATAATCACAAGGATCCTGTGGATCGGTTCCATCGGTTATTTCATCTCCATTGGTTACTCCGTCTCCATCACAATCCAATGCGTTCCAGGCAGCAGTAACATTCGCTATTACCTGACTCACCGGATCAAAATCACAAGGATCGAACGGATCGGTTCCGTCGGTTTCAGCTTCAACACCATTGGTCACTCCGTCACCGTCACAATCGGCAGCCGCCCAAATATCGTAGGCTGTCTGCGCTGGGGTACCCGGTGCCATTGGGTTGGTAGGAATCGTTGCAGTCGTTACATCACAAGGATCGTAAGGATCGGTTCCATTACTGGCTTCTGTTCCATTATCTTCACCGTCGCCATCGCAATCGGCTGCAGCCCAAACTCCATAGTTAGGATCGCTTGGGTCTGGAATAGTGGCAACCGTAACGCTACATGGATCGAACGGATCGGTTCCGTTGGTAACTTCTGTTCCATTGTCTTCTCCATCTCCATCACAATCGGCAGCAGCCCACACATCGTATGCATCTTGCGCCGGAGTTCCTGGTGCCATGGGATCGGTAGGTATTGTTGCTGTGGTCACATCACAAGGATCGAACGGATCTGTTCCATTACCTGCTTCAGTACCATTGTCTTCGCCGTCGCCGTCACAATCGGCTGCAGCCCATATATTGTATGCAATTTGAATAGGATCGGTAGCTGGCAAACCAGGATCAGTTTGAACTACTTGATTTGTTACATCACAAGGGTCTAGAGGGTCGGTTCCGTCTGAAACCTCTTGTCCGTTCGAAGTACCATCACCATCACAGTCGGCTAATAACCAGGCTGTAGTCTGAGCTAAGGTGATCAAAACGGGGTTATAATCACAAGGATCGAGTGGATTAGTTCCACTAGCTATTTCATCACCATTGGTCACACCATCACCATCACAATCCAATGCATTCCATGCTGCTGAAACATTAGCTATCACCTGACTCACAGGATCGTAATCACAAGGATCCAATGGATTGGTTCCATCGGCAATCTCATCACCATTAGTTACGCCGTCTCCGTCACAATCCAAAGCATTCCAGGCTGCGGAAACTGTCGCAACTACCTGACTAGCAGGATCATAATCACAAGGATCATTCGGATCTGTACCATCAGTTGTTTCCTGAATGTTAGTCACACCGTCTCCATCACAATCAGCTGCTTGCCAAATAGGATTTGAAGTGTCTTCATCTCCAACTACTCCATCGTCCACACAAGGATCGGCCGGATCCGGGTCAACACTATCGCAGGTACCATCTCCGTCGGTATCAACACATCCGGAAACCGTTACACTTTCAGTAAGATCATCTCCGGCAGTGGTTGGATCGTTCTGATCCGGAGTAGATGCTGCTGTGGTAGTATTTGTAATTGTATTACCATCTTGTCCGATATCTACGGTACCTTCTATAGTTAAGGTGGCGTTTGCCCCATTGGCAAGTGTTCCTATGGTCCAGGTTGGTTGCAAATATGTTCCTTGAGAAGTGTTACCGTTGTTTCCAGTTGGGCTAAGGCCTGCCGGAATAGTATCGTCGAGTGTTACATTGGTAGCGGTATCAGGACCGTTATTGGTTACAGTAATAGTAAAGGTTACAGTATCGCCTTCCGCCGGCGTTGGGTTTCCACTACTAAGAACTTTAGTGGTTACCAGGTCGGCATCGGGGAAACTACAAGAAGCAGGAGCAGTTCCCGCACTTTCTGTATAGGTACAAGCGGCATCGTCTGAGAATGAAGCGGTCAGGTTAACCGCACCACCATCTGCCGGTAAGGTAACACCGGTAAAAGTGTGAAAAGTTGGTGAATCCAAACTTCCGACTGCTACAGAAGCCGTTCCGTCACCTGTCAAGTCAAGTGTTCCGGTTGTTGGTGGGTTGGTAAAGATTACCGAAACATCTGCTGTATAGAAATCGTCGGCTGAATTCGCTCCTGTTCCATTATCATTACACGGAGTTTCGTTGGACAAAGCGATGTCCGTAATTTCACAAGACAAAGTCACCACCAGGTCATCGACAAAATTCCATGTTGTGCTACATGATCCACCTGCAAAAAATTCAAAAGTATAAACTCCTGTTGTAGGAACCGAGAATGTTACGGTAGGTCTTGTCCATACTTCTTCTACCGGAGGTGGTGGTGGAGTAGCCACCACTGTACCATTCAGAATTATCTCCAATTGAGGAGTACAAGGAGTTCCAGATGGCACCGTTGAAATTAGGTAATCGAAAGAGAAATTATAAATTTCTCCTCCGACCAGGTTAATGTCCTGTGCAATACCTTCGGAGTTTCCTCCAAGTGCCCTAAAACCATAGTAACATCCACCGCTGGGAGAATTGTTGGTGTTCAACACTTCTGTTCCATCATAAGCCCTTTGACCTTCAGTAGAACGGTCCGGGGTAAATGTCCCAACCCACCCATCGGGTGCATCCGCCCTTTGGGCATCAACACCTGTACAATCGGCAGAGGCTTTATCCAGTCCAGGATTTGTAAACAAGTTTTGAGCTAATCCTTCTCCAGAAAATAACATCAAACTGAAAAAACAAATCGACGCTATTAATTGGTACGAAGATTTTTTGAAGAAATAATTAACTATTTTCATAAGCTTGTGTCTATACGTTAATAGAATTTATATCACATGCGTACAGGGCCAGAAACTGTCGATCAATTTCTGCCCACGTACGGATTTGTTTAATTTTAGAATTAAGTAGGTTACGAACTTTAAAGTTCATCGTAAGATTTGGTTGATTTTGGCTTTTCTAAATTATATCTTAAAAACAAATTTTGACTTCCAAGTAAATCACTATCAATTTATTTTCGATTAAATGCCATTTTATTCGTTTAAATGCATTTATTATTTATAAATAGTTGTTTTTTCCTACTTTAAATGTTAATAATGATTAAATTTTTGACTGAATTACCTACGTGTTTACACGTATATTTTATCGTTAAAATGTCTAAAAAACGCTATGAACTGCACTACAGTTGTAAAAAATGAGCCAATTTTTTGCATTATATTTGAGCTAGATACGCTATGATAGCATTCGTTAAAAGTCAATTCAAATCGGTTGAAAAAGGAAGGGTAATCACCTATGTTCTGATCTACTTTATTGCGGGTCTCGTAATGAACTATGTGGGTCAGGTTTTGGAGATTGCAAAATTCACTTATTGGTGGCAGGTAATCACCGTATATGTTTTATATATGGTTCCGGTCTCGATAATCTTAAGGAATTTCCCGTTTTTCACTCAATATGCCTACGGGATGGTTGCAATGGGGCTACTCGAATTTGGAGGTTATGCCCTTGGCTCCTCCTATATATATCCAGGAAATATTATAGACAAAATACTCGGGCCACACGTCTTTGCACTAGCCATGACACTTTTCTTCAGTTTTTATTTTCCTGTAGGAAATTGGGTTGTTAGTCGAATTTTTGCTACCTTTCGTCGAAAAAAGTAGGAATAAAAACTAACAAAAGTACGGTGATAATATAAAATATTGACTATTAGAAAATTACAAAGTTCGCTATAGCTTTGTGGGGTTATTAACCACTAAAAATGTAATCCCCATGAAAAAATTAATGTTTATTTTAGCTATCGCAGGACTAGTATTAACAGCAAGTTGCACTCCGGAATCTCTCGTTACTAATGAGCAACAAATCGATAAAGACGAATACGAACCAGATCCAAACGGATAGAAAAAAATCCTATATAGTAGGGGTGTTACTATCCGTTGTTTTAATAGCAACACCCTTCCTGTTTTACCTTTATCGAGTAGCTCCAACCGATTCAAAAGAATGGGACACCATATTTGGAACCATCAGTTCCGGAGGATACCGTAATGTCTCTTATTTTTTCCATTCTTTATTTACGAAGATCACCTTTGTTCTGCTTACCGGTATTTGGTTTCTTACTTCCAAAAACTGGTGGAAGTATGCCATATTGGTCCCCTTCACCATGTTTCTCTTTCAACTCTCAGGGGTAATCAATCATAACATTCAGTATATAGATGAATACGACTTTTGGTATTCATTACCGGTTGTGTTACCTATACTATTCTTCCTCATCTATATTTCCTACCGCATTGGAAAACGAGCTTCAGACAATTCAGAATTAAAAAAGGAAGTGGACGAAGAAATAAATAAGATCTTTAGCGATAAGCTGTAACCCCTCGCTCGATCTCTCTTCAGCATAGAAATTATTGAATTATTTACTTTGCTTTTCCTGTAAAAGTTTTAAATTTGCTCCCGCTTTGTTCGCAAAGCAAGTTCATTACATTATGCGAAAATAGCTCAGTTGGTAGAGCGCAACCTTGCCAAGGTTGAGGTCGCGGGTTCGAATCCCGTTTTTCGCTCAAAAGTCCGAATGCAGAAGTGGTGGAATTGGTAGACACGTTGGACTTAAAATCCAATGGGCAGTAATGCCCGTGCGGGTTCAAGTCCCGCCTTCTGTACAGATAAAAAAGCCGAGTCGAAAGATTCGGCTTTTTTTGTACTCTGAAATCAGCAAAACTTGTTTTCAATGATGGAAGAGTACAAAAAAGGTTCCGCCATTTGGCGGTTGAGGCTTTTTTTCAGAATGACAGAGCGTGACTCAGCGAGCGAAGCGGAGCTAATTCCCGCACATGGATAGAGAAATTTTGATTGAAACTTTCGCCTTTGGCAAAGATGGTTTTTAATCTCATCATGACACGGCGTGACTCAGCGAGCGAAGCGAAGCTAATTCCCGCAGCAAGAATTGCTTCATTCAGAATAAAATGTTCGCCATCGGCGAATGAAAACCTACCCAATCACACTGCTCAGTTTGAACATCGGTAAATACATGGCCACCAAAATGACACCTACTATGAGCCCAACAAAAAGCGTGAGTAAAAAGTTGAGGACGTTGGAAATGATACCCCCCTGGTACTTGAGTTCTTCGGAATACTGATCGTATAATTTCTGAAATATATATTCCGTCTGGTTGGTCTCTTCAGCAACTTTCAGTAAGGCAACCATTTTCTTTGGATAAAATGTATGCGCTCCAAAACTCTCGTGTAACTTATCCCCCAAGACCAGCTTGCTTTCAATAACATTTAAAGAAGATTCCAACGGATAAAACCGTATCATTTTGCGCACCATGGCGATCCCTATGACCACCGGGATTCTCGATTGCGTGAGCAATGCCATCGCCTGGGTAAATTGTATGAGATATATCTTTCGTATGTAATTTCCGAACACCGGAAGTCTCAATTGAAACCTGCCGTTGAGTTTATAATACCATTGTTTTTTTGCCAGGTACTTTCCTCCTATGACCACTCCTAAAACAATAAGCAATAGTACCAAACCATGGTTTTTCAAAAGTCCGGACAACGCTACAATTTGTTCTGTAAGCCAGGGCAGCTCCACCCTGTTTTGCTTGAAAATATCCACGAACATCGGCACCACATAACTCAGCATGAAAAACACTACCAACATCGCGGTGATCAAAACGATGATAGGATATGACAGTGAAGATACCAACTGTCGCTTTAGTTCAATTTTCTTCTGAAAATAATCACGCAATGATTCGGTGATCTTCTTTAATTGCCCAGTTTGTTCTCCAATCTTAATGGCCTGGGATTCGTAAGAACTGAATACATTCTGAGCTTCCATGGCTACAGACAGAGAGCTTCCATCCAAGATTCGGTCGGACAACCGACCGATCAACTCTTTGTCCTTCTTCTTCTTTTGCATATCAGCAATGAGATCCAGGCTCTGTTTCAAATCGACTCCGGAACTCAATAATACAAACATTTCAGCATAAAATTGTTCTTTTGATTTGTTCGAAAACGATTTGCCGAATACATGTATCTCCTTGTTTAACCAATGAACTTCCTGACTTTTTTCAGGCTTTGACTGGGCCGCTATATGTTGAATTTTAATTGCCATAATCTAAAAGTTCGGAAACGTCGTTTCTTTTTGAAACAAAAAAGTATTGGTCTTTTTCCGGGTCTGTCCAGAATTTTATTGCGTCCACCCTTCCCGATGAAACCTCAGTGCCTAAGTAATAAAGGTTGAGTTTTGAGTTGGAAGGATAGATCGTGTCCGTGCTTCTAAAAATTACTTCATCTTCAAAGCGGTATGTTATCGAGTCGATCGGTGACCTAAATATCATACGCTTTTCTTTTTGTGAGTACCAAAGCTCGCCATAGGAGTTGAAATCAATATTAATTTGCTCCTCAAATAAGCGATGGTTCGTAGTTCGGGCATAGTTATTTTCAATGTTCAAGAGATTTTTATTGAAAATGGCGAGTAAAGCGTACGCTAGTCCGATCACCAAAGAGCTTATGGTAAGCACTACCAGGAGTTCAGTTAGCGTAAAGGCCGGTATTTTGGTGATCCTTTTCATTGAATGATAATCGTTCCTTCTTTTGCTGAAAGTTTATGAGTATATAGTATCCGCATTGGTTCGTCGACGATCTCTATGTCCCATTGTTCGGTTTCTTCATAAAAAGGCAATTGAATTTTTTGATGCTCAAAGAGATACTCAATTTCGTTCAAACGACTCTCGAGTGCTCCGGTATTCTTTAAGATCGTACTCTTGAATGCCGAATTTAAAGTGAGACTTGCGAACATAAACACCATCAAAATAATGGCCGAAGACACCAGGGATTCCACTAGAGTAGCTGCCTTTATTTTCTTCAATACAACCATTTCACAATCGACTTTTCAGCATTCAACAATGGCAATCCACCAAATTTCTCCGGCAATTGTGTTGCATCAACCCCCCCATTGTACAGATGATTCATATACATGGATCCTCCTTCATTCGCTACAAATTGTTTGGTAAAAACAGTTCCGTGTACCATTCCTTTCAATTCGAGATTACCTTCGCAATAGAACATCGCCCTGCAATAGGCATCGGTATCTACTTTTACCTGAATCTTGGTTCGTCGATTCATGGATTCTTCGTCCTTCGGATCCTTCAGATAAATTACGGCTCCTTCCATCATAGAACTTTCAGGAATTAAAACTGGAATTTCGTTTTCTTCGGAATTAGTAAAGCTCTTCGTATCAGGATGCAACACCAAAGAGGAAGGATATTTTAAATGTACCTGCTGAGATATTGAGATCTTTTCCGAAGCCACACAATGCACCCTACCTTGAAAGCCTTTCTCGAAAGAAATCTTAGGCGCTACTATGAGCACATCAGACAAACGGGCTTTGGCACCGATTATAATTTCCGTCTCACTTTTAATTAGAATATGGCCATTATATTCTTCTGAAATGAACATGCGTTCAGGAGTATAAATAACCAGTATATTTTCATCGAACGAATGATCTACTTTTAATTGTGGCTCAACAACTTGATCAGAATATCCAGGAATATAGGTTTGCATCCTTTGGACGTATTCCAACCAATCAGGATCCAGTTTGGGAAGGACACCACTACTCATAAAGATGTTACCTTGGATTAGTTGTGTCCCGTTGAAATAGTCGCCATTGATAATCCCGGGCTTCACTCCCTTGTCAGACACTTTAGCATTCCCTTTCACACTTGCCTCTCCGGCTAAAACCAAAGGTGCATCCCAACTACCAATTTGAACGGCCAAGGGATTATTAGAAAGCTTGCTGGCAACAAGTGCCTGTTTACTAAATTCTTTTCCTCTCGAATTGGACTGTGCCGTTAATTTTTCAAATGCCCCCCAGTAGGATTTCCTGACTGAAGTGGTGCTAAGATCAGACTCCAACATCAAAGAGTCTCTCACATTGAGGGGTGATCGCATTCCCAGGAAGATTGCTTGGTCGGTATCAGAGATAGTCTTCAATACCATTTTTGTCTGATCACGGAATTGTTCCTGAGTATGTGAAAGCAACAAAAAACCAGCCAGCAACAGGACGACGAGCGCCGAGATCAGCACCGCAAACTGCATGGCCGAAGCTTGTATTTTGGTTAAGGGATTCATCGCAATTCAAAGACTTTGGTCTCCGACTTCAATTTTAATTTTACTTCCTGTGGATTACCACGGATCAAGGTGAGTTCCTTTTGAGTCTCTCCTCTTTTAAATAATAACTGTTGACCATCCACCTGAAGCACATACACGGCAGATTGTGCTTTTTCATCTGAGACTACTCCCAGATAATCGACTTTGGGCCATTCTTGCTTCTTCTTTTTTGTTTTGGTTGAATTGAAATTATTCACCTTCTTTGATCGTAGCAGCGTTCCTAAAAAAGGATCCCTTTCAATAGGCAATAAGGAAAAGGTATCCTTCTCTTTAAGCTGAATTGGCTTCACTTTGATAGTGTCTCCTGATGCCAGTACTTGGGCATCAGGTCGAAAAACGTCCACCACCTTATAGATGATAAAACCCCAGATAAGAATTACCAGGGGCAGCAAGATTTTTATGTTCTTGTTATTTTTCAACTTAATTATTTACTTCAAAAGTTCTGGTTTTACTTGAATTTCCTTCATTTCCCGCTTCATCAAAAGCCTGCACCCTCCAGTAATAGGTATCATTATCCAATGAAAGTTCGTACGGGGAAGTTGCTACATCTTTGACCACCAAATCGCTCAGAGAGGCATCCCGATACACATAAATACTATCACTTTCCGTACTTCCTGCAACGAGTTTGCGTGTCCATTCGAAGCTTACATTATTGTCGAGCAGAACTGTATTGTCTCCGGGAAGGCTCAAGTCTGGCGTATTGGGTGCGGTAAGATCGATTAGGATGTTTCTGGAAGAATACAAGGTGTTCTCCGATCCGTTCTCTGCTCGCACCTGCCAGGTAAATTCACCTTCATTAAAAGTAGTGTTCAACGAGGTAGAAGTTGTTGTTTCTTCTGAAATCGCAGTACTACCTTCCAAAATTTGCGTCCGGTACAAAGTAGCTCCTGTGACCGCTTCCCACTCTAAGGTCTGGGTGGCTATATTGGTAATTGAATTGTCCGCCGGCGCGATTAAGCGAACCGTATTGTCCGAGAAATTCTGAATTGGCACCACCTCGAACTTGGAAGTCGTATACTCAGTCTCATAGCCTGAATTGATTGCTTTGACCCGCCATTCATAGGAATCGACAGGCAATTCGAATTCATATTGAGTGATGGAATCGATGATTTCGTTCACGATCAACTGTACTGTGTTTTGAAAGTCGGGTTTGGCAATCTGGATTTCGTACTGTTCGGCATCTTCAAGCGACTGCCAATCAAATCGAATCGTGGCTGCCGGCACCTGTACCCCATCTCCCGGGGAAATGAGGTTTACGTTCTCATCACTGATATCTGTTTCAAACAGGACTCCACCTTCCTCGCACGCATAAAGTGTAAAGAGACAGATGAACACCCATATGTAATTTTTCTTTTTCATTTGAAAAAATCGATTTCGTGTTTCTTTTTGGCCTTGGCCGCCGATTTATACGTATTTGCATTACAGGCTGAACCGGCAGGAACCAGGTCGAAGATGACGATGTCCTTTCGTTTGTTTTGCCCCCAGCAGAATGCGGAGGTCTCAAAGTCGATGATTTTACCTTCGGTAAATTCTATGCATCGAACAATTTTGTTGTTTTTTCGTAGTTCGACAGATAGTGTTTTTTCTTTTTTCTGAACCAGGTAGAGTTCATCGGCCGATTCCAGTTCCGTCACAATGTTTGAAGGAAAATCCAACGTGACTGAAGTCACAATTTTACAGTCTTCGGCTTTTTTGAGGTATTCGAGACCCTTACTGACGTTAAGCTGACTAGCGATGGCCATTTTATCTAGAATCTCAATGCGATACAACGTGCTGTCCTTCGTTGTCACCAATGAATCTTTCTTCTGAAATAGCTGTCGTTCCGAAATATGAATCGGTTGGATGGCGAGTCGGACCGGATCGGAAAGATCCATCACTGTTTTAGACTCGATTTGGTCACCCAGGGCATATTTTTGATAGACCCCTATGGTGCCGAGTTCCGGCAATGCTTGGGCTGAAGTTGTTTTGTATTGCAGGGAACTACAGGCACTGAGTGTGAGGAGTAGAAAAAAATATAGGGGTTTCACTTTTTAAATTTTAGTGTTACCCCTATATGTTATGGTTTTGTGGGATTCTTACCTAAAATTTGGAAATTTCTTCCCGGATTCCTTACACTGAAAAAAATAATATCAGACATTAAAACTCTCCAACAGCAAGTCTACCCATTCCTGAATAAATAAAAACTTGTTTATCCTTATAAAAAGTTATTGGTTTAGCAAAATTATCTATTGGAAGAGCTTCTTTCTTAAATGAGTTTCCATTGTCTCTAGAAATATAAAAATGAGTACTTGTACTAAAAGCATTTTTTTCCACCGCCACAACACAAATGAAATTGTTATATCGATATAATTGTTTTAGTAAAATTTCTTCATTCAAATTGAAACTAAATAATGTTTTAGATTCTCCATTTATGATTGAACTTAAATAAAAGTTGTTGTCTTTCTCACACAAAATAATCAAATTATTTTCATCTGAAATATCAAAATCGACGATGTTCATTTCCGTATCGTTAATTATATCTTTTTGTTCACCCGTGTAAAAATCAACTGCTTCAATAGCCCCATTGATTCTCCTTTTTTGATTGTCACTATAGAAGTTCTCAAGCAAATAAATATGATGGTCCTTTCTTCTGATTTTTCGGACTACTTGATTAATTCTCAAAGTATCCCAGGTTTTTGACGCATCCTGAGTTCTTACAAGATAATTCTTACCACTTTTATATTTTTCCGCAACAAGCATCACGCCGTTGTTAGAATCGATAAAATCTAAGAACATCACATCACCAAGTATTTCTTTTTCAATATTGTATCCTCCACCAGACAAATCAAAACCACTCAAATAGCAATAGGTATTCTCAAAAGAGTTTTCATTAAAAATTGTATTAATGAAGAATATTTTCTCTTCAATGGCCACAGACAAATCTGTAAAAATACCTTGTCCCCTGTGAATTACTTTAAAATTTAAGTTTTCTAATTCAGCCTCATATAATATTGCCCGAAATCCGGCCGCATTTCTACTTGAACCGGATGTACTTGACAAGTAAATTTTATTATCCAGAATTCTCATGTCTTCAATGCGATCATTTCTGGGTAATAAGTTGCTCTCATCTGAGTTATATACCTTCCAGTTTATGGTTGATTCGCTGCAACTGAACAAACAGAAACTGCAAAACAATATTTGAAATAAAAATTCGGTTTTCATATTTTAATCCTCATGAGCACCGTCATGTTGTTCTCCAACAAGCCAAGCACCAAATGACTTTGCTCCATCCCACGTCCATTTTAACAATAACAGACCGTAGACCGTTGAAGCCTGATGCAGACCGTCTTTCGTTAACACGTCAACCATATCTGGCGTAAATCCAATTTTTGGAAGGTCAGATAAGGGTAAATCTCCCAACCCGGATATCATGTAGGCTGGGACATGTGTTTCATATGCAAAGGTTTGAAACGAACTATTATCTAACTGCAAAGACGGATCATATTCAATTCCTCGTTCCATTAGATATTGCAGTTCGAAAGCAGTATCATCTAACCAATCTTTTCCTCGATCCGATAACTCAGCACGCGTTTCATTTTTAAATTTCGTTATATATTTATGACCATATCCCAAATAATAATTTGGTGGCCGAGTATTGAAATGTTCTATATGTGCTACGTATCGAGCGATATAATAGTCTCCATTGCCCGTCCATTTCATGGGTATATAGTACGCTTCAACAGTACTAGGATCTGCACCATTACTTAATTGCCAACCGTTATCCTTCGTCATTGTCCAATTATAACCAAATGCCCCGAACATAGTAGCTCCAACTTCAGCATCCTCACATTCGGAATAAATTACATTTCCATTCTCATCAACAGATTCAGTAAAGCATCCTCCATCGGGATCGACTCCATTCATTGGACTATTACCCATACCAAGATACGGAGAATAGTATTGATTTTTGGGATCGACTGTCAGCCATCTACCGATTCTTGCATCCCATAACCTAAGTTCAAAGGCTTCCATGCCCGTCTCAGGATCTTTCTCCTGTCCCTGGAAAGCATAAGGATATCCACCTTCATCATTGCGCTCCGGCATCGGCATCCCAAAGGGATAATAGTCCTTTATAGCCAACATAATTGGAGGTTCACTCGTTGTGATATCCGTAATAATTACATTGTC
>WUAI01000025.1 GCA_009827225.1 Flavobacteriaceae bacterium | reverse complement strand
CCGAAGATGATACCAGAAAAGAGTTCACCGGGCACTTTACCCTAAAACGATAAATGTTATTATGAATATTAAAAAGACCTACTTAAGCCTACTACTCGTTGTTTGTTCAGCGTTTGCCTATGCGCAAGATGGTATTCCTACATATTCTGATTATTTCTCAGATAACTTGTATCTACTCCATCCGGCTATGGCAGGTGCTGCCGAGTACACGAAGTTGCGTATTACGGCCAGGCAACAATGGTTTGATCAAGACGAAGCTCCCAATATTCAAACATTGAGTTTTAACACTCGGATCGGTGACCGTTCCGGGATTGGAGCAATTGTATTTACCGATAGAAATGGATATCATTCACAAACAGGAGGGTATCTCACCTATGCTCACCACATCCGTTTTTCGAGAAGTGAAGCCGACTTGAATCAACTTTCTTTTGGTATAAGTGCGGGATTAATTCAGTCTAAATTGGATGAAACCAATTTTGATCCTAATGATTTCGATCCAATTATCGCAGGGATCATTCAAAGTAGTTCCTACTTTAATCTGAATGCCGGGATGTCTTATAATTTCCTGAACTTTTCAGGTCACTTTACGGTGAAGAACTTACTCTTTCAGAATAGAAACTTATTTACGGATGAATTAGAATCGAACAACCAACGTTCCTATAATTTATCATCTGCATATTTTATCAACACGCAATACGGTCTTTGGGCTTATGAACCGTCTTTCCTATTCCAATGGAGAGAACGTACAGGAGAGCAGTCTATCGATATCAACTTTAAGGTGTATCGGGAAATGGACTTCGCTCGTCTTTGGGCGGGAATCTCGTATCGTCGAAGCTTTGATGGTGCGGAGTATTTGGATGGCACCGAAATCAAAGATCAAAACTTACAGTATATCACTCCGGTTTTAGGAATTAACTGGAAGAAATTCCTCTTCTCATATACTTATACTTATCAGTCGGGAAGTGTACGATTCGAGAATGGAGGATTTCATCAAATTACGCTGGGATATAATTTCTTCCAGGGTAAGATTACCAGATGGTCGCAGGATATGCGATACAATGGTATGTTGAGACCCAGAGGAAGATAGAACAAATAAAAAAAAGCCCCGATTCGGGGCTTTTTTCTTAATTCCAGGTATAATTCTTTTTAGCAGCTTGTTTTTTCAAAGCTTCTATCATTGCACTTTCTAAACCATTGGAATTTTCCTTTTTTTGTTTTGCGATATAATCCCTGCGTTTCTCGTTGAGCTTGGCAATTTCTGCCTGGATTTCTTGTCGCTCCGATTTCTTCTCAGCCACATATGCTTTTATTTCCTTTTTACTTTTTCCCTGAAGATTCTCAGGAAGTTCTTCCTCCTCTAGTTCATCGTAGCTAAAGTCTGCCTCGCTTTCAGCATCTACTAAATCCCAACTGCTGTTTTTATACAAATGAGAACCTTTAGATACCGTTCTGCTAACCGCATTCTCTTTACTGTAGGATGAGGCGTTGGCATCCTGCGCAGCTTGCACTCTCATCTTCATCTTTCCTCTTTTTCCGTACGGGATATAAGTCCCGTTCAATTGGATATTGAGCTGAAGAATTAGATCGTCATAAGGAGACGCGATGTGGACCGTCTTTTGATCATGATTGATGGCAAGGTAGTCCCCATAAGTGATCTGAGCTCCCTCTTTCCACTTAGAATCGATTCCATGCTTGTAATCTCCACAGAAAATCGTGTTTACCACTACATTCTTTTCTTTGGCACTGTTTCCGGCATCCCTATAATCCACATTTCCTTGTGTAAATGGCTCATTTCCGGCAATGAAAATCATCTTAAGATCGTCTGCATCGTTACCCCAATCCAATTGGTCCAAGGAAGCCTGGATCACGGTACCACAGTATTCACTTCCACCATTGGTGGTTAATGAAAATAATTCTTTCGACACATCGTCCAGATCATCGGTAAAGGCTAATATTTTACGAATGTATCCTTCTCTAGAGTTCAATCCGTCATTACCATATTCGTATAAAGCAATTTCCAGATTGGGTCTTTCACTTCGGCATTTTGCATATGATAATTCATTTACGATCTCCCACAATTGCGCTTTGGCCTGATCGATCAATCCGTCCATGCTGTTACTTGTATCCAATAGCAATGCTACTTTGATATAATGTTTTGAAACAGGTTCGGTATTAACAGCTAAGTTCTTAAAATCGGCTTCTTTCGTTTCTGATTTACAAGCGTAAACCGACATAAAAGAAAAGAGTAAAATAAAGGTTTGTAAAAATTTCATAATTCGCGTGTTTAATTCGGTGTAAACCTAATGCGAACTTTGTTCCATAAAAAAGGATATTGAGGGAACTCACCCACTGAATGAGTAAACTTTCAGAAACAATGAGTAAACTGCTAGAATTAATGGTATAATACCCCTCTGCACGCACTTTATCATTTTTTGAAGTGCCTTAAAGTGTGTATGTTTACACTTTAATGCTGAACTGTTAGTGAGATACTTCATCTGCATAATGCTTTGTGTACTTCCACTCTCCTTGTCGAGTCAGGAGAGAACTGCGGAAGCGGAACCTTCGTTTCAGCTGAATGGTCAGGTATTGGATGCCGACGATTATTCTCCTATCTCAAGGGTAAACGTGGAAATAACAGGAAAAGGGTACACCACTACCAACAATGAAGGCCAGTTCCAAATTGAAGCGGCCGTAGGTGATGAGTTGGTGATTCGAAGTGACGATTTTAAAACTGTGTATTACACGGTTAAAGATAGACAACGAATTACCGTGGAAGTCGAAAAGGCGATCGATACCAAAATAAAACTCTCCAGTCGCAGTGCAGATAGTGCTACCGATTACTTCAAAGTTTACATAGATTCTGCAAAAGTTTTCCTCAAACAGGATGCTAAAAGAAGTATTGAATATGTGACAAAAGCGTTGCAATCGGTATCCGGAAGGAAACCTTCAGCTTTGCAAAATGCGACAGCCTTTGAAACACTTGGCGATATAAACCTGTACTGGCAGCTTCCGGATTTAGCGATCGCTAATTATAAGCAAAGTATACGTTCGAGTCCGAGGATTGATACGCGCATCAAATTGGCCAGGGCTTATATGAATAATAATAATTATCAGGAGAGTATCGATGAGTTCAATGACTTGCTTGGAGAACGATTGTCTTTTTACCAACAGGTTGAAGTATATGAAGGATTAGGAGATAATTACAAGGCTACGAATGATGCCACCCAGGGTGTTGAAAACTATCAGAAAGGGCTTGATATTGCGAATCGAAGGCGAATAAGTCCGAAGATTACGGATCTTAATTCAAAAATCGGAGAGGCATATGCGCAGGGCGGTGCGATTGAAGAGGCAGAAACTTATTTTGATAATTCATTGAATCTGTCAAAGAAGGAAAACAAAAAGCGAGCAGTAGCGGAAAAGAATAAAGTAGCCGATTTCTACAACCAAAAGCAGGATTTTGGGAAGGAAATTGAACTACGCCAGGAAGCTATTGATGAAATTGAATCCCTGGAAGATGAAGAATCGATTGAAGAGGATTTAAACAGTGCTCTAACTCCGCAGCGTCAGAACTATAAGATTGCCAATGCATACGTAGCACAGAACAAATTAGTGGAAGCCATTCCGTTTCTTGAAAAAAGTATCGATGAAGCCAATGCGAAGGAAGACCTGGTAGTACAAAAGGATGCTACGCGAAAGTTGTCTGAAATTTACCGTGACATCGGAGATTTCGACAAGGCGGCGGAAAGTTATGAGAACTACGTAAACGTGGTGGACGAATTGTATGTAAAGAAAGAGCAAGAGCTTTCACAGGCAACACGTTTTAGTAAAGAGATCGCATTGCGACAAAATCGGATCACCAGTCTTGAAAATGAGCGGGCGCTTAATGAAAGCAGGTATCAGCTTGCTTTCGAGAATCAGACGTTGATTGAAAAAAACAACCAGGTACAGAAGTGGATCATTGGTTCGCTTATTGCCATAGCCTTGTTATTGCTTTACATGGCCTACTCACAGCGTAAAAGTGTTAAGCAGCAGAAGTACGCCAATAACCTTTTGGCTTTGAAGTCACTGCGTACTCAGATGAATCCCCACTTTATTTTCAATGCTCTTAATTCAGTGAATAGTTTTATAGCAAGCAACGATGAACGAGCAGCCAATAAGTACCTAAGTGAATTTTCACAACTAATGCGATCGGTACTGGAAAACAGTGAAGAGGATTTCATACCTCTGTCGAAGGAGATCGAACTATTAAAGTTGTATGTAAAATTAGAGCATTTCAGGTTCAAGGATAAGTTCGACTATGAAATCAAGGTGGATGAAAGTATCAATACAGAAGATTTCGTGATTCCTCCAATGTTACTTCAACCCTATGTTGAAAATGCCGTTTGGCATGGTTTGAGATATAAGGAGGAACGTGGATCTCTGGTTATAGAATTTGATCAGGTGGATCCGGAAACCGTTATTATCACGATTTCCGACGACGGAATCGGGAGAAAGAAATCCAAGGAATTGAAAACTGAAAATCAGAAAAAACAGAAGTCCAAAGGAATGGGAAATATCAAAAAGCGTATTTCCATACTGAACACCATGTATAAGGACAAAGTGGATGTAACCGTGGAGGATGTTTTTCAAAACCAGGAAGGAACTCGAGTAAGATTAACTTTAAAGAAAGATTAGATGAAGTTACGAGCTATTGTAGTGGAGGATGAAGAAACCAGTAGAGACATACTTAAGAACTACATTGCTAAGTATTGCCCCAAGGTTGAAGTGATAGGAGAAGCGGCCAATGTGGACGAAGCGTTGGTGTTGATTCGGAAGAATGACCTGGATTTGGTATTCCTTGATGTTGAAATGCCCTATGGCAATGCTTTTGATCTATTGGATAAAGTAGGGGATCGAACTTTCGAAACGGTGTTTGTAACGGCTTATGATCATTATGCCATCGACGCCCTGAATGCCCATGCCTCTTATTATTTACTGAAACCTATTTCAATCGATAAACTCATCGAAGCTGTGGACTACGTGCATGAGATCAAAGAAAAGGAGAACAGCCTGGAGAATTCAGTTTTAAAACCGGTACAGTCTCAGGTAACCGGGAAGATCACCATTCCGCTGCAAAACGGGTTTGAAGTATTGGAAGTGGCAGATATTTTGTATTGCCAGGCCGACGATAATTATACCCAGATCTTTTTAGAAAGCAAGAAAAAATTAGTGAGTAAAACCTTGAAATATTTTGAGGAGATATTGACCGATAGCGGTTTCGCGAGGGTACATAAGTCCTTTTTGGTGAATGTGAACGCGATCACAGAATATCGAAAGGGTAAAGGAGGAAGTGTAGTCTTGAGTAATGGCAAAGAAATTATGGTGAGTCCCACGCGCAAAAAAGAATTATTGGCTTATTTCAGTTAAATTTCAGAAATGATCATACAACCAGTTAACGATAAATACCCTCAAATTCCAGATAATTGTTTTATTGCTGAAAACGCCACGGTGGTTGGCGATGTAGTGATGGGAGAATATTGCAGCGTTTGGTTCAATGCGGTGATACGTGGGGACGTGCATTATATCAAAATGGGGAATAAGGTGAATGTGCAGGATGGAGCAATTATTCATGCCACCTATCAAAAATCTCCAACTAATATTGGGAATAATGTTTCCATAGGTCATAACGCCATCGTTCACGGGTGCACTATTCATGACAACGTTCTTGTAGGTATGGGTAGCATTGTGATGGATGATTGTGTCGTGGAAAGTAACAGTATTATAGCGGCGGGCGCCGTAGTAACTCAAAATACCGTAGTGGAATCAGGGAGCATTTATGCAGGGATTCCCGCAAAAAAGATCAAAGACATCAGTGAGGAACTTATCCATGGAGAAATCGATCGTATAGCCAATAATTATGTGAAGTACTCCGGCTGGTTCAAGAAAGACTAGAAATCCCGCTTTTCAATTACTATTTCCGACTCGTACTCCCTTAGCAGGTAGGTAAGAGTGGAAGTTTCGAGGTTGGAAAAGAATTCAAGCCTCGGAGTATTTTTTTCCCTATTCAACAGTTTGTTTTGTTCCAAGACTGCCTTCGTTTGGCGGGCAACGGCAGCCCCCGAATCTATAATTTTTATATGGGAAGGAATGATCTCTTCAATAGCCGAAATAATGTACGGATAGTGACTGCAACCGAGGACGATATGATCTACTTCAGCCTCGAGCATAGGCCGCAAATAGGAGACCAACAAACTCTTTAATTTGGGGTGATTGAGTTGCCCTTTCTCGATAAAATGTACCAGGCCCTTTCCGATAACTTCGATAATGTTGATATCCTCAGAAAATTTGCCGGATGTTTTGTGAAACAGATCGCTACCCAGAGTTCCCTTTGTGGCCAGTATACCTACACTTTTTGATTTGGATTTAAGAGCCGCGGGTTTAATGGCAGGCTCAATCCCAATGAAGGGGACATCATACTGGGCTCTTAATTCAGAAATGGCATTGGTAGTTGCAGTATTACAGGCCACTACAATGATCTTTGCCCCTTTCTCAAGTAACAGTTCGGTATTCTTTCTACTGAGCTCTTTGATGCGCTTCTTAGACTTGTCTCCGTAAGGAGCATTGGCACTATCGGCAAGGTACAGGGTATGTTCATACGGCATAAGTCGGTGGATCTCCTTCCAGATGGAAGTACCGCCCACTCCGGAATCAAAAATACCTATGGGTGCCGATGAATTCATGTATTAAAAATAAAAAACTGCCCACGAATGGCGGGCAGTTTTAAATAATTATTGAGGTGGGATTAAATTCCCAATTCTTGTTTTACTGAAGAAAGTAGATCGGTACCGTCTGCAAGGATCACTCCCGAACCTTTGGTAGAATCCAAAACATACTGATATCCTTGAGCTCTTGCTACTTTCTGGATAGCAGTTCTGGCTTTATCCAATATCGGTTGTAAGAGATCCATCTCTTTTTTCTGAAGATCGGCCAAAGCCTGTTGTCTGTAGTCTCCGATATTCTTTTGCATTCCCTGAACTTCCTCAACTCTTTTCAGGTTCTCTTCTTCGGTTTTAGACTCGGCTTCACCATCGTACTGCTTCATTTTGGTGTCCAATTCTTTAAGCATCGCTTTGATCTCAGTATCATAAGTCTTCTGAAGTTTCTCCAGTTGACTCTGAGCCGCTTTCATCTCAGGCATGGACTCAACCAAGGCGCCTGTATCGATGTGAGCTACTTTAGATTGTGCATTCACAAAACTGGTAGTACCCACTAAAAGCATTGCTGTTACGAAGAGTAATTGAATTTTTTTCATGGTAATTGTATTAAATTTAAGTGTATTTAGATTATAGGTTCTTATTAATTTTCGCCTTCGCCTTCGCCTTCACCGTCTCCTTCTCCATCACCACTGGCTGGCGGTCCACCACCATTACGTGCATTGATGATTGAATCTTTTCTTCTTTGGCGCTCATCCAACAGTTTCTGACGCTTGGCTTCGAACTCAGCCTTTCGAACGGCACGAATTGAATCTCTCTGACGTCTTCTTTCTTCGAGCAGTCGGGTTCTTTCGTCTTTCTTCTCCTCGATAGCCTTTTCACGCTCGGTTACGGCTTTTTCCTCTTCAACTGATAATTCTTCTCGCTTTTCAATCTCCTTCTTCTCGCGCCGGGATTTTGCTTCTTCCCGCTTGGAGGCTCGGTTGATACTCCTCAATACCTGCTCACTGATATCATTTCGCTTCGCAGCAAACAGCATGACAACATCTGCTGATTTGTCAAAGATGAAATCGTACTTCTTTGCTTCAGCAATCTCCTGCACTATATTGAAAACCTGATCTTGAATGGGTTGTACTAACTGTCTTCTTTGGATGTCGAGATCTCCATTCGGGCCAAAACGATCTTGCTGGTAATCCATCATTTCGTCTTCCAGAATCTTGATTTCCTCTTCTCTTTCCTCAATCAGTTCTTTGGTAAGTAATACCTGCTCGTTGCTTAGATTGAGTTTCATTTGCTCAATTTCAGCATTCATTTTTTCAAGATCTTTTTTCCATCGCTGCACTTTTCCGTCTAATTGAGTCGCCGCTTCCTGGTACTCAGGAACACTCTCCAGGATGTATTCCATGTCGATGTACCCAATTCTTGCTCCTCTTTGCGCTTCCACACTCAATGTAAACAACATGAGAGTAAGAGTGATGAAAATGAGTTTTGTTGTTTTCATAATTGCTGGTTGTTTCTTTGAAAATATCGTGCCAAAAATTAAAATTGTTGCCCAATAATGAAATGAGTTTCCCATCCATTTCGGGTATTACTGCCTAAAATTGGATCGAAACCGTATCCAAAATCAATACCTAACAGTCCAAAGGCGGGCATAAATATACGAATTCCTGCTCCAGCAGACCTATTAATACTGAAAGGATTATAGTTCCTAAATCCGTCGTAAGCCCCACCTCCTTCGGCAAAAGCCAGAACGTAAATTGAAGCTAACTGTTTCAATGTGACAGGGTATCTTAATTCTAACGAATATTTATTGTAAATGGTATTTCCGTCGTTATTTGATAACGATTGGTTAGGATAACCTCTTAACTGTATTACCTCTCTACCGTCAAGACTGAAGGCTCCTAGTCCGTCACCTCCTACGAAGAATCGCTCAAACGGAGGCACACCACGGTCTTGATTATACGCCCCGAGGAATCCAAATTCTGCGTTGGAACGCAACACCAGGTCGCCCACCAGCGTCGTATACCAGGTTCCCTGGAACTTGATCTTATAGTATTCCAGCCATTTGAATCGTTCTTGATCGATTTCGGATATCCGCTCGCTGGTATCCACATCATCAGGGTCCAATGCCAGAATACTCTGTAATTCTTCCCGCTCTTCGGCCAGCTCACTAAAATCTGTGCTACTGAAAGCCGAATAGGGCAATGTGAGTTTAGCGGAAACGTTAAACTGACTACCAAATCTTGGATAAATCGGGTTGGCAGAAGTACTGTTTCGGCTCAATCCGATAGTATAGGCAAGGTTATTGGAGAATCCATCACCAAAGGTAAACAGCCCGGTATTATAATTCTTAAGGTTGTAGTGCTGAAAGCTCAATGCCTGGGATAACTGGAAGTAGTCATCAGGCCATTGCAGTCGCTTTGCAAGCCCTACAGATCCCCCAGTGATCAGGAATCTTCGGTCTTCATCTCTTTCCCTGGTGTTAAAGTTGAAAAGGTATTGAACCGTGTGGGAGAACGAAGTACTCAATTGTACCGGTTTTTTTCCTCCCAGCCATGGTTCGGTTAGTGACAAGCTATACGTTTGATAAAAGCTACTGGCCTGTGCTCTTAATGATAAACGTTGTCCGTCTCCCATTGGAAGAGGCTTGTAAGCTTCTTTGTTGAATATATTCCGAAGAGAGAAATTGTTGAATGAAAGTCCTAAGGTTCCTACGAAACCACCTCCACCGTAACCTCCTTGTAATTCAATCTGGCTGGATCCTTTTTCTACTACGGAATACTCCAAATCCACCAGTCCGTTATTTTGATCTACATTCTTGAAATTCGGCACCAATTGTTCAGCATCAAAAAATCCTAACTGACCTAATTCCCGAACGGTACGAACCACATTTCGTTTGCTGTACTTTTGTCCAGGACGAGTACGAAGTTCACGATAGATTACATGATCGTTCGTTTTGTCGTTACCTACCACAGTAACATGATCAAAATAAAATTCTTTGTTCTCCAGGATTCGAATTTCAAAATCGATCGTATCATTCCGAACCGCTACTTCTACCGGGTTTATTCGAACGGCTAAGAAACCGTTGTTTTGATACAAGTTGGTAAGATCCGCGGCATCGGGATCGGTGTTGTCTTCGATTCTTTCCTTTAGAAGAGTTCCGTTATAAGTTTCGCCCTTACTAATACCCAGATATTGCTTTAGAAAGGCATCCGTATAAATACTGTTCCCAATGAATCGTATGTCCCCGAAATAATATTTCCTTCCTTCTTCAATATCGAGTTTAAGCGCAATCAATTTTTCATTGACGACAGTCATGGTATCTTTCAACACACGGGCATCACGATATCCGCTCTCTTTGTATTTAGAAATTAGATTTACTTTATCTTCTTCAAACTGTTCTTCGGTAAACTTGGAACGCTTGTAGAAACGCAAAGGGTTCTTACGCTTCGTATTCTTCATGAAGCGTCTTAGTTTTTTATCGGACAGGGCTTCATTACCTTCAAACTCTATACGTTTTACTTTAACACGCTCACCTTTGATAATTTTGATGTTGACGTTTTTCCCTACTTCGGTTCCGGTCGAGTCTCTGAAGGGAACCGTACTAAAAATCACGTTGGTGTTGAAATACCCTTGTTTTTTATATTTATTACGGATGTAATTTTTTGTGGTGGTTATCAGGTTCTTTGTGATTTTCGTCCCCTTCACAAGATCATTGTCTTTAATGATCTCTTTTACCTTCCCTTTTCGAACTCCTTCGATAGTAACTTCGTTAAGTTTTGGAAGTTCCACAATATAGAGTTCCAGGTCCACTTCATTTCCATCGATGTTAGTCACGTAAAACGCAATATCGCTGAAGAGATTCTGCTGCCAGAGTTTCTTTGTTACGTTGCTGAGCTTCTCTCCCGGAATGTAGACCCGATCGCCTATCTTAAGACCTGTAAATGCGATAACAGTGTTTTCATTAAAACTCTGCGCTCCTGTAACAGTAATACTGCGTATGGTGTATCTCGTACCCGAATCGAGTTCCTTCTGCTGTGCGGTAAGTGTAAATACCGAAGTTATTGTAAAAAAGACTATACAATAAAGAGTGCGGTAAAAATAAGCTGAGGTTCTATGGGTTAAGTTGTTCACTCGTCTTTCCAAATCTTCGTTCTCTGTTTTGATAATTTAAAATCGCTTCAAAAAGATGATCTTTCCTGTAATCCGGCCAAAGTGTTTCGGTGAAATACAATTCCGCATAAGCAATTTGCCACAATAGGAAATTACTAATTCGTTGTTCTCCGCTAGTCCGAATTAGTAAGTCCACATCGGGCAAATCACGCGTGTAAAGATGATTATTTATGACCGATTCATCAATATCTGACGGCGAAATTAGGTTATTTTTAACTTTAAGACTAATCTCTTTAATAGTTTTTGTGATTTCCTCCCGGGAGCCGTAACTCAGTGCCAATGTTAAGGTCATTCGAGTGTTGGATTTTGTTTTTTCCATCACATCGGTCAACTCACTGTGCGCCTTTGAAGGAAGTGCCTCCAAATTCCCGATGGCGTTTAGTCTTATGTTATTATCCTGAAGGGTTTTGATTTCTTTTTTCAGAGATGAAACCAGCAGCTTCATCAATGTCTGGACTTCCAGTTTGGGCCGGTTCCAGTTTTCTGTGGAAAAGGCGTAGAGCGTTAAATAAGGTATGGGGAATTCGGCACAAGCCTCAACGATTTCGCGAACAGCTTTGGTTCCACTTTCATGACCGATAGTTCTAAACAAACCCTGCTTCATGGCCCAACGGCCATTTCCGTCCATAATAACTGCAAGGTGTTTAGGTAGTTTTGTTTCGTCTATTTGATCTTTCAGTGTCATCTTAAAAATTACAGTAACACGGTCGCCTACCAAAGGTGTAGGTGAGTGTCACGCCGGTAAATACGTACCAGTCGTCGCTATTTGGATTCCCAAATTCCAGTCCCTGGTCTTTAAGGCTTCCTACGGGATTACTTCCGTCCAGGGCATCCGTGAATGTATAACGAGCCCCAATTTCCATGCCTAAAACCAATTTTCCTCCAACAGTGGTTTTAAATCCCACTACCATAGGAATAGCAGCTGTACCTGCAGTGTCAAAATCCACAATCTGGTTGTTGGCTCTTTTATATAGGGAATTATATCTAAAGTACGTCAAACCTGTATAAAGATACGGTGTAGCCTGTGGCTGACCACTATACATACTGAATTCCCAAAAAGTATATTCAAGTCCTATCGAAATCTCGGTAATCGAGTTTTCGAAAGAATATCCACGTTGTTGTCTTCTGTTATCACTCGCGTCTGCATCATCTCCCGAGATACTCGCATGGATAATCGTACCCCGAAACGAATGTCGTGCACTACGGTTCCATTTGAAAATAGCTCCGAAAGCCACATTATTTGGGGCAATATAATTAGTTCTTCCTACGTCTCCGATGTAATTGGAACCTCCCAAAAAGCCCCCTATTTCATAGGTTTGGGCTTGCGCGGAAAGGCAAACAAAAACAATTACAAATACCGATACGAAATACCTCATATACCTTAAAAGTTTGCAAATATACTAATTAACTTCGCTTGACGCCCGTTTGGGCCAAAATGTCTCAGTTGATAAACATTAATTAAGGTATTTTATTGCCTAATTTCGCTTGTCTTCTCCCCACAATAATTTTTTACGAAGGGTTTTTATGAAGGTATCGTTTTTGAGCTGCACCAGTTTAATCGTAAAAGGGGACTTTTTTATTCGCACCAAAGTGTCATTATTCAGAGTTGCAATTCTCGAATCCAGGGAAATCAGGTAGCTTTCTTCCCTTCCCGACACTCGCAATGTAATTTCAACATTATCTGGAATGACGAGAGGTCGCGCATTTAAATTGTGTGGGGCAATAGGAGTAATCACAATGCTATTTGCCCCTGGATCGATCACCGGTCCGCCGCAACTTAAGGAATACCCGGTGGATCCTGTGGGCGTTGCGATGATAAGGCCATCACTCCAGTAAGAATTCAGGAATTCTCCATCTACTTCGGTCTCTACCTTTATCATAGACGTGGTGTTCTTTCTGTTCACCGCAATTTCATTCAATGCAAAATTCAATGGTTGCAATTCGGCATAATTTGGTTCGGTTTCAATAGAAAGCAACGTCCTTTCCGAAATGCTATACGTTCCTTCCAGGATCTTATGGATACTCTCGGCTACATTTTCTTTCTGAATAGTCGCCAGAAATCCTAACCTGCCCGTATTGATCCCAACAATAGGAATGCCAAGGTCCCCTACAAAGGTGACCGATTTTAGTATAGTTCCATCCCCACCAATGCTAAAAAACAAATCGAAACTCGGATCCAGGGATTCGAAGGTTTTAAAAGAAGAGAAGCTATTCGGAATACCTTTTTGTTTTTTGATGATCTCAAGAAAATTCGCTTCAATGTAAACATCGGCTTCCTCCTCCTTCAATGCATTCAAAATGGGCTGAATGTATTGTTCAGAATTTTCATGATAGAATTGGCCGTAAAGTGCGACTTTGATCATTACATGTTCAGGTATTTGTCCAGATAATCGGACCGCTCCTTCAGATCATTCAGCATTTTGTCTTCCTGGTGTTCGGAAACCACTACATATCCGTATCTTCTGAAGGTCTGAACAATGGCGTTCATTCCGGTATGCCCAATCTTAATGGTCGCCTGGGTCACATCGTTTTCAATCTTGGAGATAAAGACACCCAAAATCTTACCGTCGTTTGATTCTACAATCTGACATATTTCGCTGAACGAATAGTCACGACTTCCTTTTTCCACTACGATAATACCGCCAGCCTCATTTAGGAATGGCGTATCGTTGAAAAGGTTCATGATATCTCTCAATTCATAATAACCACGGTATTCATTGGCATCTCCCAATACAGGCATAATGTTACTTGTATGCATGGCAAAAGCTTCGAGTATGTCCAGCCAATTGGTTTTTTTTCGAACAAAGAAAGGTTCCAGCGCATACTGATAATCGCTCAACCGCTTATCTCCATCGAAACAATGAGCATCATTTTCAGAAATACAACCTATATAAATACCTTCCTTGGTAACCGGAACGTGAGAATAGGTAAGTTGGTTAAATACCGTTTGTACCTCTTTAATCGTTGCAGATACATCGAAAGGTTTAATATCATTGATTATATAATGCTGGGTGTTCACGGGATTTAATTTAGTTGCAAAATACTTAAAATTAACCAGCAATTCCGTAGTTCCAGTTCGTATTTTTGCGTATTAATTTTTACGGATGACAAAGTTAAGTGTAAATATCAACAAATTGGCAACTTTGCGTAATGCAAGAGGCGGTAATATGCCAAATTTGGTACAGGCAGCTAAAGATATTCAGGAATTTGGTGCTCAAGGTATTACCGTACATCCTAGGCCGGATGAACGCCATATTCGTTATCAGGATGCTTATGATTTAAAGGCGGAGGTGTATACCGAATATAATATTGAAGGAAATCCGATCGAGAAATTCGTGAATATGGTCCTGGAGATTAAACCTACCCAGGTAACCCTGGTACCTGATGCAGTGGATGCGATCACTTCCGATGCTGGTTGGGATACAATAACCCATAAAGTATTTCTGCAGGAAGTGATTTCAGAATTCAAAAGAAACGAAATTCGTACTTCGATATTTGTTGATCCTGTCCCAGAAATGATCGAAGGAGCCGCTGCAACCGGAACCGATCGAATAGAACTCTATACAGAAGAGTTTGCACATCAATATGCTTTGGGGAACTTAAATGGGGTTGATCCTTACACCGAATCTGCCATACTCGCCCACCAATTGGGTATGGGTGTCAATGCCGGACATGACCTTTCATTAGATAACATTCGTTTTTTTAAGGAGAATGTTCCACACCTGTTGGAAGTATCTATCGGACACGCCCTAATTTGCGAAGCCATTTATAGTGGCTTGCAACCCGTAATTCAGGAATATTTAATGAAATTGGATTTATGATCTTGCATTCTAATATTATTGGTGAAGGACAGCCTCTTATCATCCTCCACGGCTTCCTTGGCATGGGTGACAATTGGAAAACACTAGGCAGGAACTACTCAAATTTGGGTTATGAAGTACATTTGGTGGATCAAAGAAACCATGGAAGAAGCTTTCATGACGAAGGGTTCAGCTATGAATTGATGGCGGAAGATCTTCGCAACTACATCGAGCATCATCAATTGAATTCCATCGGACTGTTAGGTCATTCCATGGGAGGTAAAACTGCGATGGATTTTGCGACGGTATATCCGGAGTTGGTTAAAAATCTCATTGTAGCAGACATTGGCCCGAAATCCTACCCAGCGCATCATCAGGACATTCTAAAGGCATTAAATAGTCTGGATTTCAGCAAGATATCAAAGCGAAGTGAAGCTGATGAATTGCTTGCTGGTTACATCAAGGAATGGGGAATACGGCAGTTTCTCCTTAAGAACTTGTACTGGGTTGAAAAAGGCATGCTGGGCTTGAGAATTAACCTTAAAGTGCTTACTGAAAAGTACGATGAAGTAGGGAAAGCTTTATCTACCGACAAATCGTACGAAGGAAGCACCTTGTTCTTAGGAGGTGAGAGGTCGAATTATATTGAAACATACGACGACCTGAGTATTCTCAGGCATTTTCCAGAAGCAGATATTCAAACAGTCTCAAATGCCGGACATTGGCTTCATGCTGACAATCCGAACGAATTCTTTGAAAAAACTGCCACCTTCTTAAAAAATCAGTAATTCTGTTGAAGATTTAATTCGCCTAAATTGAATCGTTTAGCAATATCAATTCTTATGTTAATAGAATAAGCATGGGCGCAGTGGCGTTAAGTCTTCGTTAATTTTCTTATATTGGCTGCATAAACAAAACTACTTGCTTAATGAAGACTATCTTAACTATGATTTGTCTGGGATTTTGCGTTTTAGTCAATGCCCAGACAACTATCACCGGAACAGTCGTGGATGAAAACTCGGTTCCGGTCCCAGGCGCAAATGTCGTCGTAGCTAATGGTTCAGAAGGTACTTTTACCGATTTCGAAGGTAATTTTACCCTTACTTCGGATCTGACTCCCCCTTTCGACATTGAAATTTCCAGCGTTGGCTATCAATCTACTACTGTAGCTGTAACACAAAATAACCAGGTAATATCGGTTACGCTGCTGGAAGGAAGTGAATTGGACGAAGTGGTAATTTCTGCTTCCAGAACACCGGAACGAATTTTCGAATCCCCCGTGACGGTTGAAAGATTTGGGATCAAGGAGATCAAAAATACGGCATCGGCCGATTTTTATGATGGCCTTGAAAACCTAAAAGGGGTGGATATCAATACCAACAGTTTAACATTTAAATCGATCAACACAAGAGGTTTTGCCACCTTCGCAAACACTAGATTCATGCAATTGGTGGATGGAATGGATAATTCGGCTCCAGCTCTTAACTTCCCTCTGGGGAACTTATTGGGGATGACTGAGACCGATATCCTAAGCGTGGAATTACTACCGGGGGCCGCTTCTGCACTATATGGTGCGAATGCCTTCAACGGTATTTTATTCATGCGTAGTAAGAGTCCTTTCGATGATGATGGAATAAGCGTATACATGAAACAAGGGATCACTTCTCAGGAAGCTAATGGTGATAACTCTTATACCGACTTCGGAATTAGAGCCGCCAAGAAATTCAATGATGTGTTTGCTGCCAAAGTGAACTTTGGATATTTAAGAGGTACCGACTGGGGTGCTAATAACCCGGCCGATAAATTAAACCGTGGTCTCGATCGCTCGGCTATCGATTATGACGGGGTCAATATTTATGGTGATGAGGTAAGTACTAACATCAAAGGTGTGGCTGAAGCATTGATCGACCTGGGTATTTTACCCGCTGGTGCAGATGCCTTGGTGCCTTCTGTGGATGTAAGTCGAACCGGTTATAACGAAGCCGATCTTACCGATTACAAAGCTGAGAGTGTAAAGGCAGATTGGGGACTGTATTTCCGTCCATGGAAAAATGATTTTGAAATACAATATGTAGGTAAAGTGGGAACAGGTTCCACTATCTACCAGGGAGCCAACCGCTATGCCATCGATAATTTCTTCTTGCAACAGCATAAGCTTGAGATCAGAAATGATAACTTCTTCGTGAGAGGATACATTACCGAGGACAACGCAGGAGACTCTTACGATATGGTGTTTACCGGGATTAACATCAACCGTGCATGGAAAGATGATAACACCTGGTTTGGAGAATATGTAGGAGCCTTTGTTCAAGGATCTCTAGCCGGATTGTTGCCCGAGCAAGCGCATGCGTTGGGAAGACAAACTGCAGATACTGGTAGATTCGAACCCGGTTCCGAAGGATTCCAGAATGCATTTAACAGAAGTGTGAATGATCCTGATCTTTCTACAGGATCCAAATTCCAGGACAATTCTCAGATCCAACATGCGGATGTGAATTACAACTTCGGTCACCTGATCGATTTTGCTGAAATTCAAGTGGGAGGATCGTACAGAAACTATAAGTTGAATTCTTCCGGAACTATATATACCGATATCGACGGACCGATTAATTATTCTGAAGTTGGTATTTATACACAGGTTCAAAAGAAATTTCTTGAGGACGAGCGCTTAAAGCTTACAGCCTCTATTCGTTACGACAAATCCGAGCTGTTTGACGGGTTCTTCTCTCCGAGAGTAGGTCTTGGTTATACTGCAGGAGCCAATAAGAACCACAATATTCGTGCATCTTTCCAAACTGGTTTCAGAAACCCAACCACTCAGGATTTATATATCGGTCTTGATGTAGGACGAGCTATTCTTGTTGGAGGTGCTGAAGATAACCCTGCGAGAGATGTAAGAACTTATGACCTGAGTACGACCGGTCAATCTATTCTTGGTTCTGAAACAATTACCAAGGACGGTGTGGGTGCCTACACCAACTCCTTCCTGGCGAGTTCTGTGACGGCTTTTGCTGAATCTGGAGATGTTTCAGATCTTGTAATCGCAAATTCTGATTTTGTGAAGCCAGAACAGGTTACTTCCTTCGAATTAGGATATAGAGGAAAGTTAGGAAGAGTGATCATCGATTTAAGCGGTTATTATAACCAGTACGAGGACTTCCTTGCCAACGAAACTGTGGTTTCTCCATTCTATGGTGATGTTCAGTTGTCACAAACAGTACCAAACAGTACTACTCCTTTGGCTGTAGCTGCTATCGCGAATGATGATTGGCAGGCGTATCAAACCTATACCAATTCCGATGCAGAGGTGAATTCCTATGGTGGAGCAGTTGGTGTATCCACGAAGATCCTGGGTAACTTTGATCTGGGGGCCAACTATACCTATGCGAAATTGGACTTCGATACAGACGCCAATCCTGATTTCAGAACAAATTTCAACACTCCTGAACATAAGGTGAAAGCCTCTTTTGGAAATACCGAGTTATTCGAAAACTTTGGATTTAATGTGGCGTGGAGATGGAGCGATAACTACGAATGGGAAGCTTCATTTGGAGATGGAGCAGTTCCTTCTTTTAACGTATTGGATGCTCAGATCAATTACAGAGTTCCAAGTTTCCTAAAGTCTACATTTAAGGCGGGAGCTACGAACATTTTGGGAGACGAGTACTTTACAGCGTTTGGTACCGGATTTATTGGTTCAATGTATTACGTTTCTTGGACCATCAATAACTTATAATTGCTAGCATAAAAATTTAAAGAGATGAAGAAATTCAAATATATATGGTTATTACTTGCAACGATCGCATTTGTTGCTTGTGAAACCGATGATGAAGGAAATATCGTAGTAAATGATGTAGAACTTACTGCGGGGAATGCCGATTTTTCGAACTACGTTGCTTTAGGGGCATCGTTTACAGCAGGTTTTGCTGATGGTGCCTTGTTCATTGCAAGTCAGGAGAATTCATTTCCACAGATACTTTCACAGCAATTTGCTGCTGCAGGCGGAGGGGATTTTACACAACCCTTAATGAACGATAATATAGGCGGGCTTCTGTTAGGAGGGGTGCCTATTGCGAATCCAAGATTATTCTTTAATGGAGCCGGTCCTGAAGTGTTGGACGGAACTCCAACTACCGAAGTAACAAATATATTAGCCGGTCCTTTTAACAACACTGGAGTACCTGGCGCAAAGAGCTTCCATTTGGTGGCTCCGGGATATGGTAACGTGGGTGGAGTAGCCACCGGTAGTGCCAACCCATACTTTGCCAGAATGGCTTCCAGTGCCAATACGACTATGCTTGAGGATGCTGCGGGACAAAACCCTTCCTTCTTCACATTGTCTGAAGTAGGTGGAAATGATGTCCTTGGGTTTGCGACTTCAGGAGGTGCGGGAGTAGATCAAACTGGAAACTTTGACCCTTCTACCTATGGTCCCAATGATATTACAGATCCCAACGTATTTGCCAATACATTCTCATTGATAGTTTCTACAATGACGGCCAACGGGGCTGGTGGAGCGGTAACAAGTGTACCTTATGTAACCAGTTTACCATATTTCACTACAGTACCGTTTGATGCTGCACCTTTGGATGCTGCAACGGCGGGAGCTTTAAATGCGGCTTTCGCAGAATATAATGGAGGACTACTTCAAGCGGAGAGTTTTGCGCTTATTACTGCTGCAGAACGTGAAGCAAGAACTATCAATTTCGTCGAAGGACAAAACGCTGTAACAATCGTGGATGAAGACTTAACGGATTTATCCAGCCTTGGATTACCAAGCTATAGACAAACTACAGCAAATGATCTGGTAGTACTTCCTGCTGCTTCATTTATCGGAACTGTTGTAGACGGAAATCCATTATTGGTAAACGGTTTGTCGGTTCCATTAGAAGACCAATGGGTACTTACCGGAAATGAAACCCAGTCTGTGATTACTGCTACCGATGCTTACAATGTGACCATTGAGGGAGTAGCTGCAGCCAACGGATTGGCATTTGTAGACCTGAAGGCAATCCTAGAGCAAGCCTCGACAACAGGAATTCAGTTTGACGACTTTACCATGGATACCAGTTTGGTATTTGGTGGATTGGTTAGTTTAGACGGAATCCATTTGACCGCCAGAGGATATGCTTTGATGGCAAATAAGTTTCTTGAAGCCATTGATGCCACTTATGGTTCCAATTTTATGGAAGCCGGGCAAACTGCTAAAGCCGACAATTATATAGTTTCGTATCCTCCTTCCTTATAAGAAGAAGGATAATAAGTTAATATGAAAACACCCTGGAAACAGGGTGTTTTTTTTATCTTTAAGACATAACAACCGTTCCTATGAAAACAATTTTAAGAATTCTCCTCACCGCAGTGGCCGTCGTGATTTTGGCCTATGTACTCCCAGGAGTAGCTGTGGATGGTTACTTGTCGGCGGTGATAGTTGCTGTAGTACTGGCGTTGCTGCGTCTTTTAGTGAAGCCTATACTGGTGGTCCTCACCCTGCCTATTACCATAGTTACTTTGGGCTTGTTTTTGCTCATCATTAACGCGGTGATCATTTTAATGGCCGATTATTTTATCGATGGGTTCGCGGTTAAAAATATATGGTGGGCACTCATATTCAGTTTACTGCTATCTTTTTTACAATCCATTTTATTTTCCCTACTGAAAAAGGAAAAATAAGCATTTGAATTACAGCTTCTAAAAGCTTGTCGTCTTCTGATAATTGTCGTATTTTTGCATCCCGAAAAAATACGAGGGTTAATTTTCATCAAATGAATATTACAAAGAAAGACATAGACAATTTGAACGCGGTGGTGACCGTGGAAATTTCAAAAGACGATTATTCCGGTAAGGTGGATGAGGTGCTTAATAATTACAGAAAAAACGCCAACATCCCCGGTTTTAGAAAAGGACATGTTCCCATGGGAATGGTGCGAAAGCAATATGGTAAGGCCGTGTTGGTGGAAGAAGTGAATAAGCTGCTTCAGGATGGTTTGCACAAGTTCCTTACGGAAGAGAAACTAGATGTCCTTGGGAATCCTTTGCCGAAAAATGAGGCCGATATCAATTGGGACGCCGGTGACTTCGCTTTCGAATTCGAATTAGGCCTGGCTCCTGAGTTCAACGTGGATGTTAAGAAGAAGGCAGTTACTCATTATAAGATCGTAGCCGATAAAGAAATGATCGATAACCAGGTGAAAGCCATCCGGAATCAGTTCGGAAAGATTGTTTCCAAGCAGGAAGTAGAAAAAGACGATGAAATCACAGGAACGTTTATTTCAGAAGAGAATGAAATTGAGCAACGCACCACTTTTTCAACTGAGGTGATCAAAGGTAAGAGACAACTTAATGCGCTAGTTGGAGCGAAACCCGGAGATGAGATTGCCTTGAAAACCAAAGGTCTTTTTAAAGAGGATCACGACAATCAGCGTTATTTGGGTGTATCGAACGATGATGCTAAAGGATTGGATATAGAGGTTACTTTGAATATTTCCGAAGTGAATAAACGCGAAATGGCCGCTCTGGATCAAGCGTTGTTTGATAAAGTGTTTGGAGAAGGCGTGGTTACTTCCGAAGAGGAATTCAGAACACGTGTGAAAGAAGACACCGAAAGACAATTTGAACAAACCACAGACCAAAAGTTATTGAACGATGTGGTAGATTCATTGATCGAGAATACCAAATTTGATTTGCCATCCGACTTTTTAAAACGATGGATTCAAGCCTCTGGAGAAACTCAATTATCCGAGGATGAGGCCAAAGAAGAATTCGATCGCAGTGAAAAAGGACTGAGATATCAGTTAATCGAAGGAAAATTGAGAACCGATAACAATCTTCAGGTAACGTTCGAAGAACTAAAGGACTATTCCAAAGGGATGATCAAGGCTCAAATGGCCCAATTTGGTCAATTGAACCCTACGGATGAAGAAGTAGAAGGCATTGTGGCTCGAATTATGAGCAACCAGGAGGAAGTGAAGCGACTGAGTGAACAGCTGAATACTAATAAAATGCTTCAGTTTTTTAAGGAAAATGCCAAATTGAAGACTAAAGAAATTAGCTACGATAAGTTCATCAAAGAGGCTTACGCATAATTCAGCGATAAAATAGTTATATTTAGGGCGTTGAATTGAAAGATTCAACGTTTTTTTTCTATAGAAAACCTTTTAAAAATTTATGAATTACGAAAAAGAATTTAAAGACTTTGCTATAAAAGACCAGGGGATAAGCAGTACCTACTACGACAAGATTGTAAGTAGTATGTATCCTGTCGGGCTTACTCCGAATATTATTGAAGAAAGACAGATGAATATCGCGATTTTTGATGTGTTTTCGCGATTGATGATGGATCGTATAATATTCCTCGGAACGGGGATTAACGATCAGGTGGCGAATATTGTTCAGGCACAATTATTGTTTTTGGAAAGTGTAGATGCTTCCAAGGACATTCAGATATATATCAATTCACCCGGAGGAAGTGTTTATGCAGGCCTTGGGATCTATGATACCATGCAGTTCATCAAGCCCGATGTAGCCACTATATGTACAGGTATGGCAGCTTCAATGGCAGCCGTATTACTTTGTGCCGGTGAAAAGGGTAAACGCAGCGGTTTGACGCACTCACGTGTTATGATCCACCAGCCTATGGGAGGCGCACAGGGTCAAGCCAGTGATATTGAGATTACTGCAAAAGAAATCCTTACATTGAAGGATGAATTGTACCAGATAATTGCCAGTCATAGTGGACAAACTTTTGAAAAAGTTTATGAAGACAGTGACCGCGATTACTGGATGAAAGCCGATAAGGCACTTGAATATGGCATGATCGACGAGATTCTTACTCGTGGATAGTAGCCAAAATTTTTAAGTTATGGCAAAAGAAGATTTGGAATGCTCATTTTGCGGTCGTAAAAAGGCGGAAACCAACCTGCTCATTGCGGGACTGGACGCCCATATTTGCGATCGTTGTATTGAACAGGCTCACGGAATCGTGGTTGAAGAGGCATTGCATTCCACCAATTCGGAGCTTACTAAGGAAATGATGTTGAAAAAGCCAAAAGCCATCAAAGAGTTTTTGGACGACTATATCATTGGCCAGGAGTATACTAAAAAGGTGATGTCGGTAGCGGTATACAATCACTACAAACGATTGTTACAGCCCAAAACCGACGACGATATCGAAATCCAAAAGAGTAATATCATTATTGTTGGACAAACCGGTACTGGTAAAACCTTGATGGCAAAAACAGTTGCCCGAATGCTGAATGTTCCTTTGGCCATTGTGGATGCCACTGTTTTAACCGAAGCAGGATATGTGGGAGAAGATGTGGAAAGCATCTTAACGCGTTTATTACAGGCGGCCGATTACAATGTTGAAAAAGCACAGAACGGTATCGTTTTTATTGATGAAATTGATAAAATTGCCCGTAAGAGCGATAACCCGTCCATAACCCGCGATGTGAGTGGGGAAGGTGTACAACAGGCCTTACTTAAACTTCTAGAAGGTACGGTAGTGAATGTTCCACCAAAAGGGGGAAGGAAACATCCGGATCAGAAATTCATCGAAGTAAACACAGAGAACATCCTTTTTATTGCGGGTGGAGCTTTTGATGGTATCGACCGTCATATCTCGAAACGCCTCAATATGCAGGCGGTTGGTTTTAGTGCTTCGAAAAGCGATGACCGACTTCAGAAGGACAATATCCTTCGATACATTATTCCAAAAGATTTGAAAGACTTTGGGCTCATCCCGGAGATCATTGGTCGACTTCCGGTATTAACATATATGAACCCGCTGGATAAAGGAACCCTTAGAGCGATTCTAACGGAGCCTAAAAATGCCATCATCAAGCAGTACAAGAAACTCTTCGAGATGGATGATATCGATTTTGTGATTACTGAAGAAGCGTTGGATTTTATCGTGGACCAGGCAGTGAATTACAAATTAGGAGCTCGAGGCCTTCGATCTCTTTGTGAGGCAGTGCTTACCGATGCCATGTATGAGTTGCCGGGAACTGAGGATAACAAACTTCACGTGACCATGGAATACGCACAAGATAAATTAAACAAATCCACCATCAAGAAACTCAAGGCGGTATCCTGATAGTGAAATACTCATATGCAAAAGCCCCGGTTCTCACCGGGGCTTTTTATTAAACTTAACCTAACTGAACTCCGCACTGGCTATGGCGTTGCCAATACGACTTTTCTTTTGTTGTTTGCAATCTTCTGTTGCATAAGTTCTTTCTTATTCTTCAATGTGTAACCGGCTAATTCGTTTTCGGATTGAATCCTCATTTTCGAAGAAGTACACGAGGTAGCAACAAATGCTAACGACACCAGTAAAAAGATAAGTTTTTTCATTACAGCCCCAATTGTAATTATATATCAAACTTATACAGTAAGAAAAGTACTACCAAAAATTTTAGTTCAAGAGTAGGAAAATTCGTTAAAAAACAAAATATGAAAAGTGCCTCCGTTGAATGGTTAAAAAATATCGGTCTACAACATCCTATCTATTAAGATCAAGTAGTTCTTCCAGATAATCACGGGAATTAGACAATCTCGGTACCTTATGCTGGCCTCCCAATTTGTCTTTTTCCTTCAACCAATCGTAGAATAGGCGCTGCCTTCCGCAGTGAATGGTTGGAGGTTTCAGGGTAGTGTTATTATACCTTTTGGCTTCATAATCACTATTTACCTCCTGCAGAGACTTGTCCAAAATTTCCGAAAACTTAGTAAAGTCGGTAGGGGGTGTTTTAAATTCAATGATCCATTCGTGGGCACCTTTCTCACGACCATTCATAAATATGGGGGCGGCTGTATAATCCACTATTTCGGATTGAGTGAGCTGCGCCGTTTTTTTAAGTGCTGCTTCCGCATTTTCGATGATGAGCTCCTCTCCGAAGGCATTGATATGATGTTTGGTTCTTCCGGTCACTTTAATTCTGTATGGGCTTACCGAGGTAAATCTAACCGTATCTCCGATTTTATATCGCCAGAGACCCGCATTGGTGGTAATCACAATGGCATAGTTTGTACCTACTTCTACTTCAGAAAGGGGTATGGTTTTTTCAGTGGGTGCCCCAAAGCTATCCATAGGGATGAATTCATAAAAGATCCCATAGTCGAGCATCAGGAGTAATTCCTTACTATCATTTTGATCCTGAATGGCAAAGAATCCTTCCGATGCATTATAGATCTCGTAGTATTTAAAATCCTTCTTCGGTAATATCTTTTGATATTGCTCCAGGTAGGGTTCGAAACTCACACCACCGTGAAAATATACCTCCAGGTTGGGCCAGATCTCGAATAAATTTTCTTTGCCCGTGGTTTCGAGCACATTATTCAGCAAAACAAGCATCCAGGAGGGTACCCCGGCGAGACTGGTCACGTTTTCTTTGATGGTTTCATCCACAATCGCTTGCATCTTGGTCTCCCAATCACTCATCAAGGAGATCTCATTTTTGGGTGTACTACTGAATTCCGCCCAAAAAGGCATATTGTCGATCAAAATGGCCGACAAATCCCCGAAAACCGTACCGTTTTCCTCGTACAATTCCTTACTACCACCCAATCGAAGCCCTTTGCCGACAAATAATTGTGAGTCCGGGTTATTGTTCAAATACATGCACAATAAATCTTTACTCGCTGCATAATGACAATCCTCCAGCGAATCGGAACTCACCGGAATGAATTTACTTTTCGAACTGGTAGTCCCGCTTGATTTCGCAAACCACTTTATTTGTGAAGGCCAGAATATATTGCTTTCTCCCCTACGTGAGCGCTCGATAAGCGCCTCATTATCCTCATAGTTAGTGACAGGAACTCTCTCGGTAAACTCCTTGTAGCTGCGAATATTCCCAAATCCATATTTCTTTCCTAGTTCAGTGCTTTTTGCTTTCTGGAGTAAATTCTGAAGTAACTCTTCCTGAACTTCAATAGGATACTTTAAAAAAAGTTCAATCTGGTGAAATCTCTTTTTCAGAAACCAGGATGCAATCGAATTGACAATGGGAATTGGCATGTTTTGAACTATCTTTATGGAATAAAAGTAACAAATTAATCCTAATGAAATACGAAGGAGTCCTAACCAAAATGCAAACGGAAAATACGAGCCCTATTCAGTATTATCTGGTATTTGAAACCGACTTCCTGCATATGAATCAATTGCTTGACAAAACGATTTCCATCGATTTTGTAGGATATCAATGCCTCAGTTGTGGATTGAACAAGAAAATCTTCCGACAGGGATTTTGTTACGACGACTTTTATAAGATTCCACAGGCGGCAGATTGGATCATGCGACCGGAACTGAGTACGGCACATCTTGACAAGGAAGACCGCGATCTGGAATACGAGAAAAAGATTCAATTGCAGCCTCATATCGTCTATTTGGCGAATAGCAGCAACGTGAAAGTGGGCGTTACGCGCAAGAGTCAGGTACCTACTCGATGGATCGATCAAGGCGCTCATGAAGCAATCGAGATTGTAGAAGTCCCCAATCGTTACCTCGCGGGCATCACGGAAGTGGCGTTAAAGGACCATGTGTCGGACAAGACCAACTGGCGCAATATGCTCAAGAACGATGTGAAAGATGAAAATCTGGTCGATTGGAGAGAGCGTTTGAAAGACTTTATTCCACAAGAAGCCTCCGAATACTATTTGGCCAACAATACAGAAACCAACTTGGAATTCCCGGTGCTGCAATATCCGGAAAAACCAAAATCCCTAAATCTTGAAAAAACACCTTCCTTCACCGGGAAACTGAAAGGGATCAAAGGTCAATACCTAATATTCGAAGACAATACCGTTTTTAATGTACGCAGCAATGAAGGATATGTAGTTAGTATTTCGGTCAACTAACAAAGAATCGAATGCCCTGTGCTACCGATATAATTACCAGGGCTAATCCCACATATCGAAATAGAATTGAGTTCTCTTTTTTGTTTTTCTGCTGAAATCTTCTGCTCCAACGTGCATAAAGGTAAAGCACTGTCACCTTGCCTAAGAACACCCCTGAAAAAAACAACAATAACACATGGGTGGGGCTCATGTCAGACAAGGGAATGGCAAACTTTTGAATCAAGACGATCACGAGGGTCCAGAAGATTAAGACGGGAGGATTAAGTAGGGCCAGGAAAAAGCCTAACGAAAACTGGGATTGCTTAAGGCCCGACCGTTTTGGTAAGCTGATCTTGAATTTGAATCGCGAGGGCAGAACCAGATAGATGCCAATAGCCAGAAATAAAAAGACAAACGATAGCTGTATCCATGGATTCATTTGAAAGAACACTGTGAGCACACGGCTGTAACAAAGAGCAATAAAGGCTAGTGCTATTTCCCCAAAACCGGCACCATAGGCAATCTTCATACCTTCCTGAACCGATTTCGAACTACTTCGATTGATGACCGCAAGATTTGATGCCCCCAATGGTAATCCGCCAAGGAAAGCCATAATGATTCCGATAAATACATAGGTAACAATCATAGCCCTTTAGTAGAGCTGGATTGGGTTTGCTTACAAATTAATTGCCTTGTTTAGTAGTGTCTTTCTTTTTCTTCTTTTTACCGAATAGACCTCCCAACACATCTTTTACAATATCGGTGGTTTGCTCTTCCACAGAATTGCCTGAATTAGTATTGGTACTATCCTTAGGTTTACCACCGCCAATCAGATCACCGAGAATGTCGGTTCCTTTTTCGACCAAATTCTCCTTCTGTTTCTGAACGATTTTATTGGTAAGCTCAGTAACCGCCGCTCGGGTGTCCAAATTGATTTTCGGTTGGGTGAAGCTACCCGAGATGGCCACCGGAACATTTACGCTCATAGCTTCCGCTTCAGTAGGGTCAAGTTTCTGCAATAAGCTGGTGACTTCTGTTCCCAGGTATTTTGCCGGGACATCCATGTTGAGGTCATATTGAACGCTTTTATCAAGGCCATGGGAACCACTGGCTGTAATGGTAACACCCTCAACTTCGATATCGAAAGGTTTAACCTGGATTTTCCCTTCACTGAAATCCAGTGCGGTACTTACGTTCTGAAGACTCACCTTATCCAGGTTCAGGAAGGTGAGCTGTTCTCCCAGTTTCGATAAAATGGGGGTTCGTTCAGCACTAACTTCAGCAGTTAGGATTTGAGCAATGGCATTCCCAGCCACCGTAGTGAGATCAGGGGTAAAGTCGTTGTTCAGATTTCCATTGAGTTGGATCGTGGTGTTTAGATCTCCATCCAAGGCACTGGCGATCGGAGCGATGTATTTCAGTAATGAAAGTTTTCCCACGGAATCATCAATATCAATTTCCTGCAAATCAAGATTCATATTGAAAGTGGGTGTTTGCTGTTTGGTATTTACCTCGCCCGAAAAGTTGGCATTGCCACCGAATATACTGGACTGAACATTTGAAAGATTGGCGGCTTCATCTCGTATGCTTATGGTACCCGAAGCATTATCGAGTTCAAGGTTATCGTAAATTACTTTCTTCGCGGTGAAATCGAGGGTCGCATCCAGAAAATCAGGAATTTTAATTCCTTCGGAAACGATAGCTCCTGTTTGTTTTAGATCGGCCCCAGAGACGGGTTTGTCTGTTTCTACTGTTTTAAAATCGTTGAGATCGAACGTATTGGATGCCAAATTAAAACGCCCTTTTAAATCCTGCTTGGCCATGATCCAGGGAATTAGGTTTTGGATGGTTCCGGTTCCCGAAACATCAGTATTTCCAGTAGATGCATCCAGTTTCTGAAGGGTAATATTTCCTGGGATCATTTTTACATCGGCTTGTTCGATCTTTATTTCGTTCGGAAACGCTTCATCGGTATAAGTGAATGAAGAAAGACTGGCTGTTCCGTTGGTTCGAATCTGGTCGTAAGCTTCCGTTTCGATAGAATTCATATCAAAAGAAGTGGCGACATCGGCGGTAAAAACACCGGAAAGCTCTTGCTCCAGTTCCAGCGGCAGCACCTGATCCACTTTAGACAAGTCCAGTGTTCCCTTCAAAGCAAGATTCACCAACGCATTCTCCGTGAGGTTTCGAATGCTCCCACTCGCATTGAACAGTTCATCATCTATTTTGAAAGTGACGCCACCTATTTGGAGAAAGGTGTCTTTCACAAGCCCAGTTTCATTTTTTAGCTGCGCATCGATAGTAATGTTTTGTACTGTTTTCGGGAGATTGGGATACTTGAAGGATGCATTAGCACTGGCTATTCTGATATCCATGGTGGGAATGTAAGTATCATCCGCACGTCCTTTTAGTACGCCATCTACACTGAAATTACCTGTGGTGGTTACTCCATCCAATTCTTTTACGTATTTCTTCGGAATAACTGCCAGAAAGTTCCTAAAATCAGAAGATGGAGTTTTGAAGGTAAGATCGATGTCTGAACCATCTTCCAGAATTTGTACAAAACCATCGAATGTTAGGGGCAGTTCGTTGATTCGCGCTTCATTCTCGAGGAATGAATATTTTTTATTTTCCAGATCGAGTTGAAATACTGCGTCCAGGGAGATTCTATTGGCATCCAAATATTTCACATCACCCTGTCGGAAACTAATCAATGCCTCGGTATTGGTGTCCAGTTCGGATTGCTCCAGAGAGAAATCTCCCGTTCCGCTGTGGTTCAGTTCCGAAATATGGAGATAGGTACCCGACTTCTGATCCTCGTAGTTGAGTCGTGTATTTTCTATGGCATATCGCTGTAGGTCGAACACGAATCCCGAGTCATTTTCTGAACTTGGTTCTGAGGTTTCTTCGTCTTTCTTAACCGCAATGTCGTAATTGGAGATACCTGTGGAGTCCACCTTGATATTGACCAACGCATTTTTCAAACTAAGGGCATCTACTGCAATGGACTCTCCTTCTTTTTTGAACAACTGGCTCAGACCCATTTTAATTTCTAGTTGTTCACCGGCTGCCAGCGTGTCTCCTTCAAAGGGAGCTTGATTTATGACAGAAAAGTTTTTCAATTGAACTGAGGCATTCGGGAAGTTGGAAAATAAAGAGAGGTCCATTTGCTCCCAGCTTACCGTCGCAGTAATGTTCTTATTGATATTTTTCTTCAGAAGATCTTCCAAGGAACCCTTGAATAGAAAAGGAGCGAGGAAAAGTAATAAGATGACTATTCCGAAGACAATTCCGATAATCTTTAATCCCTTTTTCATAATTAGATAGTTAGGCTTACACTGGTGCGTTTACAAGCAGTTCCCCGATCTCTTCAGATCCTTTCATTCCGAGTTTTCGTCTCAACCCATAGACCGCAGCATAAAGGAACGGTGTGTCGAAAGCCGCTACCAGGACTTTGAATAAAAATCCGCTGAGCAAAAGGCCACCGAACAAGCTCCATTCAATTTTTCCGAAACTGCATAGTAAGAACAGAACGGTAAAGGTATCGACAAATTGCGAGAGAAAAGTTGAGAAATTGTTACGAAGCCAAAGGTGCTTGCCTTTGGTGAGCCGTTTCCAAAAGTGGAAAATATGAATATCGATATACTGAGCCAGCAGGTAAGCCATCATCGAGGCAAATACAGCGACAGCAGTAGCTCCAAAAACCGTTGTAAACAGGTCGTTATCCACGGGGCTCCATTCAGTGGCAGGAACATGGTTGGCCACGTAAACGATAAGCAAGGAAAAGAAGGACGCAAAAATACCTGCGGTTACCACCTGGTTGGCCTTTTTCTTCCCGTAGACTTCACTGATAATGTCTGTGATCAGGAAGGTTATGGGATAAGGCAAAATACCTACGGAAATTTCGAAGGTGTAAATTCCAAAGAAGTCCCAGGTAAAGAATTTTTGGAAAATAAGGTTGGAAACCACGAGGGAACAAATGAACAACGCTGCGAGTATCAAATAAACGCGTTGTGCCAGCTTGATGTTTTTGATTGATAATTGGGTCAATGTACCGAGAATCTGCTTTTAAAGGTAATGGTCAATCTCTTGGATTTCCTTAATTTCGTCTTAATTCTGAAATTTACAATAATACAGGGCCTTTGCAAAATATTTATCTTTCCTTAGGAAGTAATATGGGAAACCGGTTTGAGCATTTACAGAATGCTGTAAATGCGATTTTCGATGAGTTGGGTCATATTGTTAAAATCTCTTCCATTTATGAAAGTCCTGCCATGGGCTTTGAGGGTCCTCCCTTTCTCAATTGTGTGGTCTGGGTACAATCATCCCTCCCCTCAGGTAAGTTTCTAAAGTCGATGCTGAAATTGGAAAAGAAGCTGGGAAGATCCCGGAAGAAGTCGGACGCATACTCTTCCAGGGTCATAGATATCGATATATTGTTGATCGACGACCTGGTGAAAGAGAGCAAGTCGCTTGTGGTACCCCATCCTGAAATGGAAAACAGAAGGTTTGTTTTGCAACCTCTGGCAGAGATTGATTCGGGAATTGTTCATCCCGTGACCGGGAGCAACACCATCCGGATGCTGGCAGATACCAAGGATGATACTCCACTAACTAAACAATCCAAATGGTTAAGAAACCCGGTTAAGGACTATGATTTTGCAAGTTTCAATTATATCGCGATTGAAGGAAACATCGGCGCCGGTAAAACAAGCCTGGCTTCCCGGATTGCGTCCGATTTCAATGCGAAGCTCATTTTAGAAAGATTTAAGGACAATCCCTTTCTTCCCAAATTTTACAAGGATCAGGCGAGATATGCTTTTCCTTTAGAAATGTCGTTTTTGGCGGATCGTTATCAACAGTTGTTGGAAGATATTACGCAGTATGACCTGTTCAAAGATTGCGTGGTGGCAGATTACGATGTGTTTAAGTCCCTGATTTTTGCAAAGGTGACGCTAGCGGAGGAAGAATACAATCTGTACAAGAAGTTATTTCATCTCATGCATAAAGAACTGGCGAAACCGGATATTTATGTGTATTTATACCAGAATACAGAACGGCTGATGGAAAATATCAGGAAGAGGGGCAGGAGTTATGAGAAATATATCGAAATCGATTATTTACAGAAGATCAATGACGGGTATTTTGACTTTATAAAAACACAACCTCCGGGGAAGATAAAAATCATTGATATCTCCGGGAAAGACTTCGTTAAAAACAGATCTGACTATCTTGAAATACTTCGTCAAATACTGGATTAACTATTGTCATTTATAAATAGCAATATACCATTGTTTATTAAGTACTCTTCTTGATCTTGCTGAAGTAATCCCAGATCATCACCCCGGCACTTACCGATATATTGAGGGAATGTTTGGTTCCGAATTGAGGGATCTCTATCACGCCATCGCAAGCAGAAACCACCTCCTGCTGCACTCCTTTTACTTCGTTTCCGAAAACAAAAGCATACTTTCCTTCCCGTGGTTCGAATTCCAGTAATGTGAGAGCGTTTTCGGTTTGTTCAATCGCCATGACCGACACTTCAGCTGATTTCAACTGTTGGACAACCTCCAGTGCAGATTCGGCATATTCCCAATCTACGCTATCTGTCGCGCCCAATGCCGTTTTCTGAATGTCCTTATGAGGTGGTGTGGCCGTAATTCCGCAGAGATAAATCTTTTCCACCAAAAAGGCGTCCGCACTTCTAAATACGGACCCAATATTATTGAGACTACGGATGTTGTCCAACACAATGATCAGAGGTATTTTCTCCGTGTCCTTGAATTCCTGTGAGGAAATTCGGTCGAGTTCGCTATTTTTTAGTTTACGGTATTTCATGCTAGAGGGTCAAAGGTAAAGGCTTGGAATTAAATATTTGATAAATAGTACCTAATTGTTAATAAAAGAGGGTGATTTGGGAGTATTTGGGAGTGAGAAAACAGGGTGAAATCGCTAATTTTATAAGTTCAATTACTTTCTCAAAATGCCGATAAAAGTCACACCTTTAATGCAACAATACAACACCATCAAGGCGAAGTACCCTGATGCTTTGTTGTTATTTCGGGTCGGGGATTTTTACGAGACGTTTGGGGAAGATGCAGTTAGGGCTGCAAAGATTCTGAACATTACCTTAACCGCCCGGAATAATGGTGGCGATCAGACAGAACTGGCCGGGTTTCCGCATCATTCATTGAATACTTACCTGCCCAAACTTGTATTGGCGGGTTGTCGGGTTGCCATTTGCGATCAGTTGGAAGATCCCAAACAAACCAAAAAGATCGTAAAAAGGGGTGTTACCGAATTGGTAACTCCCGGAGTCGCTTTAAATGATGATATCCTTCAAGGGAAGTCGAACAACTTTTTGGCCTCGGTTCATTTTGGAAAAAATATTCTGGGAGTTTCTTTCCTGGATGTTTCAACAGGTGAGTTTTTGGTGGCTCAGGGTTCTGCGGAATATGTGGATAAACTGTTACAAAACTTCAATGCATCGGAAGTACTTTTCAGCAAGCAAAAGAGAAACATCTTCTCTGAAACTTTTGGAGATCGTTTTCATGTCTTTCATTTGGAAGATTGGGTGTTTCAGAATGATTACACCTCGGAATTACTTCAAAAACACTTTGGAACCACTTCATTGAAAGGATTCGGAATCGAGGATTTGGAAGCAGGTATTGTGGCGGCCGGAACCATATTCCATTACCTCACCGAAACACAACACCAGCAGTTGAAGCATATCACAAAGATTTCAAGAATTGCCGAATCCGATTATGTGTGGATGGACCGTTTTACCATTCGGAATCTTGAATTGTACCACTCCACCCAAGAAAATGCCGTCACTCTTTTGGATGTGATCGATAAGACCATCTCACCTATTGGGGGCCGTATGCTGAAACGTTGGTTGGCGTTACCATTGAAGGATCCTGACGCCATCGTGGGTAGACATGAAGTTGTGAGTTATTTGCTGGATAATGGTGATTTGTTGGAGAAATTTCAGCATTATTTAAAACGCATAGGTGACCTCGAACGCCTTATTTCAAAGACAGCAACTCACAAGATAAATCCGCGTGAAGTGCTTGCCCTAAAAAATTCTTTAGAGGCAGTAGCCCCAATGAAATCCCTGGCGCACACGTCGGCTAATCAATCCTTGAATCAGCTGTCCACAGAAATGGACGATTGTGAGGATTTAAGGGAACTCATAAAAAGTACATTGTCCGAAGAAGCTCCGGTCTTATTATCGAAAGGAAATGCTATCGCCCAGGGAGTTTCCGAAGAATTGGATGAACTACGAAGTATTGCGACCGGTGGGAAGGACTACCTGGATGCGATGTTGGAGCGTGAAACCGAACGTACAGGGATTACCTCACTAAAAATAGCATCTAACAATGTTTTTGGCTATTATATTGAAGTAAGGAATACGCATAAAGACAAGGTTCCCGAGCACTGGATTCGTAAACAAACTCTGGTAAGCGCAGAGCGGTACATTACGGAAGAGCTCAAGGAATATGAGGCAAAGATTCTTGGAGCAGAAGAAAAGATCAGGGCTTTAGAAAGCAATCTTTTTGAGGATTTGGTTCAAAAGATAATGCCCTGGATCGAAGCAGTTCAAAGGACAGCGAACACCATTGCAAGGTTGGATTGTTTGTGCTCCTTTGCCGTCTTGGCTCAACAAAACAATTACACCCGTCCTCTTATTGATGACAGCTATGATCTGGATATCAAGGAGGGGCGCCATCCGGTCATCGAAAAACAATTACCACCGGATGATCCGTTTATAGCGAATGATGTCTTTCTCGATCGTGAAAATCAGCAGATCATAATGATCACTGGACCGAATATGAGTGGTAAGAGTGCCATTTTAAGGCAAACGGCTCTTATTGTTCTGCTGGCTCAAATGGGTAGCTTCGTGCCGGCAAAAGAGGTTAGAATGGGCTGTGTGGACAAGATCTTTACTCGAGTTGGGGCCAGTGATAATATTTCGATGGGAGAGTCCACCTTTATGGTAGAGATGAATGAAACCGCCAGTATTCTCAATAATCTTTCGGAAAGGAGTCTGATATTGCTGGATGAAATTGGCCGGGGCACCAGTACCTACGATGGGATCTCAATCGCATGGGCCATTAGTGAATATTTGCATGAGCATCCATCGAGGGCTAAAACCCTGTTTGCCACGCATTATCACGAGCTCAATGAAATGACGGAAACCTTCGATCGGATCAAGAATTATAATGTTTCGGTGAAAGAATTGAAGGACAATGTTCTATTCCTTCGGAAATTAGTTCCGGGTGGCTCCCATCATAGTTTCGGGATTCATGTGGCGAAAATGGCCGGTATGCCAAAAGCCGTACTCCAAAGGGCGAATAAAATACTGAAGCGTCTGGAACAGTCTCACTCTTCCGAAGAATTGAGTGACGAAATGAAAGCCTTATCCCGGGAGGAAATGCAATTAAGTTTCTTTAAACTCGACGATCCTTTACTGGAGGAAATTAGAGATGAGATTTTGGAAACCGATATCGATACGTTAACACCTGTGGAGGCCTTGATGAAACTCAATGAAATAAAGCGGATGTTGCAGCGCAACGCATCGGTGAAGTATAAGAAATAAGCCGGGTTACTCCGATTCAATATTGTTTAGAATTACAAAACACTCCAGATAATCGACCCTTTTTCGATAGTCTCTTTTTTTCTGAAAAGAAAAATGAATTAACTCACCAAAATTATATTCCTGCTCCAGGCGATAGATCACTTCTTCGATTTCGGCATAGCTGCCTTTGATCGTAAAGGGATAAGACGTGGTAATTGATCCTCCATTATCAAAACGGTGAGGCTCAGTGAAGGAACTAATCATGAGTCCGTTTTCAGAAACCACCTCATTCAGGAATTTCAGCAAGTTGTTTTGTATAGAATTGTTTTTAATATTGTTCAGACTAAGAATGGAATCGGCGGTTTTTTCCCGTATTTCCAAGGCTTTTAAGTTCGAGGCTAACTTACTTGATGAAATCTGTTGCAACTCGAGAGAAGCCAGCTGGGTTTTGAGGTCAAGGGTAGGTCGAATGGCCAAGCGATAGATCAGCAAAGCCAATAATACCAACCCCAATAAGGTCAATATGTTTTTATTCCTTGGAGTCATTTTTCAAGCGAATTTCGATGTGAAAGTCCTCTGTTTCTTTGTTTTGTCCTCCGTATGCCAATACAATAACTTCACTAATCCAGTTCTGGTTTTCTATGGCCTGGATCCAAATGGTGAATTCCGATTCCACGGTACTTCGCCCGCGCACTTCTATTAAGTCTTCCTTCCATAAGATTGCTTTGTCCTCACGAATCGATTTCTGAAGAGGTTGAAAAATAATTTCATCGAATTGAATTGTGGCGGGTTTACTGTGGGTCAGTTGATTAAGGAAATAAGAACTTCTGGAGTTCCCGTTATTAAAGATATTCTCAATGATGTTTTCTTTTTTCAATACTGCTGCATTCAATTTGTTGTGCATCGATTTATGGCTTTCCTTGGCAGCAGCTACCATCTCTAATTCATTCACCTCTTTTTGAAAACTGGTAAAATAGAAGGTGTTCACCAATAAAGTGAGCAAAGCAATGACGATGGCGATTCCTACCGTTTTTCGAAATCGATTCGATTGAACATAGGTACCTTGCAAAGATTGTTGCAGTCCATTGTAATTGCTTGGGATTGACAACTTCACTTCATAGGCCAAAAGAGCACCTAAAGACAAGAGGTAAGACGATTCCAACTCCCGATCATCTAACGCATACGTTGTATGTTCTGAAGTAGTGTGCATTTCCAGAATTTCCTGTTGATTTCGCACCATGGAGAAGCGATTGCAAAGAATTTGATGCTCCTCTAATGCCAATAATGCCTGAGTTATCAGGGTGGGCCCTAAATGGAATTCATATACTGATATTTTAGCCTGCCTGCATTCCTCCAGGATGCTATCGACATATGATTTTTTGCACAGCGAAACCCAGGATTTTTCACCGCTTTGTAATAACTCCGCATAAAAACTATCTATTTCCAAACCCGGGAATGCATCGGTAAGGGCTGCTTTAAGGGTTTTACCGCTATCTACTTCCTTCACCAAAACCTGATCGGTATTTATGGTCAATATGCAGTGCTGTTGTTTTTTGAGGTTTGTTGTTATTGCTGAAATATCTGAAGCTTCAAACGTTTCCAGTTCCAGAAATTCGTCCCTGGATTTCTTAGCTACAAGTGCAAACCATTGATCGGATTGATCCTTGGTGGTAAGTTCAAGTCCGCAGTATTTTGAACCATAGTTCCAATATGAGAGGAGTCGATCGATCATCAGTTAATCACAGTGGGTTTTATTAGAATATTCAGGTTTCGCTTGCTGTCTTCTCTTCTTTTTTTGCTGAATAGCCACTTGAGAACCGGGACTCTCGATAATAATGGCACTCCAGATCCGGAATCATCTTTTTTCACTTCTTCGATTCCTCCGAGGATAGCCACGTCCTGATCTCTCATTCTGATAATGGACGAAAACTCCCTGCTGTTTAATCCCGGAGGGGCGTCTTCTGCCACGCGTTCTCCATTAAACGCCGACTGGATCACCTGGATATCCAAAGTAATTTCTCCATCCCCGGCTACGAACGGCATAATTTCTATCGCCAGTTCTGCATCGATGGGGAAATAGTTCGTTATTTCAGAATTTAGTGGAATTTGAGAACCTATGAAATTTTGAGTAGTTACTGCATAGTATGAGGTCTCCCCGCTCGATAAATATGCTTTATGTCCGTTGATGGTACTTAGCTTTGGAGTGGATAGCACTTTTATATTTCCGTTCGATTCCATCGCTTTGATATCAAGGAAAAATTCGGGAACGACCTTGCCGAGGTTTAGTGAACCAAAGCCATTAAAGTTTCCGATGATCTTGTTTACATCCTTGCTACCCAGACGCATATTTGTCGAAGGGAATACACTGCCCGAAGTATTCGAAGGCTGTTCGCCTATACCGAATGAGACGCCGGTTTCCACGATCGCCGATCGATTCACCTCCATGATCATCACCTCAATAAGGATCATGGGTACGGGCTTGTCGATGTGTTTTATAAATCTTTTAAATCGTTCTACTTTTACCCCCGGGCCACTCACCACGAAGCTGTTCAATTCGGTGTCTACGTTGATTTCGAGTCCGTTGCGAATATCTTCAGGAATGATCTCTTCGATTGAGGAGGTTTCAATCTGCTGTCGAGTGCTGGTGTTGTTAGTTCGCGTCTGATTTTGATTGAAATTTCCACCGGAATTCCCCAGTGCGCTAAAGTTCGCATTGAAGGAATTTCTTCCGGCCCTGCGTTGACCGTTACCCGAAGGATCCGACAACAATTGTACGGATCGATGCATCATGGGAATCAATTCGATTTGTTTTAGAGACAGTTGATCTTCCGTTCCGAAGTAATAAATATTACGATCCTTTTTATAGGTATAATTGGAAATGGACTCTCCATTTTTCGCATTGGCCAGTGCGCTTTCAAAGATCTTGTTCAGCAGCACATCAAAATGAATGCTGGATGCTGTGACGCTTGCAACGCCTGCGTCTTCGAGGGGTGAGGCGGTAAAAATGTCCAACTTCAGATCCTCGCCTAAGGTGTAAATTATATCCGATACTGCCGTGTTTTGAATATCGATCTGAATCTCCTTTTGGAGCGTATCCAATACTTTGTAATTGAAATTTGCCTTTCTCCTGCGTATAGGCCTTGCTACTTTATTCTCTCCGTTTGCTGAGGTGTTTGCCACAAAAGCGGCTTCAAAGACATAGAATCCATCTCTCGATTTGGTAAGGATCAAATTGTTGGATTGGGCCAGTTTGTCCAGCGCCATATCGAACGGTACATTGTTGATATACAGCGTAAGTTTTGTCTTTTCAATTTCGGGAGAGAAGAGCAGGTTTTTACCTGAAATGTCCATGATCTTTCGGAATACTTTGTCCAACGGATCGTTTTTGAGATCCAGGCTTAGCGATTTATTGCCAAGTTCATAATTTGCGATTATTTCCTTCTCTTGAAGGACTTCCGGAGGGGAGACATATCTTTTTATGGAAAGGATGTTGCCAGTAAAATCAATATCCAATTGGTATTCCTTTACAAGGAAGATAAATATGTCGGCAACACTCACATTACTGAAATTATTGACAATGTTGATGTTGTTCAATTCCGGGGATACGTTGATGTTTACGCTATGGACTTTGGAAATCGCCAGAAGAAAATTGGATAGAGATGTCTGAGAAATATTGATATTGATGCTCTCCTCGAGACCCGGGGTATCTACCTTCAAAAGTTCCAATTGGTTCTGAATTGAGGAGATTCTGCGCTCTTCCTGAGCGAGAGCTATTCCCAGGGATAGCCATAGGATGCAAAATAATACAACTAGTTTCTTCATGGTCTTAGTTTACTAGTAAGGAATACACTTCATCGATCGACGTTTCCCCTGCCTTAATCATGGCAATTGCGTTGTCTTTGAGGGTATTCAGTTTTTGTTTTTGTAAGTATTCTTCTATGTGCAGCTTGTTATGTTTAATGGCTTCTGAAAGGTCGGGGCCAACGGGAATGATCTCGTATATGGCCTTTCGTCCCAGATAGCCGGTATAATAACAGTGGCTACACCCAGTAGGTTCGAAATGTTGCGTAATCTTACCCGCATCCTTGAAACCCGTAGGGAACAAATCCTCTGAAACGTGAGCCTTCTTTTTACAATGCGGGCATAATTTTCGAACCAGTCGTTGGGCCACGCTAAGGTTTAAGGTTGTAGCAATAAGATAAGGAGGCACCCCCATATCGATTAGCCGGGAAATAGTGGCCCAGGCCGAATTGGTATGGATCGTACTTAGTACCAAATGCCCCGTGAGTGCTGCTTTGATGGCCATATTGGCCGTTTTTTCATCTCGAATCTCCCCCACCATAATGATATCCGGATCTTGTCGAAGAAACGTTCTCAATGCTGTTGGGAAATCGAAACCAATATCTTCTTTCAATTGCACCTGGTTGATACCATCAAGGGTATATTCGATTGGATCCTCAATGGTGAGGATATTTGTGGATTCCTGGTTCAATAGTTTTAGGGTGCCGTAGAGGGTGGTGGTTTTACCCGAGCCTGTAGGTCCGGAAATAAGGACAATTCCGTTAGGCATTTTGACCCCTTCGAGGTACAGTTTTAACTCTTTGTCGTGAAACCCCAATTGCGATAATTCCACGGTTTCCGCATCTCTTTTCAGAATACGAAGCACCACTTTTTCCCCGTAGAGGGTGGGCATGGTAGAGACACGAATGTCAAATTCATCTTCTGAGGTTGAGATGGTAATTCTACCATCCTGAGACAGTCGTTTTTGAGAAATATCAAGCCCCGCATGTATCTTGATTTGGTTGATGAGTTGGGGATATTCTTCCGGAGTGATCTGGTATTGTTCTTTAAGTTTTCCGTCCAGCCGAAAACGAACACGACAATGAGTTCTGTAAATTTCGAGATGGATATCACTACTATTAAAATCTTTAGCGGTTTGCAGTAGCTGCTCTAAAAAATTCTGACTGCTGATCTCTGTCGATTGGTTGACTTTCTGCCTGTAATTCAGTGTGAGATAGGATTGCAGGTTTTCAGTAGTTTCTGAAATGAGCCTCGTTGGAAAAGGTAGCAGAATTTGAAGTTCTGATAATAGATCATGCAGATTCTCGGCGTCTGTTTTCAGCAATACGATTTCATCGTCCTTTTCAAAAGGAACAATTCGATAATGAAACGCCTGGTTAGGCGTGATCAATTGTTTTAAAACGGTAGGGATTACATAATTGTCCATATTATAGAGAATAGAGTTCTGGATACCACCCAAACCAATGAGTGAGATAAATCAACGCAACAAATAAACCCATCAAGCCAGCGAGCGGCACCGTTTTGATAGCTGAAAAAAAGTATTTCCACACCACGAAAAGTGAGAATGAGCATAGCAATGAGATGGCAAAAACGTTCACGAAGGTGAGAGTAGGGAATGATAGTGCTAAGGCCAAAAAGAAAAAGATATCGCCCAAACCGATAGCTTGGGACAAATGCTCTTTTTTTAAGATCCATTTTATGACCATCAGGTTGATAAGTATTACTAATGTGACAATGCCAAGGTTGAATATTATGGAATAAGCGAAATAATAGAGCGATACAGATTGATAAAACAGCATGGCACCTCCTATTGCCAAAAGTGGAAAAAGAAAGGCCCAAACCTGCCGGTCCTTCATGTCCTGAATGGCGATCAACATCAGGGTCGCTATGGTACAAACTTCTACCATGGGAAAACGACTAATCTTTGATTACCTCTTTGGGATTGCCGTTCTCGTCGATTTCCCAGACATTAAAGATTCCGTCGCCATCGAAGTCGACGATGGCTTCAGCTCGTACCTTGAAGGAGGCTGTACTTGCAGCCAGCATTTCATAATGATAATTGGCAGTTCCGCCATTGTTTACCGTTCTGGGAACTTCGAAATCTATCTCGTTGAACTCCATGGAATACTTGGAGTTGAGATAGCGGTATTGAGTTTGTAAATTGGCAATATGTTTCAATTGAATTTTAGCTTCCTGTGCCTTGGTCTTTGAGATTAAGGGCATAAAGGAAGGGATGGCCAGGAGCAAAAGTATTCCGATAATGGCCAGTACCAATAGCATTTCATTCAGCGTAAACGCTGGAACTTTCCGAATTTTTTTCATGATGTTTTAGTTTTTGTAAGCGTTGTTTCGGGAATCATTTTTTCCGAATTCAACACTCTTTAGTGTGCCAGGAGGAGAATTCTTACCCTCAAAATTTCCATCGATGGACAAGCTAGAAACAGAATCTTGAAATTTTTTTTGAATGAGGGGGTAAGAAACTTTCAGGAAGGTAACATGAGGGTATGAAACTAAAAAAATAAGAACATTTTAATATTTACAACCATGAAAAAAGTACCTTTTATTATCGCGATCTTCGCTTTGTTTATAAGCATAGGATCCTTCTTTTATTTCCAATCCTCATCGGAATTGGTGTATGTAGACGTCAACAAACTTCTTGACGGTTATGCCAGAACCAAAGTTGAAAAATCAAAATTTCAGGAAAAGGCAAGTGCCTTACAAGCGAATGTAGACAGTCTTATTGTGGACTGGCAGGATGAACTGAAAAGTTTCGAAAAGGAACGTCAGGCAATGACATCCAAAGAACTGGAACTTAAAAAAGAGCTTTTGGGTACCAAGCAAAACCAGATCAATAGTTATCAGCAGGCCATCCAGAGACAAATCCAGGAGGCAGATCAGGAAGCCACACAGACCGTGGTGAATGATATCAATGATTATGTGAAGGAATATGGTAAGGAAAATAATTACAAGATCATTTTCGGGGCCAGTGGTGCCGGTAATATCATGTATGCCGATAATGTAACGGACCTCACGGAGAAAGTACTAGAAGGTCTGAATGCACAATATAAAGGGACCTGATAGATGAGATTATTAGTTGTGTTAATAGCAGTAGTTAGCTTGAATTCCTGTTCTCAAAAAAGTTTTGAGAACAGGGATGATTTTATCTCCTACATCAAAGATCCTGAGTCCGGTTTGGTACAAACTAAAAATATCAACGGACTCGAAGCCAGTTTGATGTATCGCCCAACCGATTTGATGGTTTCCCAGGAGCTGGATGGCGGGGCTTCGATTAATAAAATTCAGGAATTAAGAGATCGATATAAAGACTTCCATTATTTCAATTTGAACCTCTCCCTTTACGGGAAGGAAGTGTTGAGTGTTGCGCCCAATTCGCAAAGAGAATTTGGTGCGATGGTCAACCAGTTGTCATTTGGAATGGAAGAGAACATTCATCTCTACACCGATAAGAAAGATACCATACCCATGACGGATTATATCTATCCGCGCATGTACGGTATGAGCGGTTCGACCACGCTCATTTTGGTATTTCCTAAAACCAAAAAGACCATGGAAAGTGAGCATTTAACGCTTGCGATAGAGGACTTCGGCCTCAGTACCGGAGAAGTAAAATTTAAAATTTCTAATAAAGTATTAGAAAACGAACCGATGTTATCATTTAAATAATCAAGTATGAGAAAGACGAAACGATCCCACAAGATTATTGCGGTGTTTTTGACTATCAATTTCTTAACGACTTTGGTACCCTTAAACCGTTTATTCGCAAACAACAATGGACCCACGGCGCCTGAAGCAGCGGCTTTTGAGCCTGTGGATGCCACGGACATGGTCAATTTATTGACAGGAGACATGTCTTATGTAATTCCTTTATTAAATGTCCCCGGACCGGAAGGGGGCTACCCCTTATCTATGTCTTACCATTCAGGTATTGCCATGGACCAGGAAGCCTCATGGATTGGACTAGGCTGGAATTTAAATCCAGGTGCTATAACCAGGAGTGTTAATGGATATCCTGATGACTGGAATGATGGAACCGTAATGGAATACTTCCATGATGAAGGAGAAGAAACAGTCTATGGATTTTCAGTAGGATATGATAATGGCGCCATGAGTATTGGAATAAATACGTCTTGGGGATCCAACCGTGCATTTGGAGGTTCGGTAAGTCTAGGCTTTAGTGCTGCGGTAACGGAAGTAGTTGATGAAGCAGTTAAAACTTTAGGTGTAGGATCGGTGAGTATTACAATGGGTACCGATGGAATGTCAATTGGTGCAGGGTATGGGAACAAGTTATTCAGTGGAAAACTGAAAATTGGAAATAAAGGTGTTGGATTAAACGCAAGTCTAGGACAAAAGGATTCCAATAACAAGCTCGGGCTAAATTTTAGTAGCACGTTCGAAGGTGAAACTTCCTACGGGGCCACTTTTAGCTCATCAAACACTAAAGGGACATCTATGTCGGTTGGACTTTCTTCCGAAGGTGCAAGCTTTCAAATTTCTTCAAGGAATAAGAAAGGCTGGGGCGGAGGAACCAAAATGAACTTTCAATTTCATCAATCTATCTCAGCAAATGACTATGATATACATCGAACAGGATGGAGAATCCCGATTATAATTCCAACTCCGGTTGGGACCTTTAATGTGTCGTTCAGCAAACAAAAAATCAGATATGAATTGAACAAAGAAGCTCCTGAACAAGTTTATGGTCCATTATATATGGGTGAAATCCATACTTTATCTGAAAGACAAGAAGCTCGTTTGGTGGCTCCCCCATTTTATACTGGAGATTGGTTCACTATCGAAGATCCAGCAAGTCTGCCAAGTCCTCCGGCTGGAATGGCTTATGAATATCAGACTGTCACAAACGAAGATAAGATGATGGATATGTATGAGATCGACGCTACCCGTAACTATTACGGCTCAACCGATCTCAGGGAAAACAATCCTGCGTTTCCGACATATGATAACTATACAGTGAACGCCCAAGGATTAACAGGTAATATGAAACCTAGAATGCTTGAGAATGGAGCACTGCTAGGCTTGGAGAAAGATATAGATGATGACTTAGGTTATACCTTGAGTTATGAAACTCCTAACACTTCACATTTTGCCCATGGGTTTACTGAATTTGATCGCAATGTTCATTTTTATTTTGAGAACGACTATGCATCTTCACTAATACTTGATCCAATGACATTCAGCCCGACTTCTGGGGTGGACGATATATTCGATTACTTGGATTCTTCAAATGTGGATCAAGTAGTTCCTAGAAAAAAAGGAGGACGATTTGTTGAAGCATTTACAAACGCTGAAATGGCTGATGGGACAGCTGAGAATAGCGGATTTATGCTTCCCGCGCTCAATATGGATTATGGAAATCCGGAAAAATTCGAACAAGACGGTATTGGCGGTTTCAAGATTACCACCATGGACGGTAAGACTTATCATTATGGGATTGCTGTTTACAATCATGAATTAATTAGCAGAAGATTTGGGATGAGCGATCCGAACAAACCGGAAAACGAAAACTACTTTGAAAAAAGACAATTAAAGAAGTACGCTACCCACTGGTTACTTACTGCAGTAACAGGTCCTGATTATATTGATAAGAACGATAACAAACTGGTAGATGATAATGACTATGGGTATTGGGTGAGACTGAAGTACGGGCAATGGAGTCAGGCATACGCATGGAAAACCCCTTATGGTAAAGATTATGAAGAATATAACACTTATCTCTCAGGAGGGAATGAATACATGCGATATTATACTTGGGGGAGGAAGGATATTTACTATCTGGACATAGTTGAAACAAGAACACACGAGGCCTTTTTTATTAAGGATATTCGAGAAGATAACATCGGAACGGAGATTAATCATACAGCAATTAGGCCAGATGAACAATCATATTCTGTACATGTTCCAACACAAGAACTTCTGAGATTAGATGAGATCGTGCTGGTTAAGAAAGAAGCCGGAATTAATCCTTCTAAATCCAACGATTCGCCATTAGTCTCATCAGGAGCAAATCAGACTATTACTTTGCATTGGCAGGAAAAGGATGTAACAGCTAAGAGAAACTGGCAGAACAAAGTCCTGGATGTAGGAGATTTTACGGAAGCTGAGAAGAATGAATTGTACGCAAATGCACTAAAAGTAGTAGATCTTGGATCACATCAAAACTATTCATTGGCAGAGAATTCTCCGAATTCTGTTGCGGCGAATCAAGGACGATTAACCTTAAATGGTGTGACCTATAAAGGGAAAGAAAATGTTCAGGTGGTTCCGGGATATAAATTTACCTATGCCAATATTGAAGGTTTTGACAATGAAAGGGAAGACGATTGGGGATATAACAAAACAAATCCGCATAATTGGAGCTTGTCTGAAATTCGAGTACCCTATGGAGGGAAGATTAATATTGAATACGAACCCGATATTTTTCATACGACTAGTGTAATCAATAATGGAAATGTCTTTGATTATCAAAGTGTATACTTAGATCCAAATCCGTCCTTTGATTACGTCTATGTGGCATTTGACATAGAAGATAAACTGGGGATTGTTCCTGGTGGCAAGGTTGAATTGAATTATTTTTATGAATGTTACGATGTAACGCTACCAGGTGAAGACCCACCAACTGACCCTATTTATACATGGAACTATGCTGGACTTGCCACGATATTGAGTGTTAACACTGAAACGGGCATTGCGTTGGCAAAATCAGATAATGAAGCTCATTGTATTCCTGCTGCCGGCGAAACTTGCCCAACAACGGAAACTCCGTGTAATGGAGATTACAATGAATGGGCCACTATTTACAGTCCGGACGGAACGTATTACGAACGAATTGGAGGAGGAGTTCGTGTTAAATCAATTACCACGAGCGATGAGATTCAATCATATAGAACGGAGTATACCTATCCGAAGGAAGTAACTTATACTATTGGTGGACAAACAACAACTGAAACAGTTTCTTCGGGCGTGGTAAGTTACGTCCCACACCAAAAAGATCTTTCGAAGATAATCCCGTATGCGTCAGAATTACCGTCACCTGTTGTGATGTATGAGTTTGTAGAAGTCGAAAGTTTCGGAGATGATGATGTCAACGTGAGCGGTAAAGCCAAATACCATTTTCAGGTATTACATCCTGATAATTTCATCAGTATTATGCAGGCCGACGGGTTGCCAGTTCTAACAGAAACTATTACAGTAGATGGCGATGCTAAGAATGTCGATATTAGAAGTCATATAATAAAAGATTATATAACAGCTGTAGGTCAGGTATTGTCAATTGAAAACTATAATTCAGTTGGACAATTAATTGGAAAGACAGTCAATAATTATAAAGCAGTTGAAGATATCGATCAAGGTATCATCCAAGAATCTTTTCAGTTATATAAAGTAATAGATTTTGAGGAGTATGATACTTCATCGAGTACCATTCATCCTAATACAGAATGGATTATAAATAATTCTACTAGAATATCGTATCCAAGTGTATTGGAAAGTACCACAGTTACTTCGGGAGGATATTCGACAACTACCTATTTTGATGCTCATGATTTCAATACAGGGAATTTATTGGAAACCAGAACCTATGATAGCGAAGGTTACGCAATGAAATCTCAAATTGTCCCTGCTTACACCAAATATCCTGAAATGGGGAGTAAGGTGGACAATATTTCAAACAGGAACATGATGTCTCAATTGGCCGCAGAATATTCCTTGGTCGATGTTTCAGGTGAATGGAAACCTTTAAGCGTTGGTATTACCACTTGGAACAACGAATGGCAATATACATGGTACAATGGTCAGGTGACTTCTCCATCAGCTCCCAATGAGAAAATTTGGAGAAAACACAAAACGTTTGTTTGGGACGGAGAATTGAATCCTGATGGAACATTATTGGATTATAACTTATCTACGGATGACGGTTTTGATTGGTCGCTGGGTGCTACGACACAAAGTGAACCATGGAAACAAATTTCTGAAATAACCAAGTACGACAACAATTCAATGACTCTAGAAGTGCGTGATATAAATGGCAACTTTATGACCACAAAAATGACGGACGACGAATCCAAAGTATTGCTAACCGCGAACGCTGGTTATGGTGAAGCTTTTTATTCAGGCGTTGAATATGATAATCTTCCAGGAACCACTTATGTGGATCAACAGGTAAGGGGTGAAAATTTCAGAACAAATGAAAAGGCTCATACTGGAAGTTATTCGGCTAAGCTAGGTCCTGATGACGATTTTGGTATTCTATTTAAAAAGAACACCTACCGTCCTGGAGGTTATGTAATGTCTGTTTGGGTGCACAAGGATAATTACCAAAACGCGAGATTTAAGGTAGGAACTCTTGGAACACAGACCGCCTTTAATGGAGAAAAAGTATTTGCAGGTGATTGGGTGCAAATGCGTCATTATTTTGATAGAACTGCTGCTCAAGTTGCGGCCAATGATAAGGTAATATTAGTTACCTCTGCCAACGGGGACATATATGTCGATGACTTTAGATTACATCCTGTTGAGTCGGTAATTACCTCTTATGTATATAACGAATGGGATGAGTTGAGTTTTATTCTAGGACCAAACAACTTGGCCACAAAATATATTTATGATGCTGGGGGTCGTTTGATCGAGATACATGCCGAGGCAGTCGACAGCGGTTCGTTTGAAGGAGGATTCTCCCTCGCCCAGGATTGGCAGTATAATTACAAAGTAGCGTTAGAAGATGAAACTGATCCCGGTGGTGGCAATGGTGAACCTGGACCTGATCCTTTGGGATCAAGTAGCCTAACCTTATATGTAAATGATGCTCCAACCTGTACAGGGTGTAATTCATCCTGCGGAGTATGTGAGGACGCGTGCGAACTAGTTTGCCAGGAAATCGAATCAACTATAGGTGTGACAGGCGGTTCTGGGGATTATCGATTAAAATTCTACCTAAAAGTAGGAGTTACAGGAAGCTATAACCTAGTACAGGACTCGAGTAGTAATAGTTATAATTACACTTATAACATTGCCACAGATCCTTTATGCGAAGAGGGAGCGAACCCTTGGATTCGAACTAAAGTGATCATCACCGACAATCAGCATCCTGAATTGGGAAGTTTAACGGTTGAGTCGCCTCAAAGATCTGTGAACTGTACACTGGGTGGAAATCAATAAATGCATAATCAAAACTAGAAAGACATGAAGTTTATAAGGTTCATAGTGGTATTGGTTGTATTGATGGGTACCCAAGGGT
>WUAI01000024.1 GCA_009827225.1 Flavobacteriaceae bacterium | reverse complement strand
TCTGTAAATCCGATCAGTGCGGTACCTCCGGTCTGATACTCAGTATCAATCACTTTACTCCAGATTCGATCTTTATCCTGCTTTCTCAAAGTAGTATTCCCCGTGTTTCGTCGCATGGTATTGGTAAACATGGCCGTTCCTGCGGCATTTGCCTTGATACCAAATCCCTGACCCGTGGAGATCACTCCATTTGGTTCGGTAGAAGGTACGGGTGGATTTCCAGCCGCCACTCCACCGAGGAGATTGTACATAGAAATATCCTCCATCGAAAAGTTCATTGAACCGGCACCGGGTAAACTAGGACTTGGCGGAGTCAAATGCTCCCAGAAATACACTTCATCCACCATCGCATTGGCATTGATAAAATCGTCTGCCATGATCGGACATGGATAAGGATTCGCCAATACATTCGGACTAGCATTTTTATTATCGGCTGCGGTGGGTCCGGGGGTATTATAGATCACATTGAAATTGATATTTCCATTGAGCAATGTTCCTCCATTAAGTCCGTAAGTATAGCTGAAGACACCTCCCGGTTGTCCATAACCTGCTTGTGGTCTCACCAAATATCCTTCCCCAACATTGAGGCCTCCGGTATTGTAAAAAGTCCAGAAATCATTGTTGTCATCCGCAAAATTCTCCGCATTCGGAAATTGAATGGCGACAGCAGCATTGGGTACGAAATCAATAGTATTGTGATTCAATACTATAAATGCTGATCCCCAAACATCTTGTCTTGTTTCAGAATCCATCGGTGCCCCCATAATCATGAAATCTCTTGAAGCCAAATTAGGTGTATCTAGTAATACGTTAATTGTTCCGTTATTGGTAACTGTGGCATCCGGATCGGTCTGCACCAAACTTCCCTGATGTTGAATTAGCAAACTTCCCAGTGAGTTAACCACAATATTACTTTCTACGGAAACAAACGTATTTGATGGTACATTCAATACAGCACCTCCGTTAACAGTTAGATCACAAGCAATAAGATTACCATTCGTAGCGGTATCATAGTTTCCGGCAATGATCACAGAGTTAGTATTATCGGGCGCACCGCTTGGGCTCCAAGAAGTTCCGTTCCATGTTTTTACGCCACCCAAACAACTGAAGAAAGAATTAGCAGTTCCAAAATAGTACGTTCCGTTTAATCCCGAAAAGCTTCCAGTTAAGGTAACATTGGTTCCAAATGCACCAATCACAGCAGGATCTGTCTCCACCACTCCGCTGGCATTTCCACGACCAATCACCAATTGGGTTCTCGATATACCGGTGGCCGCTTCCCATCCTAAGATTTCAGTTTCAGTAAAATAAAAAGTTACATCCGTATTTCCACCACCTGTAGTATTAGTAGGTGTTATGCTGAATGTTTTATCGGTAACCAAATCGGGCGACGAACTCCCCACATAGGACTGGGCGCTGTTACCCGAACGGGACACCGAAATATCCACACATCCATAATCGAAAGTATTATTGCTGGTAATGTCCAGCATGACATCTGCTGAACCAGGATCACTTGAATAGACCGATCCCGAATTGTTTATATTGATTTGATCCGGAATTCCTGAATTAACAGCAGTTTGCACTCCAGTTGCAATTTCTGCAGAAACGGAAATATTGTCTATTGCCATACCGTAGGCCCAGGCTCCTCCATCATTGTATCTAAATTGTATCTGGACTGTGGCCTGACCTATATATGGAGTCATATCTAAAGTCACGCCATTTACCCAAGGTGTAGTGAACGAACCTCCACCATTCGCTGTCGATGAATTCGTTAAATTCAATACCGAAGTGTACGGACCTCCCGTACTTACAAGTACATCCCCGACTTCCGATAATAAATCGGAAAACGCATGATCAAAAGTAAGAGTAGCAGATGAAAAAGCTCCCACCATGCTGAAAGGATCTGTAATCAACAGATCGTTGCTTTTGTCACAGTTACAGTTATCATCGTTGGTGAATGCAAAAATGGTACTATTTCCTGTAGTGTTCCAGAACGTGCTACTGGCAGCTCCCGCATTACCCGCAGCCCACAGATCAGATCCTGTATTCCCTGAAGTGGTCACATCGAACACCCCATCATCGAAATCTTCAAAAAACAAACTCACGCTGGTGGTAGATGAAGACGTTGTATCATCATCAGTGATGGTAATCGTAAGCGTATCGGATGTAGGGTTGGAAACGGCATCTCCGCCGTTCGGGTTCACCGTAAAGTCGATCACCACTGTTTCATCCCCTTCCACAAATCCATCTTCATACACACGAATCATCACATCCTGACTTGTAGTTTGACCCGCTAAGAAAGTGACACTCGAGGTAAGTAAATCAAAATCGGAACCTGAATCCGCTGTACTCGCTCCATTGATCGCCAGATTTACGTCCGCATTCGCAGAAGGCGCCTGTCCGATATTAAGGGTGGCTGTGATGTCCACAAAACCACATTCAGAGCCCTCGGGTGAGCTCACCGCAGTATTTGTAAATCCAATAGATGGCGCTGCGAGCGAAGCGATTTCAAAAGAATAGATACGCGTTCTTCTATCCGGAGCCCCGGAATATTCCGAAGTAACCCAAAAAGTAAGATCGTCGCTAGGATCTCGAACCGCTTGTCCATAGTCGCCATAGCGATCGTTGATGGTCACCGAAGTGGATCCAGCAATAACTAATTGCTCAGCCACACTCATACTTCCCAAAGCATCGCCCGCCAATCGGCCGGTATAGTATAATGATGGGAAGGTGGTTGTTCCGGTTTTGGTATATCCCAATCCAATATTTCCGTTCATATCCATGGATATACATCCCATGAAAACCGATTCACTTCCTGTAGGATCGGTAAAAGTTCCTTCCTGGTAAACACTCCATGTAGTTCCACCATCAGTACTACGCAGTTCTACCCAACGAATTCCTGAAATCTGGCTTCCATCAACGATTTCTACCACCCAGTTCAACACTATCGACTGGTGTGTTCCGAATTCGTACCAGTGGGCCATATTCATAACAGCACCCACAATAGCATCTATTCGTTGTCCTGTTCCCGGCTGGGCCAGGTTCGCAAAACCGCCTGCAATCGCTGCATCAAAGGCTGCGGTAGGAATTTCATTTTTTGCTGAAATGGTCGAGCCCGGAATATTGCTCCAGTCCATATCGATGTTCCATAGCCCGATGTGATCTGATGTGATCCCGGCGAATGCGTCATCCTGGTAGAAGACAATTTTTATATCGCCTGTGGCTACCCCCGACGCTTCCGAATGCACTGGAATGGGCGCAGCAAAACCTGCCGACCCTAAACCTGAAGGTGAGAAACCAACGATTTCCGCAGTGGCATCTCCAGCTAACATTTTCGTTCTATTGAACGTATATACTTTTTGAGCTCCCGTAAAATTTCCCGCAGTAACATAGGAATCTCCCCAAACTCCATAGTGAGGATAGTCGTTACCCGCAGTAAGGTTGTATTCATAAACATACCAAGATCCCGTTGGATCCGGAGTAACTGAAATTCCAATCAGAAAATCGTTGCTTCCGGGCAATTGAAACTGTGAGATGAACCATCGATCGGCCTCGCGGTCATACATTACCACCGGGTCTCCCGCATTGGCTGTACTTCCAGGTGCGCTCAATGGATCTGTTAGGAGCTTTGGAAAACCGGCTGCCATATTTCCACTTTTATCATATACCGACCACTGTCCATTTTCCATGGTGACTATGTGGTTCGGACCAACCGCCATGGATGGATCCGGAGGAGAAACATTGAGTCCCAGTCCTTCGAAACTCACGATAGGTGCCCTATTGTTGGAGTTGTGAACGAGTTTTTCTGCATTTTGCACCAAAGGGTCCACTTTCGTCGGACTCTTCCCAGCCGAATTCAAATAGGCCAGTTTTCGTTTGCGCTTGGCACTCATTTCTTCCGAGGTATACACACCATCTTTGGGCACGATCAATCCATCAAAAGTGGTTAGGTCATCGCACACAGGCATGTCTCGTACCGGTTTGGTAATAAAAAAGTTACTGGGCTGTAATATCAGGGTTGGACTCTCACAGGGAACGTAAGCTTCGGCATCATTCTTTTGAATGCTCTTATCCTGCGCTGTTATATTGTAAGCTACTAAAAGTAGCAAAACTAAAAGTGAATACTTAATTTTCATGATTATCATTTTTTTGGGGAATTCAGCGGTAACATTACAGAGTTCGAAAGCCAAATTAGGTTGTGAAATCACAGAAACGGTGATAACCGATTAAACCTTCGATACGCTCTAAGTGTATCAACTTCAAGTTATTAATAAGATTTAACTGGAAATGTAGAATTTTTCTGTCAGAATTTAAAGAAAAAGTTAACATTTCAGAAGTAGCAATAAAAAAGCCGCTCCAAACGGAACGGCTTTATGAGTTTTTGAGGTTTTAGTTCTTATCCTCCAAAATCGTCGAATCGAATATTCTCATCCGGAATTCCGAAATCTTCTCCCATTTTCTGAACCGCCTGGTTCATCAGTGGAGGACCACAGAAATATAGTTCAATATCTTCCGGTGCTTCATGATGGTTTAGATAATTATCGATCACTACCTGGTGAATGAACCCGACAAATCCGTCTCCCTCTTCATCCTGAAGGTCTTTCTTCACCTTCCAATTATCTTCCTCTAAGGGCTCAGATAGTGCCATGTAGAACTTGAAGTTCGGGAATTCGCGCTCAAGCTTGCGGAAATGCTCAATGTAGAATAATTCTCTTTTTGAACGGCCACCGTACCAATAAGTTACCGTACGCCCGGTTTTCAATGTATTGAATAAGTGATATAAGTGAGAACGCATAGGCGCCATTCCGGCTCCCCCACCAACGTAAAGCATCTCTGCTTCAGAATGGTTGATAAAGAATTCACCGTAAGGTCCTGAAATCGTTACCTTGTCTCCCTCCTTACAATTAAAGATATAAGAAGAAGCAATCCCCGGATTCACCTGCATCCACTGATTCCTGGCTCTGTCCCATGGTGGGGTTGCGATACGAACATTCAGCATGATCTCTCTTCCTTCAGCAGGATAAGAGGCCATGGAGTAAGCACGTTCCACGATTTCTGTATTTTTCATTACCAGCGGCCAAAGGTCAAATTTATCCCACTCGTCCTTGAACTTATCCGGACTGTCGTGCTCCTCAGGGTGAGCAGTAATATCCATGTCGCTGTACTTAATTTCGCAAGGAGGAATCTCAATTTGAATGTATCCTCCAGCTTTGTAGTTCATGTCCTCAGGAATCTCTACTACGAATTCCTTAATGAAAGATGCAACGTTATAATTTCTTACCACCGTAGCGCCCCATTTCTTGATCCCGAATACTTCTTCCGGAATATGAACATTCATGTCCTGCTTTACTTTTACCTGGCATGATAATCTTGCGCCCGCCTGCAATTCCTTTCTGGTAAAGTGCGGCGTTTCCGTTGGTAAGGCTTCTCCTCCACCTTCTATAACATGACACTCACATTGAATACAGGTACCTCCACCTCCACAAGCCGATGGTAAAAAGATCTTTTGATTTCCAAGAGTAGAAAGTAAAGTTCCTCCTGAAGGCACTTCGATTACCTTTTCATCATTGATTGTAATTTTTACCGGGCCGGAAGGAGATAATTTTTGTTTTGTAAAAAGCAACAGGGCTACCAAAAGCAATACTAATACCAAAAAGGCAATTACCGTGGCAGCTATTACTCCTAATGTACTCGCTAACATCATAGTCTAATTTTTTATTTCTGAAACTGCAGTTTCCACCGCCGATTCTTTTTCTTCTTCAACATTCTCAATAATCACAGCCGATTGGGCTTCTTGTTCTACCGGTTCATCACCACCGGTTAACATTCCTCCGAAACTCATAAATCCAATCGCCATAAGTCCGGTAATGATAAAGGTAATTCCCAGTCCTCTCAATGGCGCAGGAACGTTAGAGTAACGAATCTTTTCGCGAATCGCTGCAATGGCAAGAATTGCCAGGAACCAGCCAATTCCGGAGCTAAATCCGTAGTTGAGCGCCAGTGTGAAAGTTTCGATTTCTCTGGACTGCATAAATAGTGATCCACCCAAAATCGCACAGTTTACAGCGATTAGGGGAAGGAAAATCCCCAGGGAATTATATAAAGCTGGTGAAAATCTTTCCACCACGATCTCTACCAGCTGTACCATGGTCGCAATGGTTGCGATAAACAGGATGAACGATAGAAAGCTAAGGTCGTAGTCTGCAAAATCAGGGCCTAACCAAGTGAGTGCTCCTTCTTGAAGGATGTATGTATCCAACAACCAGTTTAGTGGAACTGTTACTGTTAGAACGAAAATCACCGCGGCACCAAGACCTACTGCTGTACTTACTTTTTTCGATACAGCCAGGTAAGAACACATTCCAAGGAAATAGGCAAATACCATGTTGTCCACGAAAACCGATTTAAAAAATAATTCTAAATGCTCCATAATATTGAATTCGGCAGATGCCTACTAGTTTTCTTCGATTAATGCTTTGTTTTTACTTCTCTGAACCCAGATAATCAATCCCACTACGATCAAGGCCATAGGAGGCAGTACCATAAATCCGTTGTTTTCATAACCGATGGCATACAAACCGGATTTCTCTACAGGATCACCTAACACTTTAATTCCAAACAAGGTTCCGGATCCAAGAAGTTCTCTGAAAAATCCAACTATGATCAGAATCACCCCATAACCTAGGGCATTCCCGATTCCATCAAGGAACGATCTCCACGGTCCGTTTCCTAAAGCGAAGGCCTCAAACCTTCCCATGATGATACAGTTGGTAATGATCAAACCGATAAATACTGAAAGTTCCTTACTCAACGCATAGGCGAAAGCTTTCAGTACCTGGTCCACTATAATTACAAGGGTAGCTACTACTACCAGCTGAACGATAATTCGAATTTTCGATGGGATCACATTTCGCATCAATGAGATCACAACATTCCCCACGCCCATTACAAATATTACGGATATCGCCATCACAATGGATGGTTTTAACTGTGCTGTAATAGCCAGTGCCGAACAAATTCCCAATACCTGAATGGTGATCGGGTTGTTATCGGCTAAGGGATCCAGTATGAGCTTGCTGTCTTTTTTTGATAAAAGTCCCATAGGTTTATTTTAAGGATTTAAAATAAGGTACGTACATTCGAATATCCTTCTTCAACATAGCGGTTACACCGTCGCCCGTAATCGTAGCTCCGGCCAATGCATCTACCTCGTTATCTGTTTTATCTTCGTTTTTAGGATCGTTATTTCCTTTGGCAACTGCAATCCCGTCGAACCTACCATCATTCAAGAAGGTCTCGCCGGCAAAATCATCCATAAAATAACGTTGCTTAATTTCAGCTCCGAGACCGGGAGTTTCCGCTTTGTGATCAAAATATACACCCTCGATGGTCATAGCCTTGTCTACGGCTACAAATCCCCAGATGGCATCCCAAAGTCCTTTCCCTCTTACCGGAATCACAAACACTTCTTTCCCATCCTTCTCTCCGATGAAAAGGGGAAGACGTCGCTCATAATTAGGATCCTTGGCTTTGTTAGCTTCTTTTTTCAGGTCGATCAAGTAAGCCTCACCATCTTCGGTGATCTCTTCTCCCTGGATCACAATTTGCTTGGTGATATACTTATTGAACTCTGCTTCTACCACATCCGTAGAAATAAATTCCACATCACTCGCACCTTCATTAGCGTTGACGCCGAGTGCATATAATATGTTTTGCTGCTTTTCGAAACGTTCATTGGCCTTTACCAATGGTTTTAGTCCGCTGGCAAAACCTGCCAGAATCGATCCTACTATCACCACCATGATGACAGCGAAGAATACGGTATAACTATTTTTCTCTGTGTTTAAAGCCATAGTTATGCAGTTTTAAGTTTTAGACGTTTAGCTCTTCTCTTGATATTTCCTTGCAGCACGTAGTGGTCGATGGTTGGTGCGAACACGTTCATCAACAGTATGGCAAGGAATACTCCTTCCGGATAGGCCGGATTGAAGACACGAATCATGATGGAAATAAATCCGATAAGGAATCCATAGATCCACTTTCCTCGATTAGTTTGGGAGGCGGTAACCGGATCGGTGGCCATATAGACGGCCCCAAACAGTATACTACCTATAATAAGGTGTTGCCAGTAAGGTACGCTCATCAAACCATAGAATTTAGAACTTTCAGAAATGATTCCGGAATCCACCACCAGGTTAAAGATAGCACCCATAGCAAGTGCTCCGGCAAGGGTACTGAAGATAATCCTCCAGCTTCCAATTTTTGTAAAGATTAAGAACAATGCACCGAATATGATGAGTACTTTGGAAGTTTCACCAACGGATCCCGGGATGAATCCCCAGAACATATCAGATAAACTATATACGATATCCTGATTCTGGGCATAACTACCTAAAATAGTTTCTCCTGAAATTGCATCCGGCGTACCAGCTCTGTTTACTGCATCGTGTACCCAAACTTTATCTCCACTCATCCAGGTAGGATAGGCAAAGAATAAAAAGGCCCGAATGGTAAGTGCTGGGTTCAGGATGTTCATTCCGGTTCCCCCGAAAACTTCCTTACCTATCACCACACCAAAAATAACGGCAACCGTAAGCATCCATAACGGAATATCCACCGGTACGATAAGCGGAACTAACATTCCGGTTACCAGGTATCCTTCTTCCACTTCATGACCTTTGATCACGGCAAAGACAAATTCCACCGCCAGTCCTACTCCGTAGGAAATAACGACCAATGGCAATACAGTCCAACAACCCAGTGTGAAGTTCTCCCAGGTAAAGAAGTTCTCCCATGGGGCCAATCTGAGTGTTTCATCTATCGCCGCATAGTGTTGGTATCCGGCATTGAAAATTCCGAAGATCAAACAGGGAACCAAAGCCATGATCACCGTATTCATCGTACGTTTAAGATCATCTGCCCCCTTAACATGTGTTCCACCATGGGTGATTTCATTCGGTAAGTACAAAAATGTATGGAAAGCATTAAAGGCAGGAGCCATTTTCTTCCCTCTGTACTTTTCTTTCAGCGTATGTAATTTTTGTTTCAATCCCATAGCGTTATCCTATTTCTTTATACATTAAATCCAATCCTTCTCTGATTATTTGCTGATGTGGTTGCTTGGACACACAGATAAACTCGGTAAGTGAAAAGTCCTCAGGGGCAACTTCGTACATCCCCAGGGCTTCCATTTGATCCAGGTCCTGCACCATACAGGCTTTTAAAATTTGAAGTGGATAGATATCCAATGGAAAGACTGCCTCGTAATTACCTGTAACTACAAAGGCACGGTGTTCTCCATTGGTATTGGTATTCAAGTCGTATTTTTTCTTCGGAAACATCCACGAAAAGGTCAACGCTCGCGAAGGAGATATTTTATTGAAAATAGGCTTGTTCCATCCGAAGAATTCGTAATCGTCTCCTTCCGGAATAATACTTACCGTATTGCTGTAATAGCCTAAATGTCCCTTGGGTGAAATCGCCGTTCCTGTGAGAACATTTCCGCTGATCACCCTTGAATTTTCCTCATTGATCCCGCTGTCATATACAAAGGTTGAAACCTCTGCTCCCGCACGCGTGGTGTAATATTGCGGAGCCTTCACACTAGAACCAACCAACGCGATCACCCTTTCGGCATTGAACTTTCCTGTCAAAAGTAACTCTCCTATTATCACCAGATCCTGGGCATTCACGGTCCAAACCACTTCTCCTTTATTCACAGGATCAATTTTGGCAATATGCGTTCCCACGTTTCCTGCAGGATGTGGTCCTTTCACGGAATGGATTACCGCATCTGTCATACCAGATAGTGGAGAAGCATTGCTTCCTACCCCGATGTGAACGCTGCCTTCGGTAAGTTTGCTTAGGGCTGTCACTGCAGCCTGCAATTCTTTCTCTTTGCCTTGTAAAGTAAAATCCAAATCTGCGGCCAGAGGCGCTGTATTCAAACCGGATACAAAGATCGCCTTTGGTGATCCTTCCGGATTTGCTATTACGTCATAAGGTCGCTGCTTGATAAAAGGCCAACAACCCGACTCCAATAGCAATGTTTTAATCGCATCTGCACTCGCCGTACCCGGATCCAGTTTCCCGTGATCCATGAAGGTATCTTGAGAATCGGCTTCAATTACAATTTGTGTGATTACTCTTTTCGCACCTCTTTCAATTTGAGTTAATGTTCCACTTACCGGTGAAGCAAACTTGATGGCCTCGTTGGCTTTGGAATAAAAAACGGTTTCTCCAGCCTGCACTTTTGCGCCTTCTTTAAGAACCATTTTGGGAGTGATGAGGTGAAAATCTTTAGGTCTTATAGCGAAGGTTCGTGAGCGTGGTGCTTTGGAAAGAGTTTTTTCTGCTTCGCCTTTCAATCTAATATTAAGACCTTTTCTAATCTTAATGTCTTTGGACATAGGGTTCTTGTATTAAATTCTTTTAAAAATCCTTACAGAATTTTTAGTCAGATTTTGCGATTGCAAATTTAGGAATTAAAACCTGCTTTGCATAATAAATAACTATAATTTTCCGCTAAGATTAACGACAAGGTTTTCGAAAAAAATTTGGGCATAAAAATTGTTTTATCTTTAAGCGGTAAATTTTCAAATATGTCTAAGAAAATGGTCATCCTGACAATGATATTCGGCTTTGCCTTGAATATCCATGCTCAGATAATCGAAAAAATTGAACCCTATCATATCCGTACCGTTCAGTTTAGCGGTAATTCCCAGTTCAGCGAACTACCTATAATCAGGCTGGGTGAATCCCTCAGGCTGTCATTCGATGATATCAACGGGGATGAAGAGGATTACTACTATAAAATCACCCATCATAATTTCGACTGGTCTGAAAGCGACTTGTCTAAAGGAGAATTCCTCGATGGATTCGATGATGTTCGCATAGAAACCTATGAAAATTCACTCAACTCCCTTCAGCTATATTCACACTATTTCCTGAATATCCCGAATCGGGAAACCCGTAGATTGAAAAAAACCGGAAACTACCTTATCAGCGTTTACAATTATGACGGTGATCTGGTTTTCACACGTAAGTTTATGATCATGCGGCAAGAGGTTGGTGTGGGTGTAGAAATAAAGAGATCCAGGGATATTAAATATATCGACACTAAGCAGGTCGTACAATTTGCCATCAATTCCAAGGACGAACTTTTGATCAATCCGAAGCAGAATGTAAAAACATTAGTGATTCAAAATGGCAATATCAAACAGGCCATCACAAACCTGAAACCTCAATATACCATTGGAACAGAATTGATCTATCGTTATGACCAGGAAGCAGCTTTCTGGGGCGGCAATGAATTTCACTTTTTCGATAGCAAGGAAGCCCGATCCGCTAATAATGGTATTCGCCGAATCGAACTTACCGATCTCTTCGAGCATTATCTATATACCAGAGGAGCCCGCTTCGACAGGCCCTACACTTACAATCCTGATATCAATGGAAATTTTGTAGTGCGTGCATTTCGCGCAGAAAACACGAATATCGAAGCAGAATATATTCGGATGCATTTTGCGTTGCAGTATTTTGAAGATATTGGCGATAAGGAGATTCATATCTACGGAAATTTTAACAACTGGTGTATCGACGACAGCACCTACATGCGTTATGATGCCGATGCCGACGTATTCAGAAATACGCGTTTGTTCAAACAGGGGTTTTATAACTATCGATTTGTGCTAGTGGATCGCGATGGTTCCATTGACCAGGGCGCCATTGGTGGGAATTTCTGGCAAACCGAAAACAACTATTCCGTGTTGGTTTATTATCGGGGTCCCGGTGAGCGATTCGATCGAATTATTGGATATGGGCAATCCAATTCCCACGAAATTTCAAATAATTAAACCTGAAATTCGGCGTTGTTTCTATCGGTAAGTTTGTTTAAATTTACCGTATGACTGACCAACTACCACAAAAATTTAAGGGCCGGAAAGCCCAAAAATATCGTGGCCCCGAATGTCTGAACTGCAAACATCCTCTCGAATTGAGCGATGTATATTGCTCCTACTGCGGTCAGCTCAACACCACCAAAAACCTATCCCTTAAAGATTTCTTAGGAGAGTTCATCGGAAGTATCATTACCTACGATTCCCGTTTTCGATTTACTATCAAGGACCTCCTGTTCCGTCCGGGCGTGATCACACGTAATTTTGTAGGCGGTCAACGGTTGAAATACGCCAATCCCTTTCGTTTTTTTCTAAGTGTGTCCATCATTTATTTCCTGGTTCAGGGATTGATTTCAACTTTTACAGGAGAGAGTAACTTTGTCCAGGACACCACCACAACAGATGGCCCCAACTTCGAACTGAAAAAAGACGGAGATGATTTTAAATTGGTGCGTGCCGATAAGGACACCGTCGATGTGGATTCCATCCTGTTGAATCAAAAAGAGAATTTGGATTCTATTTTAAGCGAACAAGGTGTTGACCTCGATTCTATCCTTGAACAAAAAGGAGTGAATCTGGATTCTATCCTAACCAGCGATGAAGTTATACGCAACCCCAACCTGGATACAATAGTCAATAACATAAACTTGTTTAATCGCAAAAAAGATACGGCTCAGACTTATAAATACTACTCCGAAGAAGACCTGGACACTTTAAGCAACGCCGGGAAATTCTTCCAGAGATTTGTGCTTTACAGGGACTTTTATAAAACCACCAAGATAAAAGATCCTTCGTTGGCCCTGGATAGCCTGAAACATCCGCAAACCAACTATAATCGCTGGGCCTATCAAAAGAACGAAATGTTTGAAGAGATCGAAGAGAATCCAAGGGAATTTGCAAATTACCTCATAGAAAAGACGCCGTTCTTCGTCTTCTTTTTTACCCCGGTTTTTGCTTTGTTCTTTTGGTTGATCTATTCAAAAAAGAAATATACCTACATGGAACATATGATCTTTATATTCCATATTTTCAGTTTCATATTTCTTGCCTCCCTCATCTGTCTTATCCCCGATACAATTATTGGAAATGATATTTTCGCCTCCATTTTATATTTTATAATCGGACCATTTTATTTTTACAAAGCCCTGCGTAATTTTTATCGTCAAAACCGACTAATAACAATAATAAAATTCATATTTTTAAACTGGGTATTTGCGATAAGTGCTACCATAAGTGCCGTTCTATTTTTTACGATAACGGCGGCTATGTATTAAGATGATTCAATTAATTACACAGGGCATAAAAGTTTCCGTAGAAACGCAATACGAAGACACCTTTTACAATAATCACAAAAGGCAGTATGCGTTCTCGTATACCATCACTATCGAAAACCAAAGTGAATATCCTGTACAACTTACTTCTCGCTATTGGATGATAAAAGATGCGCTGAATGCCACCGAGATAGTGGAAGGCGACGGCGTAATCGGAGAGCAACCTATTATCGATCCGGGAGAGAAACACACGTATAACAGCGGATGTTTATTGAATTCTCCTGTGGGCTCCATGCAGGGTTATTATAACATGCTAACCCCTACCCGAAAGATAAAAGTGGGTATTCCTTTATTCAAGCTGAGCGCACCTTTTGCGCAGAATTAACTTCAGAAAATTTCTTGACAAATTGTAGTTGAATCAGGTGACCATCCTGAAGTACGTGGCAAAACTCGCAATGAGAATCGTAAGTGAAAGTGTAGGGCAGTTCTCTTCGGAAATGTTTCGAGAAGAATACTCCGTCGAAATCCATTTCACCCAGATCGTTATAACGTCTTATACGCACCTCGGCCTTGCCCAGACCTGATTCCGAAGTAAGATAAAAATAAGCACTGCTACCTATACCCTCAAGTTTTTGAACCGCATTCGGCATCGTTTCCCGTGGAACCGATTTCAGACCCCAATGTGGGGTTCGATGAAAATAATTGACGAGGTTCTCCTTAAACGCAGAACTCGTGAAAGGACTTATTTGTCCGCCAGACACTTCCCAAACGTTGCTGGATGGTGCGGCCTTTTCGACATTACCCACTGCACTTGGGGTAAATCTCTTATTAAACTTCAATGCCTTGATGATCCTTTTTTCGAGTGTGGCACTCAGGATAGTGTCTGTCACAAATCGTGAGCAATTACTTCCATCTTTATGAAAAGCTCCATAGGGAATACTTCCCCTTTTTTGAAGATTGGAAATATAGCCATGGGCACTCTCATAATGGATGGCGTCGCATACGGAAGCCAGTAACCTCCCTTCACCATGGGTTTTCTGCGGATTCGCATCCAGCCATAAAAGAAATTCATCAAGGTTTTGCAGTTCATCTCCGGAATCAAGGATTGCTTTGAACGGTATTTCTAATTCAGCATCGGTATTGCTACCACGCACCCGGCCGTGGCCCGCAGGAGTTACATATCTGCCAAAATCATAATAACGGGCCATGCCGCTCTCATTCTCCACGAGGATCAGGGCTGCATGTCCGGCCTTGATATATTTCTGGGTTCCCAATCCAACCAATGGAAGAAACTTGCAAATCCATTCATCACTCATGGTGACAAACGTATCCGGATAGGCCAGTACAATTATTTTGCCTGTGTAGTTCATATTTCCCTGATTGAAACTTTTTCGGAACTCAAATCTTCATAACGAAAAACAGTATTTGTATGGTCTCTTCGCACCTGACTGATACTCCTCGTCTTTACAAATCCCCGATCCATGATAAGGTCATAGTCGGAACTGCCTTCTCCGGCATTCTTATGAAAATCCAGTATGTTATCTTCTGAAGGAACTTCCACATCTTTCAGAAAAACATCGAACCACAACTCACGTTTTTGTTTCATTTCAGAAGTATATAACAAAGAAGAAGACCATATTGTGGGCTCGAGGGGTTTCTTACTAAGATGCGCCCTTTCTCCATCCCAGACCAGTTCGAACAATTGGAGATCGTCATTCCAATCGGCAGCTATCAAAGTAAAGGGTTCTATATCATGCAGGTCAAAACCGTTAAGAGTCTCCTCGGCATTCTCGGATGTGAGCAATTCGGTCACTATGAGTCCTCTGCTCATTCGATATTCAGCTCGTCTTTCGTGAGGTTCGAAGCCGCCATTCAGCAAACAAACCACACGGTTTTTGGAACTGGTGCCTATCCATGTCCCACCGGCAATTTGATCCTTCGGAAAATATAGATGACTCCCGTTCACGCTATAAAAATCTGGCATGAGCGTGGCCCTGTTAGGGGCCTCATCCCTATTCGAAGTCAATATGAATTCCGAATTATTCCTCGGTAAAAAAGTGACGGTACACATATAGTTTTAGGTCTGTTATCTTTTCTGAAACTTACAAAAATTATCAATATCTATGATGACGATTACAGAATCTCTATTGCAAAAAAAAGAAAGTTTTGTACCTTTAAGTTTCTGCTCCCCTCAATATTAAAGATATGGATGATTTCTTTTATTTCCTCGAGGCGCATGTGAATGGTGTATTGGTTCTAATCTTACTGCTACTGGTCTTCATTTTATGTTTGCGCTGGATGGCACAAATTTTTGGATGGGGTAGATTCAAGTCGGTTAGCTCCACCGGGAAACAAGATCATAGTATCTCTTATATCATCACACAAATCTTTGTCAATATTATCAATGATTTTAAGCATTTCTTAGCACTTATTATAGTGCTTCTTTTTGTGACCCTGAGTATTTTTGCAGTGACCTCAAGTGACGTTTACCAGGAAAAAATTGATGCTTTGCAACTGGTCATTGCTTCTTTAGGCGGTCTTTTAGGCTCGATTATTGGTTATTATTACGGTGAGTCTGCCGCGAGAAGTACGCAGTCCAATGTGACTCCAAAGGGCAATCCGGAATCCATTCAGAAGAAGGGAAAACCTAAGCCGTCCAAGAAAAACGAAACTGCTAAGGATGAAGAAGCCTCGACAGAGGGAGTAGATGATGTTGATATTGAGATCGAATAAAAATAAATAATGTTAAATAGAGCCTACGATATTGGAGTTAAGGACACGGTTTTCGATCCGGAAATGCCTAATTCGGATAATCCCTTCAATGTTTATTATAAGAAACCTAAGTCTCACGAGAAGCCTCTTTTTAGAGTACGAATATCTTTAACGGGCAAAGACGTTCCATTTATTAAACGGGTGAAGTATGAACTTCATGAAACCTTTAGTGATCCGGTTAAAATAGTAGAACGAAGTTTTGATAATCCCGACTGCGGAATTGTGATCTGGACCTGGGGTAAATTCCAGATTGAGGTAACAGCGGAAGATCATGACGGTAATTTCGTTGTATTGTACCATTACTTAAGCTATGATGATGAGATTAGGGAGCAACGTAAGAAGCGGTCTATCTCGGCTGATTCCCCTGCCAAACAGGTGACCTTCGTGGATATGACTCGAGGCAGAAGTTAGAAGCGTTTTTTACCCTCATATTTCCGACATTAAATCCTTATTCAAAGCACTCCATATTACTCTCCATTTTTGTAACTTTGCCAGCTCTTAACAACACCTTAAACTTACACAAATGGGAAAAGGATTTTTCGAAGTTCCAATCGCAGTAAACGAGCCGGTAAAAGGCTATGCTCCAGGCAGTCCTGAAAGGGCCAAAGTTGCTGAAACCTACAAGCAAATGTTTAATAGTTCTGTGGACGTTCCGCTCTTCATCAACGGTGAATATGTTGCTACGGGCGATACTGCCACCATGTCGCCACCGCATGATCATCAGCACAAACTTGGCACCTATCACAAAGCCGAAAAACATCATATAGAAACAGCCATTGAAACGGCATTGGAAGCCAGAAAAAAGTGGTCTCAAATGCCCTGGGAACAAAGAGCCGGAATTTTCCTTAGAGCGGCCGAATTGATCGCTGGTCCGTACCGGGCAAAGATCAATGCGGCAACCATGTTGGCCCAGTCAAAAACCATTCACCAGGCAGAGATTGATGCCGCCTGTGAATTGATCGACTTTCTACGGTTCAACGTGCAGTTCATGACCGAGATCTATTCGGAACAACCCGAATCTACTTCGGGGGCGTGGAACCGTTTGGAATATCGACCTCTGGAAGGATTTATTTATGCCATTACACCGTTTAACTTCACGGCCATTTCGGCAAATCTCCCTGCCAGTGCGGCATTGATGGGGAATGTTGTTGTATGGAAACCAAGTGATAGCCAGGTTTATTCAGCCAAAGTAATACTAGACGTGTTCAACGAAGCAGGAGTGCCTCCGGGAGTGATCAATATGGTGATGGGTGACCCGGTAATGATCACAGATACCTTGTTGGCAAGTCCGGATTTCAGCGGAATCCATTTCACAGGCTCCACCCATGTCTTTAAAGATATCTGGCAAAAAATAGGAACCAACATTCACAATTATAAAACATACCCCAGAATTGTTGGGGAAACCGGAGGAAAAGACTTTATCGTTGCCCACAAGACTTCCAACCCGAAGCAGGTGGCTACGGCCATTGCCCGAGGAGCTTTCGAATTTCAGGGCCAAAAATGTAGTGCAGCCAGTCGTTGCTATATTTCCAAATCCATTTGGAACGATGTGGAAAAGTACCTCAGAGCCGATCTAGATTCGATGACCATGGGATCACCCGAAGACATGAGCAATTTCATTACAGCAGTGATCCATGAAGGCTCGTTCGATAAACTTGCCGGCTTTATTGACGGAGCTAAAAGTGATTCAAACGCAGAAGTGATCATGGGTGGAAACTATGATAAAAGTAAAGGATATTTTATAGAGCCTACGGTGATCAAAACCGAAGATCCAAATTACGTTACGATGTGCACCGAACTTTTCGGACCCGTGGTGACTATCTATGTTTTCGACGACGAGAAATGGGAAGAGACCCTTCACCTGGTAGATGAGACCGGTGAGTATGCCTTGACCGGGGCTGTTTTTAGTGAAGATCGCTACGCATTGGAGCAAGGTGTTAAGATCCTTGAGAACGCAGCAGGCAACTTCTACATCAACGATAAACCTACCGGAGCTGTTGTGGGTCAGCAGCCATTCGGTGGTGCCAGAGCCAGTGGAACGAACGATAAAGCAGGAAGCAAGCTGAACCTGTATCGCTGGATCTCACCGAGAATGATCAAGGAGACCTTTGTCACTCCAACCGATTACCGATATCCATTCCTTGGATAATGGAATAAAAAAAACCCGAAGTTATCGCTTCGGGTTTTTTTGTGAATGTATTTATTAATTCTTTATTACTTGTTTTACCACGGCCTTACCGCCAGATTCTAGCCGTATCCAATATATTCCCTGACTCAAAGCAGAAACATCTATAACCATGGATCCGCTACCAATCGTTTCTAGAATAGTTACACCCAGCGAATTTATCAAAGACAAATTTATCACAGAGGTATCACCCAAATTGCTTATGTGAACATTCTTCGTTGCCGGATTCGGATAAACTGAAATGCTCTCTGAATCGAGTTCATTTTCGTTAGTGCTCAAAATACATGAATCACTATACACTGCAATACTATCCTTGCACCAGCTATCAGTTGGAAAAATGCAATCCTGGCTATTTGCAAAAGCCACATCATCCACCTGAATGCATTCAAGTTCAGGATTGTCTTGGGCAAACATCCTTACCAAATTGAAATTATTCCCGTTCTGAATATTTAAACTGGTAAGTTGATTTTCCTGAGCGGATAATTTTTGTAATATAGGATTTCCACTCAAATCCAGATTCGTTAAATTGTTATCATAAACATTGAGATGTCTAAGCACGAGATTTTGACTCACATCCAAATTGGTTAGCAAATTCCTATTGCAAACAAAGAAATCCAGGTTTGGATTTTGCGAAACATCGATTTCAGTTAAAAGATTATTTGCACAAACCAGATAGCTCAGAAGAGAATTCTGACTTACATCGAGATTTGATAATTCACAATTCGCAATATCTAAGAACTCCAAATTTAAATTGTTGGAAATGTCCACGTTTGCAATAGGATTGTTACCTATAAACAAAGATTCCAATAATGTGTTCAAAGAAACATCGATTCCCGTGATTTGATTGGTGTAGGTATTAAGGTTTCTCAGGGCCAGATTCGAACTAATATCCAACGATGTTAATTGATTGTTGCCGCATTCTAAGTAAGTCAAATTAACATTGGAAGATACGTCTAATTGTGTCAAATCATTGAAGCCACAATAAAGCGTTTCAAGCGTTGTAAAACTCTGAATTCCTTCTAAGGAAGTGATATTATGATTCTGAATAGTTAATCCGAATACCGCCTCTGCTTCGCTTACCTGTATTTCACCGTCATTATTGGTATCAACGTCCCCATCCGAAGATCCGTCGCCATCAAGATCCGCACAGAAACAATCTATAATGGCATCTTTAAAGTTGGTGTCCGGAATGTTCACTATTTGGGAAAAAGCAAACAGATTTGAAAGCAGTAAACTAACTAATAACAGCTTTTTCATTTCCACGTATAAGTATAAATCAAATTATTCAAATCCCTTATTCTCACCTACGTCGGCGTATTGAGAATTTATGGAAACGTTCTCAGTATCGGTTACAAATGCTACCAGACTTAAATTATCCAGATTGTATCCTGAAGGAACCGTCATATTGAATTCCCGTGTGTATTTGGAATAAGCAGGCGTTGATGGAATAGCATCACCAAAAATGTCGGTAAACGATTCCCGTAATACATCGTTATGAACAAAATCCGGGATCGGATTTCCCATCATGTAGTAAGGACTATCGGGGTCATTATTTCCTGCATTATCCTGATCATAGATCAAACCATTTTCCAATAGAAGCAGGACCAATCTTTTATCTTCCAGGGCATCTTCGGAAATAACCGATGCTTCTACGGTTAATTCATTTCCATCAAGGCTTGAGTTTAATGCTATACTTGTGTTGACCTCATCCCCGGCTCCTGTAAGTGCCCATTCATAGTTATCCAAAAAACCGAAGAAGTACTGTCGGTTGGTAAACGCCGTGGGTACAAAAATCACCTCATAAGCGTCGATCAGCGTTTGTGCCTCATCTGCCACAAAAGGATCCTGACTCCCCACATGTACGGCCACAACGGTTACATTATCCGTGGCTGCTTTCATCAAATCAATTCGCTCCAACATGTGTGTACAGGCCGGACACCAGGTACCGGTATAATCTTCGAATAATACTTTTCTCTTCGGAATAAATATTTCAATTTCCTGAGTGTCTGTTGTTGACTGGCTTCCAAGAATCTCATAGGTAGCGTACACCTCGAAGATTCCTTCCTCGTTACTGCTGAAAGATGATCCTTGAATGGCAGTGCCATTAACGTAGAATGTTGCTGAACTTGCATAATCATTTCCATCGGGACCCAGCAATTGAAACTGCATAGGTTGATTCCTCATCCCTCTATCCTCCGGAACCACAAGCATTCGGGTTTCAGGATTTACTACCTGGATTTCCAGGCCATTGCTCACGATTCCATCCAATTCGGCGGTTACCGTATAATTTCCGGGATTGACAAATTCATACTGAAAACTGTTAATCGGGTTTCCATTCACTGAGAAATTTGCATCTGTTGAATAGTCGATATCGTTATCTCCCACAGCATTGAAGGTTACCAGCGTATTGGTAGCCACCAAATTACCCTGAATATTTGCTGAAACTATTAAGGCCGATATTCCTGAATTCCCTTGAGGAGTTTCTTCTTCGGTACACCCCAGAAAAAGGGTGATCACTAATAGTGAGGCTAGAAATTTAAAATTCTTTTTCATTTAGAAATACAGTTGGTTTAGTTAATGTATCAATTACAAGTTTTTATTACCCGTGAAAATAAAAAATCTCCCCAAAGACGGGGAGATCTTTTTCTTAAATTTTTATGTTTTTTTATTTACTCGTAGGCCGCTGTGGTATCGACGGTAGCAGTTTGGGCATTGACTGCGGTATTATCCATTTGCACCAACATTGCTACTAACCTAAGATTTTGATTGTTGAACGAGGCATCGAGACTCGTACTATAATTTGCTTCAAACTCCTGTAAGGCACCAGTGGCAGGAATATCATCTCCTAAGATTCCCGTGAGAGAAGCTCTTAGCACGTCGTTGTTTACAAAATCAATAATAGGATTTCCCATTTCATAATACGGACTACTAGGATCCTGATCGAAATAATTTACCTGCTCGCTCAACACCCCATCTTCCACTAGATATAAAACGAGTTTCATATCATTGAGTCCTTCCTCGGACACCACAGACACTTTCACGGCCAGATTGTTTCCGCTTATTTGTGACTGAATGGAAATCGCGGTGTTGGTATTAAGCCCTGCAATATCGGTTACATCTTCTACCGGATGTGGATTGCTCCAGTTTTGCGTGCGATTGATTCTTCCGGAAGGAAAACCGAATACTTCAAAAACCTCTCTAAGATTTTGCTCGAAAGGTAAAGCCATGTCATCGTCATTATGAATGGCCACGACCGCAATATGTTCGGTTTCATCGTGAACGGCATCTATGGCTGCGGAAATTCTAGGACAATAACCACACCAGGCTCCCGTGTAATCCTCGATCACAATTTTTCTCTTCGGAATAATTACTGAAAAAGTTTCAGTATCACTCGTTACTACGGTACCATCTACTTCATATTCCGCATAAACTTCGAACGTTCCTACTTCCGAAGAGCTATACATCGACCCTGTAATGGGTTCTCCGTCTACATAAAATACGGCCGTTTCCGAAATATCGGTTCCTTCATCATCCAACAAAGTAAATTTAATTTCCTGATCCCTGAGCGAGCTACTTCTCACTACCAGAGCCGATACGATTTCTTCTTCTATGACCACCGTCTCGTTTTCAAAATTCGAAAAATCCTCTGTTTTGCTGCAGGATAGAACTACCAGTCCGATAATCATGGCTCCAAATAACCATTTCACTCTTTTCATAATACTTTTATTTTGAGCCGATAAATTTAACTTTTTTTTTTGGAATGATTTTTTCATTATAACCAATCAATCCCATAGGGTAATAGGCTTCCTTCCTGTTGTGAAGGAATAAAAATTTATTAATACATTCGCAAACAAATACCATAACATATGAGAACCTTAACCATTTTATTTCTTATTGCTTCACTTGGACTGAATGCCCAGAATGAGCTCCCAGATGTTGATTTATCGACCCTTGGCGGAGAAACGATCAACTTCCAGGAAGTTACGAGCGATGGAAACGTGAAGATAGTTTCGCTTTGGGCCACCTGGTGTGTACCTTGCCTTAAAGAGCTGGATGCCATCAATGACGTTTATGAAGACTGGCAGGATGAAACCTCCGTTGAACTGATCGCCGTTTCTATTGACGACAGTCGAACCGTGAAACGAGTAAAACCCCTTATTAACGGTAAAGCATGGGACTATAAAATTTTACTGGATACAAATAATGACCTTAAAAGAGCGCTGGGTGCTGCTACCGTGCCATTAACTCTTGTGGTGAAGGACAATAAAATAGTCTATCGTCATTCTGGTTATAATCCCGGTTCCGAGCTGGAACTTTATGAAAAAGTACAGGAGTACTCCAACTAATACGACTACCTAACCTTCCAATAATGAAAAATTACTTAATGCTGGCCGCATTGGTATTGTCCTCATTAGGATATGCCCAGGAAAGCGGATATTTCTTCGGCGGTCTGGAATCTAATTCCCAATGGCTTCTTGATGATACCGACCTGAACTTCGCGGCTCCGGAAGACCAATTCCGGTCCAATAATTATTTTCAGTTAAACTATAATCTCGGAAAATTCACTGCTGGGGTTCAGTACGAATCCTACTTACCTTCTGCCTTGCTGGGTTACAGCCCGGATTTTGACGGGGGAAATGATATTGCCACCTATTACCTGAACTTCAAAGACAAAGGACTGGATGTAACCGGAGGATATTTTTACGAGCAATTCGGAAGCGGACTCATTTTGAGGTCCTGGGAAGATCGCCAGCTGGGGGTTAATAATGCCCTTCGAGGTGTTCGTGTGAAATTTGATGCGAATGATTTTATCAGCCTGAAAGGAGTATACGGTCAAACACGAAATGCCTTTGAACTTTCCGAAGGAATTGTACAAGGACTGGACGCTGCTATCGACATAGGTACTGCCTTGAATTCTGAGAAGGTAGATATACGTGCAGGTATCAGTTATGTAGGCCGTTATCAGGATCGGGGTATCAATGATTCTATTCCAAAGACGGTGAACGCCTATGGTGTAAGATTGGATGTGGGCGTGGGTAATTTCTTCGGGGAAATAGAAGCCGTGATTAAGGATAAAGATGTAATAGCGAATGAAGGAGTATTGGTGAGTAACCGTCTATACGATGGTACGGCCCTGCAAGTAAACTTGGGGTATGCTCAAAAAGGTTTAGGATTGAATGCGATTTTCCGTCGTTTGGAAAATTTCAGTTTCTATTCAGATCGTCTTGCTGAAGGGAATATCTTCCTGCAACAGCTGATCAACTTCGTTCCCGGATTGACCAAACAGCAGGATTATCTATTGACAAACATCTATGTCTACAATCCACAGCCAAGGCTATTGACTTCAGATTTTGAAAGACGTGCGGGTGAAGTGGGTACCCAGTTTGACATTTTCTATTCCTTCCCGAAAGAATCTGCACTGGGTAAGTATAGAACAAAAATTGCAGCTAATTTTTCCTATTGGGCCGGATTGGATGCAACCTTTAAAGAGGACTTGTCTTATGATGTAGAGTTCATAGGTTCCGGGGATCGTTATTTCCGTGATATCAATTTCGAGATCAAAAACCGCTGGAGTAGTGCCTGGAATACAGTATTTACTTTTCAAAACGTAATTATAGACAAAGGGGTTTCATTAGGAGGACCGCTGGGTGTGCAAGGTGATATAGAGGCCACTATAGCAGTTGCGGAAGCCACCTATAAATTTGACCAGGGAAAATCATTCCGATTTGTCGCACAGCATTTGTGGAGCGAAGAGGATCGCAAAAACTGGGTAGCCGGAGTCATTGAATTCAGTTTATCTCCCAGAATCGGATTCTTCGTTGCCGACAATTACAACTACGGAGGAGAAGGAAAGATCCATTATTACAATGTTGGTGGAAACTACAGTAAAGGAAGAGCTCGCTTTTCCATGAATTATGGACGACAGCGTGGCGGACTTATATGTATTGGAGGAGTATGTAGATTTGTACCTGAAAGTAATGGTTTGAACGCCAACCTCGTAGTAACATTTTAACCCTTTCAACTTGGACAATTCAAACCCGGATACATGGTATTCCGGGTTTTTTTATATGAATTAAAAAAAATGTTATTTCCTAGTGACATGGTGGGATAGCGTTGATATCAAGGTATAGCGACAATGTCAGTAAAGTCAGGGGTCTAACAAGAAAAAGCCGTCTTCATAATCCATTGTATTTTAACCTCATATTTGTATATTTAGCACTTAATTAACGTTATTTTAAGAATTAACAAACCTGTTTAACAACCCATTTCATAATTAAACTCTAAACAATGACTAAAAAATTACTTTCACTTGCAATGATGGTTATGATGTTCGGAATTTCATTCGGGCAAACCATAGTGAGCACTACACCGGAAAATAAGAAGGTGGTATTAGAAGAATTTACCGGAATCAATTGTGTTTTCTGTCCTGATGGTCATGCTATCGCGCAAGCCATTCAGAATAACAATCCGGGTAACGTATTCCTTATCAACATCCATACGGGAAGTTTTGCCAACCCAAATTCGGGACAGCCGGACTTCAGAACTCCTTTTGGATCTGCTATTGCGGGTCAATCGCAACTAGTGGGGTATCCCGCCGGAACCGTAAACAGACATTACTTCCCTGGCCAGGCACAAAATGGTGGAACGGGAACTGCAATGAGTAGAAGCCAGTGGACTTCAGCTTCCAACGAAACTTTGGGTGAAGCTTCGTACATGAACATGGCGGTTGAAGCGGATATCGATGTTCAAACCAACGAGCTTACTGTACACGTAGAGGCTTATTACACAGGGACCAGCCCTGAATCGACCAATAGGTTGAATGTAGCTTTGCTTCAGAACAACACACTAGGCCCACAAACAGGTGGTAACATGGGGAACGAATATGTACACATGCACCGTCTTGTATACATGGTAACAGGACAATGGGGTGAGACTATTTCTCCAACAACTGCTGGGTCGTTTATCGACAGAACGTACACCTACACCATTCCCGCAGACTACAACAACATCCCTGTTGAACTTGCAGACCTTGAGTTAGTGGTCTTCATGACTGAAACTACCCAGGAATTGATCAGTGGTAATGGAGCCTATCCAACTTACTCAAATTTCCCATTTCAGAATGACGTAACGGCTCGTTATGTTGAGGAAATTCCTGATAACTGTGGTTTCGATGTTGAGCCTCATGTAAATATTCAGAATACAGGTGAAAACCCTGTTACTTCTTTGGAAATCCAATATTCCGTTAATGGTGGCGCTGAGCAATCTTACACCTGGACTGGAAATCTTACCTCACTTCAGAATGAAACGGTAACCTTACCAGCGATCTCTTATGATCTGCAAGAGGTGAATACGGTAACCGTGACAATCGAGAACGACGACGATAATTCCAACAATACGGTTGAAGGAACTTTCAATCAAACTGTGATTACTACGAATGACCTTACCCTTCTTCTTAATACAGACGGACAAGGCTCACAATGTACATGGGAGATCATGGATTTGAGCGGAGCTGTCGTAGAAAGTGGTGGTCCTTATGACAATAACCAGAACTATAACATCCCGTTGTCGTTATCTGGTGATTGTTATGTTTTCAACCTTTACGATTCCGGAGGAAACGGTGGAGGATCTGTGGTATTGTATGATTCTCAAAACAATGTGGTATACAGTAGTTCAGGAGATTACGGTGCCGGAGCAAGTGCAAACTTTGCCACGCAAGGGTTCTTAGGAACCGGAGATTCTGTTTTTAGTAATATGGCCATCTTCCCGAATCCAGCTTCGGAAAGAATCAATATTGTGAATGCCGAAAACGCAACAGCCACTATCTTCGACCTTTTAGGAAGAAGAGTAATGACCGTTGAGTCAATGAAATTGAATCAAGAGGTTGATGTTTCTGCTTTATTGGCTGGAACTTATTTGATCCAGATCGCAAAAGACGATCAGGTAGCCGTTGAGAAGCTATTGATCAGTAAATAAAATTTTTAAGATTGAATAAGCCCGGTGACGCCGGGCTTTTTTTATGCCTTGTATTTAAGTGGCAGGTACACCACACTTTTAGTCTCAAAAAACTCTTCTTCGAAGATTGAATGAAGCGAATAAATTTGAGCCTTAGGGAAGTTTTTCAGCTCTTCGGACAGATCGCCGCCTTTGAGATATAATATTCCATTTTTGAGTTCATGCTGGCTTTTCTTTGCGATTTTCCCTTTTACCCAATGCACAAAGGTTTCCATTTGGGCTACCGCCCTGCTTACTATGAAGTCGTAGTGGCCTGATACACTTTCTACCCTGGCATTGGTTGTAATAACGTTCGTGAGTCCAAGACCCGAAACCACCTCATCCACTACTTTGATTTTTTTCCCTATGCTGTCTACCAGGTGAAATTCAACTTCAGGGAATAAGATCGCCAGTGGAATTCCAGGAAATCCACCTCCTGTACCAACATCCAGAATCCTGGATCCTGGATGAAACATCTGCACTTTCGCAATACCCAACGAATGGAGTACGTGCCTCAGGTACAGTTCATCGATGTCCTTTCGGGAAACCACATTGATCTTAAGGTTCCAGTCTTTGTAAAGGTCGGATAACAACTCAAATTGCTTAATTTGAATGGCCGTTAGGTGTGGAAAATATCGAAGAAGCAGCTCCATGGTAAGTTATTAACGGCAAAAGTAAGATTTACTTGATAAAATTTAAGAGTTCCTTATCTACTTTTAATCATAAGATATGTACTTTAGTGCTTTTAATTTTGGAATCCCCAAAGAACACATATTATTGTGAATCATAAACATATCAAATTCTCGCGAGTCGACTCTGCCAAATTCTTCCGAACTCTAAATAAACGCGTAAATACCTATTTCAGGGAAAATAAAATTTCCCGCTCTGGTAACTGGAAATTGCACTTGAAAACAGTTATAATGTTTGCGCTTTACCTAATGCCTTACTTTCTGATTATGTTGATAGATATGCCGGGATGGCTTCTATTCATTCTGGCCATTGTTATGGGCGTCGGAATGGCGGGTGTGGGCATGAATGTGATGCATGATGCCAACCACGGTTCATATTCTTCTAAAAAATGGGTCAACAAGCTCATGGGAAGCAGTATGTACATTTTGGCCGGAAATGTATACAACTGGCAAGTACAGCACAACGTTCTTCATCATACGTACACCAATATTCATGGTCATGATGAAGATCTGGAGGCAGGTCAAATCATGCGTTTCTCCAAACATGCTCCATGGAAACGATTTCATAAGTTTCAGCATATCTATAGTATCTTCCTTTATGGATTGCTTACGATAAATTGGGTACTCACCGCCGATTTCAAACAAACCAAACGTTATCTGGGTAAAAAACTTTCATATGGTAAGTTGCCTTCACCTTTCAAACAGTGGAGCATTCTTATTTCTACCAAGATCTTGTATGCCATCGTCTGGATTGTGATCCCTTTGGTATTCTTCAACATTGCCTGGTGGAAGATTCTTATTGGATTCTTTGTAATGCATTATACGGCAGGCCTAATATTAAGTGTTGTATTTCAGCTGGCACATGTGGTGGAAGACACTGAAATGCCCCTACCCGATCAATCCGGCACTATGAAAAATACCTGGGCCATCCACCAATTGTTCACCACGGTTAACTTTTCTACCAGAAATCCGCTGATCAATTGGTTTACCGGAGGTCTGAATCATCAGGTTGAACACCATATTTTCCCGAATATCTCGCACGTTCACTATCGTAAAATTTCAGAAATAGTGAAGAAAACAGCTTTGGAATTTAATTTACCTTACAACGAATATAAAACCACCAGAAAAGCAATTTTTGCCCATTTCAAACATTTGAAGCATATGGGAATGAATCCTGCTTTAGCTGTATAATTTGTTATGAATACTAAACTATCCGACCGCGTTAACAACATGTCTACCTCGGCCACTTTGGCCATGGCAGCAAAAGCAAGAGAATTAAAAGAAGCCGGAAGGGATATTATTGGACTTAGTTTGGGAGAACCAGATTTTACTGTTCCGGAATTTGTCAAAGAAGCGGCGATCCAGGCTGTAAAAGATGATTACCATTCGTATACACCCGTTGACGGTTATGGAGATTTGAAACAGGCGATTATCCTGAAATTCAAACGGGATAACGATCTGGATTATAAGCCCTCTCAAATTGTGGTTTCAACAGGAGCCAAACAATCCCTGGCCAACCTGGCACAGGTTATTTTAAATGAAGGCGACGAAGTATTACTCCCCGCACCTTATTGGGTGAGTTACAGCGACATTAGCAAAGTTTCGGGAGGTATTCCTGTGGAAATTCCCACGAACATCGACAGTGACTTTAAAGTGACACCGGAAGCTTTAGAGGCCGCTATTACTCCCAGAACCAAAATGATGATATATAGTTCTCCCTGTAATCCAAGCGGATCGGTATACTCAAAGGAAGAATTGCGTGCCCTTGCAGACGTGCTCGTAAATTATCCTGATATCATAGTGGTAAGCGATGAGATCTATGAACATATCAATTATGTGGGGGATCATGTTTCCATGGCTGCCTTCCCGGATATGTATGATCGCACTGTAACTGTTAATGGAGTTTCGAAGGCTTATTCCATGACAGGTTGGAGAATTGGGTATATCGGAGGCCCTGAATACATTGCCCGCGCCTGCAACAAAATGCAGGGACAAGTAACCAGCGGTGCTAATTGCATTGCGCAAAGAGCCACGATTGCGGCCTTGGAGAATTCACCGGACAAGATACAGTACATGGTCGATGCCTTTAAGGGACGACGAAAGTTAATATTGGAATTGATCTCAGATATCCCAGGTTTAAAAGCCAATGAACCGGACGGAGCATTTTATGTCTTCCCCGATGTTTCTTTTTACTTCGGAAAAACACTGAATGGTTATGATATAAATGGAGCTGGGGATTTTGCCTTGTATCTGCTCGAACATGCCAACGTTGCCACCGTTACCGGGGAGGCGTTTGGCGATCCCAATTGTATTCGCATTTCCTATGCAGCTTCAGAAGAAGACATCAGGGAAGCGATGCAGAGAATCAAGAAAGCACTTTCTTAGAAAATATATGACAAATAAAAAGCCCGGTTTTCACCGGGCTTTTTATATATGTGTTGTGTCGTCGTTATCGTTTCACAAATTTTATCGTCTTAGTAGCACCACTGGCGTCACTGAACACAGCTAAGTAGGACTGAGTGGCAAGCGCTGAAACATTGATCTCCTGCGCACCTGCACTAACAGATGAAGCTAAAACCTGCTGCCCACGAATGTTGTAAATAACAACATCTAAATCGATCGGTGTTGAAATCTGTAGTGTTTCGTTCACCATCGTGGATAAAAGTTTTACTTCTGAAATAGCTGTATCTCCTATGCTCAACAAAGGATCATAACGGTAGAACACGGTCGTCGGACTTCCAATGTCATTTCCACTTCCGTCTACCAAATAAAATCTGAATTCATAGTCGATGGCATTTCCACCACCGTCAGATTGATTAAAGAAATGGTTCCCGGCCAAAGATTGCCCGTTACCATCAATGGTTACCCAGTCATTTCCTAATGGATATGCGTTTCCAAGTACAATGGAAGTATAGCACAGACCCCAGCAAAGTTCAAATAAACTTCCATCGGCATTTACTGCACTCACAAATTCTATCTTCACATTGATAGGATCACTGGTTTCATTATTTACATAAAAATCGAATTTTGCCTCAGGTTCGGTGAAACTACCAAATTCCAATACGGCTCCGTCTAAGATCTCATTACCGTTTTCATCTTCCAGGCTATACTGTCCCAGCATGCTGAATGATGCAAACATACACACAAGTAAAAAAGTAATTTTCTTCATTCTAAATTGTTCATGATGATTAAGTGTCAAATGTATTAATTTTTCGTTAAAAATATGCCTTGAAAGCAACAAATACAGGCATATAGGGAAAAATCTATAAGCGTTCGGCTCTCAGGGCTGAATATACTTCGTATCCTACTTGACCCGTAGATTAAAGGCCGTTGAATTCTGCAATTTGATGGAGTTTCGCTGAAAATTACAGACCTTTACGTCGTTCAATTCATAACACATTTCAAATGGCAAAAATTTTACTTCTTGGTTCCGGAGAATTGGGGAAAGAGTTTGTAATTGCGGCCCAGCGTATCGGTCAAACCGTAATTGCGGTAGACAGCTATGAAAATGCTCCCGCCATGCAGGTAGCCCACGATCATGAAGTCATAAACATGCTCGACGGAGATGCGCTGGATGCTATGGTGGATAAGCACAAACCCGATTACATTGTTCCTGAAATAGAGGCCATACGAACGGAACGCTTTTATCATTATGAAGATATGGGCTATACAGTTGTCCCTTCTGCGAGAGCCGCGAATTTCACGATGAACCGAAAAGCGATTCGTGATTTAGCAGCAAAGGAATTGGGTCTTAAAACCGCCGATTACCGATACGCTACTTCAGCGCACGAATTGAAAGCAGCCGTGGATGAAATAGGAATGCCCTGCGTCGTAAAACCGTTGATGTCCTCCAGCGGCAAAGGCCAAAGTACCATTCGCTCGGAAGAAGATATTGAAACTGCCTGGAATTACTCACAAGAAGGATCACGCGGAGATGTGGCGGAAGTGATCGTCGAAGCCTTTGTGACTTTCAATTATGAGATCACGTTGTTAACCGTGACACAACGCAATGGAGAAACTCTTTTCTGTCCGCCCATAGGTCACCGACAGGAAGGCGGCGACTACCAGGAGAGCTGGCAACCAGCTGCAATGCTCGAAGCACATTTAAAAGAGGCACAATTCATGGCCCAAAAAGTTACCGCAGCCTTAACCGGAGCGGGAATTTGGGGGGTGGAATTTTTTATTGCCGACGATGGGGTCTATTTTTCGGAACTATCACCGCGTCCTCACGATACCGGAATGGTGACCCTGGCCAACACCCAGAATTTTAACGAATTTGAATTGCACCTTAGAGCAATCTTAGGGTTACCCATTTCAGAAATAACCCTGGAACGAACAGGAGCCTCGGCGGTAATCCTGGCGAAAGATCATTCTCAGAATCCTCAAATTATGGGGTTGGAATCGATTTCAGCAGAACCAAAAAGCGATGTTCGTTTCTTCGGAAAGCCTACCTCGAGACCTGGCAGAAGAATGGGCGTGGTAGTCACTTACGATAGCATACATGCCAACCTAGAGAACGTTGTGAGTAGGGCAAAAGAGCTTGCGGCCCGAATTACCGTAAAGACATAATATCTTAAAATTCATAATAAAGTTTTAATTCCGAACCTCGATTCTTACTTTTAGGGTAAACAATCCTACCCATGAAGTCTGCTGTATGGCTTATTCTGTTATGTTCCTTTTCATTATTCGGGCAATCTGAAAAGAAATTCTCTTTGTTTTATGCGCACGACCACTATGAATTAACGTCGGAACATTTCAAACTGCTAGACAGTTTAAATTCTATTCAGGATAAGGATCTCTATGATGTTCATATCAAGGGATACACCAACAACGTAGGAGGTGAAAATTACAACCTTGAACTTTCACGTAAACGAGCCGAAAATGTAAAGGCGAAGCTAAGAGCGTTTACAATAATTTCTTCCATTGGCTATGGCGAATTGCAAACAGAAGCTGCGGATAATCGTAGAGTGGATATCTTGATTCATTTAAAAACCGATCATGAATCGGTACCGGGTGAAATCGTTGAACCACCTATAGCGCACGAAACCGAAGAACAATCTATCACAGCAATGCTGGTTCCGGTAAAAGGGGAAAAAGTTACCTTGAAAGGTATCATGTTTTATCCTGATCATGATGTGATTATGGATGAAAGTAAAGAAGCATTGGGCGAATTGGTCTACTTCTTGAAAAAGAACCCCAACGTGAAATTCAAGCTTATCGGACATATTTGCTGCGGCGATCCAAACAATCCTGGTGCGGATGTCAAAAATATTAGGACTGGAAAAAACAATCTTTCCGAAGCCCGGGCCCAGGCCTTACATAACTACCTGGTCAAAAAAGGTATTGACAAGAAGCGTATTCGTTATATAGGAATGGCTTATCGATATCCCACGGGAAAAGGAGATATGTATGATCGCAGAGTTGAAATTGAAATTACTTCCGTTGACTGATTAACGATTCCTCCAGAAAAATGGAGTTAGCAGAATAAGAACCGTAAACAGCTCAAGTCTTCCTATCAACATTAGCAAAGTCGCCCACCATTTGGCCGCAGCCGGAAGCTTGGCATAGGTCTCTACAGGTCCCAAATCTCCCAACGCCGGGCCCACATTTCCTAAAGTACTCGCAGCGCCTCCCAGGGCCGTTTTATAATCAAGGCCTAACCAGGAAAAAACCAAAACTCCCAGTATAAAGGACAAAAGGTAAAGAATGAAAAAGCCCAATATGTTATAAACGATGGGTTGCTGTACAGCCCTGTTGTTGTATCGAACAGGTAAAATGGCACTGGGATGCAACGATCGTCTGAATTCCAAAATACCATTTTTAATCATGATGAGATGACGCACAATTTTTACTCCTCCCGCTGTGGAGCCAGAAGATCCACCCAGGAACATCAAACCAAAGAAAAATATCGCCAGAAACGGAGTCCATGCAGTATAATCGGCAGTGACAAACCCCGTGGTAGTCACTATAGCCAACACCTGAAAAAGCCCATGTCTAAGAGCACTTTCAAAAGGCCCCCAGACCATTGGAAATTTTGAACTAACTACAACGTCTGCATCAAAATAGATAACCAATGAAGCGAATAACGTTAAGGCAACAACAAAGAATGCATATAATTTGAATTCATCGTCCCGCCAGATGCGAGAGAATTTCGTTTTGAAAGCAAAATAGCTCAGTACAAAATTGGTTCCCGCCAGGAACATAAAGATCATGATGATGTACTGAATCAAAGGTTGGCCGTTCCAATTAGCCACACTGGCATTCTTGGTTGAAAAACCACCTGTGCTTAGCGTGCTCAATGAATGGTTGATCGCATCGAAAAAACTCATCCCTGCGATTTTCAGAAGCACCGTTTCCGCTAAGGTATATCCCACATAAATGAGCCATAACCTTTTTGCGGTATCGGTAATCCGCGGGTGCAATTTGTCTCCTCCCGGCCCGGGAGCTTCAGCTGCGAATAGCTGCATTCCTCCAATTCCCAACAATGGCAGGATCGCAATGGCCAAAACGATAATTCCCATTCCACCTATCCAATGTGTGATGCTTCGCCAGAACAATATTCCTTCCGGAAGCGATTCAATATCATCCAGAATGGTGGCACCCGTGGTGGTATATCCACTCATGGTCTCAAAGAAGGCATTGGTAAAACTTGGGATGGTTTCTGTAATTACATAGGGTAAGGTCCCTGCTAACGACATTATGATCCAACCAAAAGTTACGATCACATATCCGTCCTTTTTGGAAATTTCTTTCGTATGATTTCGGGTCCCTATCATAAAGGAACCTCCCACCAATAAGGTTAAGATTCCCGCTAAAACTATATCAAGGCCCACCCCATCCTGATACACAAAACTAATTACCGAAGCCAGTAGCATGAAGCCACCATTTACCAACAGCAATAGTCCCATCAAATGAAAGATGATCCTAAAATTAAGTTTGGAAACCGATCTCATTAAACGAAGAGTTTTTCCACTTTCTTTATCGCCTGAGGTAGCGAACAAACTACAATGCGATCCCCTGCCTTGATCTCAAAATCTCCCAATGCGATCATCCCTTCCCCGTCACGAATCACACCTCCAATGATGGCGGATCTCGGGAAATCGATATCTCGTATAAAGGAATCGCAAACTTCTGAAGAAGACGAGACTACAAATTCGAGCAGTTCCGCATTCATATTGTTCAGCATGGTCATTGCCACAATTTCTCCCTTTCTTACGTGTCGGAAAATATTGTTGGCAGCCAGAAGTTTTTTATTGATCAATGTATCTATACCAATGGACTGGGACAACTGAAAATAATCCATATTCTCGACTAAAGCGATGGTTTTCTTCACTCCTTTGGATTTGGCCACCAGGCAAGACATTATATTGGTTTCACTATTTCCGGTAACTGAAATGAAAGCATCCATATCTTGTATGGACTCCTCCTGAAGTAATTCAACATTACGGCCATCCCCGTTGATTACCAGACAATCCGGGATATCATCGGCGATTTCAAAGGCTTTTTCCTTATTGTTTTCAATAAGTTTGACATTGAAGCGGCTGCGGCACAGATCTCGGGCTGTTTTATATCCAATTTTACTTCCTCCGAGTATCATCACATTCCGGATATCTTCTTTGACCTTTCCACTCAGTTTGTAAATATGGCCTACTCCTTCCTGGGTAGTCGTAAAATACACCTGGTCCCCTTCTTTAAACAAGGTATCTCCTCGTGGTATCAAAGTATATTGTGTACCATAGCGCTGTATAGCAATGGGAACGTAGTCGAGTTCAGGAAATTGTTGACCTACTTCTTTCACCGTTTTTCCCACAAAAGCAGCAGTCCTGGAAAGATGCAACCCAATCATGGTTAAGGCTCCGTCTTCAAATTCATAGGTGTCATTGAAGCCGCTCTGATTTAATAGCAATTCGATCTCCCCGGAAGCCAGTGATTCGGGTGAGATCAGTTCATCTATACCAAATTTGGTGAAACCTACTTCGTCTTTATTATCGATAAATTCAGTATTCGATATCCGCGCAATGGTCCGCTTGGCCCCAAGTTGTTTGGCCAAGACGCAGGCGGTGATATTTGTTGTTTCCGAAGAAGTGACACCAATCACCAAATCGGTTCTGTGAACCTGTGCATCTTTCAACACGGAAATAGAAGTAGCATCCCCGCGTATCACTCGAATATCCAGGTGAGTATCAGCATAAGTGAGGGAGTCCCTGTTGGTATCGATCAGGGTGATGTCTTGAGACTCGAAAGAAAGGAGTTTAGCTAAATGAAATCCTACTTCACCGGCACCGGCAATAATAATTTTCATAAATATCTGTAAGAGATAGGTGGTGCAAATGTACAAATTTACCCAATGCCTACACACAATATCCCCCTCAGAATCACTTCACAAATCTTGTTAAAATGAAACGCATTGCAAAGGCGCGGACAAGGTTATATTTGAAAAGTTCCGTAGATTTGCTGCCTCTAAAACGCTATGCAAAAAAAAGTTACCCCTTATAAGCAATCGGAGGCCGGGAAAAAAGAGCAGGTAGAGCAGATGTTTGATGCGATTTCAGGGAATTATGACGGATTAAATCGCGTAATTTCATTGGGCACCGATGTGAAATGGAGAAAGAAGGTGATCAAAAAGGTGGTTGCAAGGAATCCTGGGCATGTATTGGACATCGCGACAGGAACCGGTGATCTGGCGATTAAGTTTGCTCAAAAGCTGCCAAAGGCAAGGATTGTAGGCCTGGATATTTCAGAAGGAATGCTGGCAGTGGCTCGAAAAAAAGTAACAGATACCCAAGTGGAGGATAAGATAGAATTTATTAAAGGAGATAGCGAAGCCATGCCCTTCCCCGACAATTCCTTTGATGCGATCACCGTATCTTTCGGAATACGAAATTTTGAAACATTGGAAAAGGGCCTTTCAGAAATACTTCGTGTGTTGAAGCCCCAGGGAATATTTGTGATCCTGGAAACCTCTGTTCCCACTAAATTTCCTTGGAAACAGGGCTATTTTGTCTATGCCAGGGGTATTTTACCTTTCATCGGAAAATTATTCTCACGGGATAAGGTAGCGTACAAGTATCTGAGTGAAAGCGCCTCTGTATTTCCTTTCGGGGAAGTACTCAACAATATTTTAAGAAAAATCGGGTTTATAGAGGTTGAAAATAAACCGCAAACATTTGGTGTCGCCACCATTTATACGGCAACAAAAGCATGAAGAAAGTACTATTCGTAATAGGTTTTTTAATGTTAGTGCAGACTGCGCAGGCACAGCTTTTCAGTAAAGAACGCCTTGCCAATCTGGAAAACTTCGATAAAAGATTCCTTTCCTGGGGGTACTTTCTCGGTTTTAATACCTATGATTTCAAATTCGATTATAAAAATCAGTTTGGAGACGATAATACAGATATCCTTGTAGAAACTCAAGCGGGGTTCAATGTGGGACTGATTGGAGACATGCGTATTAACCAATATATCAATCTAAGGCTTGAGCCGGGACTGTATTTTACGCAAAGAGATCTCACTTTTCCTAATCTCACAGAACCCAATGACGTTTTGCGTGAGGTGAAATCTACTTACATTCATGTTCCCTTGTTGGTGAAGTTTTCTACCAAACGTCTTAACAACATCAAACCCTTTATAGTAGGAGGTGTTTCTCGTTCCTGGAATTTAAGTAGTAACGAAAAAAATCCCGAGGATAATAATGAAGGGCAATTCAGAACCACAAGTGGTACCAGCTATTTCGAAGTTGGATTTGGGATCGATTTCTATTTATACTTCTTCAAGTTTACCCCTTCTATCCGCGGAGTGTTTGCCATAAGCGATGAACTGGTGCCGGATGATGATCCGAACAGCCCCTGGACTTCGAATATTGATAAAATGGCTACACGAGGGATTTTTATCAACTTCACTTTCCAGTAGTCCGCTTAAATTCATTGAGCAGGATTGCCGTTGCTGTAGCTACATTTAAACTTTCAGCATCTTGATTTTTACTGAAATTGGGAATAGCGATCTTATGTTGTATTACTTCGGAAATAGAACCTGAAATTCCATTGGCTTCATTTCCCATAACCAATATTCCTTTCTCTGGAAGTTTACAGTCATAAACCGATTTCCCATCCATAAATGCTCCAAATACGTTCAAACTAGTTTGTTGCAGATATTGCTTCAGGTCTAAATAATGTACCTGCACCCTGGCAATGGACCCCATGGTAGCCTGAACGACCTTCGGATTAAAACAATCCGCAGTATCTTCAGAACAAAGCAACTGCGAAATACCAAACCAATCACAAAGGCGAATGATGGTCCCCAGGTTTCCGGGATCCCGGATGGCATCTAATGCAACTATCAATCCCTCATCCATGGGTGCAGAATATTGTGGAATCTTAAAAACTGCTAGGGCGGTATTAGGTGTCTTCAGAGCACTGATCCTGCGCAGTTCAGTTTCGGATATGGATTGAGCTTCAACAGGAAAATTTTGCAAGGGTCGGGTGGAAAAAAGCAGGTGTAATTCCAAACCGGAATCAAGCAAATCCAGTATTAATTTTGGGCCTTCAGCAATAAAGGAATGGCTTTTGCTACGGTACTTTTTCTGGTGGAGTCCCGTTATTAGTTTAATTTGGCCTTTGCTTATCAAAATATAGTATTTTTGAATTTGAGAAACACGTATTATTTGACTCAAACCCTCACAAAAATATCATTATTTTTAGGATTAACGTCGTTATTGGTTTCCTGTAACGCGGTGAAACGTTTGAGTGAGAATGAACTGCTTCTCACTGAAAACAGGATCTTCGTAGACGGCGAAAGAGTGAAAGATGCCGATCTCAATAGCCTGCTTACCCAAAAGCCCAATCCAAAGATTCCATTGTTGGGAATTCCATTTGGTCTGCACGTTTACAACATAGCAGAACCCTATCCGGATTCCACCTATCAAGCCTGGTTGAATAGAAAACCGAAACGAAAGAAGCGACTGGATAACTTCATTTCCAGAAAGCAGGTAACTGGCCTCGGAAGAGCGAAAGTTGATATCAACGAATGGCTGAAACGAACCGGAAGCGCTCCTGTAATTATAGATGAAAGAAAAAGCAAAAAGTCGCTGGCCCAGTTAAAACGATATTTCTTCACTCAAGGATGGTTCAATGTAGATGGTGATTTTGAAATCATCAAGGATTCTCTGAAGAAGAAACGTGGTTCGATTACTTATCGATTGAACAAATACCGTCCTTATATCATCGATTCAATTTCCGAAAAGATAAGTTCACCCATCGTAGATTCCTTGTTTCAGTTAAGCAAAACCAGCACTTTCATCAAACCGGGACGACAATATAACGCGACCGATTTTGAAAACGAAATTGACCGATTGACCATTCAGTTCAGGAATTCGGGGCTGTACTATTTTGACCAGGACTATATCGGTTTTGATGCCGACACCAATGATACCGGGCATAAGATCCATATCGATTATATCATCCCCGATCGCAGGATTACCCAAGGCGATACCACAGCTACCGTTCCCTTCAAAATTCACAAAGTGAACAAAGTGCGGATCGTAACTGATTATACCTATGCAAATCGAAATAAAAAAATCACCGATTCCGTATCTTATGAAGGATATGAATTGTTTGGATACGAACCTCTGAAATACAGACCCAAAGCCATCACCGATGCAATTTCGATTGCCCCGGGTGAGATTTTTCGGGATATCGATCGTACACTTACTTACAATCAGCTAAGCGAATTAAGAAATTTCAGGTATCCGAATATTAGCTATTCGGAGGATCCGGCTGATTCTACCGGACAGGGCCTTATTTCAACCATATTGTTATCTCCTAGAAAGAAGTACACTTTGGATTTCAATTTCGATACCTATACCTCGCCCATCCAGCAATTTGGTATTGGATTCAGTAGCTCATTCCTGATTCGAAATGTATTCAGGGGGGCAGAAAATCTTGAAATATCTGCACGAGGTAGTGTGGGTTCCTCTAAAGACAATGCAGATAGTGACAGTAGCTTCTTCAATACCTCAGATATAGGAGCCGATGTCAAACTCACGTTTCCAACGATCCTTTTCCCCGTGAATACAGACAAAGTGATCCCCAAATATATGTCGCCTTTCACCAGTATCAGTATGGGGCTGAATGCCCAGAATAATATCGGATTGGACCGTCAGAATTTCAATGGGAATTTCAGTTATCAATGGAAACCAAGAACGATTCGTACTAATAGGTTTGATTTGATGGACGTACAGTACGTTCGTAATTTAAGAACCAGTAACTATTTCAATGTTTATGTTTCCTCCTACGACCGATTAAATGAAATAGCCCGCGCCAGCGATTATGTATTTGAGAATCAAGAGAGCGAACCACTTTCACTGGGACTTCCTGATGAAGCCGACCAATTTTTGATCGATGGATCTCAAGCGTCTAATCCATTCAACCTTTCCCAGGACGATCTTGAAGAAACCAGGAGTATTGCTCAAAGGAAGCAGCGACTTACGGACGATAACCTGATATTCGCCTCTACGTTTAACTGGACTCGCGACAGTCGTGAGAATATCGGAGATAATAGTTTTTCCCGTTTGCGTTTTAAAGTTGAAGCGGCTGGGAATCTGCTCTCCAGTATTGCCTCTATTGCCAACCTCGAAGAGGATAGCAATGGTAACCGCAGGATATTTGGAGTACAATTTTCACAATATGTAAAATTTGAAACCGATTTTATTCGACACTGGGAAGTAGGAAACAATTCCATCTTCGCCATCCGTACTTTTGGTGGTATTGCACTGCCCTATGGAAACAGCAATAGCATTCCTTTCGTTCGAAGTTATTTTGCCGGGGGACCCAACGACAATCGCGGATGGAGAGCTTACGACCTGGGGCCAGGAAGTAGCGGAGGCGTTCTGGATTTCAATGAAGCCAACTTCAAACTGGCGTTTAATGCAGAATATCGATTTACGCTGCTGGGCAGTTTTAAAGGAGCTTTCTTTATAGACACGGGAAATATCTGGAATGTCGCCGATGATACCGAAAATCCCGACTTTGTATTTAACGGTTTGGGAGACCTCACCGAGATTGCCGTGGCTTCGGGAATCGGGTTGCGATATGACTTTGGTTTTTTCGTACTTCGTTTCGATACCGGGTTCAAAACCTACGACCCATCGCTACCTGAAGGAGGTCGTTGGTTCAAGGCTTACAACTTCCGAAATGCCGTCTATAACATTGGTATTAACTACCCCTTCTAAAAACATTAAATTTTGTTATTTTTGCTTGCTAAACCAATTGAAATATGAGTCATGACATTAAGCCCGGAGTGGCTACTGGAAAAGAAGTTCAAAAAATTCATCAACTAGCCAAAGAAAAAGGTTTTGCGATGCCGGCTGTGAATGTGGTGGGATCCAATACCATCAACACGGTTCTTGAAACGGCGAAAGAATTAAACTCCCCTGTAATTGTTCAATTTTCTAATGGTGGTGCTCACTTCAACGCTGGAAAAGGCCTTTCCAATGAAAACCAGAAAGCAGCCATCGCAGGAGCAGTAGCAGGTGCCAAGCATATTCATGAAATGGCGAAGGCGTACGGTTCCACTGTGATTCTGCATACTGACCATTGCGCTAAAAAATTGTTGCCATGGGTAGACGGAATGCTGGATGCGGGTGAAGAGCATTTCAAAGCGACCGGGAAGTCTTTATACAGTTCTCATATGTTGGATCTTTCAGAAGAACCAATAGAGGAGAATATAGAAATCTGCAAGCGCTATCTTGAGCGAATGTCTAAAATGGACATGACCCTTGAAATTGAATTAGGAATTACAGGCGGTGAAGAAGATGGCGTGGATAATACAGATGTAGACAGTTCAAAATTATATACACAACCCGAAGAGGTAGCCTACGCTTATGAAGAGTTGATGCAGGTAAGCAACCAATTCACGGTAGCAGCGGCTTTTGGTAATGTACACGGAGTATACAAACCCGGAAATGTGAAATTGACTCCGGTAATCCTGAAGAATTCGCAGGAATATGTTCAAAACAAATATGGAACAGGTCATAACCCGATCGACTTTGTATTCCACGGTGGAAGTGGTTCTACTTTAGCTGAAATTCGCGAGGCCATAGGATATGGAGTGGTGAAGATGAATATTGATACCGACCTCCAGTTTGCTTTCAATGAAGGTATCCGTGACTATATGACCGGAAATATTGAGTACCTGAGAACTCAAATTGGAAATCCTGATGGAGATGATGTTCCGAATAAAAAATACTACGATCCAAGAAAATGGTTGCGTGAAGGTGAATTGACTTTCAAGAAAAGATTGATACAAGCGTTTGAGGACCTCAACAACATCAACACACTATAATCCAAAAATTTTAAGGCATGGCTTGGTTTAAAAGAACTAAAAAAGGAATCCAGACCCCTACAGAAGAAAAGAAAGATGTGCCAAAAGGGTTATGGTACAAATCTCCTACCGGGAAGATAGTTGATGCGGAAGAACTTGAAAAGAACTTTTATGTGAGCCCGGAGGATGGCTATCATGTTCGAATTGGGAGTAAAGAATATTTCGAGATCCTTTTCGATGATAACGAATTTAAAGAGCTGGATAAAAATCTTACTTCTAAAGACCCGCTTGGTTTTGAAGACAGCAAAAAATATACGGATCGATTAAAAACTGCACAGGATAAAACAGGATTAAAGGATGCTGTTCGAACCGCAGTTGGAAAATCCATGGGTGAAGATCTTGTGGTCGCATGTATGGACTTTAGTTTTATCGGTGGTTCCATGGGTAGTGTGGTAGGTGAAAAGATCGCTCGCGCTGCGGAATACTCCCGAAAAAAGAAAATTCCATTTTTAATGATTTCCAAAAGTGGAGGAGCACGTATGATGGAAGCAGCATTGTCCCTGATGCAATTAGCGAAGACCAGTGCGAAATTGGCACAATTGGCGGAGGCCAAGATTCCTTATATCTCTCTTTGTACCGATCCTACCACGGGAGGAACTACGGCTTCTTTTGCGATGTTGGGAGATATCAATATCAGTGAGCCGGGGGCCTTAATTGGATTTGCAGGGCCTCGAGTTGTGAGAGATACCACTGGTAAAGAACTTCCGGAAGGTTTTCAAACTGCAGAGTTTGTTTTGGATCACGGTTTCCTGGATTTTATCAGTCACCGAAAAGATCTCAAGCGAAACATCAATTTATACCTTGATTTGATTCAAAATCGTCCGTTACGGGAAAAAACGGCATAAAAAAAGCGGCTCAAAAATGAGCCGCTAACAGAAACCAACTAATCAACTAATTACCAAGAATGATAACTATTTCCTGACCGTTTACGGTTAATAGGGCTTGGTTATCGCAGGTACCATCCCCAAAATCAAGTGTACCTTCACCATTATTCCGGGTAATTTCTATGGTTCCACTCACGAAATAGGGGCAAATTGCTTCTCTTCGCAATGCTTCGGTAACCAATGCCGAATGAGTAAAGCCTGAACTGAATTCAATATCACGGTCTCCGGTAACCAACACCACATTGTCCAACCAGGTCCCGCTACCTACTCCCTCGATCCATTCAGCCACTCTAGTTCCGTTCACATCAGCTACTACACCATTTTGAAAAGTGATTTCAATGGCTTTATTTACAGTAGACTGAGGATTGCCATTAGCATTGTTTCTCTGCCTGTAAATGGTGCCTCCTCCCGCTACACCTTTGTTATTGTAAGTAAAGTCGTCGAAAGTATAGGTAATGGTTCGCGTACCAGCAACGATAGGGCCGTAACTAAGGTTTACAATTCCGGATACAATTGCACCGTTATTCAATTCACATCCCAAACCAAAGTCGAGCGTAATGAAAGTCGTACCATTTTCATAACTGAGAGTAATACTGACACAACTTGTGAACAGACTGGCATTTCGATTGGCATCTTCTTCCTGCTCGGCATAGGCCATATCCAAAAGGTCAAAAACCTCGTCCGAAGCCTGCTCTGCTTCGGCCGTCATTTTAGATTGCTCTGCCGTTAATTCTGAGGTAAGTGTGTCCTCCGTCACAGTTGAATCATCGTCCTTGCTACATGAAGTAAGAAACATGCTTACACTTAAAGTAACGATGGTTCCCATCTTCAATAAATTTGTTTTCATGGTATTTACATTTAAGAGTTATGCCCTTATGACCATGACAGTTCAGAAAGGTTTAAAACCAATTCTAAAAAAAATGCAAAAAAAGGCCTTCCGAACAGGAAAGCCTTTATATATGAGGTTTGTGAGGTATTATAAAAAGATGGGGTAATCCTGACCGTTGATGGTTAGTGTTGCCAGGTTATCGCAGGTGCCGTCACCGTAATTGATACTTCCGGTAAATCCGTCCTGAGTGACTTCTATTTCTCCACTCACCAAATACAGACAATTCAGTTCCCAGACTAGAGTTTCGGTAACCTCACCGTCGCGTTCAAAGCCATTGGTAAATGTCGTATTCCAGTTTCCATTGATATGAAACACATTATCGAGCCAGGTACCGGAACCTACTCCTTCTACCCACTCAGAAATGCGCTCTCCCACCCTGGTTGCCGTCACTTCCGTGTCAGGAAATGAAACAACAATGGTCTCATTCACTGTAGACTCAGGGTTTCCATTGGCATTGGCAATCCTTCTTACGATCTGACCGCCTCCGGTAACGCCGTTATTATTATAGGTAAAATTCTGAAAGGTGTAATCTATAGTACGGGTTCCACCATCGATAGGTCCATAGGCCAATTCTACAACTCCGGTAACTGTGGCTCCGTTATTCAGCTGGCATCCGTCTCCAAAGTCCAGGGTGATAGTACCTCCATTCCCTGAGGTAACGATAGTAATTACAGTACATTCCGGAAAAAGAGATACTGCTGTTCTGGTTCCGTCTACATTTTCGTCGTAACCGGTCTCCAGAATATTCATGGTTCCATCTACCGTAGCGTCCGTTTTAGCGGCAAGGGCAGCGTTTTCTGCTGAAAAGGTCGTATTGTTGTTCGAATCGTTATCTTTATCACAACTTACCAGCGTGAATCCGAATGCGTAAATAGTGGCAAATAGGTAAATTCTAACTTTTTTGTTCATCACAATTAGATTTAGGTTTGGGTTTGTCGAATACTAGAACGCACACAATTTGAATTAATTATATTTTGATATTTGAATAATTTTAAGATTTATTCATTTTCTTTTCTTAATTTTGCAGCCTGATTGCCACGAAGGCATTCGGGTACATAAAAATCATTTAAATAATATTGGCATGTATTTAGCACCAGAAGAAAAAGAAAAAATCTTTGCAAAACACGGAAAGTCTAAAACGGACACCGGTTCCGCAGAGGGTCAGATTGCGTTATTTACTTATCGCATTGATCATTTAACAAAGCACCTGAAAAAAAACCACAAGGACTATAACACTGAGCGTTCTTTGGTAAAATTAGTAGGTAAGCGTCGTTCTTTATTGGATTATCTAATGAAGAAAGATATCATGAGATATCGTGCGATCGTTAAAGAATTAGGATTACGTAAGTAAGAATTTCAGGGGGCTCATGCCCCCTTTATATTTTTCAGAGTATTCTGAAACTGTACATAGAAAAAGCTACCCTTTAGTTTTTCATTGGTCACCACAACAACACAACAACGCGTGTCTGATCGACAGACACAGACCAAAAACTAATAGTTCAATGGCATTGTTTGCCTAAGAACAAATGAAAAACAATTAAAATGATACCTAAAGTATTTAAAGAGGTCATAGACCTTGGTGACGGGCGTACCATTACGCTTGAAACCGGAAAATTAGCCAAACAGGCTCATGGAAGCGTCGTGGTACAATCTGGAAAATGTATGCTCCTTTGTACTGTAGTTTCTAACTACCATGCTTCCGACGTAGATTTTCTGCCTCTTACGGTAGACTATCGTGAAAAATTTGCAGCGGCAGGAAGATATCCCGGAGGATTCTTCAAAAGAGAAGCGCGTCCCAGCGATGGTGAAATTTTAACCATGCGTTTGGTAGACCGAGTATTACGTCCGCTTTTCCCTAAAGATTATCATGCAGAAACTCAGGTGATGATCCAGTTGATGTCTCACGACGAAGATGTAATGCCGGATGCAATGGCCGGACTAGCGGCTTCAGCGGCAATTCAATTATCCGACTTCCCCTTCGAATGTGCTATTTCCGAAGTAAGAGTAGGAAGAATTAATGGAGAGTTGATAATCAATCCATCAAGAGCGCAATTGGAAGAAAGCGACATCGATATGGTAATTGGTGCTTCCGCAGATTCCGTGATGATGGTGGAAGGTGAGATGGATGAGATTTCCGAAGAAGAAATGACAGAAGCCATCAAATTTGCACATGAAGCCATCAAGGTACAATGTGCTGCTCAAATGCGATTGGCAGAAGCGTTTGGAAAAAAGGAAGTGCGTGAATACGATCCTGCTGCAGAAGATGAAGCGCTAGAAAAGAAGATCTATGATATGGTTTACGATAAAACCTATAACGTGGCGAAAGCAGGATCTTCAAAGCATGAACGCGGACAAGCATTCAGCGAAATAAAGGAAGAAGTGTTTAACGCTTTTTCTGAAGAAGAACAAGATGAGTTAGGGAAATTGATTCACAAATATGTGGCGAAAGCCGAAAAGGAAGCAATTCGAAACTTAACTTTGGATGAAGGACTTCGATTGGATGGTAGAAAAACGACTGAGATCAGACCCATTTGGTGTGAAATCGATTATCTACCCTCTACGCACGGTTCTTCTGTATTCACCCGAGGAGAGACTCAGGCACTAGCCACGGTAACTCTGGGTACTTCCAGAGAGGCCAATCAAATTGACATGCCGTCTCATGAAGGAGAAGAGACTTTCTACCTGCACTATAATTTCCCTCCATTCTCCACTGGTGAAGCACGACCTATTCGTGGAACTTCCCGACGAGAAGTAGGACACGGTAATTTGGCGCAACGAGCACTTAAAGGCATGATCCCTGAGGATTGTCCTTATACCGTTCGAGTGGTAAGTGAAGTATTGGAGTCTAATGGATCATCTTCCATGGCGACCGTTTGTAGCGGTACCATGGCATTGATGGATGCAGGAGTGCAAATGAAGAAACCGGTTTCCGGAATCGCAATGGGACTAATCTCTCGCGAGGATGGAAAATATGCTGTTTTATCCGATATCTTAGGAGATGAAGATCACTTGGGAGATATGGACTTTAAAGTAACCGGTACTGCTGATGGGATCACTGCTTGCCAAATGGACATTAAAATCAAGGGATTGAGTTATGAGATCCTGATACAGGCATTACAGCAGGCCCGAGATGGTAGATTGCATATACTCGAAAAGCTTACAGACACCATTGCCGAGCCTAAACCGGATGTGAAACCTCATGCTCCGAAGATGGTGACAACCACTATTCCTGGAGAATACATCGGAGCACTTATTGGTCCTGGTGGAAAAGTTATTCAGGAACTTCAGAAAGAAACCAAAACCACTATCGTAATTAATGAAGACCCTGTGACTGAAGAAGGAATCGTAGAGATCCTTGGTACCGATCAGGATGGAATTGATGCCGTATTGGCGAAAATAGATTCGATCACCTTCAAACCTGAAGTGGGCAGCGTTTACGAAGTGAAAGTAATAAAGTTGCTTGATTTTGGAGCTGTAGTAGAATATATGGAAGCACCAGGAAATGAAGTACTGTTGCATGTTTCTGAACTCGCTTGGGAAAGAACGGAAAACGTGACCGATGTGGTAAACATGGGTGATGTTTTTGATGTGAAGTATTTCGGAATTGATTCTCGAACTCGAAAAGAAAAAGTTTCACGAAAGGCGATTCTTCCAAAACCTGAAGGATATAAGGAAAGACCTCCTCGTCGAGACAATCGCGGAAGGGATAACAGAAACCGCGACAACCGCAACAGAGATCGTAAATAATTCGATCATAATTACAACAAAGGCTTCCGATGTGGGAGCCTTTTTTATGCTCAATAGTGTAAAAACAGTTAACAAAATTTACTTTTTGTAGGATTTTTATTACAGTATAACGAATATATCGTTGATTATTAGGATGCTATTTCCTATTTCGTAAATTAGGTTTTTGAAGGAATTTTCCTTCATTATAAAATAGCCCCCATGAGTACACTTTTAACTCGTCTCTTTACGAAAGATGAAGGTATTGATATTGTTCAGGATTTAATCAAAGAAAAACGGGACAATTTTCTTCAATACCTAATCAACAAAAGCTCCTCCTCACGACAAATTGAGGAACTGGAATCCAGAATTGAAAAGCACCGGTATCCCGAAATTGAATTTTTGGCGAACGTCAACCTGGTGTATTACTACCTGGAACTGGAGCAATACCTGGTCTTCAAAGACCCACGATATATCAACACGCAGAAAAAACTGAGAGAAGAATGCAGGTACGAATTCCCGGAACTATTTCAAACGGATCCGTTTCTACCCTTGTTAGAGATTGACAAAAAGCATGATACGCTTTTTTCATATTTATTTCTGAAATATATGTTCTACTCTCTCATTTCGAGACCGGAAACGGCTTCCATTGGCCGGGAATACTTATCAAGACCCTCTTTGGCAGAAGCCCCTCCATCGACCCTGAATATTGTGGAAAGAGTAAATAAACTACAGGAGTTTAAAGAGATTTCAAGAAGTCTCAAGAAATCCCTTATTCCTGGTATAGGCGTTGAGGAAGCAGAAAATTTCTATCAGAATTCGTATATCGAATTCAAAAATTTATATCCCAGGTTCAAGACGATACGTGCGATCGAGGATCTAATCCCTTCCGAAGAAAACACCCTGAAGCCCGATCCTCCTGTTCGTAAACTGGTCGCTATCAACGGCAATGGGGCCGCCACCCAAAGTCACACCTCGGAACTGGAGCAGAACAAGAACATTTTTGAGAATATCCTCGATGGGTATATTATGATCGATTCAGCTGGAAAAGTGCTATTTAGCAACTATAACGCTCAAAAAATATTAAATGTGCTTCCCCGAAAATTAGAGGGGACTTCCATCATGAATCTCCTACCACGCGAATTTTCCTTACAGCTTAGCGAAGATCTGTTGAATTCCCAATCGGGTAAACCCAACCGCGTGATCGGGAAAAGGAGTGAGATCGTGTTGAAAGATTCCAGTATGGAGGACATCGACTATGAAATTTCCATCTCCAACAACTATTCGAAATCCGTTCCTACCTATAGTATATTTCTGAAAGACATCAGTGATAAAAAACATATGTTGGAAGCCATTCGCGAGTCTAAAATTCAGGCGGAGCGCACAGCGAAAGTGAAGTCCACTTTTCTTTCCAACATGAGTCATGAGATACGGACCCCCTTAAATGTAATTCTCGGACTCACAGAAATACTTAAGAAAGGGGATATTACCGAAGTGGCAGGCTTACGGAAAAATCTGGACGGCATTGATTTTTCAGCGAAAAACCTTTTGTCGATAGTAAACGATATCCTGGATTTTTCAAAGATTGAAGCCGGGAAACTTACACTTCAATCCATAGATTTCAACCTTAGAAAGGTTGTGGAAACTTTAACGGACGGTTTCGAGATCAAAGCTCGTGAGAAAGGATTGGAACTCATCACTGAATTCGACAACGATGTACCACACATTGTAATTGGAGATCAATACCGATTGAATCAGATCCTGAACAATCTTATAGGCAATGCGATCAAATTCACCAAGCGAGGCTCCATTAAGGTTAGCGTAAGACTATTGTCGTCGGATGATGAACATAATGAACTTCAATTCAGTGTTCAGGACACCGGGATTGGCATTTCACCCGACAATCTTGAGAAGATATTTGAGAGCTTCTACCAGATACAAAATAGAGAAAATGCGGACGGCACAGGCCTTGGACTTGCCATCACTAAAGAATTGGTCTATTTGCAGGATGGTACCTTTGATGCGGAGAGTACACCCGGAGAGGGATCCACATTCTCCTGCAACATTCCTTACAAGAAAAGTTCCCTGGTTAGTATGGCGAACTCGGTGAAAACCTATGTTACCCATGACAAGGAACTGGAAGGCCTCAAAGTATTGGTTGCTGAAGACAACCAAATGAATCAATTCTACATAAAGCAGTTGCTTAAGAGACTTAAGGTGGAAGTAGATATTGCAGAGAACGGTAAGGAGGCAATCGATATGTTGTCCAATCAAAAAGGAGGATACGACCTTATTTTAATGGACATGCATATGCCTGTCATGAGCGGTTTTGAGGCGATTCAGCATATCAAGGAGATGAACGAATTTTCGTTGAACAAAATTCCGATCGTAGCCTGTTCAGCGGATGTATTTCCTGAGGCCCGCAAAAATGCGATCAAAGCTGGTATCGATTTCTATCTTACAAAGCCTTTGAGTGAAGATGCAATCAAGGAAGTATTGTTCTGGCTCATTTCAGACGAAAACCTGGAACCTCATTCTCAAGACTTTCAAGATGGAATGCAGGAGACAGGCCCAGAAAAGAACAAAAATGTGGAACTCAATGTCCTCATGGAAACCTTTGATAACGATCAGGACTTTGTCATCTCCCTGTTAGAGATCTTTATAAAGACTACCCCAGAGGACTACCAAAGTCTTCAGAAATGTATACAGAGAGAATACTATACGAGGGCGAGTTCGCTGGCGCATAAGCTCAAATCGAGTTTTATGAATTTAGGTATGACTGTTCACGGACATCATCTGCAACAAATCGAGAGCAATGTAGCCACTCGTGAAGGTCTTGCAGATGCCAAAA